>PMSN01000020.1 GCA_003167555.1 Spartobacteria bacterium
GGGGCAGAGATGGGGTCGTGTCTAAACATTTGACATTCTGGAGCGGGCGATTGAAGAAGAGTAATGGCCCGAGCGTTGAGGATCCAATTCGAAGGGGCAATTTATCATCTCTTGGCGCGAGGTAATGCCAGGCAAAGAATTTTCGGGAGCGACCAGGACCGGGTTCGTTTTCTTGCATTGCTCGTGCAATCGGCGGAGCGTTTTGATATAGCAGTGCACGGATTCGTTCTTATGGCGAACCACTTTCATTTTCTAGCACAGACGCGCCGTGCCAACTTAAGCCGGTGGATGCATTGGTTGATGATGAGCTATACGATGTATTTCAACTGGCGTCACGGGCGCAGCGGTCACTTGTTTCAGGGTCGCTACAAGAGTTTCCTCGTGGAGGAGGGGGAGTATTTGCTCGGCCTGAGTCGTTATATTCATCTCAATCCGGTACGCGGCTCAGTCTTAGGCGATGGGACACCAGTGGAACGGCGGCACCGGCTGCGAGATTTTCGGTGGAGCAGTTACCGAGGGTATGCCGGTCTGGAGACGCCGTGGGGGTTTGTGGAGGAAGCGATGGTGCTGGGAGAGCTAGGCCGAGGATTTGGGCAAAAGGCGCGACTGCGTTATCGCCGTTTTGTCGAGGAGGGTTTACTGCGAGAAGTCGAAAATCCCTTTGCGGCTGTGCAATGGCAGACGGCACTGGGGAGTGAAACTTTCATGCAGCGAATGCGGGATCACCTGCATGGGGCGGCGGAAAAGGGGCGCGAGGTCACCGCAGTGCGAAGGAGTGCGAGGCTGAATGAGCCGAGAAAACTTATTCAAGGTGTGGCCGAGAAGTACAGTCTGTCGGCCAGCCAGTTGCTACGAAAAGGCGGATACGGACTCGAAGCGCGGAATGTCGCCATGTGGCTGGTCTGGGAGCGCTGCGGACTTAGCTTACGAGAGATAGGGAATTTATTTGGCGGGTTGGATTATGCGGCCGTCGCCCAGCGGATTCGCCGGATTAAAGCCAGAAAAGGGGAAAGTTTTCTGCGCCAAATGTCAAATGTTTAGACACGACCCCATGCGACCCCATGCATGCCATGCTTTGGTGCATGCCATGCTTTGGGAGATTGGGGGACGGCGGACGGCTACCAGTTTGATCCGCGCGACGAGCTAACAGGCTATCAGCGCGACGGTATCGAAGCGAGTCGCAACCTAACGACCGCGCAGGACCACGAACGAGCGGGTGCGATGGCGGCAGACGGAGAGGACCGTCGTGCCGTTCGGATCGAGTGAGGCGGCCATCTTCTTGTATTCGGACACGGAAGTTACCGCCTGTTGGTTGATCTGCTCGATCACGTCGCCGGTGCGTAGTTCGCCGACTTCGCCGTTAATCTTCGTCACGAGCACACCGCGGACACTGTTCGGCAGATCGAGCCGGCGCGCGACGTCCTGAGTGAGCTCGCCCACTTGCACGGAGGTGAGCGGGCCGGAGTCGTCGTCGTTCTTGCTGTTGTTATTGTTGTTGCTGTCATCGTCCGAATCATCGGGTGCGGGCGTGCTGCGCGGCGCCGGGGACTGGCGCGGATTATTGCGACTGGTCTGACTATCGACTGGCTGTTCCTTGATTTCGGCGGTGACTTTGACCGTCCGTCCATTTCGCAGGACCTCGATCTCCACTTTCTTGTTCACTTCCACCTGCGAAACCAGGCTGCGCAGCTCCGGAAAACTCTTCACGTCGTGTCCGTTGAATTTTTTGATCACGTCGCCCGGCTTGAGGTTGGCCTCGGCGGCCGGCGAATCCGCCACCACCTCATCGATGATGACGCCTTCGGTCTCCTTCGTCCCCGGCACCAAGGCGCGGGCCTGGATGCCGAGATAGCCGTGCATGATGCGGCCCTGTTTGAGCAGGCTTTCGAAGGCGGCGTGCACGGAATTCGACGGAATGGCAAACCCGATTCCCTGGTTGCCGCCGCTCCTGGAATAAATCGCAGTGTTGATGCCGATGATCTCGCCCTTCAGATTGACCAGCGGACCGCCGCTGTTTCCCGGATTAATCGCGGCGTTCGTCTGAAGGTAATCGCCGAATCCATCGACGCGGTTCGGCCGGCCTTTCGAGCTGATGATTCCGTCGGTGACGGTTTCCTCGAACCCAAACGGATTGCCGATCGCCAGAACGAAGTCGCCAGCCTGGACGCCGTCGGAATCGCCGAACTTGAGCGGCTTCAAGCCGGGCTCGTCGATTTTCAACACCGCCAGGTCGACCGTCGCGTCCGCGCCGATAAGCTTGGCCTTTTTCGTTTTGCCATCGCTCAATTGCACTTCGATTTCGTCGACCTGATCGACCACGTGATTGTTCGTGATGATATGGCCTTCCTCGGAGACGATGACGCCCGACCCGAGAGAATTCTGCACCATCGCTTCCTCGTTCGGATTGCTATACTGGCGCGGACCGCGATTAAAAAACTCGCCCGGATCCATGTATTTGCGCACGGCGACTTTCTTGGAGGTCTTGATGCTCACCACGGAAGGCACCACGCTGCTCACAAGGGTGCGCCGCTCGCGGTTCAAGTTCTCGAGGGCGCCGACGTCTTTCGGGTCGACGGTCGCGGCCGTGGCGGCCAGCGTGTATTTTTCCGGCGCGATGCGCGCGAGCAAATTCAGGCCGCCGTGTTTGAGACGATAATCGTAGAGCGCGGAAATCCCGGCGCTGACCAGCAAAACGAAAACGAGAAATTTGATTAGGTTTTTCATCAGCTCACATTCGAAAAGGTTTGTCCCTGCTTCTCGACAACTAATCTGCGGAAACGTTGGTTTACGCCAGTCTTAAGTTCCGGGTCGGCCAGCAGAATCGCAGTGGCCGCGGCGCGCGCCTCCTTCATGATCTGGGCGTCCCGCTTCAGGTCGCCCAATTTCAAGGCCGGCAATCCGCTCTGGGCCGTGCCCAGGAGATCGCCCGGTCCGCGCAGTTCCCAGTCAGCCTCCGCCACGGCAAAGCCGTCGCTGGTCTTTTCCAGGACGGCGAGTTTCGCCGCCGTCTCCTCGGATTTTTCCCCAGTCAACAGAATGCAATACGACTTGTGTTCGCCCCGGCCGATGCGGCCGCGCAATTGATGGAGTTGCGCGAGGCCGAAACGCTCGGCGCTTTCGATCAACATCACCGTCGCGTTCGGAACGTCGACGCCCACTTCGATCACGGTCGTGCTGATGAGCGCGCTGGTTTCTCCGCGGCGAAATCTCTCCATGATCGCCTGCTTTTCTGGCGCGGGAATCCGGCCATGGAGTAGGTCGCATCGGAAGGGGCGCAAACGTTCGCGCCAGGTTTCGAATTCCGCCGCCGCCGCCTTGACGTCGAGCTTTTCGCTCTCGTCGATCAGCGGATAAACGATGTAGGCCTGCCGCCCCGCTTCGAGCTGGGCGCGCAGGAAGGTGAGAACCTCCGGGAGCTTCCCTTGTTCGCGCACGGCGGTGATGATTTTCCCGCGATGCGACGGCATTTCGTCGATGATCGAGACGTCGAGGTCGCCGTAAACGGTCATCGTGAGCGTGCGCGGAATGGGCGTCGCGGTCATGACCAGGACATCGGGCGCGGGCTCGCGCGTGGTGAGACGGGCGCGTTGCGAGACGCCGAACTTGTGTTGTTCGTCGATCACGACGAGCCCGAGATTGTCGAACGAAACGCCTTCATAAAGGAGCGCGTGGGTGCCGATGATGATGTGTGGTTCTGATGGGGAGCGCAGGCTGCCAGCCTGTGCTCCGCGGCAGCTTGCCGCGAAGTCTTCGGAAGAGTTCTCTGAGGAACCTCGTTCCATCTCCGGATACCACACCCATGGATATTCGATTCCCGGTTTCACCGCTCCGGCGTCCCACGGATTGCGCGTGATGTATTGAAACTTTTCCTGGAGATCGCTCTCCGAGCGGATGAGGCGATCGAACGATTCCGTTTCCCAGACCGCACTGCTCTCTTTTTCGACTTTGTTGATCTGATTCGCCGTAAACGACTTGATCGTGTGCAGGATTTTCGACAGCGAAAAGAAAAATGGCGTCCCGCTGTCATCCTCGCGTTCAACCATAGGCTCGATTAGCAGATGCACATGATCGGGCATGACACAGGCAGCGAAGAGTCCGTAGCGATGATCTTTCCAGCGAAGGATCGATTTTAGGACGACGTCCCGCGCGCTTGCCGACAACGTGCGCTTCTCTCGAGTGGTAAACGTGATCATGTATTTCGCCCATGGACGTTCGAAATGTGGGAGGCGCCGCCGATGATAACGTGGCTCGTCCACGCCCGCAGATGTATCCGGCAAGCTGCCGGACACGGCAGGCTGGCAGCCTGCGCTCCCCAGAGTTTGTGTCCGCGCGGGATCGAAGAGCGGCAGCGGTCCGCTTTCTTCCTGGCGCGCGGCGGTGCGGATCGCCAGGCGCACGCCGAGCGGTTCGAGCCAGCGGCGAAGAACGGCGTAATGCTGCTCGGCCAGGATTTGCGTGGGCGCCATGAGAGCGGCTTGAAAGCCGGCTTCGACGGCCAAGAGCATGGCCGCAATCGCCACGACGGTTTTGCCGGAACCGACGTCGCCTTGGAGCAAGCGATTCATGGGATGTTTGCTCGCGAGATCGCGGCGCAGCTCTTCGATCACGCGCGCCTGCGCATCGGTGAGATCAAAGGGCAGGCCGCGCAGAAATTTCTCCATCAGCGCGCCGGGACCACAATGCGCCCGCCCGCTCCGCAGCGATGCAGCCGACCGCCGCGACGCGATCAGCATCTGCATGGCGAAAAATTCCGAGAAGACCAAATGCTCGCGGGCCGCGGCGAGTTCCGCGTCGTTCGAGGGAAAATGGATTTCGTGCAGAGCGTGGCTTCGTGAGCCGAGATCGACCTGGCGCGGCAGAGCGGTCTCGACTGATTCTTCGTCGAGCGTTTCCAAGGCGCGATAAATGAATCCGCGGAAGACGCGCTGAGAAAGTCCCTCGGTCGCGGGGTAGACCGGCGTGATCCGGCGGAAGTGCACCGAGATTTCGTCGTCATTCTCGATCACTTCGAATTCAGGGTGCTCCATGCAAAGCCGCTGGCCGCGCAAGCGCGGTTTGCCGAAAACGACGAGTCGCTGGCCGGTCGCGATCATTTTCTGCACGTAATGCAGATTGAACCAGCGGAGCACGAGCGGCTGGCTGAGCGCGTTTGCGTTCGACTCCTGCAAAGTCGCTTCGAAGATTTTTTTCCAGCCGCCAAAGCGGCGCAGCTGCGTCTTCACGACCTCGCCGCAAAGACAAACCGGAATGTCGCTCTCTTCGCGGGGAAACCCGGCGAACTCGGTGCGGTCTTCGTAACGGCGCGGGAAATGAGTGAGGAGGTCCTCGACCGTTTCGATCTCGAGCCGGCGAAGCGCGGTCAATTTCGGCCGCGGAATCCAATCCAGCTCACTGAGCGGTTGCGAAAGTGGAATCATTCCGGAGGGGCCGACGCACGGAGCGCTTCGACGTGAATTTGCAGCCGCGTTTCGCCTTCGTATTGATCCGCGTTCACGCGGAAAGCCATGTCCCACGGCGCGCGCGGGAGCGGCGACAAGGCGCCGTCGAAAAAGATCGCGCGCTGAAAACGGTTCTTCTGGCGCAAGCGAAGGACGAGATGTTTCTCCTTCAAAACTTGAGGCGCGACGGTTGGCTCGACGCCGCGCGCAAAGAACATCGGTTGCGCGTTGCCGCTGCCGAAAGGTTGCAGCATTTCATGCCAGCGCAGCAGCTCGGCGTTGAGCTCGGAGAAAGCGAGTTCGTGATCGAGGTGAAGGCGGGCCTGCAAATTTTCTTCCGAAAGAAGCTCTCGCGCCGCGCCGCGGAACGCTTCGGCGAACGCGGGAAAATTCTCTTCTCGTATCGTCAGGCCGGCGGCCATCTCGTGCCCGCCGAATTTTTCCAGCCATTTCTCACAACGGCCCAGCGCTTCGACCAGCGACAAGCCCTCGATGCCGCGACCGCTCCCCTTCCCCAGCCCATTCGAATCGAACGCGACCATGATCGCGGGTCGATGATATTTTCGCGCCAGCCGCGATGCGACAATCCCGAGAACTCCCGGATGCCAGTCGCGCGCTCCGAGCACGATGGCGGCATCGCGCGCGGGATCGAACGCCTTCGTCAGTTCGTCCTCGGCCTCGGCGCAAATCTTTCTTTCGACGGTCTGCCGTTCGCGATTTTGCGCATCGAGCAGCGCTGCCAATTCCGCTGCTTCCGTTTCATCGCGAGTGAGCAGGAGCCGCAACGCTTTCTCCGCGGTGGCGAGCCGTCCCGCGGCATTGAGGCGCGGTCCGAGTCGGAAAGCGATATCCTCCGCCGCGACGGGCGGACGGACCGCGGCGACTTCCATGAGGCGGCGAATGCCAGGGCGCGTCGATCGAGCGATTTCGCGGGTGCCGCGCTGAACGAAGATCCGGTTCTCTTTTTCCAACGGCACGATGTCCGCCACGGTGCCGAGCGCGACCAGATCGAGCTGGGCTTTGAGATCGAACCCGGGCGCAGGCCGCGTCTTGAGCAACGCGTGGCAGAGTTTGAAAACGAGGCCGACGCTGCAGAGATAGTGAAACGCCGAATCCGGATCCGCCTTTGGATTCACCACCGCCACGCAATCCGGCAGCGCTGATTTCGGTTCGTGATGATCGAGCACGATGACATCGACGCCGCACTGCTTCAGCGCCGCGATCTCAGCGATCGATGAGGTGCCGCAATCAACTGCGATCAACAGCTGCGGACGATATTGCTCGCAGCAGCGTTCGACGCTTTCCGGGCTCATGCCGTAGCCTTCCTCCATCCGCAGCGGCAAAAACAATTCGGGCGCGGCGCCGTAACTGCGGAGCATTTCGGAGAGCAATGCGAGCGACGTGATGCCGTCCACGTCGTAGTCGCCAAAAAGGACTATCCGCTCGCCACGATCGATCGCCTGAAGGATACGCGTCACGGCTGCCTCCATGTGCGGGAGGAGAAACGGATCGCTCAGGGAACTAAGGCGCGGTTGCAGGAAAGCATTCACCTCGTCGGTGCAGCGAAAGCCTTTCCGCTTCAGCAGCTCGGCGATGCATGGCAGCCCGCAAATTTCCGCCCAGGGGACGGCAGCGTTCGGCTCCTTGTCATTCGTTGCGATGATCCAGCGTCTCTCCACGCAGCAGATTATTGGCGCGGCGGTGGCGTGGCAAGGGAAGCGCAGGGGTTCTTCCTGTAACGGCGGTCTCTGACCGCCGAAATCGAGCGCTGCAAATAATGCGTTCGGCGGTCAGAGACCGCCGCTACAAAAGAGGCAGCGATGCCATTTAGATGACCAGGCGCGGATCGGGCCACAAAATCGCGTGCTTCTCGCACAGCTTTCGAAACGCCGAAAGGCCCTCTCGTTCCCGGGGACCGAAATGATACGTCAGGCACTCGCGATAATAATATTCGCAAAACTCGGGGCTGAACTCCGTCTGCGCGGCGATGACAGCATCCAGCTGACGAAGATTGTGATCACGGCAGGCGCGCAGATTATCCGCGATCCGCTTGGGTTCGGGCACTTCCGGGCGGATAAGCCAGAGCGCGTAAACGAAAGGCAGATGCATCGCGTTCTCCCATTGCTCGCCCAGGTCCCAGAAGCGAAATGTGCCGGAATTTTCATCGCGAAACCGGATGGCTTGATCGCCGATGAAAAATTTCGCGAGCCGCGGCGTGATCGCTCGCTGGATGAGCCGCGTTCGCTCGACAAATTTCGGCGCGAACCCGGCGTCGGCCAGGAGGCAACGCAATAAATTGACGGACGTTTGCGAGGCGGGATCGACTTCGATTTCCTCGATCTGACTCAGTTCTCCCGCGTGCGCGAGAAAGACGCTGTGCACCGGCCCGTGCGAAGAAATGCAAACGCCATCGACGAGGGTGTAAACGGGGTTGCGCAGAAATTCGAAACTCGAGACGAGCGCGACCTCCAACGCGCCGCTCGCCAGTTTGTCGCACAGCTTGCTGGGATGATCGAAGACAATTTCGCCTTCCCATCCCTGAATGAGAGGACGGGCGTTGAGATACTTCACGCAACCGATTCGCAACGAGGCCTGCACTCGTCAGGCGCAGGCCAATTCGGCTCCGACTGCTGCGGCGCCGTTGACCGGCGTGACGCGCGTGGAATCGATCCGGCGATAATGACTGTCGCGCTGCGCCGGTTCGCGCCCAGCTTCGCGGATCGCATGTTCGAGCGCCGCCGCAGTTTGTTGTTGCGGAGTAGTGGCGCCGGCCATGTGGAAGATTTTTTCCTCGAGGATAGTGCCGTGTAAATCATCCACGCCGTAGCTGAGAGAAATCTGCGCCAGCGGCAACCCCATGCTCACCCAATAGGCCGTGAGATGGTCGATGTTGTCCAGGTAAATGCGGCTAACGGCGAGGTTACGCAGTTGTTCAAGAGCCGAAGCCGGTTTGATGTGCGAAAGCACCGTGGTTTGCGGTTCGAAAGCAAAGGGGACAAAACCGGTGAAGCCGCCGGTTTCGTCTTGCAATTCACGGAGCTGGCGCAGGTGATCCACTCGCTGTTCGAGCGTTTCGATATGTCCGTAGAGCATTGTGCAAGTGCTGCGGCCACCCATTTTGTGCCAAGTGCGGTGGACGTCCAGCCACTCTTCCGCGCTCTCCTTTCCACGGCAAATTTCATCGCGCACAACCGGATCGAAAATTTCCGCCCCACCGCCGGTCATCGAACCAAGGCCAGCCTCGCGCAAAGTCTGAAGCGTGTCCCGGATAGACCTGCGGAAAACTCTTCGCGCCAGGTGGCGAACTTCGATGGCGGTGAAGGCTTTAATGTGGACGTCGGGATCGAGCGCACGAATGCCGCGGACCAGCTCCAGATACCAATCCTTCTTTAACGTCGGATGCAAACCACCGACCATGTGCACCTCAGTGACGCCAACACGGAGCGCTTCACGAACCACGCCGATAATCTCGTCGATCGCGTATTCGAAGGCGTGCGCATCCCGTTTTTTGGCCGCGAATGCACAGAACTGGCACGAGAGGATGCAAATGTTGGAGTAATTTATGTAACGGTTGTGGATGTAGGTGGCATAGTTACCGTTCTTTCGCTCACGCACGGCGCTGGCCATTATCCCGAGCGCGTTGAGATCGTGGGAACGATAGAGGCGAAGTGCTTCGGTCTCCGTAATGCGCTCGCTGCCCGCGACCTTTTCTGCGATGGGCCGGAGCTCCTTGGGAATGAGGGATAAATTCATCGAATAGAGATTTTCCTGCGCAATGATGCACGGGCTGAACCGCTGGCGCAACAAAAAGCAAGGCGGCAAAGGGCGTGGCGGCCGACGCTCTCAGCCTACTTCCTGTTTGCGCTAACAATGAAACCACGCGACGGAGCGGAGCGTCTCCAGTTCCATCACCATTGCAATGACATTGAATGACGATGCCGAAGATGTGCGTCTGATGCAGCTCGTGAGCGGCGGCGATACCGCCGCTTTCGAGATATTGGTGGAGCGGCATCAGCGGCTGGTGATTGGAACCGTCGCCAAAATGCTCGGGAACAATTCCGACGTCGAAGACATCGCCCAGCAGGTTTTCGTACGAGTTTGGAAAAACGCGAAGCGCTACGTCCCGCGCGCGAAGTTCACGACTTGGCTGCTGAAGATTACCCGGAATCTGGTTTTCAACGAGATGCGGCGGCAAAGGCGCCACTCGCACGTGCCGCTCCAGAGCGAACCCGGCGAGGAGGAACGACCGATCAAGGACGAGCACGCCGCTTCGCCGGACGCTGCGTTGCTCGAACAAGAGCTGCAAGGGGCGATCGATGCGGCGATCGCCCGGCTGCCTGAATCCCAGCGCATGGCGGTGATCTTGCGCCGCTACGAGGAACTCAGTTACGAGCAGATCGCGGAAGTGCTGGACCAATCCGTGCCGGCGGTGAAGAGCCTCCTTTTTCGGGCGCGCACCGAATTGCGCGCGCGCCTCCGCCAGTATCTGGCGAGCTGAAAGTGTGGGAGCGCCGCGAACTTGGGCCTGATCTCAATCGGGGCTAAGGCCCTCCCCCTACCGAGAAAAACAAAGAGGGCGGACCTCTCACGAGAATCCGCCCCCTCTCAACCCCACATTCGTTTCTTCTCTAATTTCCCCGGTCGTTCGCCGTCGTTTTGAAATCCACCGACTTGGTCGTTGTCGTTGTCGTTTCCGTGGATGCCGGAGGTGGCGGCATTCCCGGCTTGGGATAATCCGCCGCGTTCTGGCGATGCGACGTGGGCACGAGCCGCACGGAGCCTTTGGCGTTGTTCCTCCAACCATTCGGGTCGGCATATTCCTCGCCGGTGCTATGGACGCCACTGACCTGGTCTTCGAGCCCGGTCCCGTAGTGCTGGTCGATAATCGTCGGGGTGACAAAAACGAGCAGGTTTCGTTTTGTCCGGATATTGCTCCGGCTTTGAAATAGATAACCGAGAATCGGAACGTCGCCCATCAGCGGGACTTTCGTCCTGGATTTTGTCACTTCGTCCTGGAGCAAGCCGCCGATGGCAAGCGTGTCACCGCTCTTGATAAGAACATTCGAATCGAGCGAGCGGGTGTCAATGATCGGGCTGGCCACCGTAGCACCGGCAAAGATAAATGTCGCATCGCCGACCTTGTTGCTGATCTCCGGCTTCACCGCCAGCGTGATAAAATTATCTTTGTTCACCGAAGGCCGGACAAGAAGCGTATTGCCGAACTTCTTGTCCTGGAACCCGCCGAATACCGCCGTCGCCGTCTGCTCGTTAAAGTTAAGCTGCGGCACAGGCTGGTTACGGATAATCTCAATCTTTGCTTGCATGTTATCAGCCGTCACTACGCGCGGGTTCGCCAGAAATTCGGCATCGGCGTCTTCGTTCAAAGCTTGGAGAGTGAGCGACATTTGGGGCACGCTGAGAATGGCGAACTGACCCGCGGTCAATTTCCCAAAATTCCCCAAAATGCTGTTTTTCGTTGCATCACCGAGGGAAAACCCATTGGTCGGGACATTCGCGTTTGGCGCAGGCGAAGCGCCCGCAGTCGGCGCTCCATAGGTCAAGTTTTTCGGTGAGTCGGCGCTTCCGACGACCCCGGCCCAGTTAATTCCGTACGCTTGCCGCGGATTGGCGGTCACTTCCACCAAGCGCGCTTCGATCATCACCTGCTTGGTCGGCTTATCGACTTGGAGGAGAAGCTTGCGGATGTTGTCAATATTGGCCCGAGTCTCCCGGAAGAAGAGGGTATTAGTCCGTTCGTCGACCTGGGTAGCATCCTTGCTCGATATCTGGGGCGCGATGAGGATCGCCACATCTTTCGCCCGGGCGTAACTGAACTGGTAGCTGTCGCTCTCGGTCGGCTCGGCCGTGCGTTCGGCGCCGGTTTTGATGTAATAAACATTCTCGCTCTTGTCGAGGAAGAGGCCCTTGGCCTTCACGATGATGGAGATCGCCTGGAGCGCAGTCACATCTTCCAGTCGCATGGTGACGGTGCCCGTTACGGCTTCGCTTACGACCATGTTGATCTTCGCCTGGCGCGCGAGGAGCCGCAGCACCTGGCCCACGTCGTCACCCTGAAATTCACGAATCCCGATGCCGCCATTCTCAGTCACGCTGTCGGGTTCCACCGGTCCCGCCGTCGTCGATTGGGTGGTCGTGGTGGAAGTCGTCGCCGCAGCGGTTGGCGATGGAGCGGCGTTCGCGGTCGAAGCCTGCACCATCAGGAGTTGGGAACTGTCGCTGACTTTGCTGGAGGGAGCAGTCGGCAACGGAGGCGTGACGGCCTTCGTGTTGGTGTCGGCAACTGGGGCGGGAGCGAGGGTCTTGGTGGGACTCAAACTCGGAGCCGGGGGTGGAGAGCTGGTCTGCGCCTGAGCGAAGGTGAGAGTCGCGAATAACACCGCCGCACCGCAGATGTAGGGTTTGAGAAGATTAACCATAATTGGAATGTGAAGTTGAAGAGTGCGGGAGCGTTTAAAGCAGGAAGCAGACCAGCATCCTGTGGGGGATTGAGAAGTTGAGCGGTTGAGATGTTGAGTGCTGGCCGCCGGGTGGTCCGGCCGACTCAACCCCTCAAGCTCTCAACCATTCGCCGCAGCGATAAAGGCCCGCAGAAGCCCGTGATCTTTGCGTCCCTGCGACGATTCCACGCCGCTCGTTACGTCCACGCCAAACGGACGGACCGCGCTCACCGCGGCAGCCACGTTCTCCGGCGTGAGGCCCCCGGCCAGGATCACTCGCAGATCGGGATTTGCCTCGACAAATTCCCGCGCGATTTCCCATGGGAAGGTCCGGCCGCTTCCACCGAATTCGCCGGTGCGTGCGGAATCAAGCACGACCGTGCGCGTGAAAAACCGCGGCAGATCGCACAACGAGTCCGGCGTCGTGACCGGCAGCGCCTTGGCGAAGCGGATCCCCTCCTCCGCCAGCTTCCGGCAGAAGTCCGGAGTTTCGTGGCCATGCAGTTGGAGCGCGCTGATAAACGGCAAGAGCCCGAGCGAAACCGCTTCGTCCAAATTCGGCTCCACGACAACGGCGACCTTCGCAATCTCCGCCGGCAGCTTTGCCATCCATTCATATGCCGCTTCCAGCGGCACGTAACGTTTGCTTCCGCGGAAAAAATTAAAGCCCAGCGCGTCCGCGCCAAACTCGATCGCCGCCTCCGCGTCCGCCGCGTTCGTGATCCCGCAAATCTTCACGCGCGGCTTCCCGGCCGGCCGATCATCGCCATCGAACATCCGGCTGGTCCTCGGCCCGGCGCCGCTAGGCCGCAGTGGCGAATCCGAGCGCGGGTTTGCTGAAATCGGGGGCCGGCATTTCGTTCACCAGCTTCACAATTCCATCCTGCCATCGGTGGCTGATCTGCTGGAGATACGGATCGTCCTCGCCGAGGTGCGCGCGCAACTTCGCCGCCAGCGAATCCCTTTCATAACAAAGGATGTCGATCGGCGGCCCGACCGCCACGTTGCTCGTCATCGTCGAATCGATCGAGATGATGCCCACCTTCACCGCGTCCGCCAGCCCGGTCTCGTAACTGAAGCCGCGATCCAGGATCGGCTTGCCGTACTTCCGCTCGCCAATCTGCAAGAACGGACTATCACGCGTCGCGTGAATGCTGTTGCCCTGCGGATAAATCAGATGCACCTCCGGCGCGAACCCGGCGATCTGACCGCCGACGATGAGGTGGATGTTGAAATCGAATCCGTCCGCTTCCAGCGCCGCGCGGTCCCGTTGTTCCACCTCGCGCACCTTCGATCCCACGTAGCGCACCGTCTCGTAGAACGACGGCCGGTTGGTCAATTGTTCGTGGCTTTCATCCGCGGCGCCCAGATGCAGATCCTGGTCGATCAACGCGATCGTGGCCTGGGTCAGCGAAAGATTCCCCGAGCTGAGGATGCAAATCACGCGGTCGCCCGGTTTTTCGTAGACCCGCATTTTGCTGCACATCGTAATGTTATCCATCCCCGCGCTCGTGCGCGAGTCGGATAAAAAAACCGCGCCGGCGCGGCAAAGCATCCCAAGGCAATAAGTCATTTGGGTTCGTTTTCCGAAGGTTCGATCACGCGGCCCTGCACGCGTTTGATCTGAGTATGATGCGTGAGGACATGCACGTGCCCGTCACTTCCGCGAAAGAATGCGCTCAACAGCCAGCTGACGATCCCGATGACGATCGCGCCCCAGAAAGCGCTCCAGAACCCGTCCACATGAAATCCGCCCACGATGCCCGGCACCCAAAGGAGCATCAACGCATTCACGATCAGGATGAAAAGCCCGAGCGTGAACAGGATCAGCGGCGCGCACAAAAGCAACAGCACCGGCCGGGCGAAGGCATTGAGCAGGCCCAGGAGGAGCGCCGCCCCGATGAGCGCTCCCATGCTGTCGTAGCGGATGCCGCTGATGAACGCCGACGCGACCATTACAGCCACGGCAGTGATGATCCAGCGGATAACGAAGTGTCGCATGGCTGCACGGTATTCGAAGTTTGTCGTTTCGCGCAACCCGTTTACAGAATCCGCTTGCAACGCCCGCCTCCCTCGCTATTCGAAGTGACGTGGCCAGGAAACCAAAAATCGAAGTCGAAAAAGCAGCGGACCCCGCCAGCGTGGATGCAACTGCGCCGGTGCCGGACGCCGCTTCAGCTCCCCAGCCAAAAGCAAAAGCCGCTTCGTCCAAGCCGAAGAAAAAGCGAGCGGCTCCCAGGAAAAAATCCGCTCCCCGCGCCACGTCCACCGATTCCGGAAAGGCTTCCACCGCCCCACAAATCGCCGAGCCATCCGACGACGAAATCCGCCTCCGCGCCTACTTCATCGCCGAGCGTCGCATGAAGTTCTCGTTGCCCGGCGACTCCGACCACGATTGGATCGAAGCCCGCCGCCAGCTCCTCGAAGAAGCGCAGCGCTAGCATTCTTGGTAGGGCGAGACTCCGTCGAGCCGCCGAATGTCTCTTCCGCGTTGCGGCTCGACAGAGTCTCGCCCTACCAGAACCCTACGCGCCGCCGATTGTCTCAATCCCCGGCAAACACTCCTTCACCTTCTCGATCAGCCGATTGATCGCGAACGGCTTCGGCACCAACCCGCGCACGCCCGGTTCGCGCAATAATTCCTGGGCCCGTTTCTCCTCGCCCTTCCCCGTCACGAGCAGCAGGGGCGGCACGATCCGCGGCGGCACGGAATGATTGTAAACCTTGCCGATGAGAAAGAAGAGCATCGCGCCGTCGATCATCGGCATCTGAAAATCGAAGAGGAACAGATCGTAAGTTTTCTTCAGCGCCAGCTCGAAGCCGTATTCCGGGCTGGGCGAAGTATCCACTTCGCAGCGCAGGAACGAGGTCAGCGCCTCGCGCGTCACCCGCATCAGCCCCACATCGTCATCCACGATCAGGATTTTCTTCACGCCGCCATCTCCATGAATGAACGCTTGCGCGAAACCGCCCGGCGTTTCAAGCTTTTACCGATGGAAAAAATCCTGGCCGACCTGGCCGCCGCCTTGCGCGAGCGCCTCACGATCATCGCCGACGAAGAAAGCCGCCGCGATCCCGCCCGCCACACTGAACGCTTGCAAGCCGTCTCAGAAAGGATCGAGCAACTCGAACAACAGTTGCCTCCGGCAATCGATCCGCAGTTGCGCCACTTCCTCGAGCGCCGCAGTTACAGCAAAGCGCTCGAACTGCTCACTCCGTCATAACCTAACGAGAACAAGATGAGCGACGGCGGACGAAACCGCGCGTCGCTCGGAGTGGAAGTGTGGAAGTCATCTCAAATGTGAACGCACAGCGGTCCGCCGTTCGCTCCATCGCTTGGTTAGGCATCGCGAATTCACAAACTAAGTG
>PMSN01000019.1 GCA_003167555.1 Spartobacteria bacterium
CCGTCTTCAGTGACCCCGCGCCGCCGCGTCGCCAGCCCCGCGTTGTTCACCAGCACGTCGAGCCCGTCGTACTTCGCGAGCATGTCGGAAGCGAGCTTGCCGATCTGCGCCTGCGAGCCGAAGTCGCAGAGCCACGAGTCCGGGGCGGCGGCCATGCCCGCGCGCCGTTTCACCTCGTCGACCGCCGCGTTCATTTTCCTTTGGTCACGCCCGACGAGCACCAGCCAGTTCCCCTGCCGCGCGAGCGCGACGGCCGCTTCGAGCCCGATGCCGCTCGTCGCGCCGGTGATCAAGATCGTCGACATGTTACAACCGTAGCATGATGGTATGATGAATGTATGACGAAGCGCAGCATCTCCGCCTCCATCGATCCGGACCTGTTATCCGCCGCGGAAGCCGCGGTGAAGCGGCGCGGTTCCTCGAACTTCAGCGCGTGGATGGCCGAACATGTGAATATGCCGACAGGATTGCGGCATATCCAGCGTATTAGCTGACAAAAGCCGCAACGCGGGCGGGAGGCACAAAATGACGATTGATACATGTCATGTAAAATGCCGGGGTGTTGGGTCTGAATCAGACCCAACACCTCTAAATTATATGAGTCAACCGAAACCTCCGGCGTTCTGTGGCGTGTTGCTCTGGGTGGGAGCTGTCGTTTCAATCTGTGCTTCCGCAACGCAACCGTTCGTGCCCATGCTGACAAAACTGATTAGTAGGTGATCCCACCATGCCGCTCAACAAAGCTGGGAAACCGCACTGCGTTAATCACGAGAACATCGCGATGATCTCTGATAAAGACACAATCAATGTGCTTACTACGGCCACGGTGCGAGATGATGATATCTCATTCGACGCGAGCAAAGGTGCGCTGGTAAAGGTGTTTGCGTGTCCGGTCTGCGGATACATAGAACTTTATTGGGACAAGGAGTTATCTCGAAGAGTTTTGGAAAGGCGAAAGCAAGCGCCGAAGGTCGCCGAGCCAGCGTCCGCTGTAGCTGATCCAGCGCATAAAGCCGCCGAAGCAATGTAGGTCGTTCGAATATGGCGCGCCCGCGCGTTCGTTCCGATGGTGGCTTGTTCTTCTTCTGACATATATCAATCGTGATTCTGTGGTATCAGTGGTGAATGCACAGTAGCCTCACCCCATGTAGTTGGATCCAAATGCTGCGCTTGCCGAGTCAAAGAAGGCCATGCTGGTAAAGCTCATGGACTCCCTAACGGCCGGGAAAGCATTGTTATTCCCGCTGGCAGGCGGCAAGAAGGGCGAGGAGCCTGCCGAGAGTCCTGTTTGATATGACATATAACAAACAGTCTTTTGGCGAAGCCGATGGGCGGTGCAATATTCGAACATGAATCAACAGCAACAGAGCGCTGCCCAGGCGCACATAAACAAATATTGGGGAACGAAGAATTGTCCTTGCTGCGGGGGCTATAGTTTTACTATGCATCCTGAACTTGCCGTCGCACCAACAGTGCACGAAGGGCGGGAAATCGATCTAAATAAAGGCACGCCGTTGATCGTCATGAGATGCAATAGGTGCAGCTATAGTATATTCTTCAACGGGAATACGATTGGGGTATTTTAGTTTACGACTCTCTAGCGATCTTCAGGTATTTCGACTTGCACTACTAATTTTTGAATCTCACCTTGTCTCCAGATTTCCAGAACCTTGGCTCTGAACTTTTCGCCCTCGTTCACCACGTGAAACAACTCGTTCTGTCTGAATTCCCCTGACACCTGCAATATAACTCTCAGCAGATTGAGGGAATCTGGAACAGACTCCACTCTGTCGACAATTCCGATTTGCGTTTGCCCGCGATGCTCGACTTCCACGGTCGTGTCTGGGCGAATCTCACTCATCCATTCATCAAGACGTTTTATACCCACGCTGTCAATCGCAAGCTCCGATGGTCGCCAGTGATCGCGTTTCGCACAGAAGAAAAGGGGGCAGTCTGTAAATCTCGTCATTTGCTTCGATTGTCTCCTCAGCTCAATGCCCGAAAATCGTCGGCCGGAAACCGACGTCTTTTCGAGTTGCCTCTGCGACGCCCGCGCGGCTAAACTCAGTGCCGTGTTTCCTCCGCAATCCCAACGCAGCCGATTTGTCAGGCAATCCGTGAGGCCTTTTTGGAGGCAGCGGGGGTTCCTAGCTGCGATTACGTTGCTGGCTTTTGGAGTCACTGCGCGAACTTCCCGGGCGGGGGAATTCCAAAGCGCGGTGCAAGAGGCGGTGGACCACTATAAGACGAAAGCCGGACAGCAATACCGCGACAATTTCACGAAGGCGATTGATAGCGCTGTGGCAGGTGCCATGGGATCGTGCAACATGGGCAGCGCAGTGGAGCGCGCTGACATCGTGTTCATCGTTTCGGCTGATGGCCACGTCGTGCGGGTGCTATCTTCGCCAGGTGTCGTTTACGGACAGTGCATTGTTTCGAAGCTGCGGCTGCCCGCGCGGGTGCCGCGTCCTCCGCGGGATTCGTGGCCGGTCGTCATCACCGTAGCCTACAATGAAACGCGCCCCGGCCCTCCGGATAAACCTCATCACATGGTAGGTGAGCAGACCATCGCCTACGACGAGGCTCTTGCTCCATATATTGCCAAAGCTCGCGCGACTTATCCTGCGGCAAAGAAGCGCTTCCTGGAGGGGCTACCGCCGGGATACTCATTTTCAGTCTGGATTCGTCTTCTCCAAAACGACAAGAAAAGCGGTCAGCTGCGCCATGAAGATGTCTTTGTCGTCGTCGATTCGATTAAGAACGGCATCGTTCGCGGGCGGATAAACAACAAGATCCTGTTGCTGACGAACCATAAGGAAGGCGAGCGAATTTCGATCCCCGAATCCGAAGTTAAGAATTGGGTCATTCTGCGGCTGGACGGTGTCGAAGAGGGAAATCCCGTCGGCAAGTTTCTCGATCATTACAAACCGCGGTAGCACTTGGCCTGTCTCAGACCCGATTTTCGGAGTGTCGAAATCAATTTTGGGCAGCTCCGAGAGAATTTGTTCTGGCTCGGGATGAAATCTCGGCTGTAGCGGCGCAAGAAGCTTCGCAATCCTCTATCGTCTATTCTCATCTATCCTCAACCAACGCTCCGCGGTGAGTGCCACCCTTCGCTGCCCCGATGGCTCCGCGATACTCGCAGACCAAGACGTTCAATATCTGCGTCATACTCGCGCTCCTTGATCCATAACTTCAAGTCATCGCCGAAGAGCGTCTTTCCTGAGTTCGAGTGAATGTTGTTGTTTGGCAGCGATGATTCCAATTACGGCTCCCAGGCTAATTTTCACGGCGGAGTCGATAACATCAAGCAGAGTGATCATGATTCGCCTTTCCAAAGACAACGATCACGTGGCTTCGTCTTTGTGGTAGCTACAGCTAATCCGAAATCGATTGGGAGGATCCATCGTAAAACAATCGATCTGCATCATCTTGAAACGCTTATGCTAACGTTTACCATGCATAGGCAAAAGTCTTGAATGCATATGTCGAATTGCGTTTTTCAGTGCCCGGCGACATCGAGGCCACGCAGAACGACGCCGACGCTATGCAATTGATCAAGGGCGCAATGGAAGGGGGGCGATGGGGGAGTCTGTGAATCTCGGCATTCTTTGCCTCAGTCCCCATCCCCCTATTTGGCGGCCGATTCTCGACATCTCCGACTCTTAGGACTTCGACTGGCAACTGTTCATGCCTTCCGAAATGCGCGGACTGGCAGGATCAGTCGGACTCGCCTTAGTCGTCACCTGGACGGGTTTCGACGTGGCCATAAGTCCAAGTCCCGAAAATCCCCGCATGCATTTTCTCCTTCAAAAGCAAAAGTAACAGCCCCGTTACTAACTCGTCGGCATTTTTCTTGACGCAAAACGATGGCCTTTTCACAATCGTGCATGCATACACGGTTATTCAATGGCACGGGTTCGCCGCTCGTTAACGCGCGCCGAACATTTCTCGGGGTAGCGATAAGTGGTAGCGCGGCGGTGTTTCTCGGATGCCTCCTGGCGTTCAAGGCGCAAGGGGACAGTGTCCCGACGGCACATAACGAAGCTACGGTCGCGCAGCTCCAGGCGGAGATGGCGGCGGGCAAACTTACTTCGGAAGACCTGACCAAAGAATACATCGCCCGCATCCTTGCCCTGGACCAAAACGGTCCGGGGGTCAATGCGGTGATCGAGCTCAACCCGGATGCGCTCGACATGGCAAGAAACGCGGACAAGCTACGCAAGCAGGGGAAGGTCCTTGGACCTCTGCATGGCATTCCGGTGCTGCTCAAAGACAACATCGATACCGGCGACAAGATGCAAACCAGCGCCGGATCGTTCGCGCTCGTCGGCAAGTCCGCGAAGCAGGACTCCACCGTCGCCGCGAACTTGCGCGCAGGCGGCGCGGTCATCCTCGGCAAGACCAATCTTTCGGAGTGGGCGAACTTTCGCTCCTTTGAATCGATCAGCGGCTGGTCGGGCCGCGGCGGACAAACCAACAATCCTTACGGCATTAATCGCAATCCCTGCGGCTCGAGCGCTGGTTCCGGAGCCGCCACGTCGGCGAACTTTACCGCGGTGTCGTTAGGCAGTGAGACCGACGGCAGCCTTGTCTGCCCCGGAAACGCGAATGGCGTCGTGGCCATTAAGCCCACGGTGGGTCTCACTAGTCGCGCCGGTGTCGTGCCCATCTCGCACACGCAGGATACGATCGGTCCTCACGGACGGACGGTGGCCGATGCGGCAGTGACCCTGGGTGTCATCCAAAGCCGCACGTCCGACGGACGCGATCCCGCCACGAGCGGCGTGCCCCTCGGCTGGCGGGGAACAGGCAAGACTCGCCCGACGAACATCCCCACCGATTACACTCAGTTCGTGAACGCCCATGGCCTCCAGGGCGCGAGACTCGGTCTGACTCGTGCAGGGTTAACTGGTTTCACGAACGTTTCCACGCCGCAACCAGTGCTCGACGCTTTCGAGGAAGCCGTGGAAGCGCTCACTGCGGCAGGTGCCGTCGTGATCGATCTCGATGCCGCAGGTTTCACCTTCCCGTCCGCTGACGGCGAGTTCCTTGTGCTGGTGTTCGAGTTTCGCAATGACGTGAAGTCGTACTTCGCGACGCGCGTGGGAGTGCCGGTGGCGGGCGGGACGCTGCAGACCGCCATCGACTTCAATAATGCTCATGCGGCCGACGAGATGCCGTTCTTCAACCAGGACATCTTCGATCTGGCTAACTCGCTTGCGCCAGGCCCGGACGACCCGCAGCCGGCCTTCGGAGGGTTGACCTACAATCAGGCGCTGGCCATTGATCACGACGCGGGTGTGAATGGAATCGATAAGGCCATTCACGATTTCCACCTTGATGCCGTGGTGACAGCGACGGATAACCCGGCTTGGGCTACGGACCTAATCTACGGCGACCACTTCATCTTTGGCACCTCGGGCCTCGCCGCGGCGCCGGGCTATCCGATCGTGCAGGTGCCAGCGGGCATCGTGTTCGGCACGCCGCTAGGTCTCAGCTTCTTCGGGACCGCGTTCAGCGAGCCTACCTTGATAAAACTGGCGTCCGGCTTTGAAGCGGCGACACAGGTGCGGGCCCACAATTTACCGACGTTCGCGGAAACGGTCCCCTTTAATAACATCCAGGGCACAACAGTTAAGCGGCCCCGTAAGACTTATCCAAAGGCGAAGGACGGCAAGAATATGCCGCACCACCACATGTAGCTGGGAGGGAGCGGCGCTGGGGCTGCGAGGATGGAAGATAGAGGATAGACACTACGAAGGAAGCTTCGCAGCAAGCTATCCTCAATTACCGCTCCGCGGCGCCGCCCAACCTTCGCTGCCCCGATGGCTCCGCGATACTCGCAGACCGAGACGTTGATTCGTTCGCTCCCGCTCACTTACCTGCTGCCCGCGCAGGTCTGACCATCTACCCGCCGGCTTCCCAGCACGGCGTGTTCAATGTGCTACTGCAGCGGAGCACCATCGCTTAGCTTAGTTTCGCGGTCGGTGCCAACCGTTGGTACCGCGATGGCTTCGGGACACGCCCAACTTGAGCCGCTCGATATCGAGCTCGAATTCGCGATTCTTGATCCATAACTTCAAGTCGTCGCTGAAGAGCGTTGATTCACAGTCGTAACAAGAAGGGATGTCGTCGGCGTATCCCGCGTAGGTCACGACGCGCGTGCCGAGCGGCTTTGTTCCCAACTGAGTTGAAACATGGGCAGTGTATGTTTTGAATAACGCCGGGGAAAGCGGGATCGCGCCGTCGATCTTGTATCCGGAATGCATGTTTTCCTCGAAAGGATTGAAGAGATAGAACGCGTCGTATTCCGCGAAGGCGACATCCATTACGTTGCCGTGAAGGAATTCGATATCGGAAAGGTGCAGATCCGTCGCCGCCTGCCGGGCCGCTGCGACAAGCTCACTTCGCTGCTCGACTCCCGTGAACCGGCCATCGGTCAGAGATGACGCTACCAGGCAGAACTTGCCCGGCCCGCATCCGATATCCAAAACGCGCAGGCTGGGCGCGGTCACCAGCAGTTTCGCCGCGGCGGCGGCAACTGCCACCGGCGTCCAAAAGATCGACGAGAGTTTACGGATCTGCGCCGGGTAGATCAGATCGAACTTCTCGTCCTCGATCGAGAAGCCTTCGGGATCTTGAATATCCTCACAGGCTTGAGCTGAACCTGACCGCATGGTGTTCATCATAGCCGGAGGAACTCGTCGCGGCGAGCCCGGACGCACGTCCCTCCGTTTCGCATTGCCTGTTGAATCAGCGGTTGCTACAATTTCACATTCCGAAAGCGTCCGGAGCTGATCTCATTCTCGTTAGACGTCGCCACCATCTGACCCGCAACCATAAGAACCAACAATGAAGATGACACCAAACCAATTCGTGCGCTTGCTCTTCGTTTTCCTACTTTCGCTTTCCGCTTGCTGGCCAGCGGATGCTTCCGGTTCTCCGAAAATAGTGGTGATCGATCCCGGACATGGCGGAGCCGCTGATGCTGGTTCCGACTCCGCCAAAACTAAAAGCACGAACAACAATGCGACCTCCGCGACGCTTCATATCAAAGAAAAGGACCTTGCATTGACCCTTTCGAAGCTCATCGCCGAGCGGATTGAGAGCAGCGAGGCCGGGGCGCAGGGAAAAATCAAGGCTGTGCTCACCCGCCATGATGACAGCAACATCGACTTCGCAAGACGAGCGGATGTCGCAGCCCAGGCGAATGCGAGCTGCTACGTTGCCATTCACTTTAACAGCGACAACAGCCAGCGCGTCAGCGGCCCGCGTGCCGTCATTCAACAACGCTCCAGGAACCCAAACTACGAAGCGGATGAGAGATTCGGACGAGCTCTCGCAAAGACTATCGAAAGGGTTTCAAAGACTTTCCGGCCCCAGACTCCAGCAGCTTCCGTTCATGACGATCACGAACTGCACAATGGTTGGGGGAGTTATCTTTTCCATCAACTGAACCTGAACCCAAAGACAAAGCTTATTCCATCGTGCCATCTGGAAGTGGAATTTCTTGATAACCGAGATCTCGAACATCTCTTTTTTGTGGACCGCAAAGACGAGATATTTTCGGCTTGGGCTTCCGCCATTTCCAACGAACTCATTCGCCAGATGCTGACTGGAGAGTGACATCAGCCGGACAAGGTCGTTGCGGCGGGCGCGGCGTGGGCTTCCAGCACAATGATTATGCTCGCCCCGACCGCCGGATTTCAATATGCTCGCCAGCATGAAACCGAAAACAATGTCCTCTGTCCCCATGGCCAAATGGTTGCTAATCATCATGGCGGGCCTTTTGTTCGCAGGGCCGATCTATGCCCAAGAGCGGGTGGTCTATGCGGCCTTCCTCAGCGAGAGAGATCACTACAATAGCAATGGCGATCGGCTTACCTCGGTCGCCGATATTTTGCGGCAAGACCGCGCCAACTACTACAAAGGCGGGGGTGACAGCGGGGACGCGGATGACGGAGGCTTTTTCGCCACGACAGAAGGGCGTGCCAAGTTTGAATACTACACCATCATTCTGGGAAACGTCAGGGCCGCTGCTCTAATCCAAGGCGCACAAAGAAGTGTCGTTGTGCGCGTGGTAGGGCGACGAATCTACGTCGAAGCGGTTGAGTGAGCGAATTGTAGCAAGGCAAGAATAGAAGACGCCCTGCGATGCGGCTAGGACTGCGCCACACAGCGCAGGGGTTATGTCGACGGGTTAAACCGCTCCAGTGCGAACGTCAGGCTGCCGGCTTTGATCTGATGATTTTCGCAAACAGTTACTCGGAGCGTTGGTTTAGCTTCTTTCACGCCGGCATTGCGGAGAGCCGTACAGTTCAGGAGGTCGACTTCATCTGCGCTTGCGCGCCTTTTCCGGGGTTCCGCAAAGTTCTCGATGTGTGTTGTGGGATGGGGCGGCATGCCCGGGCGCTTTGTAGCAGCGGTTACTCAGTTACGGGTGTTGAGCGGGATACTGCTGCAATTGGCAGGGCACGCGAGCTAGCCGGGGGGCCGAACTATATCCAGGCGGATGTCCGCGACTATCAGCCTGAAGCTTCTGCTTACGATCTTGCCATCATCATGTCACAGAGTTTCGGCTATTTCGACGACGCGACGAACCGTGATCTGCTCAGACGGCTGGGAATGGGTGTGCGAGAAGGCGGCCGAGTTATTCTCGATCTGTGGAACCTGGAGTTCTTCGTCACTCATCAAGGAGAGCGGAAGTTCGACTTACCGGATGGGATCGTTCGCGAAAGGAAATGGGTCGAGGACGGCCGACTCTTTGTGCATCTCGATTACCCGGACGGCGGCAGCGATGACTTCGAATGGCAATTGTTCACGTCCGCGCAGATGACCTCGTTGGCCGATTCCGTCGGACTAGCTCTCATGGTCTCCTGCACTGACTTCGACATGAGGACGGAGCCTTCTCCCGCCAAACCTCGGATCCAATTCGTTCTGGAACGCCGAAGCGCATGATGCGTGTCCTACCTTTGCTATCGCGCGACGGAGCGCTCGATCCACCAAGGCGCTAAATTCCGGCGCGCTCGAGAAGAGAGCACAAGACTTTCTCGGCTTCGAAGAATTCGCGGGCAATTTCGCGGGCGGCGAGAGAATGGCGGGAGAAGTCGGCGTTAATCATCCGGACGGCTTCGGCGATTTCGCCTAACGACTGGAAGGCGATAAGGCCATGACGCCCGCCAAAGAGTTTGGTGAAGCCGGTTTCCTGGATGATCACGGGCCGTCCGGCCGCGAGGTAGCAACCGCTCCGGTCGCTGAACCAGCCGGTGTTGAGCCGCACGTATTGATCTTTCGCGACGGTAAACTCGCCTTTCGAACGCCGGATGTAATCGCGGTAGAGGAGGTAATCGGCGCTCAGATCATGCGGGGCGCGGAAACGCCAGCCGTTCCGGAGAAACTTTTCCCGGGTCCGGTCGTCCTTGATGTCGGTCGCAAGCTCGAATGGTTCTCCGGATTTTTTTGGAGCGGCAACGAACCGGATGAACTCGCGCGATTTGCTCCAAAGATATTTCTCGCCGCGCCACTCGATATCCTTCAGCCCGCTGGTGGACCAGTTGGCGACGGAAGTGAAAACCGCCGCGGGCAGGGGACGCCGATTTGTTTTCCAGAGATCGGTCACGATCGGTTGGCGCGTGGGAAGCCATTTCAATTTATGGGTGGGAACGGGGAAGGAACCGGTGCCGACATTTTCGCCAAAAGTGAAGAGGGCATGGTGACGGCGGAGATATTTGATCGTCGATCTCACGCGCTGATCGACCTTGATCTGCTCGACCCCGGGATCGCTTTCGATGTAGAGAATGCGATCGCTCGCGAGCAGGTCCGCGTTGAATTCCTGGGTGCCGCAAACATTAAGGATGGCGTCGGCTTCCCGGTAGAGTTGGCGGATTTTTTTCAGCGGCAGGCCGGCGGTCGGGTTGCCCGGCAGGTAGCGCGCGCAAAAGCTCCAGCGGTTTCTGAAACCGAATTCGGCGGCGAGATGCTCGAGGATGCGCGCGGCGTAGTCGAACTCATTGTTCACCTCGAACGTGTCGGGGTTGTAGGGAAGGCGGGCGGAGTCTTCGATGTAAAAGACGTCGTGGCCGAGTCTTTGCAGGCCGACGATGTAATGAATGTGCTGCCAGATAACTCCCGCGATAGGGCAGGAACCCATGAAGCCCATGACGATGAGACGGCGTCGCTTCATGAAAAATAAGAAAACGCCGAACGCCCAACGCCGAACATCCAATATCGAACTCGGAAAGCACTTTTCTGAATTCGGCGTTGGGCGTTGGGCAATGGGCGTTCGGCGTTTTCTGTAATCATTCGAATCGTTTCATGACGGTCGCAGGATTACCGGCCACAACTACATTCGCGGGAACGCTCTTTGTCACCACGGCGCCGGCGGCGAGGAGGTGGAGTTGTTGTCGTCATTGTTTTGGAACGTCCAACGTTTTGATTACCACCGCGGGGTTGCCAGCCACGACTACATTGGGCGGCACGCTTTTCGTGACCACGGCGCCGGCGGCGACGACGGAGTTCTCGCCGATCGTTACGCCTTTCAGAATGATTGCGTTCATTCCGATCCAGACATTATCGCGGATGATCACAGGCACGGTCCGCAGTTTCGGACGGGGCGGGCGATCCTTGAAGAACGGGGCGAGGGCATGCGCATCGATGATGCGTTGCGCGGGCGCGAGCGGATGAAAATCGGAGTCGGCGATGCCGACGTTCCAGGAAATCAAACAATGCGAGCCGATCTCGATGCGCTCTTCGGCCATGACGAGTGCGCCATTGAGCAAAGTAAAATCGCCGATCGAGCATGTTCCGTTGGCGCCGACCGAGAACGAGCAACCGGCGTAGCAGGAAACGTGATTGCCCATGACCACGGCGCGCGGCGCTTTGCTGCGCAGATGCCGAAAGATCTGGGCGCTCTCGCAATAAAATCCCTCGCCGAAAACGACGTTGGGCGGAATCGGCTGGGTCCACCAATCGCCTTCGACGTGCCGCTCGCTGTTTACGTTACTCATCGAGAAGGATAATTGCCCGCTGCGTAGAGCGTGGCGTAAACGCCGTTTTTTGCCAGCAACTCCGCGCCCGTTCCTTGCTCGACGATCCGCCCATCCTCGAGCACGACGATCCGGTCGACGCCGTGAATGGTCGCGAGCCGGTGCGTGACGATGAGAGTCGTGCGGCCTTGCATGAGGTCTTTGATGGTTTCCATGATCGCAGCTTCCGTCGTGGGATCGAGCGCCGAGGTGGGCTCGTCGAGCAGGAGGATCGGAGCGTTTTTCAGAAAGGCGCGCGCGATGCCGATGCGTTGGCGCTGGCCGACGCTCAGATGCCCGCCGCGTTCGCCGACCGTGCTGTCGTAGCCGGCAGGAAGATGACTGATGAAATCATCGGCTTGGGCGCGACGAGCTGCTTCGCGGATTTCAGCGTCGGTCGCATCGGGTCGGCCATAGGCGATGTTCTCGCGGATCGTGGTCGAAAAGAGAAGCGTGTCCTGAAGCACGATTGCAATTTGGGAGCGGAGCGATTTTTTTGTTACCGCCCGCACGTCGCGCCCGTCCAATGCGACGCTGCCTGCATCGGGATCATAGAAGCGCGGAACCAGACTCAAGAGCGTGCTCTTGCCCGCGCCGGTCCCGCCGACCAAGGCGACGATTTGATTCGGCGCGATCGCAAGGTCGATATCGTGCAGCACCGGCTGCCCGGTTGCGTAGCCGAAGCTGACGTTTTCAAAACCAATCGCCCCTGCAGTCTCGGTTATCTCCTCCGCGTTCGCGGCGTCGATCACATCAACTTCCCGATCGAGGACCTCGAAGCAGCGCCGCGCGCCGGCGGTCGCGCCTTCCATCGCCCAGGCGGTGTAGGTAAGCGATTCGAGCGGCTGGTAAAGCATGAGCAGGTAAGCGCTGAAGACGAGCAGCGAACCGAGCGTGAGAGTTCCCGCGAGAACGTGCAGCGTTCCGACGTAATACATTGCGGCGGTCCCGATGACCATGAGCGTGCTGATGACGAGCGCGCTGTTCACGTTCGTGAGGGTGAGGCGCAAATTCGCGTGCAGACTTTGCTGCGCCTGCAAATGGAACTGGCGCACTTCCCATTCCTCGCGGCCGAACGCATGCACCATGCGCACCGAGCTCAAACCTTCCTGCGCTTGCGCGAGCAGGGCGCTTTCCTGTTCCTGGATTGAGGTCGAGTCGCGGCGAATGCGATGCGCGAAGAAATAAATTGCGGCCACAATTGCGGGCACGACCGCGAGCGAGAGCAGCGTCAGTTGCCAATCGATCCGGACCATGACGCAAAACGTCCCGATCAGCGTGACGATCGAACCGAAAATATTGGTGAAACCCTTGTTGTAGATCGTCTGGATTGATTGCGAATCGTAGGCGACGCGGAAACTCGAATCGCTCGAGCGGCGCGCGTCGTGGTATTTGAGGGAGAGCGATTGGAGGTAGGCGTAAAGATCGGTTCGCAATTTCAGGAGCGCCTGCAACCCGACTCGGACGAAAATGTAATTGCTGGCAAGGTTGGTCAGACCCCACAGAAGCTGGAGGCCCACCAGCGCCAGACAAAGCCACGGGATCAGATCGGGCGAATTCCCGAAATGGGCGTGCGGATTTCGCGGGAGAATATCGTCGACGATGATCTTGAACGGCCAGGGCTTGAGCAGATTGAGAGCGATACCGCAAAGCGAGAGGAGGAGACCGATCAATGTTTGCCCGAGAAACGGGCGGTAGTAATGAAGCGCGCGACGATAAATCGACATGGGAATTTAGGGTTGGCAGATTGCCGATTTCAGATTGAACTAACGCGCGATCGAAGCTCAGGCTAATTCCCGAAATCGAAACTTCAAAATCCCAAATCTGAAATCTTGTCATGCATCATCTCGTTGAAGTTTGGTTCCACTGGGTGCTGACCGGCGGTTACGCCGCAGTTTTTTGGCTCATGGCGCTGGAGAGCACCATCATTCCCATCCCGAGTGAGGTGGTGATTCCGCCCGCCGCGATTGTGGCGGCGACGCAGCAAGGCGCGGGCATGTCGCTCGTGGGCGTGGTCATTGCGGGAACGCTCGGGTCATGGTTCGGCTCGGCCATTATGTATTGGGTGGCGCGCTGGCTGGGTCGTCCGGCGATCCTCCGATGGGGGAAGTATTTTTTCGTGCCGCCGGAGAAGCTGGCCCGCGCGGAAGTTTTTCTGCGCCGCTACGAAGCTGGCGGAATTTTCTTTGCGCGCTTGCTCCCGGTCATTCGCCATCTCATTTCCATTCCGGCGGGAATCGTCCGGATGAGTTTTTTGAAATTCAGTGTTCTCACGCTGATCGGCGCGGGAGCTTGGTGTAGCGTGCTCGCGTGGCTCGGCGGGCGGGTCGGCGCACGGCTGACTCCCGCGCAATTGCAGGATGCAGACGCGATCATCAAGGCGACGAAATCCCAATCCTTCCCGATCGTCGGGGCGGTGCTGCTGGTTTGTGTCCTCTATTTCGTCGCCATGAAGCTGACCGCGCCGAAGTCGGAGCGGATTGATTCGCGGCTTTGATCGCACAGTCGGGTAAATCGCGAAGTGTCTAAAAACCGGACACTCTTGTAACGGTTTTCTCATCGCTCGGCGCGGAATCCTCGCGATTGAACGAAAAGCTCCCTGAGGAATCAAACAGACGGGGTCCGTGGCACCCATTCTGCTCAAAAAAGCGCACAACCTTTATGAAACAGACCAAACAAATCCTCACGTCGCGTCAAAAACTTTCGTTGGGCGATCTCATCCTTGCGGTGAGTTCCTGCACCAAAAACACCAAGGAAACCGTCGCGGCCGTCGCGGATCTCTTGGGCAGCGGCCAGGTGCGCGTGGAAAACAACGGCGAGTTCACCCGCGCCCGCGTTTGCTAGGTCGCGCGTTTCCAAGCTTTCGAAAAGCGTCGCTTCAGCGGTCCGATTCCGCCGGAGCGACGCTTTTTTTTGCGTACAAAACGCTTTCCGTTTTGATTCCCGCTTTTATCTTCACCGAGTGATCGATCGTTATTCCCGGCCGCAGATGCGTGAGCTTTGGTCGGAGAAACGCAAGTTCGAGATCTGGCTCGAGATTGAAACGCTCGCTTGCGAGGCGATGGCCGAGCTGGGCCAGATCCCGAAGGCCGACGCGGCCGAAATCCGGAAGCGCGCCCGCTTTTCCATCCCGGAGATCGCCGAGATCGAGAAGCGCACCAACCACGATGTCATCGCGTTTCTCGAGAACGTCGCCGACTCAGTGGGACCCGCGGCGCGCTGGATACATCAAGGACTCACTTCGTCGGATGTCCTCGATACCACGCTGGCGGTGCAATTAACGGGAGCGTGCGAAATTCTTGCGAAAGATCTGACGGCTTTGCGCGCGATGGTGGCGACGCAGGCGCGACGCTTCAAGATGACGCCGATGATCGGCCGGAGCCACGGGATCCACGCGGAGCCGATCACATTCGGATTGAAACTGGCGTTGATGTTCGATGAGTTCGGACGCGCGGAAGAACGATTGGCGCAAACGAAGGAGCGTATTCGGGTGGGGAAACTGAGCGGCGCGGTCGGCACACACGCGCACCTGTCTCCGGCGATCGAGCGCTCCGTTTGTGAACGGCTCGGATTGAAGGCGGCAAACATCTCCACGCAAATCATCCAGCGGGACCGGCACGCGGAGTTTTGCACCACGCTGGCACTGATCGCGTCGAGCATCGATCGGTGGGCGACCGAGTTCCGTCATCTCCAACGCACGGAAGTTCTCGAGGTAGAAGAATTTTTCGGCGAAGGACAAAAAGGCAGCTCGGCCATGCCGCACAAGCGAAACCCGATCACGGGCGAGCGCCTGAGTGGTCTCGCTCGCGTGCTGCGCGGGAACGCGGTCGCGGCGCTCGAGAACGTGGCGCTCTGGCACGAACGCGACATCAGCCACTCCAGCGCCGAGCGAATCATCCTGCCGGATTCCTCCATTCTCCTCGATTACATGCTGGTGAAACTGCGCGAGCTCGTCGACGGCCTGCAGGTTTACCCGGAACAGATGGAGCGAAATCTCGCGCTGACGAAGGGACTCTACTTCAGTCAATCGATCCTGCTCGCACTCACGCGCGCCGGCGCCGAACGCAAGAACGCTTATGAAGCCGTGCAGCGCGCGGCCATGCGCACATGGAAGGGCGAGGATTCATTTGCCGTTAACGCAAAGCGCGAGCCGGAGATCACTGCGCGGCTTTCGGAAGCCGAGATCGATGCGCTCTGTTCGCTCGACGTTCATCTGCGGCACGTCGACGCGACTTTTCGCGCGGTCGGCCTGGAATGACACCGCGCGGCTTGGCGTCAGGCCGCCGCTGAGTTCAAAATGAATTCGACAATGCGCGCGGAGGAATCGAGCCGCACGCCCACTGTTTCGAACTCCGTGCCGCCAGTGGCGCGCCCTTGCGGATCGAGTGTGATGCGCACGCGGCTGCCTTCAGGTTGCAGGACGAGTTGAGCCACCTCGAAGCGATCGGTCAGCTCGACTGCGGCGACTTTAAAATGCGCGACGAGTTGCATCGTCATCGGCGCCGAGCTGCCGGCGACGAATTGAATGCACGCCTTTTCATTCACGAGCGCCACGTTATTGATTTCAAAACCGTTGTGGGGGTGGACGGAGTCCGCCGCGCGGCGCGTGGGGACGACACGCATCGTGCGGAGTTGGCCGCGGGCATCGAGCTCTGCCGGGCCGAGTTCGAAGCCGGGTCCCCAGAAATTACCAGCGTTCCCAGGCAGCGGCTGGGTCAACGACAAAGTCCGGGCGGTTGGTTTAGCTCGGATGGTGCCGATCTGAAATCGCGGGGTGAATTGCACAGAGATCACCTCCATGCCCAGGCCGAGAATGACAGTGCTGCCATTCGAGGCGGGAACTTTCGCGGCCGACGGCTGCGGCCTCGCCGACTGGGCGAAAAGCGCCGGCACGGCGTGCGTCGGTTGGATTGGCGGCGGCGGCATGATGGGCCGTTCCGCGACCTGGACCGCACCTGGCGGAGGCGAAATCTCTTGAGGCTTCGCTGTCGCCGGCGGAACTGGAGGCGGTGCCACGGCTGCCGGTTTCGTCGTGACCTCTTTGATTTCGGCTTCGCGCGGGACAGTTTTCTTTATTGGTTTTTTGCCATTTCCATTCCGGGGGCGCTTCGCCTCGGGGGCAGCGACGGCCGGCTCTTCAACCGCAGTTTGCGCTGGCGCGGTTTCTTTCGTGGGGGGAAGCGGTCCTTTCGCCAGCGTTTCCTGCACAAGCGCGACGAGTGCGTCGGACATGAACGGCTTCGCGATCGTCGCGACCACATTTCGAAATCGCTCCGCCGTCGTCATCATCTCGGGCACATGGCCCGACATCATCACGACGGGAATCCGCGCCGTCGCTTCATTCTGAAGCAGTCGCTCGCAGACTTGGTCGCCGCGCAGATCGGGCAGGCTGTAATCGAGCAGGACCAGATCGGGAATCATCACCTCGGCGCGGCGTGCGCCTTCGCCGCCCGTAAAAGTTGTGACGATCTGGAGACTGGGGTCGGCGTTCGCCAGCGCGTCTTCGACGAAGATCAGCAACATCTCGGTATCGTCGATGACGACAATTTTCTTCCCGGTTTTCGAAACCTCTTTCGCGGGTTTCGGTTCGGTCGCTGCCGTCGGCGGCGGTTGTGCTCGCCTCTTCCTTTCTTCCTCGCTCGGTTTTGTTTTCCGAAGCGCGTCGAGAAAAACATTTTGCCAGGATCCTTTGATCGTGTGCGGCGCGTCGGTCGATCGTTGTGTTTCCTTTCCGCGCGCATCATTCCAACGGAGCGCTTCCTGCAACGCACCTGTTCCGCTCAGGCCCGGCGTGAGCGCATGACAAATTTGGCCATCCACGAAATGGATCTCGCCCGTCCGCTCGTCCGCCGACTCGAGGTGCAGAACGACCGTCGCGCCGGTCACGCACTCGATCGGCACCAAATCGCGCGGATTCAAATCGCGCAGTGTCCCGCGTGAATCGCCCGAGCTTCCTTCGGTCCAAGGACCCAGAAGCGCCTGGACCGCTGCTCCGAATTCTGCCAGCTCGAACGGTTTCTCGATGAACTGAATCGCATTCGGCCCGTAACGCTCGGAAGCAAATTCCCTTGGAAGGCCGGAAGCGATCGCCAGGACTCGCGCGTCCGGATGGTCCGCAGACATCCGACTTAGGAAATCGATCGCGCCCGGCTGCGGCGGATCGAGATCAACGATAAAGAGCAGCGGCTGCGTTTCCGCCGCGGCCGCGGCCGCTTCGGCCAGCGATGCGACCATGCGCGTGCGATGTCGCGGCGCGAATTTCTTCAGAGCAGAGGTAATGGCCGCGGCGAGCGCGTCGTATTCCTCGATGAGAAGAACGCTAGGCGCTGTCCTGGCAGGAGATTCGAGCGAGGCAGGCACGGCGATAGCGACTGGAAGACGCGAGTATGGAAGGTGCGTTCGCCATGTCAAAGCAAAGCCGTTGCAAGTTACGTGCCTCCCGCGTCGCCGCCGAACGGTTTGACGCTACTCGAAACGCAGGGCGTCGATCGGATCGAGCGCCGCGGCGCGCCAGGCGGGGTAAAACCCGAAGCCGATTCCGATCCCCGAGCAAACAACCAGCCCCGCGATGGCCCAGCCGAAGGGGAAAATGAGATCGGCTTGCAGCCACGCCGCGAGCAGGTCTCCGCCAATCACACCGAAAATGATCCCGAGAATTCCACCAGCTTCCGAGATGAAAACGGCCTCGGTCAGAAATTGCCGCAAGATATCGCGACTCCGCGCGCCGATTGATTTGCGAATGCCGATTTCTTTGGTCCGCTCCGTCACGCTCACGAGCATGATGTTCATGATCCCGATGCCGGCCGCGACCAGCGCGATCAGGCTAATGACGAAGGCGCCGATCCGCACGACGTCGGCGATCGCAGTGAACGCGCTCTTGAGCGAATCGTTCGAGTAAAGTTCGAAATCGTTGTCCTGTTCCGCCCGCAGCCCCCGGGCGATTCGCATCGCGCCCATGCCCCTGTCGAGGGTGGTGTTATAAGTTTCCTGCGAAAAAGACTGCGTGGCGATGTTCACCGTGCGGTTCGACTCGCCGAAGTTCTCGAAGAAGCGCGTGATAGGCACGACACAGATGTCGTCCTGGCTCTGGCCGAACGCCGTTCCTTTTTCCTCCAGCCCGCCAATGACGCTAAAGGTGTGCCCATTCAGCTTAATGATCTTTCCGATCGGCGATTCGTGCGGGAACAAACGTCTCTCGATCGCTTTCCCGATAACAACGACGCTGCGCGACATCGCGACGTCTTCATCATTGATGTTGCGCCCGTAAGCCAGCGTGTAGGAATTCGCGGTGAGAAAACTGCGGTTCGATCCGGCGACGGTGAGACTGGGCGTGGTCTTGAGGCCGTTGTAAACCGCCTGCCCTTTGAAATCGAAACTCTTGAGGCAAATCTCCCGCGCGTAGCCATCCATCAATTGGTAATACCGCAAGGCCTGGCGGTAGGTGATGTTGCGGCGGTTCTCGTATTTCTTCTGCGCCCGCCCGCCGGCGCTGACGTTGGCCGGATACTTGGCGAATTGGAAAATGTTCGACCCAAGAAAGCTGATGCCGCTTTCGATTGAACTCTGGAGCGCGCCGATCGCCGTCATGACCGAGATGACGGAGAAAACGCCGATGGTAATGCCGGTCATCGTCAGCGCTGAACGAAGCTTGTTCGCACCGAGCGACGTAAGCGCCATGGCGATGATCTCCCTAAATCGCATGATCGGTGTTCCTACTCATACCGAAGAGCCGTAACCGGATCGAGCCGGGAGGCGGACCACGCCGGGGCGAAGCCGGAGACGAGACCCGTCATGACGGAGACGATCATGCTCGTCACGACCAGCGCGAACGAAAACTGGATGGGGAAAAAAGGAAAGGCGGCTCTCGTCCCGATACACATCAGATACGCGAGGGTCAGGCCGATGATTCCGCCCACCAGACAAAGCGCGGTCGATTCGATGAGGAACTGGAGAAGAATCGTCCGCCGCCGCGCGCCCAAGGCTTTGCGCGTGCCGATTTCTTTCGTCCGCTCCTTCACGCTCACGAACGTGATGTTCATTATCCCGATGGCGCCGACGAAGAGCGACAAACCGGTAATGAACAAGCCCGCGATCGCGATCGAATTCTTGATCGGATCGAGCGTGCTCTTGAAAGCTTGCTGCTCATTGAGCGCGAAATCATTGTCCTTCTCCGGCGGCAACTCGCGAATGCGGCGCATGTAACCGATCAGCTCGTCTTTGGACTCCGCCATTTTGGTTTTGTCCTTCACTTTCACGCGCAGCTCGGATTCGCTTTTCGCGTTGAAGTACCTCTTAAACGCCGGCAACGGAATCGCGCACATCGAGTCCCAGCTGAACAATCCCAGAAAAGTTCCCTGGCGCGTATTCACGCCGATCACTTTGAACGGGTGGCCGTTGATCAGCACCGATTTGTCGATCGGATTGTCGGAAGGAAAAAGAGCGTCCGCTACGTCGTAGCCGATCACGACCACTTCCGCGCCGCCGCGTGATTCGATCTCATTGAAGAAGCGGCCTTTCGCGCAATCGACGGTCGAGATCGCCGTGAAATCCGACGTCGTGCCGAGAATGTAGACGTTGTTTACCTCGTTGTCGGCGAACTTGATCGTGCGGAACCAACTGGCCGCGGGCACCGCCAGGAGCAAATTGGAATTCGCGCTCGCCGCGATCATCCGGTTGAGCGGATCGGCATATTCCGTTTTGATTTTTTTCCGGCTCCGGAAATTCCACCAATCATCGCGCCTGATCCACGGCTGTTGATCGACGTAGAGCACGTCGTCGCCGAGGACCGCCATGCTGTTGTCGAACCCGGTTTGAATCCCGCCAATGGCCGTGCCCATGAGCGTGACCGCGACGATGCCGATGATGACCCCGAGAGCGGTGAGCATCGAGCGCGTCTTGTTCGCACGCATCTGGGCCGCGGCGATCTTCCAGCTTTCGGTCAACTCGTAGATGAAACGCCTCATTTGAAAGGAATGCCGCTAGCTGAACGCCAGTGTCTGGATCTCCGTCGGCTCGGAGTTCGCATCGCTCTCGATCAAGCCGTCCCGCAAATGGACCGTGCGCCGGGCGTGACGCGCGATGTCCGCTTCGTGAGTGACGAGAATGATCGTGTTTCCGGCCTGATACAAATTCTCCAGCAACGCCATGATTTCCTCGCCGGTTTTTGAGTCGAGGTTACCGGTCGGCTCGTCCGCCAGAATGATGGAAGGATTATTGACGAGCGCACGGGCGATGGCCACGCGCTGGCGTTGCCCGCCCGACAACTCGTTAGGTTTGTGATGCAGCCGGTCGCCCAGACCGACATCCCGCAACGTCTGCGCCGCCCGCTCTTCCCGCGTCTCCGGATCGATCCCGGCATAGATCAACGGTAGCTCGACATTGCGCAGGCTGGTCGAGCGCGGGAGAAGATTGAAGGTCTGAAAAACAAAGCCGATCTCGCGGTTGCGGATCGCGGCCAGCTCGTCGTCATCCATCGAAGAGACATCCTTGCCGTTGAACTCGTAGCGCCCGGAGCTGGGCGTATCGAGGCAGCCGAGCATGTTCATGAGGGTCGATTTCCCGCTGCCGCTCGGGCCCATGATGGCGAGGTATTCGTTGCGATGAATCTGGAGTGTCACGCCGCGCAAGGCATGGACGGTTTCCTCGCCCATGACGTAGTGCTTCGTAATATTCTCGATGTCGATCACGATCGGACCGCGCGGGCGCATCGTCTCGGTGTTCAACATATTCGTCGGGTAACTCAGGCAACTGCAGCGCGCGGGTGCGAGACTATTTCGTCGTTTCCTTGTCGATTACGACCTTGGCCCCGTCCTTCAGTTTGCGGCTGATGGCGCTGTAACTGCCGGAAATGACTTCGTCGCCGGCGTTGATGCCGCTTTTGATTTCCATGGAGGTGTCATCCGCGATCCCCGTGGTCACCTTCACCATCTGCGCTTTGTCTCCTTTTTTGATAAAGACGACTTTCGACAATTTCTCGCGATCGATCTTCGCGGCGGTTTTCTCCTGACGTTCGTTCGTGACCTCGGCGTTGTTGTCGCTCTGGTCGCGCGCGGCGATTTTTTGTTTGCGCTTCTCGATTTCTTCCGGACTGAGGTTGCTGTCACCGGTGCGAATCGTCACGCTTTGCATCGGCACCGCCACGGCATCCTTGACCATGTTCGTCTCGATATCGGCCGTGCTGCTCAAGCCTGGACGTAAGGCTACATCGTGGTCCTCGATGCGAATTTTTACTTCGAAATTCGTGACCTCTTCCTGAGTCCCGGCGGCGCTGGTTGTACCGGTGTTCGCGATCTGCTGCACGGTGCCTTTAAACTTGCGCTCGGTGTAGGCGTCGATCGTGATCGTCGCCTTCTGCCCAGTCTTCACGTTCACGACGTCGTTTTCGTTCACGTCGATGCGTGCCTCCATATGACTCAAGTCGGCGACGCGCATGACTTCCGTTCCGGCAAACTGATTCGTCGCGACGACGCGCTCGCCCAACTTGCTGTTGAGCACGGTGATCGTGCCGTCGATCGGCGAGTAAATCGTGGTCTTCGAAAGTTGATCGCGGGCTTGGCTGGATCCTGCTTCCGCCCGCTCGATTTCGTGCTGCGTACTTTCCAAGGTCGATCTCGCTACATCCCGCGCCGTCTGGGCCACGCTAAACTCCGATTCCGAAATCATTTTCTTCGAAAACAGATCCTGCGCGCGTTTCAGATCGAGCTCGGTTTTCGAGAGCGTCGCCTTCTGCTGCAAGTTCACCGCCTTCGCGGTACTGATCGCAGCCTCCTGCTGTTCGAGCTGGGCTTTGTACGAATCGGGCTTTATCTTCAACAGCAGGTCGCCCTTTTTCACCACCATCCCGTCCACGACCGGCAGCTCGATGATTTCCCCGGCGACTTCAGGCGAAATCTTCACTTCCACCTCCGGCTGCACTTTGCCCGTCGCGGAAACAGTTTGCAGAATGGTTTTCCGCACGGCTTTTTCAGTCGTGACGGGAATCGGTTTCTCCCGCTTCCCGAGGATGGCGGAAACAATTATCCAGAGCACGATCAGCCCGATGGAGCCCAGGATGATATAACGTTTGCGGCGCGAACGACGCTTCTTGATCGGAGATGGACTAGTGGCGACTTGATGCATTTTTTGAGGGGGGGGAAGAGTTGTTGAGGCGAGAGGAATAATGGCTTTTTAGACCTTTGGAAAGCTTTTGTGGTTCACGGGAAGGCCGCAACGGGCGGAAACGACAGGAATGAGGAGGGCGACCATGGCGGGCAAAAGATTATCTACATTCGATAAGATGCAATGGCCGTGCCTACGGATTCAAAATATGGGTCGGCGGGGTGCGATTCTGAAGAAAAACGGCTCCGAATCCTCTCAATGGCCCACAGCGCGTGCTCGGCGATCAGCGGCTCCGGATCGTCGGCCGCTCTCTGAAGCGCCGGCAGATCGGTGCGGTCCCCGACATTTCCGAGGGCGACGCAAACGTTGCGCAAAAATCCACGGCGCTTGATTCGTTTGATGGGGGAGCGGCGGAAGAGCGCGTGGAATTGTGCATCGTCGAGGGCAAGATAGTCGCGCAAGGGCATTCGCGTTGCCGGCGTGGAGGCGAAACTGGCCTCACGCGAAACTGAGGCGAAGCGGTTCCACGGACACGCGTCAAGGCAATCGTCGCAACCATAAATCCGGTCGCCCATGAGCGGTCGCAGCTCGACCGGGATCGCGCCTTTGAGTTCGATCGTCAGGTAAGAGATGCAACGGCGGGCATCGAGCTTGTGCGGTGCGGTGATCGCGCCCGTGGGACACGCAGCGATGCATCGCACGCAGATACCGCAGCGCGAAGGTTGCTCCGCATCCGCCGGCAACTCCAGCGTCGTCAGAATTTCGCCGAGGAAAAACCAGGTGCCGAGCTGCGGATCGATCAGCATCGTACTTTTCCCGTGCCACCCGATGCCCGCCGCGGCGGCGTAATCGCGCTCGAGGACCGGGCCCGTGTCCACGTAGCATTTTTGCGTGCCGCCGTGCGTTGTCAGAAACTCGCTCAACTGCTCCAGTTTCCGCAGCATGACTTCGTGGTAGTCCTCGCCCCAGGCGTAACGGGCGATCCTTCCGGTTGTCTTACCTCGCGACTCGGCGGCCGGCTCCCCTTGAAAGTAATTTAGCGCGACCACAATGACGGAGCGCGCGCCCGGCAAAACCTTTTCCGGATCGGACCGCTTCTCTTCGCCTCGCCCCATCCATTCCATTTCGCCTGCCGCGCCCTCCCGCAACCACATCCGAAATTCCGCCCCGTGCCGCGGTGGAGTTGCCGCCGTCACTTTGCACGAATCGAATCCCAGCGCGCGGGCGCGAGCGACGATTTCGTCCCTGAGATCGGGCTCCACGCTTTCGGGCGGCACGGCCGGGTTCACAAGCTCTCCATACTCCGAAGGACAGCTTCCGCCACCTCCTCGTGGGTCAGGCGCGAAGTGTCCACCTTGAAGTCCGCGGCCTCGCGATAGATCGGCTCACGCTCCCGCAATAATTTTGCTAATGTGCCGCGCGGGTCTTCGGTTTGCAGGAGCGGCCGGGTCGTCCGCCGCGAGACGCGCTGGAAAAGCGTTTCTTCATCCGCTTCGAGATGCACGAGCGTTCCCAGGCGCCGCAATAATTCCACGTTCTCAGGACGCAACACGATCCCTCCACCCGTCACGATGATGCTCGGAGCAACGCCCGATAATTCCCGCAGCGCCTCGGTCTCCGCATCGCGAAATTTTTCTTCGCCAAATGCGCTGAAGATTTCCGCGATGTCCCTGCCGAATCGCTTCGAGACGCTTTCATCCGTGTCGAAGCGAGGCCATCCCGTCTTCCGCGCTAGAGCGCGCCCGGTCGAAGACTTACCGCTGCCCATGAATCCGATGAGCACAATCGCTCGGCCGCGTCCGGTCATCTCTTAGTATGAAGTCGCGGCGCCTCGTTGCAAAAAGAGCTTTGCAAGCCGAGCGGTTCTGGGGAAGTGATGATGAAACGCCAACATGCCTGAGCAAAAATCTTCCACCGCGCTCGTGGCCATCGTCATGGGCAGCGCTTCCGATTGGGAAACGATGCGCCATTCCGTCGAGCTGCTCGACGAGCTGGGTGTGCCGAACGAACACCGGATCGTTTCCGCGCATCGCACCCCGGAGATGATGGCGGACTTCGCGCGGACCGCGGCGCAACGCGGGCTGCGCGTGATCATCGCTGGCGCGGGAGGCGCCGCGCATTTGCCAGGCATGATCGCCGCGCACACCTGGCTCCCGGTTCTCGGCGTTCCGGTGCAATCGCACGCCCTGCACGGAATGGATTCACTCCTTTCGATCGCGCAAATGCCCGCGGGCGTTCCCGTCGGCACGCTCGCCATCGGGACAGCGGGTGCGACCAACGCCGCGCTTCTCGCCGCGAGCATCCTCGGATTGAGCGACGAAAAGGTGCGCAAGAAAGTCGAAGCGTTTCGAAAACGGCAGACGGACGCGGTGCTGACGCAACGCGTGCCATGACCCAGCGTTACCTGCCGGGCGCAACCATCGGCGTGATGGGCAGCGGCCAGCTTGGCCGCATGTTCGCGATGGCGGCGCGGCGAATGGGATACCGCGTTCACATTTTCAGTCCGGAGCGGGACAGTCCGGCCGGTCAACTGGCCGATCGCGAAGTCGTGGCGCCCTACCGCGATGAGAAGGCCGTCCGAGCATTCGCGCGGAACGTCGATTTGCTCACTTTTGAATTCGAAAACATTCCGCTCGAGACGATCGAGTGGTCGGCCAGCGAATGCGACGTGCGTCCGGCCGGCTCGGTTCTGCATTTGGCCCAACATCGGTTGCGCGAAAAAGATTTTCTTTCCGGCGCTGGAATTCCCGTCGCGCCTTATCGCGCAGTGCGAAGCGCTGCGGATCTTTCCGAAGCGGTGAAACAACTCGGGCTCCCCTCGATTCTAAAGAGCGCGGCGTTCGGCTACGACGGGAAAGGGCAAGAACTAATTGTCTCCCGCAACGATCTTGGAAAAATCTGGAAGGCGCGTTCAGGCGACGAACTGATCCTGGAGCGCGCGATTGCTTTCGAGAAGGAAGTTTCGGTGATTGTCGCGCGCGGCCCGGACGGAGCGGTCGCCACATTTCCCGTCTGCGAGAACCTTCATCGTAATCACATTCTCGACCTCACGGTTGTGCCGGCAAGGATGGATGATTCCATCGCTGATGCGGCCGCCGCGCTCGGGGAAATGATCGCAAGAAGGATGGAGCTGGTCGGATTGCTCGCTGTGGAAATGTTTTTGACAGCCGATGGCGGGTTGCTCGTGAATGAACTCGCGCCGCGTCCGCACAACTCCGGGCACTGGACGATCGAAGGCTGCAACACGAGCCAGTTCGAACAACACGTCCGCGCGGTGTGCGGTTTGCCGCTCGGCTCCAGCGAGATTATTCAACCCGCTGCCATGGCAAATTTGCTCGGAGATCTCTGGCAAGCCGGCGAGCCGGATTGGGCCGCGGCGCTCGAAATCAAAGGCGTGCATCTGCATCTTTACGGGAAACAGGAGCCGAGGCCGGGCCGTAAAATGGGCCACCTGACCGCACTGGCCCCGAGCGCTGAAGCGGCCATGGCAGCTGTAACAGAAGCAAGAGCGGCTCTCACGCGACCGATCTCGTGAAAACAGAAATTCTTCGCGCGGGAAGTAGCGAAGCGATTGCACGAGCGGTGAAGTTGTTGCGCGAAGGCGCAGCCGTCGCGCTCCCGACCGAAACGGTCTACGGGCTCGCTGCGGACGCGTTGAAAGAAGAGGCGGTCTTGAAAATCTTTGCCGCAAAAGATCGGCCGCGTTTCGATCCGCTTATCGTTCACCTTCCCGATTCCGATTGGATCGGGCGCGTGGCCGTCGTCGAAGATTCCGCGCGCGAAATTCTCGATCGGTTGCGGGCGCGCTTCTGGCCCGGCCCGCTCACTTTCGTCCTGCCACGGCGAACGCTCGTTCCCGATCTGGTCACATCAGGCCTCGATACCGTGGCGATCAGAATCAGTTCGCATCCTGTTTTCGGCGAAGTCATTCGCGGATTCGGCGGTCCGCTCGCCGCGCCGAGCGCGAATCGATTCGGACGGATCAGTCCCACTGCCGCCGACCATGTCCGCGAAGAACTTGATGGTCTCATTCCGCTCATCCTGGATGCCGGAACGACGACGCACGGACTCGAATCGACCATCGTGGCTCTTCGAAACGGACGGATCGAAGTTTTGCGACGCGGTCCGATCACGAAGGAGCAGCTCGCGGAATTCGGCGAAGTCTTCGTCGTCCCGAGCGGACCGCGTCCCGAGGCGCCGGGTCAACTTCCATCGCACTATGCACCGCGGACGCCACTCGTGTTGGTCGACGATCTCACGTCATTCGTTCCGCCTGTCGGACAAAAGTGCGGATTCATTCAAATGCGGACACTCAGCGAACGCGGAGATTTGGCAGAAGCGGCCGCCAATCTTTTCCGTTGCCTCCGCGAGTTGGATCACGCGGGTCTCGATCTGATCGTCGCCGAAAAACTACCGGACGAAGGCCTTGGGGCCGCGATCAACGACCGGCTTCGCCGCGCCGCAAAGTAGCTCGCGCTACCCTTGATGCGCGAGACACGCCTGGATGAAACCTTTGAAAAGCGGATGTGGCTTGTTCGGCTTGCTCTGAAATTCAGGATGATACTGGCAGGCGAGAAAGTAAGGATGGTCGCGCAGCTCGATCAACTCGGCGAGGGCCCCATCCGGTGACGTGCCCGAGATGGTGAAGCCCTTCTCGCCCATCCGCTCGCGATACTTCATGTTGAATTCGTAGCGATGCCGGTGCCGCTCCAGCACTTCGCCGTCGCCATAAATTTTTGCCGCGACGGTTCCCTTCGCGATTTTCGTCGGCCACGTCCCGAGGCGCATGCTCGCGCCTTTCGTTTTCACGTCGCGCTGCTCATCGAGCAGACAAATGACGGGGTCCACCGCGTTTTCGTCGAACTCCGTGCTGTTGGCTTTTTCGAGTCCGCAGACGTTGCGGGCAAACTCGATCGTCGCCACTTGCATGCCGAGACAAAGCCCGAGGTACGGCACTTTATTTTCCCGAGCGAAACGCGCCGCGCTGATTTTTCCCTCGACACCGCGTTCGCCGAAACCGCCGGGAATAAGAACGCCCGCGACATCTTTCAGTTGGCCGTCGACGCCTTCGTTGAGCGACTCGGCATCGATCAGTTTCAGATCGATCCCGCAATCCTGGCTGGCGGCGGCGTGCGTCAGCGATTCGTAGATGCTTTTGTAGGCGTCCTGCAAATCGATGTATTTGCCGACGACCGCGATCTTGACCTGCTTCTTCGGACTGACGACGCGTTCGACGAATTTCCGCCAATTCGTCAGGTTCGGCGGGGGCGCGTCGATCTGCAGCAACTCGCAGACGAGATCGTCGAGGCCCTCTTCGTTCAGCATGAGCGGCATCTCGTAAATCGTGTGTTTCACATCGCGCGCCTCGATGACGCCGCGCGGTGAGACGTTGCAAAACATGGACAACTTCTGCCGCAGCTCGGCGTCGAGCGGATGCTCCGTGCGGCAGAGAAGGACTTGCGGTTGCAAACCGATCTCGCGCAATTTCGCGATGCTTTGCTGCGTCGGTTTCGTTTTCAATTCACCCGCCGCCCGGATGTACGGCACGAGCGTGACGTGCACGTTCACGACATTTTGCGCGCCGACTTCGAGAATGAATTGCCGGATCGCTTCCAGAAACGGCAACCCTTCGATGTCGCCGGTCGTGCCGCCGATTTCCGTGATGACCACGTCGGCCTTGCTCTCCTCCGCGACCTCGCGGATGCGGTTTTTGATTTCGTCGGTCACATGCGGGATGACCTGCACGGTTTTGCCGAGATAATCGCCGCGACGCTCCTTCAGGATGACGTTTTCGTAGACCTGACCACTGGTGAGATTGTTGTGGCGCGAGAGAACGCAGTTGGTGAAGCGCTCGTAATGGCCGAGGTCGAGATCGGTCTCGGCTCCGTCATTGAGCACATAGACTTCGCCATGTTGAAACGGATTCATCGTCCCGGGATCGACGTTCAAATAGGGATCGAATTTTTGGAAGACGACACGCAGACCGCGCAATTCGAGCAGCGTACCAAGCGAAGCCGCCGCCAGGCCCTTGCCCAGCGAACTCACCACGCCTCCGGTAATAAAAATGTATTTCATCGCCGGGTCCTTTTCCGGGCCGAGGAAGCGATTGCTTCCGCGATGGCGGCTGCGTCTTCCGGGGTGTCGACGCCGGGCGATCCTGTCTTCGTGATGAGCACGTGAATTCTTACACTATTCTCCAGCGCGCGCAATTGCTCGAGGGATTCCGCGCGCTCGAGCGGCGAAGTCTTCCAGCGCACGAAACGCAGCAGGAGATCGCGCGTGTAACCGTAGATGCCTTGGTGGCGAAAATACTGGGGCGTCGCTAAATCATCTCGCGAATACGGGATGGCGCCGCGCGAAAAATAGAGCGCGTCGTCCTTTCGATTCACCACCACTTTCACTTGATGGGGCGATTGCGCTTCGCCTGGATCGGAGAAGGGATGGGCCGCTGTGATCATCTCCAGGTTCCGATCGCGCTGCAATTCGCGCACAAGACGATCGATCAGCTTCGGATCGACCAACGGCTCGTCGCCTTGAATGTTGACGATGTGGGAAAATCCTTTCGCCTTCGCCGCGACTTCAGCGATCCGGTCCGTTCCGCTGGCATGACTCGCGGAGGTCATGGCGACTTCGGCGCCCCATTCAAATGCGGCTTCGGCGATGCGGAAATCGTCCGTGGCGACGATCAACTGATCGAGCTTCTTCGCGCGCCGGCATTGTTCCCAAACATGCCGGAGGAGTGGCCGGCCCGCGATGAGATGGAGCGGCTTGCCCGGAAATCGCGTCGAACCCCAGCGCGCCGGAATGATGCCGAGGGCCTTACTCATTGTGATCGGCGAATCATGTGGACGCACCACTGCGCGATGTCATCCCGAGTCGCGCAGACGACGAGGGACCTCGCATCTGCAATGCCGGTTTGCTTGTGCCGGGCAGCGTCGAAAACATGTGCGATAGGCACTTCGCGAAAGCGGGCGAGTGAGCCTGTGAGAGGTCCCTCGCTGTCTGCGCAGCTCGGGATGACAGCCGTTTTGTTCATCATCGCTCTTTCAAAATAATCTCGGCTGCGTGTGCGAGATCGCGGGCGATCCAATCGGCGCCGCAGTTTGGTTCCCCTGCGCCATAGCCAGTTCGGACGAGAATCGTGCGGGCGCCAGCATTTCGTCCACACTCGATGTCGCTCGCTTTGTCGCCGATGAACCAGGAGCGCGTGAGATCGAGGCGGTGATCGCGTTGCGCTTCGAGCACCATTCCGGGCGCGGGCTTGCGCTGCACGGAATTCTTTCCGGGCACATCTGGACAATAATAGGAAGCGTCGATGAGTCCGGCGCCGAGCTGCCGCAGAAATTCCTGCTCGACCGCGCGGTAATCGTTCTCCGTGAAGTAACCGCGTCCGATGCCGCTCTGGTTCGTGATGATGATCAACTTGTAGCCGCGTTCCTTCAGCCGCCGCAACGCCGCCGCTGCTTCCTGGAAAACTTCGACCTTCCCGGGATCGCCGCAGTAATCGACGTCGCGCATGAGCGTTCCATCGCGATCCAGAAAAATGGCGGGCCAGGTCTCGTTAGGCGGCCCCGTCATTTTCAAAACTGGCCGCTAGTTCCTCGTGCGTGACAGTCGCCGTCCCGACCTTGCCCACGACGACCGCGCTGCCGTGATTCGCAATCTCCGCCGCTTCGGCCGGCGTCGCTTCGCAACAAAGCGCCAGAGTAAAGAGCGCGATGGCCGTGTCACCCGCGCCCGAGACGTCGAAGACCTGCCGCGCTTTCGTGGAAATGTAATGAGGCGGAGTTTCTTTCTGAAAAAGCATCATGCCTTGCTCGCCCAGCGTGATGAGCAGGAGCTTCGTGTCCCATTTTTTCAAAAGCGTTTCGCCGACTTCCAAAAGCGCGTGATCGTTTTTCGCCGGATCGATCGGATCGCTTAGCGGCAGACCCGCCGCCAGGAACGCCTCGTTCCGATTCGGTGTGATCGCCGTTACATTCTTCCATTCGATCGGATGTCGCGGGTTCGGATCGCCAGAAATAATTTTACCCGCGGCGATCGCGTCCTCTGAGATTTGTCGGACGAGATCCGCATTGAGAAGCCCTTTCCCATAATCCTCCAGGATGATCGCGTCGGTCTGGGCCAGACGTTGCCGGACATTTTCGGCGATGCGCGACACCTGGGCCGGGGAAGGGGAACGGACTTGCTCGCGGTCGACCCGGACGATCTGTTGATTACGCGCGATGATGCGGGTCTTAACGATGGTGCGGAAGTCCGGGTCCTCGATTGTGTCCGCCGTGTCGATCTTTTCCGCCGCCAAGAGATCGAGCAATTGCCGGCCGCCCCGATCCGCCCCGATCAATCCGATGACGGCAACATGGTCGACAAACTCGCGGAGATTACGCGCGACGTTCGCAGCGCCGCCGGGATAAAAGCTCTCGCTCGATACTTCGACGACCGGCACCGGCGCCTCCGGCGAAATGCGGCCGACCTTGCCCCAGACGAATTCATCCAGCATGAGATCGCCGATGACGAGAAGGCGTTTCGACTTGGCCCGCTCCATAATTTCGTTTAGACGACGCGGATTCATGTATGATGCAAAGGTCGCCAATCAAAAAGAAATCCGCAACGATGCCGCCAGCTTGAGAGGTTGGTGCGATTCAGAGTCAAAATCTTAAGTGGCTAAATTTGTGCGACACAGACTTCTGCCTAGAGTCTCATTAATCCTGAATACGGAGGCGAAATCAACAGTCGAAGCTCCCGATGATCCTATTCGCTAAAATTTCCAAACTAAGTGTCGCGCTCGTCGCCGGTCTGTCGCTCTGGGCGCAGGCGGCGGAAGCGCCCAAGCACGTCGACATCAAACAGCTCTCGAAAAAAGTGGACGACGTGGTCGTGCCGCTGCCCAACGAAGTTTTCGGCGCGCTCAACAAACTCGGCGGCGTGAATTGGCGGGAATACGTCCGCAACGATAAAGGAAGCAACTTCACCGAGCGTCCCCGGATCGCATTGCTCCTCGGCGCGGTCATCGCTGATGGCTTCATCGCGGTCCAGGCGGAGGATGCGCCGACGGTGAAAGAAATCGGCGCGCGGGTGTTGGCGCTGGCGAAAGGCATCGGTGTGGGCGGTTCGATCACGCCTCATGCAAAGGCGATTACGGACGCCGCCGATAAACGCAACTGGGTCGCCGTGCGGTCGGAACTCGATCGCACCCAGAACAGCGTCCAGCAGGCAATGAACGAAGTGCACGACGAGAAGCTCTCGCAACTGGTCAGTCTCGGCGGCTGGCTCCGCGGCACGGAAGTTTTGACCGCGGTGGTGAACAAACGCTACTCGGAGGAAGGCGCGGAGCTTTTGCATCAGCCCGACCTGCTGGTTTATTTCGAGAATAAGCTGCAATCGATGCCCGAATATAACCTGCGGCTGCTTCTGGATATCCATGCGGCGTTGCTTGAAGTAAAACCGCTCATCGACACTGGCGACGCGCAAATTTCGCCCGCCGCCGTGAAGAAGATCAATGAGATCACGACCCGGCTGGGCGACGCCATCACCAAGAAATCCTAGCGCTGCGATGACCCCTTCTTTCCAAATTTTCCGTCGCGTGAGCCTTGCGCTCGTCTGCGTCGTTGCTCTCGCTCCGGTCACGCGCGCCTCGGTCGACGACGCGCAGTCTTTCGCGCTCCAGGCGGCTGAGCCGTACGTCAAAGACGGATTCCAGGTGCGCGAAGATTATTGGGGCGGCGATCTCGGTGTGGCGGAGAAAAAGGCGGTGCGCCAGCAACTCTTCAAGGGAAACGAATATTGGTTCTGGCTCGGGACCGAAGTCGAAGCGGCGAAAGTGTCCGTCCACGTTTACGACGCAGACGGCAAGCTCGTCGAACAGCCGGATGGCTGGCAGAAGGGTCACTTCGCCGGGGCGCATATCATCCCCAAGAACACGGGCAGCTATTTCGTTATCGTCGAGATAGAGCAGTCGCCGGAAGAACGGACCCATTGGGCGCTTGTTTACGGATTCCGCTAAGCCATTCGCCTCCGGCCTGCGCGTACGCAGGCGTGGTTTGACACTTTCCGCCCAGAAAGTATCATCAGCGCCCCGTGATTTTGCGCCGAAATGACTGAAACGCGCACGTTGCAGTTCGAGAGCCCGCGCGCGGTCCAGTCACTTTACGCGAACGATCTCAAACTCTTGAAAACGCTCGAAGATTCTCTCGGCGTGAAAGTCACCACGCGCGAAGGCTGGGTGAAGCTCGAGGGCGAACCGGGGCAACTCGATCGCGCGCAGCGGGTCTTCGAGCAACTCGAGCAGGCGCGCCAGAAAGGCGTCGACATTCAAAAGCATGAATTTAATTACGCGCTCAACTCTGTAGCCGAATCGCGCGCCGATAATCTCAACGATCTCGTGGACGTGAAGATCGTGACCTCGTCGCGCAAGCCCCCGATCGTGGCCCGCACGCTGGGGCAGCGCAATTACGTCGAGTCGATCCAGAAACACGACATCGTCTTCGGAGTCGGTCCCGCCGGGACGGGAAAGACTTATCTCGCCGTGGCGATGGCGGTGGCTGCTTTGAAGAAGGAACAAGTGAGCCGAATCATCCTGACGCGACCGGCGGTCGAAGCCGGCGAGGCTCTCGGGTTTTTGCCGGGCGATCTCCAGGAAAAGATCACGCCGTATCTCCGGCCGCTCTACGATTCACTGCGCGACATGCTTGATCCCGAAGAAATCGAGCGCTCGGTGGCGCGGCAGACAATCGAAGTGGCGCCGCTCGCTTACATGCGTGGACGCACCCTGAGCAATGCCTTTGTCATTCTCGATGAAGCGCAGAACACGACGACGGAACAGATGTTCATGCTGCTCACGCGCATCGGACCGAAATCGAAATGCGTCGTGACCGGCGACGTCACGCAAATCGATCTGCCCTCGAACAAGCGCTCCGGACTAGTCGAAGCGCTGCAGGCATTGAAGGCGGTGCCGGGAATTGGCTTCGTTTATTTCAACGAACGCGACGTGGTCCGGCATGAATTGGTGCGTGCGGTCATCAACGCCTACCAGCAGCATCGTTCGCCCGCGAACCTCTCGGGAAACTCGGCGCGCAAGTAACTCATGTTCGACTTCATCAAACGCAGCCGGCTCGTGAAACGTGGTCTTGCTTCCGGCAAAACACGCCGGCGAATCAACAAGAACGAATTGCTCCACACCCTGGAATTCGCCTTCTGGGTCAAATGGGTCATCTTCGCGGCGTTCATCGCCGGTCTGGCCGTTCTCATCTTCAGCGGGCAGCAGCCCGAGCCGACCAAGAATTTCGTCATCGCTTTGCTCTTCTTCGCCACGGCGGTGACGCAGCTCTGGATCAACCAGCCGACGACGTTTGTGCGCAGCTCCCGCATTCTCCTCGTCTTCGGCGTGATCTTCGTGCAACTCGCCGCGACGAGACTTCTCCTCGTCCTTTGCAACAGCGGCACCTTCGCTCTTCTCCGGCCGGAAACCATTGGGCTGATCGCACCCTACGCCTTTGCGCCGCTGCTCCTGAGCGTGCTGCTCGGGCGCAATCACGGACTTTACGCCTCGGTCTTCGTCAGTCTTTGGAGTAGCATTCTTTTTGGGAAAGTGGACGCGCCGTTGCTGGTCTGCGGTTTGATCAGCGGGTTCACGGCGGTTTATCTCACGCTCCAGGTACGCAAACGCAGCCGCTTGATCCGCGCCGGCTTCGGAGTCGGCATCGCGATCTGGGCGTTGTCCCTCACCTTCGGCGTCATCGGACCGATCGATCTTTTTTCACCGATCGCGATTGATTGGAAAATGATCGGCATCCAAAGCGCGCTCGCGATTGGCAACGGCATCGTCACGGCCACGATCGTGGGCGGGATCATTCCGATGTTCGAACATCTCTTCCAGGTCACGACCGATATTTCCTGGCTCGAAGCGTCCGATCTCAATCACCCCCTGCTGCGCCGGATGACGATCGAAGCGCCGGGCACTTACCACCACAGCCTGGTCGTGGCCAATCTCGCCGAGGCCGCCGCCGAAGCGATCGGCGCGAACGCGACGCTTTGCCGCGTTTGCTCCTATTTCCACGATGTCGGGAAACTGGTGAAGCCGGATTACTACACGGAGAACATGAACTTCGAACGCAACCCGCACGACGATCTGGCGCCCACGATGAGCGCGCTCATCATCATCGCGCACGTGAAAGAAGGCGTGGACCTCGCGCTTAAACACAGATTGAATCGGCGGATCATCGACATCATCCAGGAGCATCACGGCACTTCTCTGGTCTACTATTTTTACAAGCGCGCGCTCCAACAGCAGGAAGATGCGCGCACTGGCGGCAAGATCATGAACCTGCGCGAAGACGACGTCCCGGAAGTGCGCGAAGAAACCTTCCGCTACAACGGCCCGAAACCGCAGACGAAAGAAAGCGCCATCATCAGCCTGGCCGACATGGTCGAAAGCGCCTCGCGCAGTTTGGAAAAACCGACGCCGCAAAAGATCGAGCAGCTCGTGAATGAATTGATCAGCCAGCGGATCGCGGACGGCCAGTTGGTCGAATGCGATCTCACGCTGGCGGAATTGAATCTGATCGCGGAACGTTTCCGTTTCACTTTGATGACGATGCTGCACACGCGCATCGCGTATCCGAAACAGGACTCGAAGATCACCTCGATCCGCGACGACGGCGCGCAACCCGACGTGATGGCCGAGACGCGAAAACCCGAGACCGCGCCGCCCGTCTCCGCGGCCTGAACTGGTAGGGCGAGACTCTGTCGAGCCAAGGATTATGGCGAACGACCCCGCGCTCGAACGATTGCGAAATCACCGAGCGGAGCTCGCGATTGTTCTCGGCTCGGGCTTGAACGCGCTTTTGTCGGAGTCGGGTTCTGAAGAAGACATTCCGTACTCAGAATTCGCCGAACTGCCAAAGACTTCCGTGCCCGGACACGCCGGCCGGTATGTCCTCGGAAACATCAACGACAGGCGCGTGATTTTCGCGCAAGGCCGCGTCCATCTTTACGAAGGCCATTCCGCGCGGGACGTGACCGCGGGGGTGCGCCTCCTGGCCTCGGTTGGAATCAAGCGCCTCATCCTGACCAACGCCGCCGGCCTCGCGAACGAGAGATTTTCTCCAGGCTCATGGATGATGCTTTCCGATCATATCAATCTTACCGGCACTACGCCGCTACTTGGCAGCGCGCAGTTCGTCGATCTGACGGAAGCCTATTCGAAAAAATGGCGCGACGATTTTCGTCGGGCCGCCGTCTCGGAAAATCTGGTCCTGCACGAGGGCGTCTACGCCGGATTGCTTGGCCCCCAATATGAGACGCCGGCCGAAGTGCGGATGCTGCGCTCGTTAGGCGCGGACGCCATCGGCATGTCCACCGTCCTCGAAGCGATCCAGGCGCGCGCGTTGGGACTCGAAGTGGCCGGCTTCTCCTGCCTGACGAATTGGGCCGCCGGCCTCGGCTCAGGAAATCTGAGTCACGAAGAAGTGCTCGAAACCGGCAAAGCGGCCGCGAAAACTTTTTCTCGGTTACTCGATGCCGCGTTGTAACCACGAAAGATAATCTTACGGGCGAATCTCGATGGGCGTTCCATCGGGGACGGCGCGGAAGATTTCTTCGATCTCGAAATCGGTCACGGCGATGCAGCCGGCGGTCCAATCGGCCCGGCGATGAAACGCGCCGATCCAGCCGCGGCCGTTTCGAATTCCATGAATCATGATGTCGCTCCCGGGTGGCACTCCTTGGGCGGCCGCGCGATCGATGTCTCGCTGCTCGGGATACGAAACGTGCAGGGCCAGATGATAATCGCTGTCCTCTTTGTGGAAATCGATCCGGTAAAGTCCTTCCGGGGTACGTTGATCGCCTTCCTGTTCTTTCGGGCCGACGGGCGCGCCGCCCAAGGCGACGCGGTACGTTTTGAGAATAGTGTCGCGGCGGAGAAGCGCGAGCCGGCGCGCCGCTTTATCCACGCGGATGCGATCGGCCACGGCGTTCGGGGGGAGGGGATGCAGGTTGCAATGCGCGCCGATCATCGCGGCGATGGCGAGAAGGCACAGCAGAACGACGATGGAGAGAAGCACCTTAAACATTTCACGTTGTCCGACGTCTCATTCCGAGCGAAGCGAAAAATCGGTCGTCAATTTGGACCGCGCCATCTGACGGACGAAGCGTCAATCCGATTCGCGACTTTGTCCTGCGCTTGTGAGGTCCTTCGTCGTCTTCGCGACTCAGGATGACAGCGTCCACGCTGTTAAAGAGCAGGCCGGCGCGCGCGGGGCTCGCGATCTTTCGTTGTCGCGGTGCTGGGACTTGTGACGAAGGGGCCGCCTTCGAGTGGCGCCGCGGAAGTGAAAGCGACATCGGGCATTTCGCTCGGCAAACCTTCCAGCGGGAATTCTTTTCGGAGCGGGAAGTACGGGTAGCCGTCCCACATGAGGATGCGGCGCAGATCGGGGTGGCCGGTGAATTTGATTCCCATCATGTCGTAAATCTCGCGCTCGTGCCAGTTCGCCGTCGGCCAGATATCGGAAACCGTCGCGACCTCGCCTTCATCTTCCGAGACGCGGAGCTTTAACCGCAAATGGATCGCGAGAGTCATCGAGTAAAGCTCGTAAACGATCGCGAAGCGCGGCTCGTCGCCGAAGTTATCGACGCTGGTGATATCGAGCAGGTAATCCAACGAGAGCTCGTCCTTGCAGAACTTCGCCACCTCACGCAGATCGCCTGGCGAAATCGTAAAGGTCGTTTCGCCGCGAAACTCCGTTTTCTCCTGGATCTTGGGACCCAGGAGTTTTCCGAGCGATGCGAGAAGTTCCTGGCCGGTCATGGGGAGAAAGGATGAGGGATGAAGGATGAAGGATGAAACCAAATGCTCATGCCATTACTTCGTCGAGTTGCGCGATCAGCTCGCGCTTTTGTTCGCGGAAAGAAGGCTCTCCCGAGATTTTTTCCTGGAGCTTCATCAAGCCTTCGAGGAGCGCCTCCGGGCGGGGAGGGCATCCGGAAACGTACACGTCCACCGGCAGCAATTGATCGATTCCCTGGAGCACGGCGTAGGAGCGATACATTCCGCCGGTCGACGCGCAGGCGCCCATGGCGATGACCCATTTCGGTTCCGGCATTTGCTCGTAAATTCGTTTCACGGCCAGCGCCATTTTGTAGGTGACCGTGCCGGCCACGATCATCACGTCGCATTGGCGCGGGGAAAAGCGCATCACTTCCGCGCCGAAGCGCGAGATGTCGAAACGCGAGGCGGCGGTGGCCATTAGCTCGATGGCGCAGCAGGCGAGACCCATCGGCATCGGCCAGAGGGAATTCTTGCGCGTCCAATTCATCGCCGCGTCGAGGCGCGTGAAAATGACGTTGCCTTCGATCTTAGAATCGTATGCGGCGGGCCGTATTTCGCGCATGGCGAGACACTAGAGTCGCGCTCGGTCGCCGCAAGAAGAAATCAATTTCCTGTAGCGGCGGTCTCTGACCGCCGATCGCTGGCGATGCGAAAAAAACAGACGGCGGTCAGACCGCCGCTACAGAAGACTGTAATCAACCTGCGGCCTGGAGAGGGTAATCGGGGAGGTCGGGGACGTCGCGGACGAGATTGATGTGACTCGAAGCGATGACTTCGTGCACGATCTTGCCCAGCTCGGCGGCTTCGTACGGCTTCGCGATCACGCCGCGGAATCCGTAATCCTGATAGCGGCTCATCGTGGCATCCATCGCGTACCCGCTCGAGACGATGGCATTCACGGTTGGATCGATCTCGATTAATTTCTTCAGCGCTTCCTTGCCGCCCATTCCGCCGGGCAGGGTGAGATCGAGGATGACCGCGTCGAAACGTTCGCCGGCTTCGAGTTTTTCCCGATAGATGTTAACGCCTTCGAGCGCGCTCTCGGCCTGGGTTACGTCGTAGCCGAGACGTTCGAGCGTGAACTCGACAAGCGCGCGAATCGCTTCTTCGTCGTCGACGATGAGGACGCGCCCGGTGCCGGAGACGACCTGATTGAGCTGACGTGGCGGCTCGGCCGGCAACGGCTGATGCCTGAGCGCGGGGAGATAAAGTGTAAAGGTGGACCCGAAGTGGACCTCCGAAACAACGGTGATGAGGCCGTTGTGGTTCTTGATGATGGAATAGGTGGTGGCGAGCCCGAGACCGTTGCCCTTCGCTTTGGTGGTGAAGTACGGATCGAAGATGCGCTTAAGACAATGCTCCGGAATGCCGACGCCTTCGTCGCGGATTGCGATGCGAATGTAATCGCCGGGAAGGAGATCGGGAATCAACATCGTATCCGAGTCGTAGATGAAATTGTCGCAGCTCACGCGCAAGGTGCCCCCATTGGGCATGGCTTGATCGGCGTTCACGACCAAGTTCGCGATAACCTGGCTGATCTGTCCCGGATCGATTTCGGCGGGCCATAAATCGGCGCCGAACAAAAACTCGCTGCGGCTGTGCGTGCCGCGTAACGAGAAGCTGACTGTGTCCTGAATAAGTTTCCCGATCGACGCAGTCTTCTTAATCGGCGCGCCGCCGCGTGCGAAAGTGAGGAGCTGCTGGGCCAGATCGCGGGCCCGCATCGAGGCGTTCTTCGCGTCGTTCAAGCGCGTGCCCATCTCGTCATCCGGCGGCAGGAGCAGAGACGCGAGTGAGATATTTCCGATGATGGCGGTGAGGAGGTTGTTGAAATCGTGCGCAATTCCGCCGGCGAGCAAGCCGAGTTGTTCCAGGGTCTCGGCTTTGCGTCGCTCGGCTTCATTGCGCTGACGTTCGGTGATGTCGCGGAAAACCAGGACCACGCCCGCCACTTCGTTCTTGGCGTCGCGGATAGGGGAGGCCACTTGCTCGATGACGTGCTCGGTGCCGTCGCGCGAGCGCAGGGTGGCGTTCTCGGGGGTGCTCAAGAGGATCGACTGCGCTTCGTTGCGATAACCGCTTTTCTGGGCCCGGGCTTGCGCGGCCAGGTCGATCTCGATGTTGAAAACAGATTTGAGCGGCTGCCCGATCGCTTCCTTCGATGTCCAGCCGGTCAGGTTTTCGCCGGCGTTATTGATCATGATGATCTTGCCCTGCACGTCAGTCGTGATAACGCCGTCTTCGATCGAGCGCAGGGTGACGGCGAGGCTTTCCTTGTCCGCCGCGATCTCCAACTCGAAGCGTTTTCGTTCTGTCACGTCACGGACCATCGCGACATAAAGCGTCTGCTTGTCGACGGTCATCTGGCTCAAGGAAATTTCGATCGGGAACGTGGCGTGCCGGCGGGTGCGGCCGACCGCCATGGTGGTGCTGCCGGTTTGCCGGGCCAGATCCTCCCAGGCGCAGACTGCCGGCTCGACCGCTGCGCCGTAAGATTTCGGGACGAGCTTGGTGAACTTGTGGCCGACCATTTCGTTGTCGATGCAGCCGAACATTTTCTCCGCCGAGGGATTCATCGAACGGATGACGCCGTACTTGTCCACCGTGATCATGCCGTCGAGAATGTTCTCGATGATGGAGCGGATCCTGGTTTCGACGCCTTCGAGTTTGGCCAGCTGCCGGCGGACAAGCACGAAGCTATAACTGTTGGAAGCGACGAGAAGCCCGACGGCGAAAACGCAGAGAATCGCGAGGGCGGAAGTCTTGATGATGCGCTCGCGGGTCGCGGCGCTCGAACGCAGCTCGTAGACGCTGACTTCATTCCTCTCGAAATTCTTCAGCAGATCGCGAATCTCGGTCATCAACGCTTCGTTGTTGCTGCTCGAAGCGAGAGCTGAGAAATCTTTGCCCGTTCGTTTCGCTTCCATCTCGGGCGTGGCGGCGGCAGCGACCCAGCGTTCGACGCCCTTGCGAACATTCGCGAGCGAATCGGATTGCTCGGGCGAATTCGCCACGAGAATGGAAAGATAACCGTGATAAGTGTAGAAGTCCGCGGTCGCGCGCCGGTAGGCTTCTGCGAAAGTGTTGTCGCCCGTCAGAAGGTAACCTCGCTTCTCCTTCTGCATCTCGATGACGGAGCGCTCCATCTTCGTGAGGAAATCGAGGATTTGGGTCGATTGCATTGCCCATTCCTGGTCGCGCATGCGCTGGGTGAGGACAATTTGCTCCTCGTTTTGGAGGGATTGAAGAATCTCGCGCGCTTGATTCAAGAGCTCGTTCCCAAGTGAAGGCGTGGAGTTGTTGCCGGAATCGGTCAGAACAGTCACGCCTTTGGTTGTCCGGTTGTTCATTTGCGGCAAGGCAACGGTCTCGAGCCACTTCTGCACGATCTCCTGTATTTTCATTACCCTTTTCCGCTGGCGCGGACTGTCCAGAATCAATTGCGTCAGGTCTTCGACCCGGTGTTTGATCAGGTCGCGCCGCCGCTCGAACGGTTCCAGATAATCGGACTGTCCGGTCAGCAAATAACCACGATGTCCGGACTCAAGGGCGGCGACGTCGTTCTCGATGATGGCGCTCAAGCGCATGACTTCGATGGTGTGCGCCCGCAACGTCTCCTGTTGGTGATTGCGCAGCGTAACGATAAGGAAAAGCCCGGCGAGAAACGTGATGACAACAATGCCGACAGCGGTTCCCGACAGGAGTTTGAAATGAAAATGCTTTGGGCTGAAAAGCCACGCGGTGCTTTCTCGCAAAAAGCCTCGACGCACGTCTGGTGTTGGGTGGGGCGCGTCGATTTGCGTCATTATAATTACCAGAAAGCAGATACCCTGCCACAGCCTTCTGCGGCTCGAATCCAGTTTTCGCCGCGCCTTAGAAAAGCAAGGCTAGTACCGCACCCGTACGAGAATTAATCCGTGCGCCGGCGCCGCGACCCGGGCACTCGAAATCGCGCCTCGCGGCGACTTCAACCGGGCTTTAATTTGATTGGGCGAACTCTTTCCCGCAGCGATCTGCGTGAGCGCGCCCACCATCATCCGCACCATCTTGTAAAGAAAGCCGTCGCCATCGACTTCGAGCGCGATGCAAGCGCCCGCGCGTCGCACGCGCACCGCCCGGATAATTCGCATAGTGCTGGTTTCCGGCGTGCCGCGGTTCGCGGCGAACGACGCGAAATCGTGTTCGCCACAGAACTGCTGCGCGGAGGACGTTAGCAACTCGAGGTCGAGCGGAGTGATGATATGCCACGCGCGATTGTTTTCGAATGGCGAAAGCACTTCCGCGTTCCAGATCCGGTAGCGATAGGTTTTCCCTTTGGCCGAGAACCGTGCATGAAACGTATCGGCAACAAAGCGGCATCGCATGATCCGAATGGCCGACGGCAAGACGCCGTTCAATGCCGAGACCCAGCGAGCCGGCGAGTAGCGTCGCGCGGGTAGGTCCACATGCGCGCATTGCGCGATCGCGTGCACGCCGGCGTCCGTCCGTCCGGCGCCATGCACGCGCATCTCTTTCGAGCAAATCTGCTCGAAGGCTCGTTCGAGGTGATCCTGAATTGCGTTGCCGCCTGCCTGGCTTTGCCAACCGGCAAACGTCGTGCCGTCGTAAGCCACGATGAACTTCAGCCGGGACGGCATTTATTCGTCAGGCTGAATCTCCGCTTCGGGATTGCGGTCGCGTGCTGTTTGCAATCCGTCGAGATAGCCTTGCAGAATCATTTGTGCCGCCACTTGGTCAACGAAACCCCGCGAATCCCGCGTCTTCTGTCCGCCTTCGCGCAAGGCGCGATTCGCGGCCATGGTCGTGAGACGCTCATCCCAGGTGATCACTTCGCACGGAAGGAGCGCGCGCAGTTTTTCTGCGAAGGCCAGCGCCTCTCCGGCGGCCTCGCCCACGCTGCCATTCATGTGACGGGGCAATCCGACGACGACGCGCTCGATGTTTTTTTCCCGCACGAGTTCCGCAATCCGCTTGGGCGCTTCGCCACGCGAGGCCGGTATCGTTTCGACCGGATGGGCGAGCATGCCCAGCTCATCGGAGACCGCGACGCCGATCCGGGCCCGGCCGAAATCCACGCCAAGGATGCGCCTTCTGATTGGGAGCGTGCTCACTGCAATGACTTGGGAAGTTTGCCGACGAGGTTCTTGATTTTCTCGGCCTGATGACGATGGCAAATCAAAACGGCGTCCGGTGTCCGCACCACGATCAAGTTGTGCACGCCGAGCAGCGCGATGTTTGGGCCATCCGAGTTGAAGACAATATTATTCGTTGAATCCAGTGCGGTGATCTCGCAGTTGGCGGCATTGCCTTCCGGGTCGCTCTTAAAATATTTCGCGACCGCGCGCCAGCTGCCGACATCATCCCAATCGAAGCTCGCTTCCACCACCAGCACGCGATCGGCCTTTTCCATGATCGCGTAATCGAATGAAATCACCGGCAGCTTCGTGAACCGCTCGCGCACAGTTTTCTCGAAGTTACCCGGGGCGCGCAACTGGGAGATGAAGCTGGCCAGCTCGGGCGTATGCCGGTTGAATTCGCTCAGGACCGAGGGCACCGACCAGACGAACATTCCGGCGTTCCAACGAAAGTTTCCGCTCCGCAAGAATGCCTCCGCCAGATCCGCGTTTGGTTTTTCGCGAAACCTAACGACCCAATGAACTCCGTTTTCCGGTTTGCTTTTCCGGAGCGGCACCGGCTCGCCCTGCTCGATGTAGCCAAAACCCGGGCAAGCCCAGGTTGGTTTGATCCCGATCGTCACCAGCGCGCCAGTCTCTTCCGCCGCCGCGGCGGCAGCGGTCAGAGTTTTCTGAAAAGCAGCCGTGTCATCGATAACGTGGTCCGCCGGCAGCACGATCATCGTCGCGGAATGATCGCGGACGGCGACCCAGCCTACGCCGAGCGCCACGGCCGCCGCAGTGTCGCGCTTCGCCGGTTCAGCGAGAATGTTTTCTTTCGGCAAATCGGGCAACAGCTCCCGCACCGCAGCTTCCTGGTCGACGTTTGTCAAAATCAGCAGGCGTTCGCGCGCGACCAATCCCTCGAGGCGCGCGACCGTCTGCTCGAGCAGCGTTTGTTTCGCGACCAAACGTAAGAGTTGTTTGGGCCGCGCCCGCCGGCTGAGCGGCCAGAAACGCTCGCCGCTTCCGCCGGCAAGGACGAGCGCGTAGATCGGATTGGACATGGTAAGATGCGTGCGAAACAGCGGCCGCTACCCGATCACGCGGGTGGCAAGATTTTCCCGTTTCCTTTTCTAAAACGAGAAGTATAAGGGTATGCGATGTCTCTCTCGATATCCATTCCAAAAACAGCGGAGCAAATTCCCCTCGATGGTTTGCTTACGCTGGCGCGCACCGCGGTCGGGCTCGGTATCGGGATGCTGGTCGCGGATAAAATCCGCCGGCCGATCCGGCAGGCCACGGCCATCGCGCTTGTTTCCGTAGGCGCACTCGCGGCCGTTCCACTCGTCGTGAAGGCCGCGATGGAACGAATCAATCGCCCGGAATCGGAGCGCGGCAGTCGCAATCGATTGCGCTCCATTCGCGGAGACTCCGGCTACTCGTCCGACAACGACGACGCGTATTAATCTGCTGAAGCTGAAGCGTGGCGCGCTTGATTCCGCCTCGCCCGCAGCGTAAGCCTTTCGCGTTCATGTCACGATCGTCTGCTCCAATGCCTGAAGGTTTGCGCGAACGCTGCGCCGCCATCTCGAGGGAAGAGAGCGGCTTGCGCGAAGGCGGCGGAAAGGCCGGCCAGGATCGCCAGCACAAAATGGGGCGGCTCTTCGCGCGCGAACGGATCAGCCGCTTGCTCGATCCGAACGCTCCATTTTTCGAAATCGGGCTTTGGGCCGCTTACAAAATGTACGAGCAGTGGGGGAAAATTCCGGCGGCGGGCGCGGTCGCCGGCATCGGAGACATCGCCGGTGTTCCCTGCATGATCATCGCCAACGACGCCACCGTGAAAGCCGGCGCGTTCTTTCCCGCCACCGCGAAGAAGCTCATCCGCGCCCAACGCATCGCCTTCGAATCCGCGCTGCCGCTTGTTTATCTGGTCGATTCAGCCGGCGTTTTTCTCCCGATGCAGGACGAAATTTTCCCCGATGAAGATGATTTCGGCCGCATCTTTCGCAATAACTCCGTCATCTCCGCTGCGGGCCTGCCGCAGTTTGCCGCGATCATGGGAAACTGCGTGGCTGGGGGCGCGTATCTGCCCGTGCTCTGCGACAAGATTTTGATGACGGAAGGAAGCGGCCTTTATCTGGCCGGCCCGTCGCTCGTCCAGGCCGCCATCGGACAGGTCGTCGACGCCGAGGAGCTTGGCGGCGCGAAAATGCATGCGGAGGTCAGCGGCACTGTCGATTTTTACGAGAAGGACGATCCCTCCTGTCTGAAGCGGTTGCGTTCGCTCGTCGCATTGCTGCCCGAAGCGGAAGAGGCCAAGAAGCGCGCGCAACCTGGAAAGACGCAAGCGCCGGCGCACAAACCCGAGGCGGTTTACGATCTGATGAGCCTCGACGGCAACAAGCCCTATGACGCGCGCGATCTTCTGGCCTCGATCATCGATGCCGATTCGCTCGATGAATACAAAGCAGATTATGGCAAGACGCTCGTGACCACTTACGCGCGCATCGCGGGGCGGCCCGTGGGGATCGTCGCGAGCCAGCGTCTCCAGGTCCGCACGAAAAAAGAAGGCATTCAGATGGGCGGCGTCATCTACGCGGACAGCGCCGACAAAGCCGCGCGTTTCATCATGGATTGCAATCAGACCGGCCTGCCGATTATTTTTTTCCAGGACGTGACCGGATTCATGGTCGGCCGCGACGCGGAACAGAGCGGAATCATCCGCAGCGGCGCGAAGCTCGTGAACGCGGTGAGCAATTCGACCGTGCCGAAAATCACGATCGTGGTGGGCGGATCTTTTGGCGCGGGCAACTATGCGCTCTGCGGCAAAGCCTACGACCCGCGTTTCATTCTCGCGTGGCCGAACTCTCGTTATGCTGTCATGGGCGCCGCCCAGGCGTCCGACACCGTCTTCAGCATTCTCGCCCGCAGCCGTGATCGCGGCGACAAGAAGTCATCGCCGGAAGAACTGGAGGAGCTGCGTGCCTCCGTGAAAAAATCTTACGAAGAACAGACCGACATTCGCTACGGCGCCGCGCGCGGCTGGGTGGACGCCATCATTCAACCGCACGAAACGCGCGACGTTCTCGTGCGCCTTCTGAAATACGTTTCGCGTCCCATGCCGAAAGCCCGGTTTCATACCGGCGTGGTGCAGACGTAGTGGTAGGGACACAGCGCGCTGCGCTGTCCGCGAGGCTAGTTAGGGCGCTGGATATCCGCGCGGACGCCGCAGCGCGGCGTCCCTACCACGCAGCAGAAGCTAACGCTCGACTGAGAATTCGCCGCTGATCGCCGCGTTCATCGCCATCACGGGAGGAAGCGAATCCCGGATCGGCCATGCAACTCCACGCTGTTCCAGCGCGCGCACTACTTCCTCCGTCGGAATATTTCCGACGAGGTCGTCTTGGGCGAACGGGCATCCGCCAAGTCCGCCGATCGCGGAATCGAAGCGCCGGCAGCCGGCATCGAACGCGGCCAACACCTTGGCGGCCGCTCCGGCGCGCGTGCTGTGCATGTGAATGCCCACTTCGCAGTCCACGCACTCGCGCAAGACCGCCGACGCCACGCGGTGAATCAGTTCCGGCTCGGACGCTCCCACCGTGTCGGCTAGCGAAATGGCGCCGATGCCGAGGCTCGCGATCGTCGTTGCCGCTTCCACGACTTTCTCTTCGCTCCAGGGATCGCCATAAGGATTCCCGAATGCCATGGAAACGTACGCGACCATTTCCACCCCGGCTTCACGCGCCATCTCCTTGATCCGTTTGAGCACCGCCTCGTTCTCTTCCAGCGATTGATTCTGGTTCCGGCGCAGGAACGTCTCCGAAATCGAACAAGGGTAGCCGAGCGTGCTCACCTTTCCGGTCGCGATCGCGCGGGCCGCGCCCTTCTCGTTAACAACGATGCCGATAATTTCCACGGCATCGAGCGGACCAAGTTGCGCAAGCACCTCTTCGCTGTCGGCCATCTGCGGCACCGCTTTGGGCGACACGAAGCTCACCGCGTCGATGTGCCGGAAACCAGCCGCGACCAGACCGCGCAAGTATTCCACTTTCCGCCCGGTCGGAATCTGCCGTGGCAAACCCTGCCAGGCGTCGCGCGGACATTCGATGAGCTTGACGGATTCCATCGTGACGGACGTTACTGACAGAATAAGGTAAGTCATGCCAGTCGTTCTGATCGAAAAACAATCGCCGCGGATCACCGTCATCACGCTCAATCGCCCCGAGCGCCGGAACGCGCTCACGATCGAATTGATGACCGAGCTGACCGGCGCGATCGAAGACGCCGCCGCCGATCCGAAGCAGCGCATCCTGATTCTGCGCGGCGCCGGCAAGGCATTTTGCACCGGCTTGGATTTGGAGGCAGCCGCCGACAGCTCGAAGGCGCACGCGACGGCGGAGACGGTCGCGCGCCTGTTGCTCGCTCTGGCCGAAACGAGGCTGGTGACGATCGCGACCGTTCACGGCGCCGCTGTCGCCGGTGGCGCCGGCATCATGTCCGCCTGCGATTTTGTCATTGCGGCTGAGCGCACAAAGATCGGTTACCCCGAAGTGAGACGCGGCCTCGTCGCCGGACTTGTGATGACTTTCCTGCGCCGCCAGCTCCGCGAACGCGATCTCCGCGAATTGCTCCTGGCCTCCGAACTGATCAACGCCGACCGCGCTCGCGAAATCGGCCTGGTCAATCGCGTGGTCCCGTCCGGCGAACTCGAAAGCGAAGCCCAAAAAATCGCTGCCTCTGTTCTCCAAGGCGCTCCGGGCGCGGTCACGAATTCCAAGCGCCTCATGGAAGAACTCTGGTCAACGTCGGTAAAGGAAGACATCGAACTCGCGCTCCGCCATCACTTGGAAGCCCGCGAATCCGACGAAGCGAAAGAAGGCATCGCCGCCTTCAACGAGAAACGCCCGCCGAATTGGGTCGGGTAGGATCGAGATCGACTTAAAGCAGCGGCAGCTGCGTTTCATCCTGCGCGGTGTTCGCGAAGCGGACGCCGAGGCCGATTAAACGAACGCTTTTCCCTGTGCGCGCAAACGCTTCCGCGAGGAGCGAGCGAAACTGATCGAGTGATGGCGCGAGGCCGGCACGCTCGACGGTTGTGCGCGTGAAGTCGTGGAATTTGAGTTTCACGAAAATCTTTGTGATGATCCGAGTCGATTCCTTCTGGGCCAGGTCCGCCATTAGTTCCTCGAACAATTCCGGCAGTTTTTCTTCGCACTCGGACAGTGTTTCCAAATCCGTGGAAAAGGTTTCCTCGTTGCTGAGCGATTTGCGTTCGCGGTCCGGCTCGACGGGCCGCTCATCGATTCCGCGGCAAAGGTCGTAGAGCTCGATCCCAAACTTGCCGAAGTTCTCCAGCAGATCGGCGCGCGACAAACGTCGCATGTCGCCACATGTCGCGATCCCGAGACGCTCCAGCTTCTGCCCGGTCACTTCGCCGATGCCCCACAGTTTCCGCACCGGCAATTTCTCCATGAATTCCGGCACCTCCTCCGGTTTCACTTCGACCTGCCCGTTCGGTTTCTTCAAGTCGCTCGCGATCTTGGCGACTAACTTGTTCGGACCGATTCCCGCGGACGCCGTCAGCTTTGTCTTGCGCAGAATCAATCCGCGAATCACCTGCGCGAGCGGACCCGGCGCGCCGGGATGCGCGGTGACATCGAGGTAAGCTTCGTCGAGCGAGAGCGGTTCTACCAGGGGCGTAAAGCGGTAGAGGATCTCGCGAATGACGGCGGATTCTTTCCGGTAAACATCGAAGCGGGTGGGGAGGATAATCAGATGCGGGCAGCGTTGCAGGGCCATGAACGTCGGCATGGCCGAGCGCACGCCGAACTTGCGCGCCTCGTAATTGCACGTGGTCAACACGCCGCGGCGATCGCGCGCGCCGCCGACGCCCACCGGTTTGCCTTTCAACGAAGGCTGATCGCGGACTTCGATCGCCGCGTAGAAGCAATCCATGTCGAGATGGATGATCGCGCGCGGCTCTTTGTCGGATTGCACAAAGAGAATGTCATTCAAAGAGCAACCGTTTCAAAACCGCCGACCGCAAAAGAAAAGAGGGCGATTTGGAAATCGCCCCTCCTTGAAAAAACTCTGCGGCACCCTGATCTATCCTGATGAAGTTTACCTACTACGGTCACGCTTGTTTCTCGGTGGAAGCGGGCGGCAAGACGCTGCTCTTCGATCCTTTCATCACGCCAAATCCGCTGGCCAAAGAAATCGACGCCGGGAAAATCGCGGCGGATTTCATTCTCGTTTCGCACGGCCACGGCGATCATTTGGCGGATGTGGTCGCTGTGGCCCAGCGCACGGGCGCGACCGTCATTGCTCCCTACGAGGTCGGCACCTGGTTTGAGGCGAAGGGTGTGAAGAACGTGCAAGCGATGAATCACGGTGGCGCCGCGAAGATGGATTTCGGACGCGTCAAGCTGACAAGCGCCATTCACAGCAGCTCGATGCCGGACGGTTCTTACGGCGGCAATCCGTGCGGCTTCGTCGTCGAATCGAGCGACGGCAATTTCTATTACTCGGGCGACACCGCGCTCACGTCCGACATGAAGCTGGTGGGCGAACTAACGAAACTACGCTTCGCGGTTTTTCCGATCGGCGATTTTTTCACGATGGGAATCGAAGACGCGGTGCGGGCGGCGGATTTCGTGGGCGTCTCAAAGTTTGTCGGCGTGCACTACGATACTTTTCCTCCGATTAAGCTCGATCACAAAGCCGCCCTGGAGGCGGCGCGGGCCGCCGGCAAAGAACTGCTCCTGCCGGCAATCGGCGAAACGATCGTCGTTTAGCTTGACCACCGTGTGACCGATGGAGGCGACTCGTTCTTGCGCGCATTTCAAGATGATCCGCCGCCGGGCGATAGCTCGGAGGCGCAGGTCCTTTCGCTCGCGGAACACTGATCCGGTCCCGCGTGGTAAAACGAAAACGGCGGCGATCTCGTCGATCGCCGCCGCGCTTTTCCGTCAACCCAATTATTGCTTTCCCGCGTCGCGCATTTCTTCCCGCGCTTTGCGCATGTCTTCGCGGGCTTTCTGAAACGCATCGAATTTCTGTTGCTGGTCCGGCGTCAGGACCGCGCGAATTTGCGTGCGGGCGTTCTCTCTGATCGCCTTGATCTTCTGCCTCGCGTCCTGCCGGATCGCCACGACCTGCGGCTTGGCTTGATCGAGGATCGGTTGAATCTTCGCCTGCTGGTCAGGCGTGAGATTGAAAGTTTTTGTTAAGTGTTCAAGCATGTTGCCCTTGCCGTGGCCGCGCCAGCGCGGGCCTTTCGACTTGGGATCTTGAGCTTGAGCCATTGAAATTGTGGTCAGCGCGACCGCGCAGACAGTGGCGAGTGTAATAAGTTTTCGTTTCATATTCTGTTCGTTGCTTTTTTATCTCAGCGCTAGATCGCGCATTCTTGTGAGGAATAACCCACCAAGTCTTCCGAAGTTGCGAACTTCTCTTCGGGAAATCGAGTCAGTGGAAGGTGAGGCACAAGAGCTGGCCGCGCTTTCGAGTTGACCAAAGCGGGTGGAGCCGGACAAGACTCACTCATGTTTAGACGCGTCTTGAAGTGGCTCCTCCGAATCGTCGCCCTGCTCCTGATCGTGCTGGCGATCTTCCTCGTCAATCTCGTTTGGTTCCGGCCATGGAGCCTGAATCTCTTTTACGAAAAAATCTTCGTGCAGCTCCTTTTCGACGAGCCGGAGCTGCTTTCGTCGCTCGGCCTGGTAGAGCGGTTTGGCATTACCGCGCACAACGGAAAACTGGGCGACGTGTCCCCCGCGCATCAACAGCATTTTTTCGATCGAGCCAAACAAAACCTCGCGGACCTGCACGCCTACTCGCTCGATCGGCAGACGCCATCGCAGCGGCTTTCCACTCACATCCTCGATTGGTTCCTCTCCCGCCAGATCGAAGGAGAAAAATATCAATGGCACAACTATCCGGTGAATCAGCTCTTCGGGGTGCAGAATGAATTCCCTTCCTTCATGGCCAACACGCATCGGCTTCTGGCGAAACGCGATTGCGATTACTACCTCCAGCGGCTCGGCGCGGTGGGAACGAAGTTCGATCAGTTGCTGGCCAGCCTGCGCGTGCGCGAGGAAAAAGGAATTCTGCCGCCGCGTTTCGTCGTCGAGAAAGTGCTGAAGGAAATGAACGGCTTCGTGGCGCAGCCGGCCGCGGAAAACATTTTGTCGAGTTCGTTCAAGACCCGGGCCCTCCTTATCAAGGAGCTGACCGACGCGCAGCGGGCCGATTATCAAAAGCAAGTTGAGACGGCCGTGACTGCGAGTGTTTATCCGGCCTATCAAAAGCTGATCGATTATTTCACTGGCCTTCTGCCGAAGACGACGACCGACGACGGCGTCTGGAAGCTCCCCGACGGCGACGCCTTTTACGCCTATGCTCTGCGCGAAAACACCACGACCACGCTCAAGCCGCAGGAAGTGCACGATCTTGGAGTGCGCGAGGTGGCGCGAATCGAAGCGGAGATGCGCGCCATTCTGGACGCGAATGGATTCAAGGATCGACCGATCGGCGAAGCGATGGATGCGCTGGGGAAGGACCCGAAGTTTCATTTTTCAAACGACGACAAGGGACGCGCCGATGCGCTCGCCGAATACACGCGCCTGATCACCCAGGCGACGGAGCGTTCCCGCGAATTGTTCGTGACGGTGCCGCGGGCGAAGATCGAAGTGCGCCGCGTGCCGGAGTTCAAAGAGGCGACGTCCGCTGGCGCCTATTACCAGGGAGGTGCGCTGGATGGAACGCGCCCGGGTGTTTTCTACGCAAATCTCCGCGACATGAACGAAGTCGCGAAATGGGCAATGCCGACGCTCGCTTATCATGAAGGCGTGCCGGGCCATCACTGGCAAATTTCCACGGCGCAGGAATTGAAAGGGCTGCCGCAATTTCGGAAACTGATTCCTTTCACCGCCTATCAGGAAGGCTGGGCCCTCTACACGGAATGGCTGGCGAAGCAGGCGGGCTGGTACGAGGGCGATCCATTCGGCGATCTCGGGCGTTTGCAGGGCGAGCTTTTCCGCGCGGTGCGTCTGGTGGTGGATACCGGGATTCACGCGAAGCGATGGCCGCGCGAACAAGCGATCAGTTACATGCGCGAGAAAACGGGGATGGGCGAGAAGGAAGTGACCGCAGAGATCGAGCGCTACATCGTGATTCCCGGACAAGCGTGCGCTTACAAGGTGGGAATGTTGAAGATCCAGGAATTACGAATGCGCGCGCAAACGGAGCTGGGACCGAAGTTCGACCAGCGGCAATTCCACGATGCCGTGCTCAAGAATGGCGCGCTGCCGCTCGAGATTCTCGAGGAGGAAGTGAACGCCTACATTCAGCGCACCAGGCAGTAGCCGCCGGAATCGCCCCGCTTCTCAAAACAGGTTCTGGAAAACGAGCCTAACGAATGCATTACCTTGCCGGCCAAAAGTGGGTCCGGAAACGGTGCGCATGTAGCCAGCTTCCAGCTTCGCCGTCACGACCGTCAACTGCACGCCGCCGCCCGCCGCCAGCCAGGTTTCGCTTGAGGCACCCTGGCCGGATAAGCCGGCGGCGTCTACCATCAAGAGCGGTTTGATTGAGTAGAGATTGGCTTGATCGATGACGAAGTGGGCTGCTGGCGTTACTTCCTGGAGAATTCGCCTCGCTTGCGTTTCTGCCTCCGCGGCGCTCAACCCTTGTTCCTGCAGAACGGCCGCGAGCATGCTCGGGCCAGTCACGTCAATCTGGGTTCTGAGCAGTTGCTTGATGGAAATGGGATTGCCGTTCACATCGGGGATATCGGTGAGTTCATTCGGAATCAAAGGCATCGACCATGTCGGAATCGGCAAAGTAACATTAAGGTTCACGTGCCAGAATGTGTCGCCTCCAGTCGTTAGGCCACCTGCGCCGCGCAGCCGGGCTTCGTTTTCACCGAAACTTCTGATGATCGGCCCCGAAGGCATTTTCATCAGCGCAGTCGAGTTCGAGTTGTCATAGAGAAATTGACCAGGCGCATTGCCGCCAAAGAACTGGGAGTAGCCCGGCGTGTTGCCCGAAGCTCTGCCACCACCGGCGACGATTTCTATTCCGATCGTCTGGTTCGGAGCCAGCGCGATTTCCTTTTCATAGCCGAGCCGGCCGACGAAGCGCTGGTAGGATTCGCCCGATCCGGTTTGCCACCCACTTTCTTCCCAAAAGGCCGTTCGCAAGAATCCGTTGATGGAAGGCGGAATGGTATCGAGTAGGACGCGGGCGGTTTGTTCGTTAGCCGTCGTATTCGTCTCGAGTGAAGTGGTGCCGTCCAGGAAGGCGTCGCTGGTCCGGCGATAACCGGCGTCGAGGGAAAGATGGGTGTTGGGCGCCAGCTTCAACTTAAGTCCCACGGTAGCCACGCCCGCGTTACGAGTATGCTCGCTATCTCCCAGTGGTTCTTTCACGCCATCGAAGTCAGCCGAGAACATCACCTGTTCCAAGGAAGCGTCAGTGCGCTGGTGGCTGTAACGCAGGCTCGCGTCTCCGCGATAGAATGATTTCTCGAGCGATTTCGTTCCTTCCGCGCGCAACTCGAACTGCTGCTGTGCCGTGGCGGAATTTACGGCGTCGGACAAGTGTAAGAGATCGCCACCGAAACTGGCGGAGATCGACGATCCAAAAGCCCGATCGTACGAAAGGCCAACCGTAGGATTGAGAGCCAGGAGGGGCTTCGGGACGTTTGAGTAAAAGGTGGGGCGCGGGGTCCGAGGAATCGGCAGAACATTGTTGCCTACCTGGACGAGGGAAATGTGAAGGTAGTAGGGCCGGAAAATGACGCCCACAGTCCCATCGTTTGCCGAAGTGTCGTACTTTACATCGATGTAGAGCACGCCGACTTCGCCTTTCGAATGAAATCCCAGGCTGGCATTGGAACCGGAAGTGATGGCATCCCTCAGCGCCCCCATGGCCGCGGAGAGTTTCTCGTTCGTCAGTGTGTCTCCCGCCGCGAGCGGCAATGGAACGTGGTCGGCCCATCGCCCTTCCACCTTCACGTAGCGCACCCGGAGATCGCGAACTCCATGCGCCTTCGCGCTGGTCAGGGCCACGCCAGTGTCCTGGGGCGTTTTGTCCGTGTCCGAACCGAAGCTCAAGCTTACCGGCGCGGCATCCTGCGCGAAGCCGAGCGCTGGGAAGATGAGACCAAGACCAAGGACGCACTTGACGCCAAGCTTCTGCATTAACGCAAACCAAGTCTGGGATCTCACAAGTGGAGGATGACCACAGCCTGCATCCAGCCTGTTCCGACTAACGCCGGAAGCGCCAGTTAGACAGCGACGTTAACTACCTGGGACATCGCATCGTGGATAGCTTGCTTCTGCGCGGCGGTGGGATTCTGATTCCCGACCACAGCCTTCGTCGCAGGATAAACGTTCTTGATCAGGATGTCGGCTTGCGCTGGTTTAACTCCGGTCGCGGCCATGGTCTGGACAGCCTGCTGCTCCACGGGCGTGCCGGAAGTGAACGAGACATGCACTAAGGCAACATCCGGGCTGCCCGCGACCACCTTGAAGAGGTCGAAGACGATTTTCCAGATGGCATCGGCGGTCGGCGTGCAATCGCGTTCCACGCTGACATGGAACTTGAAGCCGGCCTCTGGGCTAAAGACCATTACGTCGAGAAGGAATGGTTTGCAGATCTTGGGGCCGATCGGAACTACTTTGGTGGAGGAGGTAGGCATATGTTTGGGGTTGGTTGGGGTTGTTCCTAAGTTCCCGTTGATGGAAACAGAGGTGGTTTCGTTATTGGGGGCGTGCACCTGAAATAGGAGGAATCCCCGTTTGGATCAAGAACAAAGTTGCGTTCGGCCAGAAAAAAAAGAGAGCTATCGCCCAAGCCCCGTTGGCTACTGGACGAAGAGAGTCCGTGAGGCGAATTCAACGCTTCAACGCTTCAGCACCCACCGCGAACTTCTCAATCTGCTCTTTCACATCGTGGACAAAATTCGCGGCGCCGGCGCCGTTCACGACGCGATGATCGAACGTTAACGACAAGGTAATGAATTCGGCCGTTTGATTCTTTTTCCCGTCGCCCACGGTTTCATAATGCGCCGACCCGACAAACAAAGTCCCGACTGATGGCGGCACTACGATCGGCGCCGCCGCCCGCACGCCGAATGCGCCAAGGCTGCTGATCACTACGGGTGCGTTCATTGCGTCCACCCGGCCCGCGCGCGTTTCCTCCACAGTCTGGTTGTAACGCTGCACGAAATCCGGCCAGTCGCGCTTGTTTGCATGCGTGACCACGGCCGTCGCCAGGCGATCGTCCTCGAGCGCCACGGCAATCCCGAGATCGAAGTCATCGTTCTCGATGATGCGATCGTCTTCCAAAATGATCCGGCGGAACGGCGCGTGTTTTTCCATTGCGCGCACGACCGCCCATGCGACCATCACAGAAGGCGACGCGGCGGTCTTTCCATCCTTTTTCTTCGCCGCCTCGCGCGCTTTGCGGATCGTGTCCCAGAGCGCGTCGATCTGCAAATTCGCGGGGACGACGCGGCCGAGCCGGCGCACAATCGTCGGCGAAAGAGCGGGCTCGATGCTTGCGCTTTTCTTCTGTAGTGGCAGCCGTGTCGGCTGCTCGGAAGAAGGAGCAGGCGACACGCCTGCCGCTACAGGTTCAGCGGCGCCGTTTGGTTGTTCCGCGGCCGTTTCAAATTGCTCCGCGAACGAATCGCCTTCGGCCAGGATCGTCCCGAGTTCCTGTCCGATTTCGACGGTAGCGCCGACTTCCGTTTTCCATTCGCCCATCGTGCCGGCAAACGAAGACTCGATCGGATAGACGGCCTTGTCCGTTTCGAGTTCGCACAGCGGATCGTCCAGCTCGATCCGGTCGCCCGGCTTCTTCAAAAGCCCCACGACCTTGGCGTTGCGAATCCCTTCGCCCATGATCGGGACGGTGATCTTTTGCATACGTTGTTTTGTCGTCCCCGTATTTGTTTGTGCAACTTTCGCTTTTGGCGCGGCCGCTTCCGCGCGCTGCTGCATCGGCGCGATCGCCACACGTTCAGCCTTCGTCGACATGGAGCGGCGCACCGCCGCGATGATGCGCGCCACGTCCGGCAACGCCGCGTATTCATAGATCGGATTGTAACCGATCATCACGTTTCCTTTGCTCACCAGAATCGGCGGGCTCGTCATCTCGCTCCAGATTTCCTGCTGCCCGGTGATGTGCGTGATGATCATCTGGCCGACGCTGCAATTCTCGGTGTCTTCCTGCACGACGATCAATCGTCCTGTGCGCCGCACCGATTCCTCAATCGCCTCGCGATCCCACGGCGCGATCGAACGCAAGTCGATCAACTCGACGCTTGCCTCGCCGCCAAGCTGCTCGAGCGCTTCCAATGATTTCTCGATCGTATTTCCCCACGCCACCAAAGTAATGTCCGACCCGGTGCTGCGGGTGCGCGCTTTGCCGAGGGGGATTGCGCGGATCGGCTCCGTGTATTCGTGTTCGGCCCAGAGCAAATGTTTCGGAATCAGGACGAACGTCGGATCGTCGCAGTGCATCGCGGTCCAAAGAAGTCCGGCCGCGTCTTCCGGCGTGCTCGGGATCACGATGTTGATGCCGGGATAATGCGCGAGCGCCGACTCGTTCGCCTGGCTGTGCCACAAACTTCCGCCGGGAAGGTAAGCGCCATAGGGCGCGTAGATCACCGCCGGACATTTCCACGTGCCGAAGGAACGCCAGCGCAAGGTCGAGAGATTCGTGACGAGCTGGTTCCAGCCGGGATTGATGAAGTCGATGAATTGCAGCTCGAAGACCGGCCGCTTTCCGTACGACGCGAGCCCGCACGCGACGCCGAGGATCGTCGATTCCGCGAGCGGTGAATTGTAAACCTGCTTGGGAAATTCCGTCGAAAGCCGCTGGGTCAGGCGGAAGACGCCGCCTTTCGGATCTTCAATGTCTTCGCCGAAAATGATTCGGCCCGAATCTTTCTCGAGGCCTGCGCGCAACGCCTTGTTGATCGTGTCGCCGATCCGGTATTTGCCCGGCGGAATAATCTCGTCGGTCAGCTCCGGCGCTTCCCCTCTGACTTCCAGCTCCAGCTCGTCCGCGGACGGATCTTTCTCGCGTTCCGCTTCGGCGAATTCCTGCCGGATGCGCTCCTTGATTCCCTGGTCGAGCTTCGCGTATTCCTCCTCGGTGATCGCGCCTTCGGCAATCAATTGCTCCTTCCAACATTTGAGCGGATCGCATTTCTCCAGGTTCTGAAGTTCTTCGGCGCTGCGATAAAGTTTCTGGTCGTCGGTGCTGGTGTGGCTGGAGAGCCGTTCCATCTTTACCCAAAGAAATGCCGGGCCGTTTCCGGCGCGCAGTCCGGCGATCGCTTTCGTCGCGACATCGTAAACGGTCTGGACATTCGTGCCGTCCACTTCGAGCCAGTCGTTAGGCTGAAGAACACCGAGCGCGAGGGGATTGATCTCGCGCGTCGGACTGCTGATGCCGTAAGCGTTGTCCTCGACCACGAACATCACCGGCAGCTGTCTCTCCTTCGCGAAACAAACCGCCTCGAAAAAATCGCCCTGGCGCGTCGCCGCGTCGCCGATCGTCGCCACGACGAAATTCGGTTTGCTGTCGAGCTTGATGCCCCACGCGATTCCGCACGCCGGTAGAAGTTGCGCGCCGGTCGGCGTCGGCACACTCCAAATGTGGCGCTCGGCGTAACTATAATGTGACGGCATTTGCCGGCCGCCGCTTTGTCCCTTGCGTTTCGCCATGTAATCGAGCGCCAGTTCCCGCGACGCCACGCCGCGTCCCAGCACCAGCGCCCGGTCGCGGTAGTACGGACAAATGTAATCGTCCGGCTCCAACTGCACCGAGATCGCCGCGAGCGCCTCGTGTCCCATTCCGGAAACGTGGAAATGTCCTTTGCCCTGGCGATTCAGATTTTGCTCACGCAGATCGCCGTGCCGGCTCTCCAAAATCGTGGTCAGCAATTGCAGCTTTCCCTTTTTGCTCAGCGCGGACATTTCGGAAACGTTGATGGTTGATCGTTGACGGTGGAGCGTGCGGAACGCATCGTCGCGCCGCGCGCAGACTCTCAACTCTCAATCCGCGCGCATCAACCTCCTTTCGGAGGCGAACAGGTTCGTCATCCCGAGCGTAGCGAAGCGAAGTCGAGGGACCCCGAGGAGCGTCGCCCGACATCCCACGGGGTTCCTCGACTGCGCTCGGAATGACCTCGGCGACACGCCTACGCCTTGTAAAAGCCTTTTGCATGCGAGACTTGTTCGATCGCATGAACGAACCAGCTGAAGTCAATGTCGCTCCAGACCGGGGCAGGGGAGTCATCGCGCGTTACCGAACCTTCCTTCCCGTCTCGGAGTCGACGCCAATCGTGTCGTTAGGCGAAGGCGGCACGCCGCTGATTTTCTCACCGCGCCTCAGCGCCATCGTCGGACGCGGTTGCGAAGTTTACTTGAAATACGAAGGACTCAATCCCACCGGCTCGTTCAAGGACCGCGGCATGACTGTGGCCGTCTCGAAAGCCATTGAGCGCGGAGCCGCCGCATTGATCTGCGCTTCCACCGGAAATACCTCCGCATCCGCGGCGGCGTATGCGGCGCGCGCGGGAATCCGTTGCGTGGTCGTCTTGCCCGCGGGGAAGATCGCCAGCGGCAAATTGGTTCAGGCTTTCGCTTACGGCGCCAAAGTCGTCGCCATCGATGGCAACTTCGATGACGCGCTCCGGATCGTGCGCGAACTTGGGCAGCGCGACGATTTCGCGATCGTGAACTCGATCAATCCGGATCGAATCGCCGGACAAAAAACAGCCGCTTTCGAAATCGTTGACGAACTCGGCGACGCGCCCGAACTCCATCTCCTTCCGCTCGGCAACGCCGGAAACATTACCGCATACTGGGCCGGTTATCGCGAGTACCGCGACGCGGGAAAATCGCGAACGCTCCCCGCCATGCTCGGTTTCCAGGCGGCCGGGGCAGCGCCGATCTTCCACGGCCGCGTCGTCGAACAACCGGAAACGATCGCCTCCGCGATTCGGATCGGGAATCCCGCCAGTTGGGAAGCCGCGAAGGAGGCCGTCCGTGATTCGCACGGCGTCGTCGACATCGTCACCGACACCGAGATTCTCGAAGCGCAATATTGGCTGGCCACGCACGAAGGAGTTTTCGTCGAGCCCGCGAGCGCCGCGCCCATCGCCGGCCTTTTCAAATGCTGCGAGCCGGCGCGCGCACCCGCGTATCCATTCACGAAAATTCCGGAAGCGAGCAGAATTGTTTGCACCGTGACCGGCCACGGCTTGAAGGATCCCGACGTGATGGCGGACCGCCTAACGACCCTGAACGCCGTCGCGCCGAACGAGCAGGAGGTGTTGCGTGCCATCGAGGAGAGTTGACAGCGGCGGAACATAAGCGAAAACCATCCCGTTCCGTGATCCTTCGCTCTTACTCCGGCCCGGCTTCGCCATGCGACTGATCGTCCAAAAGTACGGCGGCACTTCGGTGGGAACGCCGGAGCGCATCCGCAACGTCGCGCGCCGATTGCTCGAAACCCAACAGAGCGGCTGCAAAGTGGTCGGAGTCATCTCCGCCATGGCTGGCGTGACGGATAATCTGATCAAGCTCGCGCGCGAGACTTCGCCCCAACCGACGGAGCGGGAGATGGACGCATTGCTCGCCACCGGCGAATTGGCCGCGATCGCGCTGATTGCCATGGCGATCAACGCCCTTGGTGGAAAAGCGATCTCATTGACCGGCGCTGAAGCCGGCATCCTGACCGATCGCGCCCACACCAGAGCGAGGATTGCGAACATCGCGCCGAAACAGATTCACCAATTGCTTGCCGACGATTACATCGTCGTCGTCGCCGGCTTTCAGGGTCAAAATCCCGATGGCGACACGACCACGCTCGGCCGTGGCGGCACTGATCTGACCGCGATCGCGCTCGCCGGCGCCTTGAATGCCGACGCCTGCCAGATTTTCACCGACGTCGATGGCGTCTTCACCTGCGATCCGCGTGTCGTGTCCGAGGCGCAAAAGCTCGATGAAGTTGCCTACGACGAACTTCTCGAGATGGCCGGCGCCGGCTCAAAGGTGATGCAATCGCGCGCCGTCGAGTTCGCCAAGAAATTCGGGGTGGAATTCGAAGTGCGCTCGAGCTTCCATCAGAACGCCGGGACGATCGCGAGGGAGGAAACCGCGAACATGGAAGACGTGGTCATTCGCGGCATCAGCGTCGATCGCAACCAGGCCAAGCTCACGGTCGATGACGTGCGCGATGAAGCCGGGATCGCTGGACAGATTTTTTCCGCGATCGCGAGCGGCAACATCGTAGTCGACATGATTGTGCAAAGCGTTTCCAAGCATGGAACGACCGACATCTCCTTCACCATCCACGAAAACGACTTGGACGCGGCGACGAAGTTACTCGAACCGGTGGTCAAGGAAGTTCAGGCCGCGGGCTTGATCACCAAAAGCGGCGTCGCCAAGCTGAGTGTCGTTGGGATCGGGATGCGGTCGCACTCGGGCGTCGCCGCGCGGTTGTTCGATTGTCTTGGAAGGGGCGGAATCAACATCCATTTGATCTCGACTTCTGAGATCAAAATCGCCGTCGTGATTGATGGCCAGGACGCGGACCGCGCCGCCCAGCTCACCCACGAAGAGTTCGGCCTGGCCAAGTTCATCCCATCCCAAACGCCGCAGTCCGCCGACGAATAGCATTCTGGCATCAGTTTCGTCTCCAGAATGCCGCAATTCCTCAGCAAACCACCGCTACTTACCGAGCGTAACAAATAGCATAACTATCTTGATTCTAAACTAACTAGCGCTCAGGTGTCGGCGGATGCCGCTAGTATCCGGGGACAATTCCGTTCGCCCCAAAGTAGCATAGGCTTCCAGCCTGTGAATTCTCAGGCGAAAGATAGGATCTCGGCGGCTGGAGGGGAACCGAAGAAGTGGAATCCCGCACGGTCACGCCGATCCCACTCGATTGGCATCTGCCTAGGGAAACTATTTTAGTTACTCCATGAGACTTTCGAATCTAGGCCGGGCCAATAAGCACGGTGTCACGTCTCGATGCCAGAAGCGCTGCGCAGAAAAAACGGTGGGATTTCTTCGATGGTTGCGATTGCATCGGGCTGGATCCGCGTAGCTACATCCTTCGAAGCGGCAAAGAGTGGAGCCGTTGCAATGGTTCAGCATTGCAGTGGGGTAATTCCTGCCAAGCCCGCCGGCCACGACGGAGGGGGAATCGCAACATTCCGTTCCTTTCGCACAGCATCCCTCACAACATCAGACAATATATGTCATATAAAGTCGGATAGTGGACGTTACAGGGAGGCGGACCGCTGTCGTGTTAACACGACAAGGATATGTTCGTTTGAACGTCTTCCACTTTCCTGTTGCATGTCCAAGCCACTTATTCCAAGATGGTTTCAGGCGGAGGTTGAATTCCTCTGGCCCGCCATCCACGCAACCCGGTTCTGCGGACGGCGCTCATGCCCGGCTAACCTTCACCTTGAGGAAAGCCCGCATGAATACCGCCAGAAGCCGCGCCCGCAGACAGCAGAACCTCCAAGCGATCGAGCAGCCGCCGATCGCGCCAAAAGTCAGACCAGCCAAAGAACCGCCAGAGTCGATTTCGCCTCACAAACTGCCAAATCCTTGGCTAGCGGATTCTGAGTGGTTATTAGAAGAACTCGCAAAAACCAGAGAGCAGATTCTCCGCATCCCATTCCGGCTAGACAACGCCAGTGATATAAAATCGGCAACCGGCCGAATCTTCGAGCTCGAAAAAACGATGCGGCATCTTTTGCACCTTCACCGCGAAGGCCAGCGAGAATTCGCGAAGCAGTTCGCAGCGTCTCAGCAACCCGAACATGCGCATGCGCGTAAGGCCAAGTCGAAGATCGTTCGGATGCGAGCCTAGCTGCGTTATTTCTGGACACACGTGTCCCTCAAGCGACCCCCCGGCCTTCGGCCGGGTGGACCCCTCTTGAGTGACGGCGGTGCGCTGGTCTGCGGCGCCTTGGTTCAGATTGTCGGGTCCGATGTCTACTCTACCGATACGCGGCAACTCGAAGGTCAAGTTGCGGTTGGGCTGGATGCGCGTGCGTTGGCATGGAAACACATGCAACAACGGCTTCTATACGGCCAGGCCTGCTTCTTACGTTCGGAGTTTTCAACATCGTTTAACAACCTTGGCACAGTTTGGGATTTGTCGCCGGACTTGCGAGAGAACGGTATATGTCCCCTCTTGCTGTTCCCCAACCATATTTCCGGCCTGCGATTGCTTGCGCTTCAAGTGAAGGGGAACGCCACCAGCTGGAAGCTCTACACACTGCGCCGTTAATCGCAGCTTTCGTAACTAACCCAGCCAGTGGCGGCCCGTGGTCTGATGGGGAACAGCAGCCCCCCGACTCTGTTACCCCAACAAAACCTTTCCATTTCACGCCCCGCGCTCACGACCCGCAGAAAAAACCTATGCTCGTTTCCGAGCACTCCCAATTCTGTTACCATGTTACCATGTTACCTTTTGCTTGTCAAGTCCCTGAGACTTTTTTATTTGGGCACACTTCACCCCGCAACCTTGCACGGTTTCTACGAAGTCTCAGGGGGAGCGAGGGCCGACCCTGCAAGGGGGGAAGAGATGGGGGCGGGCATTGCCCCGCCCCCAAACCCCCCGGTCTAGGGGGGAACTGTTAAAGGCATTCTAGCAAGACGCGTCTACACAAAACTGAGCATCGCGAGGAAATCGCACTCGACAGGGGGGTCACCGTTAGACCAGCATCTCCACGAATGAGTAGTAACCAAACCCTCTTCAGCTCGAGGACGCTTGAAATGGACCGTTGCCCACATTGTCGCATTGCGAATCCGCTTCTGTCTGGAGTTCACGGTTTCGACACAACAAACAGCACACGAAATCTGCATCGAAAATGGCGGGTATACGTTTGCTCGGCATGCGGCGGAGGTGTGCTGGGAGCTGGTGTGTGGAATGGCAGCGCAAACCACGACCCACAGATAACATATGTTTTCCCCGCACCGGCTGCACGGCTGGCAGGACTTCCTGTAAAGCCGGATGCATTCTTAAACCAGGCCGTTGAAAGTATTCACGCCCCTTCGGGTGCTATCATGCTGTGTGCCTCCAGCGTCGATGCGATGCTCAAAGACAAAGGTTACAAGGCAGGTGGCCTTTACGAACGTATTGAAAAGGCAGCGACGGCTAATCTCATCACAAAGGAAATGTCCTTGTGGGCACACGACATTAGGCTCGACGCAAACGATGAAAGGCACGCTGACGATAGTGCTCCACTGCCGAACGAGTCCGATGCTCAAAAGTGCATTGAGTTCACAAAAGCTTTGGCAATGTTTCTCTACGTTCTTCCGGCCATGGTAGAAGGTGGCCGCACAAGTGCGGGGAGCGGCAGGACTCAATAGATTGCTGTGATCCTATACACTTCGCCATCTTGAACCACTTCTAGGTCCTTGCCGACGTGCGCTGCTATCTCCACCCCAGCGAACCATGCGCCTCGACCAAAGGTCACTCCTGGCCCCCCCATTGTAATGCCGCCGATAGCCACCGGCACCTTCGGCGAAACTGATCCATCTAGGTTGACGCTGAATATCTGTGAAAAGGGAACTCTCATAACGACTGTCAAATTAAGAGGCGTTGCCGACCAATGCAACAATCATGATTGATATATGTCAGATGAAATGAATAAGTGTTGCCTCTGATTCGGTATGGAAATTTAGGAGGGCTTCCTGAATGAAGTCGCCTATCCAGACCACCCCACGCAGAGGAATGGCTACGTTTGTCGGGGCTCTTTGGGCGGCGGCGGAAACCAAAAGTCCTCTCGGCTAAGGACCGGGACGACTTCTTTTGCGAAATCGCGACGGCCAAGCCCAGCGAGATACTTCTGTCCCCCCAAGCGTTCAAGAAGCGTTGGGAGATCAGGCTTAAACAGATCGGGATTCTCAGCGATATAGCGCGTCGTAAAAAGTCGCATCCAAGGGGTTAAGTCAGTAAAAAGGTTCCAACAACAACACGCGGCCTCATACATCACGTCCTCGGTCAATCCGGGCGGATATTCGACGGCATTATGCGCAGAATATCTTCTGTCTGCGTGTTTCCCTATCGCAGTCACAAGGCCAGCTCGCCGCCGCTCCTTGTCCGGCAGTTTCAGTATGCGCAACATCAATTCAGACGGCTTGCCTACTTTCCTGCCTTGGTCGTGCACAAGTTGCAGAGATGCCCAGGCCAAGGTGTGAATCGAGATCGGGTCGCCTTCGGTGAACCAAAGTGAAATGGCGGTATCCAACTGCGTTACCGCGGCGGATGCGTGCGAAACAAGTATAAGGCCCGGTTTCGGCTGGTCAGGTTCGGGTTCTGGGGTGCTCACAAGATTACAGTCGGAAGTCTTCCCCTCTTCCTGGTGATCTCATTCTCGGTGGCGGCGTGCATGCTGACAATAGTGTTGCAATACATCCGGCGTCATGACTCCGTCTACAAAATAACGCTGATATATCTCATAGCCAAGTGAGCAGAAGAAATGCTAAAAGCGAAGTAATAGCGAATGAAAACCTTCTTTGCCGTCCTAGGGGCCATTCTCACGGCAGGCGTAATCTTTTGGGTTGGCTATGGCATGGTTGCTCATTTCAGTGAGTGGAAAAACGAAAAGGAGGCCATGATTCGCACGGTCCAAAGGAACTCAGCGGCTTATGAGTCCGCATATTCCACTGTGATGAAAGGACTATCTGCTGAGTCCACATTGGCCGAGATGAAAGCAAAGGTCAAATCTGATGAGTCCGCATTGGCCGAGATGAAAGCAGCGAGTGCCGACAACCGCGAAGCTTATGGACTTCTGAAATTTGTCTTAGAGAACAAGCCATTCTTTTCTCTTAATTCTGACGAAGAAAAATGGCTGGCGAAAGCGCTATCCGAACTTGGTGAAGAAAATAAACGTCCAACTCCACCCCCGCCGACAATGCCTGAGTTCGTTACGCTAAAGCTGGACGCCGAAGTCTGGAACAAGCATGGGGGGCTTGTTCGAATTCCAGCTGGCACAAAACTAAAGCTACTCAGCTATGAGCAGCACGAGATCACCTTCCGCTACAACAACGAAACCTATTCACTCCCGGCAGCAATTACCGATTTCAAGAAATACTAACTCCCTTGTTAGGCCTCGACAAGCGTGCGGGCAAGGCGTCTCGTAAAATGACGATTGATATATGTCATATAAAATTGATGGGTGTTGGTAGGGCTTCGGTATGGTTTTTACAGGTTCAGTCTGAGCTGTGCCTGGCCCGTGAGTGCAAGTTCGATCCCGGCCAATAAATCACCCTTTGGCTGGACAACGTTCAGATCAATCGGAACGAGCGTTCCCACGGCGGTTTCAATAACATTGCCCTCATGTGCGTCGGCGACCAAGAGATTCGCCGGTGGATAGTACCACGCGATACTGCCGGATTCGATCCGCAAGAATCCCAGCTCGACGAACCATTGTTGGATTCGGTCATATTTCGCTGACTCTCCGGCAATGTGTGGCTGCGATGTCAGCACGCGCATCTTCCCTTCGTGGCTGATGAGCGCCACCAAGTGAATATCATCACCGAAGTAAAGATTTTGAAGCAAGAGGCGCAACAAATATTCATGGACGGTCGCTGATCCGTCGCGGCCCCCAAGCTAAGCCGAATCGGTTTAAATATGTCGCCTTAAACCATCGCTTTGATGGCGCGTCGTACCACGCTTCGTGTTCGTCGCCGTGGCCATCCGTGGGCCGGACAAAACAGTCAAAATCGCGCTGTTCGCGAATTAGCGAGTGTTCTTCTGCCCAGTCGATGAATGCTGAGAACGTAGCGGCGAACGCCGCGCCGCTTCCATCACACGATGTGCCTGCGTCCGCGCTTCGAGCAATGTGACGTTCGGCTGATTCGAGCGCAATAACCGCAGGTATTTGGCGGTCGTTTTGAGGCTGAGCTGCGGCATTTTCTTCTGGGAGGATATGCATATTCCGTGCCCGAGATTCGCCGCGTCCATGACCAATAATCGCAGCGCGTCACTGCAGCGGCAAGGCTTATTATTCTGTCACAGCGAAAGCTGCTTCAAAAACCGCATCCTCTTTCCGGCGCATGTAGTCCGCCGTCATTTCCACCACGCGTTCTAAAGTCCACGGCTTTTCCTCGATGCCCGCCGCGACCGCTGGCGTTGTTTTGAGCGTGGTGTGTTTCCGAACGAAATTGTAAACCCCGAAATGCAGCGCGACCGCCAGTTTGTGCGTGTCGAGGTCTTTGCTGTAGCCGAGGCCCTTCCGTTGATACCGCTTCAATTCCTGGCGAACGGTTAGGAATGCCCGTTCAATGTGCGACGTGGTAAGGCTTCGCGAATTCACAAACTAAGTG
>PMSN01000014.1 GCA_003167555.1 Spartobacteria bacterium
GCACTTAGTTTGTGAATTCGCGCGATGTAACGGTACGACCATGGTCCCCGGACCCAGATGCAGTGGGGTGTCACGCCTAAGTGCGAGACGGCATCGGGACATTTTAGTCTGCGATCGCAAAAGCGTTCCCTCCACTCGAGAGGGCAACGCATGATGACTTCAGGCGAAGTCATCAGCGGCTATTACGATCCTTGGCTCGTAGCGCTGTCCGTTTTGATTGGTGTGATAGGCGGGTATTGCACCATTGAACTGGCGGAACGAGTAACTGCATCCCGCAAACGAGCTCGATTGTATTGGTGGATCGGCGGCTCCATCGCGATGGCTATCGGCACCTGGTCGATGCATTACACCGGCATGCTGGCTTTGCGTTTACCGATTCCAGTTCTGTACGATTGGCCGACCTCTTTTTTGTCTTACCTGGCCAGTCTTTCCGCTTCGCTAATGGGGCTGTTTGTCGTGAGCCGGCGGACGATGGGTTTCGGGCGGGCGTTTGCGGCCAGTATTCTCGTTGGTGGAGGCATTGCGGCTTTGCATTACACGGCGATGACGTCGATGCGCCTGAAGGCAATGCATCACTACTCGTCGCCGATGGTGACTCTTTCCGTGCTCGCCGCCGTCGCATTTTCGCTCTTGTCGCTCTGGTTAATGTTTTTGTTTCGAGAAGACACCATCCGTTATACGTGGCGCAAGTTCGGAAGCGCGCTTCTCCTGGGCGGCGCAATCTCTGTCATGCACTACACCGGGATGGCTGCCGTCACTTTCACGTCCTCCGATCTGTTGCCGGACCTGTCCCATGCTGTCTCGATCTCTAACCTCGCTGTTGCCGGCATCGGCGCCGACAACGTGATGCTCGTCGTCGTGGTGCTGCTAACCGCCCTGGCAGATAGACTGCAAGAGCAGACGGTTCTGCTCCGCAGGTTTTCTCAGCAGCTGGTGGAGGCGCAGGAACTCGAACGCCGTCACCTCGCCCGTGAATTGCACGACGAAATCGGGCAGGCCTTGACCGCGGCGAAAATTAATCTGCAGTCCGTTATGGACGTAGTGGGCGCCCCAATCGGGGCGCGACTGCGGGAAACGGTGGCGATCCTGGATCAGCTGCTCGGGCAGGTGCGGCAGATATCGCTCGATCTGCGTCCGTCGATGTTGGACGATTTGGGACTGGTCCCCGCGCTTCGCTCGTTGCTTGGCGAACAGGGACGCCGCGCTTCGGTTGAGGTCGAGTTTTCCGCGGAGAATATTCCGGAGACCCTTGATCCGGAAATTCAGACAGCTTGTTTTCGCATTGCGCAGGAAGCGATCACGAATGTGGTCCGCCATGCTGGTGCGAAAAATTTGACGGTGGAATTGCGGCGCGCCGGTGACGCCTTGTTTCTGGTGGTGCAGGACGATGGGATCGGATTCGATGCCGCCAAAGTCGAGGAGCGCGGCGAAACCAGTCTTGGCCTCATGGGCATCAAGGAGCGGGTCGCTCTGGCGGGAGGGCGGGCGCGAATCATTTCGTCTCCGGGCGAAGGAACAAGAGTCGAAGTTGGTTTACCTTTGCATTTTACCCACAATCCTCGCCGGTGATACTTGCAAGGTAATTACGATGCGCATTTTGCTGGCAGACGATCATGCTCTGGTGCGAGCAGGCATTCGTTCGTTGCTCGAGAAAATTCCCGGAGTCGAAGTGGCGGGTGAAGCGAGCAACGGCCGGGAAGCGATCGAGTTGATTCGGGCGCAAAGGCCGGACCTGGTCTTGATGGACATCGCGATGAAAGAACTGGGCGGCCTCGAGGCGTTGCCGCGGATCACGAAAAATTTTCCGAGCGTAAAGGTGATCATTCTTTCGGCGCATGCGAACGAGGAATATGTCATTCGCGCGCTGCGTAGCGGCGCCGCGGGCTATATGCTCAAGGATGCGGCTACCCTCGAGCTCGAACTCGCCATCAACTCCGTCAGGCAAGGAAAGACCTATCTCAGTCCTTCTATTTCTCGGACGGTTATCGACAGCTATCTCGAACGAGTTGGCAGCCTGTCGAGCCCCATCGAACAACTCACCGCGCGCCAGCGCGAGATCCTGCAACTCATCGCGGAGGGAAAAAATACAAAGGAAATCGCCTACACGCTTGGGATCAGTGTGAAGACGGTGGAAGCGCATCGCCTCCAACTCATGGCACGTCTGGACATTCATGATGTGCCGGGCTTGGTGCGATACGCAATTCGCTCGGGGCTGGTTTCGTCGGAGACCTAACAAGCCGCGCGGGGACCGTGGCGCGCGTCTACCCCCCATGATCGTTCGTAAGGGTTTTCCCTAGTCCTTCTAAGGTTCCTCCCAATTGCGGTCGTTAGTTACCAAGTGCCAATTGGGAGGATGACTCACTTGGTATGCTCCCGGGCCGGCGGCCCTTGTCGACGATCGTCTGCGTTACTCATCGTCTGTAGAAAGTTAAGGTAAACTATCCTACGTATTAATGACGGCATCGGACATAAAGGCTCTTTTGGGCATTGCAATCAAAACTGAACGGTTTGTTCTGGGGATCTCCCAAGAGGAGCTCGCCGAGCGCGCAGGTCTGCACCGCACGTACGTCTCCGATGTGGAACGCGGGGCCCGCAATCCATCGATCGGGAGCGTCGAGAAGCTGGCGCGGGCTTTACAGATTTCCGTTTCGACGCTCTTCGGACAAGCGACCGGCGCCCACGCGTCAAAGCAGCTCGTGGAGATTCTGCTGGTGGAGGATAACCCGCTGGACGTTAGGTTAACGCAGCGCGCCTTCGAGAAAGCACAAATTACCAATCCTCTGCGCGTGGTGAGCGATGGAGCCGAGGCGCTCGATCTCCTTTTCGCGACCGGTTCATACGCTTATCGGAGCAAGGATGACCATCCCAAGGTTATCTTGCTCGATTTGAACCTGCCCAAGATTAGCGGTCTCGAGGTGCTGCGACGGATCAAGGGTGACGCGCGCACACAACACATTCCCGTCATCATCCTTACCGTTTCGAATCGGGGTCGTGATATCAACGAGTGCCGGCGGCTAGGTGCTGAGACCTATATCGTCAAGCCGGTGGGTTTTCAGAAATTTAGCGAGGTCACTCCTCGTTTGAGTCTTGCCTGGGTCCTGGTGAAGCCGAATGGGACCCTTTCGGCGCAACCTAGAGAGCGTATTTTCGATCGACCCTGACTTCCCCACGCGGTCACTGCAGGAGCCTCCAAACACGGTCGCGGCTGTCCCGCCTGAGGGCAAAGCGCGTTGGAATAGCGCAGCTAAGTATGCCCTGAGCACCTTGCAAAACAATTCGAACGCGAAAACCACCTCACCCCCCATGACTGCATCAACAGACACAATCGCCAGGACGATCCTCGTCATCGGCAACATACCAACTAACCTCGACCTCGATGGCGCCACGCTCCAATCGTCTGGTTATAAGGTCCTCCTGGCTGAGAGTGTAAATAGCGCCATCGCGCTGACGGAAGAAACCCACCCAGACCTTGTGCTATCCGACCTTTACATGCGGCCGCTTGATGGATTCGATTTCCTAGAGATCGCAAAGAGAACTCCCGCGTTGCGAGGTGTCCCCATAGTCATCATTTCTTCGACTTGCACGCTGGAGCGCGAGCGGCGCCACTGCCTGGAGCACGGCGCGGCCCGCTTTCTTCGAAGGCCCATCCAACCGGAAGCGCTGCTCGCTGAGATTGCTGAGGCCTTAAGCACGAGCAGGAGAGGAACAGGCCATGAAAATACTAATTGTTGATGGCGACCCAAGCGGTCACATCGGGATCGCCGAGATACTAACCAAGAGGGGCTGCGACCTCCTGGAAGTTGACGGTAGTGAAGAGGCGCTAAGAATAGCGCATGAAGAGAAGCCGGCGATTGCCATCGTCGACATGCTTACTCCGAAATTGGACCGGGGCGATTTCGTTCGTCTGGTGCGCCGCGATCCCGCGATCGCGCGGATGCCGGTGATTTTTTACACGGATGGCTATCTGGAAATCGCCAGCGGCCTGGCGCGCGACGGAGAGAGTCTTCTCACACCGATGCTGCTGTGCGAAGAAGCAATTCGCGGCAAGGTGATCGCAGAACAGAGCGGTCCTGTTGTTTCGTCAAACGGGCAAAACGAAAGCGCGCGGAAGGGAGGCGAAAGCGTCCAGGAAACGTTTGTCTTCGCTTGCGCAGCCGGCGGCGAACGCGCTCCGATCAGACCTGGTGACCTCATCGCGGAAGTCGTCGACAACGCACGCAAGAAATTCCCTAAATCAATCGAAATCACCAGCGCCTATTCGGAGGATCTGTGGCTAATCGAAGGCGACCGTCCGCAACTTCATCGAGTTCTAAGCAACCTTTTTCGCAATGCCCTCGCGGCTATGCCCCAAGGTGGCTCGCTCCTGGTTTGGGCGCGCAATTTTATCGTCGATCAACATTATGCCTCCATGACACTAGGGGCGAAACTTGGTCCATACGTCATGCTCCGCGTGAGCGACACCGGCCGCGGCACGCCCCGCCCCGTGATCGACAATATCTTTGGTCCTTTCCTGGATGGCAAACAAAGCGGGCCGGGGACCAGCCTTGGATTAATAAAAAGCCATGGCGGCTTCATGTCCGTTTACAGCGAAGTTGGCAAAGGAACGACCTTTCAAATCTTTCTTCCGGCAAAGGTAATTGAGGAGCGGGCTCGGAAGCCAAAGCAAATAAGCAAGTGAACGGCCAGGTATATGCTGGCTCTCTGTCATGAAACGGGCGTTTCAGGCGGCACGAGTGATGAAAGGAAGCCGCGTCGCTAGCGATGGTCGGCCAACCCTTGGGCGAAGCAACAAGGTAAGCGCCATCATCGACATCACCGAGGGCAAGCGGCCGGAAGGTGAACTGAAAGCGTTGTTCAAGGAGGTCATCGACCTGAACGCGGCGCTGGACGAGCACGCAATCGTAGCCATCACCGACCCGCAGGGAAAAATTACCTACGTCAACGACAAGTTCTGCGCCATCTCCAAGTATTCACGCGAAGAGTTACTGGGTCAGGATCACCGCATCCTCAATTCAAGCTTTCATCCCAAGGAGTTCATCCGCGACCTTTGGACCACCATCACGCATGGCAAAGTTTGGAAAGGTGAAATCAAAAACAAAGCGAAGGACGGCTCGTTTTACTGGGTGGCCGCCACCATCGTTCCAATTCTCGACGAGCAAGGCAAACCACGTCAATACGTGGCCATCCGCACCGACATCACCGAGTGCAAACGCACCGAGCATGCCTTGCGCGCAAATGAAGCCCACTTGCAAACGGTGGTGGAAAATCTCAACGAAGGTGTGGTCGTCTGCGATCTCCACGGCGCATTGCAGCATTGGAACCGCGCCGCGTTGAAGATTCATGGATTTACGGATCTCGAGGACGGCCGCCGGCTCCTGACCGAGCTCGTGGACACTTTCGAGCTTTCGACCATGGACGGAACGCCGATTCCCGTAGAACAGTGGCCGCTCTCTCGCATTCTCCGCGGTCAAAACCTGCGCGATCTCGAGGTGCGCGTGCGGAATATCAAGGCGGATTGGCAGCGTGTTTTCAGTTACAGCGGCACGCTGGTTCATGACGCGGAAGATCAACCGGTGCTGGCAATCGTTACGATAAACGACATCACGGAGCGGAAAGAGGCGGAAGAGGCTTTACAACGCCAGGAGAAACAATACCGGGTCCTGTTCGAGACCTACCCGAGCCCCACCTGGGTTTACGATGCGGAGACACTCGCCTTTCTCGCAGTCAATGATGCAGCGGTGCAGCAATATGGTTATTCGCGAGAGGAACTCCTCACGATGACGATACGGGACATTCGTCACTCAGGCGGTGTCCCGGCCTCGATCGAGCCCGGGACTGTCACATCGGACCACGCGGAAGTAACCGGTGTATGGCGCCATCGGAAAAAAGGTGGCGAAATCATCCTGGCAGACATTCATGCCTCAGCAATCCAGTTTGAAGGTCGCCTGGCGCACCTGTCCATCGCCCTCGACGTCACGGAAAAGAAAAAGGCGGAGGACGCGATTCGTGAGAGCGAGGAGCGCATGCGCTCAGTCCTGGAATCGGCCCTGGACTGTGTCATTACCATGGACTATCAGGGCAGGGTTGTTGAATTCAATCCAGCCGCCGAAAAAACCTTCGGCTACAAACGCGACGAAGCGATTGGCCAGTTATTGGCCGATCTGATTATCCCGCCAGCGTCACGCGAGCGTCATCAGCGCGGTCTAGCGCATTACCTTTTCACGGGCGAAGCTCCTGTCCTCGGCACGCGCATCGAACTGACGGGAATGCGCAGTGATAAGTCGGAGTTTCCTTTGGAACTCGCCCTCACTCGGATTGGTTCGCAAGAACCTCCGATGTTTACGGGTTTCATTCGAGACATCACCGAGCGAAAACAGGCGGAAGAGCGCCTGCGCGAGCAGGCAAAACTGCTGGATCTTGCGCAGGACGCAATCATGGTCCGCGATCTGGAAGATCGCGTCGAGTATTGGAATCATGGGGCGGAAAAGTTGTACGGCTGGGCTGCCGCGGAAGTTCAGGGCAAGCAAGCTGCCACCTTTCTGCACGAAGAGCCCCCCGCCATCGCCCTTGCGGCAAGACTGGCTGTAACAGAGAGCGGCAAGTGGTCCGGCGAGTGTAAGCATCGTCGCAAAGGCGGCGGCACTGTCACGGTCCGAAGTCGCTGGACCCTTGTCCGGGATGAGGTGGGCGCGCCCAAATCCATTCTGATCATCAATACCGACATCACCGAGCAGAGAAAGATCGAGGAACAGTTCCTTCAGGCCCAGCGACTGGAAAGCATCGGCACCCTGGCCAGTGGAGTGGCGCACGACCTGAACAATATTCTTGCTCCCATCCTGATGGGAGCGGCGGTGCTGCGCCGGACCGAGATGCCGGAGGCGGACGAGATGATTCTTTCCACGATCGAAACTTGCGCCCAGCGTGGATCGGACATCGTTAAGCAAGTGCTGACCTTTGCGCGCGGAGCTGAGGGAGCGCGCCTGCTTCTGCAGCCCGCGCACCTCATCAACGACATGGCCAAGATCGCCGAAGGAACGTTTCCGAAAACGATCACAGTGCGGACCGATTACCCGCAATCCTTGTGGCCGATCGAGGGCGACCCGACGCAGCTCCATCAGATCCTGCTCAATCTCTCTGTCAATGCCCGTGACGCGATGCCCGCGGGCGGGACGCTTACCATTTCGGCCAGGAATTTCCCGGTGGACGAGCACTACGCGAGCATGACTCCCGGAGCCAAGGCGGGACCGCACGTCCTCTTCGAGGTCAAGGATACCGGGACGGGAATTCCGCGCGGCATCATCGACCAGATTTTCGATCCGTTCTTTACGACCAAGGAACTTGGCCGTGGCACGGGATTGGGACTCTCGACGGTCATTGGGATCGCAAAGGGCCACGGCGGATTTGTGACCGTCGAGAGCGAGGTCGGACGTGGCACGACCTTCAGGGTTTATCTACCCGCGATAATCGGAGCCATGGAAACGTTGAAGGAATGCGAACGGACTCTTTTGCCACCGGCAAACGGAGAGTTGCTGCTGATCGTGGATGACGAGAAACCGATCCTCCAGGTAGCGCAGGCACTGCTGGAGAGTCACGGCTATCGAGTGTTAATCGCCGGCGACGCCACGGAAGCGCTGGCCATTTTTGCGGTGCGTAAAGACGAGATCAAGCTGGTGCTGACAGATTTGGCGATGCCTCTTATGGATGGCATTGCGCTCATTCGCACCCTGCAAAAAATGAAGCCCGAGGTGCGTATCATCGCTTCCACCGGACTGGGGGGCCGGGAGCAGCACGATCACGACCTTGCGGGCCTCCATGTCCGTGCCTGCCTCACCAAGCCTTACAACAAAGAGATGCTGCTGACGACTCTGCACGACGCTCTCAGCCCTCAGACGGACACACCATGACAACTACTACACCTCCAACGCTGCCCCTGCGCATTCTTATTGCCGACGACCACGATGTCATGCGCGAAGGGACGCGCGCCGTGATCGAGCGGCAACCGGGCTGGGAAGTCTGCGGCATTGCCTGCACGGGACGCGAAGCAGTCGCGCAGGCTATTCAGCTCCAACCGGACATTGTCATCATGGACATGAGCATGCCCGACCTCAACGGCCTCGATGCCGCCGTCCAGATCAAACGACGCCTGCCGCGCACTGAGATTCTCATGTTCACGGCGCATGAAACGGATGAATTGATCCGCGAGGTCTTTGAGGTTGGAGTGAAAAGCTTCATCTTCAAATCCCAGGCGCACACTTACCTCATCGACGCGATCCAGTCGCTTGCCCAGCACAAGCCTTTTTTCACCAGCAAGGTTTCCGAGACCTTGTTTGCGGATATTCTCAATCGCTCCGCGCCGCATTCGAACGGATCCCGGACCGGGCAGCGACTGAGCGCGCGCGAACGGGAAATCGTGCAGCTCTTATCCGAAGGCGGAAGTAACAAGGAGGTCGCTGACACACTTGGCATCAGCGTGCGAACGGCAGAGACCCATCGCGCGAGCATCCTGCGGAAACTCGGCCTGGATTCCACCGCCAGCCTGGTCCGTTACGCCATTCGCAACAAGATCATAGAAGCATGACCGGTAACGCCGCAGCCAGCGCTGGTATCCTTCCCGCCGCACCTCCGCAAACTATTCTGATGATCGATGACGATCCGGCCATGCGCACGATCTTGGGTTTCTCGATTACCGCTCTTGGCTACGTCGTCCTTGCCGCGGGTGACGGCGAAGCAGCGTTGCAAATTGCGCGTGACCATCCGGAGATCCGTCTGATCATGCTTGATGTGGTGATGTCCGGCTTATCGGGAAGGGAACTGGCGGATCAATTGAAGATTCAACTGCCGGAGTCCGCCGTCTTGTTTTGTTCCGGTCATCCCGCGTCGATGATGTCGCACTACAACATCGATCTCCAGCTCGAGCACTTCTTGCAGAAGCCCTGCCGTCCGCTGGATATCCGCCAGAAAATCGAAGAGTTACTTGCGACTGCGACTCGTTAGGTCGTCGCATTGCGGGTTGGTTCTATCTCAAGGTCGGGGCGATTGACCCCAATCGCCCGGGCGGTTCCGGTGAACCCCCCCTGCCCTGCGAACCACACTGAGCGCGTCTTATTGCCCGGTGTTTTCCGCCCGCGCTTTCTCCATCTCCTTCTCGTAACACTCGGGACAAGCGCCATGGCTGAACCTGCTTCCGGTTTCCTTTTGAATGTAGCTCTCGACCCGGTCCCAGTAATCGTGCTCGTCGCGCACCTTGTGGCAATAGCTGCAGATCGGGATCATCTCTTGCAGCTGCCGGATCTCAGCCGTGTACTTCAGGATCCTTTCCGCTACGCGCAGACGCATTCGGATCGCTTCGCGATCGAGGGGCTTGGTTAGGAAATCGTCGACGCCGGCAGCAGTCGCCAGAGCGTAGTTACTAGTGGAAGTGTGATTCGCGGTGAGAAGAATGAAGTAGGTGTAAGGAGTGTGGGCGCGCGTGCGGACTTTTTCGCAGAGCGCCAGGCCATCCATCCCAGGCATCATCCAATCACTCACGATTAGCCGCACCGGTTCCTGATCGAATTTGTCCCACGCTTCCGCGCCGTCGCGGGCGAGCACCGTTTCGTATCCGAACTTCGAGAGCGCGACCTGTAAAATCTTGGCGCTAACCGGATCATCCTCGGCCATGAGGATTCTGCTTCGCTTCGGCAATAAGACTGCCTGAAGGCGGCTTTGCAGCGCGGCGGATGGGCCGCTTGGTTTGTGGTTAGGTGTGGACACGGTATTTGCTGGAGCGGGAGAAATCTCTTCGGCAACGAGGATTCGGTCTTTCGACGGCGTCCGCCGGCGGCTCGTGTGGATCAGGCGAGGGCAACGTAAATCTTATTAGTTTCTCGTTCAAGTTCCGTGCTCCTTTCCCTGGCTCCTTCAAAATTATTTTCTTGGCCATGCTTTTCCAGACGCCGCGCCAAAGTCCGCGCGTGTTCCGCCCCGAAGGCCCCCAGGGAGCTCAACAATTTGTGAGAGTGCGCGGCCAGCGCCGGCGCATCGCGCTTCTCAACCGCCGCGCCGATCGCTTGGATAATCTCTGGCGTGTTATCGCGAAAAATCGAAACCAGCCCGCTCATCAATTCCTCATCGCCATCGCACTGCGAGAGCAATTCCTCGCGGCTGTAAAGGAACCTTGTTCCTGTCTCTTCGTAAACTCCCCTGACCCTTGCGCCATTCAGGGCCCCAAGGAGATCTTCTTTCCGCAACGGCTTGGAAACGTAATCGTCCATCCCCGCTGCCAGGCAGCGCTCGCGGTCCCCCGCCATCGCATGCGCGGTCATCGCGACTATCGTTATGCGACCGCCGGTCGCTTCCTCCAATTCACGAATTCGACGGGTCGCCTCGAATCCGTCCATTTCCGGCATCTGCACATCCATCAAAATCAGATCGAAGGCTCCGTCGCTGAAAGCTTCCACTGCTTCGCGGCCGGTGGCGGCGTGCACCAGAACGTGTCCTTCCTTTTCCAAAATGCCCGTGGCGACCGCACGATTAATGAGATTGTCTTCCGCCACCAGGATGCGCAGACGCGATCCGGCGGTGCCAGTTTCCGCAATGTGAGTATCGCCGTCGCGAGTATTCCCACCTTCCGAGTCGCGGCTCACCGCGATCAGAATTGCGTCGAGCAATTCCGATTGCGTGACCGGCTTGGTCAACAAACCTGCGATGCCCAGGGCGCCGCAACGCGCGGCACTGCCGGCGGGCATCGCCGAAGAAAGCATCATCACCGTCGCGCCCGCGAGCGCGGGCTGTTGTTGAATTTCTTCCGCCAGGGCGAAGCCGTCCATTTCCGGCATGACCGCGTCGAGCAAGACGAGCTGATAAGCAGAACCTGACTTGGCGGCGCGCAGCATTTCATCGAGGCCGGCCTGACCGGATTCAGCCAGAGTCGGATTCATCCGCCAGTTCGTCAGCATCTCGCGGAGGATGCGGCGATTCACCGCATTATCGTCCACGACCAAGGCACGCAAGCCCGCCAGGTCGCACGGGTCCGCATGCTTCACTTGGGCGACCGGCGTGTCACGCACGCCGAGGCAGGCGGTGAAATGGAAAGTGGTTCCCTGGCCCACTCTGCTTTCGAGCCAGATTTTGCCGTGCATTTTTTGGATCAGTTGCGAGGCAATGGAAAGGCCGAGGCCAGTGCCTCCATAGGTGCGCGTCGTCGAACCGTCCGCTTGCGCGAATGCTTCAAAAATCGCGGCTTGTTTTTCCTGTGGAATGCCGATGCCGGTGTCGCTCACAGAAAAATGCAGTTCGCCTTCGCCATTGATGATCGATTGGCTGTTCACACTGACCACGACCTCTCCGCGCTCGGTGAACTTGATCGCGTTCGCCGTGAGGTTGATCAGGATCTGGCGCAGTCGCATCGAATCGCCGACGAAATGATCCGGCACGTCTGAGGGGATGTCGGCCACGAGTTCGAGGCCTTTTTGATCCGCGCGCAGGCCGAGCGGCTTGAGCATCCCGCCGATGCAATCGCGCAGGCTGAAATCGATCAACTCGAGTTCCAGTTTGCCGGCTTCGATCTTGGAAAAATCCAGGATGTCATTGATCAGGCCGAGCAGTGAGTGGGCGGAGCTTTTTACCATGCCGAGGTATTCGCGCTGATCGCGGTTCAACTGCGTTTCAAGGGCCAGATCGGTCATGCCGATGATGCCGTTCATCGGCGTCCGAATCTCATGGCTCATGTTGGCGAGGAATTCGCTCTTCGCCCGGCTCGCCGCCTCGGCGGCTTCCTTCGCCGCATGGAGTTCGGAAGTACGCTCGATGACGCGGAGTCCGAGTTCGTCGTGGGCGGCCTGGAGCGTCTCCTTGCTGCGTTTGGCGCCGTCGATATCAGTGCAAGTGCCCACCCATTGCACGATCTGGCCTTGCTCATCGCGCATCGGCAGCGCGCGACCGAGATGCCAGCGGTAGGCGCCGTCGGAAGCGCGCTTGAAACGGTATTCGATCTCGTAGTTTTCCCCCGTGGTGAATGAGTGCGTCCATCGCTCGATGCACGGCTGGAGATCATCCGGATGCAGCACCAGGCCCCAACCCCAGTCTTTCGTCTGCGCGAGCGTGAGACCCGTGTAATCGAACCACGCCTTGTTGTAGTAATCGAGGCAGCCATCCGGCCGCGCGGTCCAGATGATTTGGGGCACGGTATCGGCCAGGAAGTTGTAACGCTCGGCCCCTTCGCGCAAAGTGGCCGCGACTTTCGCTTCTCTCAGCTCCTCCTCGGCCAGGCGCCGGTCCGTTATGTCGACGTGGCAACCCAACATGCGCACAGGCCGCCCGGTCGCATCGTAATGCAACGAACCGCGGGTGTGAATCCAGCGGTAGCTTCCATCCTTGTGGCGCATCCGAAACTCGACGTTGTATTCCTTGCTTGGGTCCGCCATGCAAAGCTCCAGGGTCGCGGTGATGCGTTCCGCGTCCTCTGGATGCAGCCGTGAAGAAAACTCGGAGAGATCGTTCGTGATCTCGTGCTCCGCATGGCCAAGCTGTTGCTTCCATTCGCGCGAATAGAGAACCTTATTGGTGATAAGGTCCCAGTCCCAGGGGCCGATCTTCGAGGCCTGCAAGGCTAGCTGCAAATGAGCCCGGCTTTCTCGCAACTCCGCTTCGGCGCGTTTGGATTCGGTAATGTCCTGCATCGCTCCGACCATGCGCAGCGGTTTGCCTTCCACGTCGCGGACGACATACGCGCGATCGAACACAAAAGCGTAGGAGCCGTCGGCGCAGCGGAAACGGTATTCGGCCGACCACGCTTCCTCGCGACTGGCCACAAACGCGTTCAGACCTGCCATCAGCTCATCATGATCGTCCGGATGAATGGCACTGGCCCAGAATTCCATGGTCGAATCGAACTCACCCGCGCGGTGCCCAAACAGTTTCCCGAACGATTCGCTAAAGGAGATTTTGTTGCCGACCATGTCCCAATCCCAGATCGCGTCGTCCGTCGCGCGGGAAACGAGCTGAAAGCGTTCCTCGCTCGCGCCGAGCGCCCGTTCCGCTTTTTCCCGCTCGGTGACGTCCTGCGACGTGCCCACCACCCGGACAACGTCACCATTCTCGTCCAGCACAACATCGGCCCAGCTGTTGAGGATGCGCTCTTTGCCATCCGGCCGCACGATGCGGACGTCCATTCGTGCCGATTTTTTCATCGCCCGCACGGCACGGAACCATCTGGTGGCGTCTTCTCGTGCGTCCGGACGAACGAATGAATGAAAAAGATCGTGGCTTGCTTCGCATTCACCGGGCTCCAATCCAAACAAACGGTATTCTTCGTCCGACCAAATCATTTTGTTTGTAATCGCATCCCATTCCCAGCTTCCGACATGGGCCATTTTCTGGGCATCGGCTAGCCGCAATTGGCTACGCGTCAGCTCGGCTTCCGCGCGCCTTCGCTCCGTAATATCCTGGACGCTGCCTTCGTAATAAAGAGCACGCCCTTCTCCATCCCGAACGATTCGCGCACTCTCAGACACCCAGATCTTCGCGCCATCTTTGCGGTAGACCTCGTATTCGAAACCTGTGATGGAGCCGTTTTCCTCCAGCGCTTGTTTAAACTTTTCGCGCATGGCCGGGTCGACATACGCTTGGCGTTCGATGTTGTCGCGCCCCCGGATTAACTCCTCCGGCGAATCAAAGCCGAGCATCCGAGCCAGCGCTGGATTGACAGAAAGATGGCGGCCATCGGGCGTGTTTTGAAAAATGCCATCATTGGAATGCTCGAAAATCGAGCGGTATTTCGCCTCCGCTTCCTGAAGCGCCTTCTCAGTCGCCTTTCGCTCGGTGATGTCGAAAACCAGGACAAGTTCGGCGCGCCGCCCGCTGTAATCGAGGACGTGGGATGTGATCTCCACATCGATCATTGAGCCGTCCTTCTTCCGATGCCTCCAGACACCCGCATTGTCTATCGCGTGGTCGGTGGCATGGGCGATGTTCGCCAGCAACGCCGGCTTGTCAGCGGTTGGGCGAATGTCGGCGATGGTCATGGACAGGAACTCCTCGCGCCGGTAGCCGTAATGAGATATGGCGGCGTCATTGATTTCGAGGAACGAAAGGGTCTCAAGATCATAGATCCACATGGGCAACGGATTCGCCTCGAAGAGACTGCGATATCGCTCCTCGCTTGCTCGTAACAGGCCTTCCGCCTGTTTGCGCTCGGTGATGTCGCGGAACGTCCAGATTCTACCGTAATATTTTCCGTCGGTGCCAACTACGGGAGACGAGTATCGGTCCAGGATCGTCCCATCCTTAAGCTCAATCTCATCGCGGCTGATTTCCTTCGGGTGAGCATTAAGATAAGCGACCTTTTCAGTGAACTGTTCAGAATTCTTGATCACACTTGTGACCCATCGAAGCTGTTTATCGTCGTCGTCGTCGTCCGCAATGTGCTGGGGAACTCCTAATAGGTCGGTAGCCCGCTGGTTTTGCAGAACCTTCTTTCCCGAGTGGTCAACGACCAAAATGCCGTCTATGGAGGCGTTAACCTGGGCCTCAAGCAACGCCGTCTTCCACTTCAACGCTTCGTTGGCTTTTGCCAGTTCCGCGGTGCGCTCTTTGACTCGCACCTCCAGTTCCGCATGGGTCTCGCGGAGATTCTCCTCCGCCTCGGCGCGTCGGTGGACGCTATCCAGCAATTGGGCGCGCCATCGTCGCATGCCGCGCGCTGCCGAGAACCAGGCCACAAGCGATATCCCGCCGACAACCAGCGCAGCGATTATTGAGAGCAAATCACGGCGTTGGTCGTCTCGGAAACGTTCATCAAATTCGCGCCTGATTTGGTTGACGAACGACAGTATTCCTTCAGCGTAAATTTGTTTCTGGGTTTCATATTCGGGACTGAACAATACAGTCTGCGCCTCCTCCTTGCGACCGGCGCGAACCAGAGTAAAGGCGCGGTTTTCCATTTCCACCAACTTGATGTTCGCCGCATCCGTCTGGGTCGCGGCTTTGATGTTGGAGGAGCTGGCTCCAATTTTTATTGTTTCCTTGATCGCGGCATCTAATTGCGGTTCGAACTGATGATAGCGCTCTTCCCACCGCGAATCTTCCGTTGTCGCTGCCATGCGCGCAGACATGGTCAAGACCTCGTCCAGATGGACGATGACGCCTCGGAGCTCCTCGATTCGCGACAGCCGGTCTCTGAACATTTCCACATCGCGGCGCGCATCGAAAGTAATCCAGCCAAACCCGGCGAAAGCCATGGTCGTCAGAACAAGGGCGACGGTGAGAAGCCTGATCGGAAAACGGATGGCCGTTATCGCATCAGCGCGGGCCATGTCTTGTTGGGTTGGCAATCGTTCCCTTTCAGTCTGATTTATCGAGCAACTCACGCACTCTGCTGGCGAGAGAGTCGCTGGCGTATAATGCAAACTGTAGCGCCGTTCATGCGCCCGGCTCTCGCGGTGACTGCGTGAATCCTTCTGCGGATACTACTGAGCGAAGGTCCCAAAGAACCTGCCGAAGCTCAATGGAGCATCGGTGGCGGGCGGTCGCGCGACTGCCCCGCGCTCGCTTTCATCACCGCGAACAAAGAAGTTTACCGACGAGCGAGATCTACCGCACGCGCCGGTTCGTTTGGAAGCGCCCGAGAGTTCGACGTTGATGTCGGTCGTAGAATAGTGACGGCGGGAGGAACCGCGGAAGACGCAGACCTCGCGCCATTCGAAAGCTGGGTTGGGCGGGACTCGAACCAGCAACCAACCCCGAAGATTTTCGGGGCCGCTCTCTAGCTGTGGCTTTGCAGGGTGAGAATCGCTAACTTGGGATTTTTCTTTTGCTTCAGCACAAGCTCCAGCCGGCGAGCGGCAGCGTTGGAGCCGATTTCCTTTAGCGCGACGATCTTGAGTTCGCCCAGTCGGCGAGTGGTATGGTTGCTGCCGCGGCAGTGTTCTGCGAACCGCCGCTGAAAATCGTCCGTGGAGCCGATGTAATGCCGGCCGGAGGAACCGCGGAGGATGTAGACCCAGGCCATATCGATAAATTGGGTTGGGCGGGACTCGAACCCGCAACCAACGCCTTAAAAGGGCGCTGCTCTACCATTGAGCTACCAACCCGGTCGCAATTTGTTTTACCCGGCGAATCTCTCGTTGGCAACCAACCCCGAAAGCATTCGGGGCTGCTCTACCATTGAGCTACCAACCCCGCGCCGGGAGTCACGTTTCTAATCCAGTTCGAACGTGCCTGCAAGAATTGTAGCGGCGCTCTCTGAGCGCCGGATCCAGAAAACGTCGGCGGCCAGAGACCGCCGCTACAGGAGCGCTAACAAATCGCGCAGTGAATTTTGCGGGCGCTCGAGGCGGAACACGGACAAACCCGCCGCTTCCGCGCCCTGCCAATCGCGCGCCGGATCGTCACCGACGTGCAAGGTCTCGTTAGGCGTGACCCCGCCCAACTTCAGTGCTCGCTCGTAAATCAGCGGGTCGGGTTTGTCGGCGCCGAGTTCGCTCGAGAGAAAAATGTGGGAGAAAAATTGGGTGACGCCCAGCTGCTCGAGGATCATGCGCAAACGACCGTCGAAGTTGGAAACAACGGCGAGATCGTAACCTGCCCGCAATTGTTCGAGCACTTCAATCACCTCAGGATAAAGCTCCCACACGCCCGCTTCGGCAAAATGCGAGTAGGCCACCTCGAAGAAGGCGTCGCGATCCAACTCACTGGCGCCGGGCGCCACTTCGTTGATCACGCGATCAACCAGCTCGCGCCACCACCCTTTGTCATCATCTTCACGCGGCCCCTCGATCGTCGGGCGCACCGGCATTTGTTTCCACGAATCCGCAAAAGCGCGATCCAGCGCGGCCGCGTCAAGAACCAGTCCGACGCGCCGGCCGGCGAGCGCATAATGATATCCTACGCTTTTGGATAGGTGAATGAGCGTGCCGGCTGCGTCGAAAAAGATCGCTTTAATCACGGTGGGTTTGTTTTTGTTGTAACCGCCGATCAATGCCCGGCGTCTGAGCCGTGTGTGGCGGATGCTCTGCGATGTCAAGCGAGGGATATGATGAAGCGGCCTGTCTGCGCCGGGCCCGCGCGCGCGATGAAAGTGCCTGCCGCGAATTGGTCGAGCAGCTCTATCCAGCCGTCATCCGAATCGTGCGCGCGCACCTGCCACGCCGGGACGCGGAAGAGGACCTCGCCCAGGAGATTTTCGTGAAAATGTTTTCGCGCCTCGATCAATACCGGGAAAAAGTTCCGCTCGAGCACTGGGTCTCGCGCATCGCGGTGACGACTTGTTACGACCGGTTGCGCGCGCAACAACGCTGTCCGGAGCTGCGTCGGGCCGATCTTTCCGAGGAGGAATCGGAGCGGCTCGATCGCGTCACCGCCGAGACCGCCGATGCGACGGACGCGGATGCATTCGCCGCGCGAGAACTTGTGGAGCGTCTGCTGGAGCGATTAGCTCCGAGCGACCGGCTGGTCATCACGCTGCTCGATTTGGAGCAGCGTTCGGTGGCGGAAATTCGCCAGCTCACCGGCTGGAACAGTTCGCTCATCAGAGTGCGCGCTTTCCGCGCCCGGAAAAAATTGCGAAAAGAGTGGGAACGTATGGAACTACGGGAGAGAGAATCGTGAACGCCGACGAAATGGAAAAATTGATGCGGCTGGCGAGGCAGGCGCACCGCGCGGCTTCCGAGGAAGCGCCGCCGTTCTTCGCGGAGCGAGTCACGGCGCGGTGGTTGAGCGCCGCCCGTGAACGCGAGCGATCGCCCTGGGAAATATTTGCTCTGCGCGGCGCCGCGCTTTCCGCCGCGGTTGTGTTGCTGGCGCTCGCGCTCAATGCCTCGCTGCCCGGCAACAACGACGAAGGCGATCCCGATTTCACCGCGGAAGTTTTCTCACTGCCATGAACTCGATCGCGCGTTGGAAAATCGTCGTTTCCCTCGTCGTCATTTTTCTGGCCGGCTCGATCACCGGCGCATTGTTCACGATCGCGATCGCGAAACACGAAGTCCGGCGGCAGAGCGATCCGACGCAGTGGTTTCAATTGACGATGCAGCGCTGGAAAACGCGGCTGCGTCTCACGCCCGCCCAGGAAGAAAAACTGAAGCCGATCGTGCAGGAGACGGTCGAGGAATTGCGCACGTTGCGCGCGAGCGATCTGCGTCAGACGGACGAAATTCTCGCCCGAGCCAGGACGCGCATCGAGCCTGAGTTGACTCCGGAGCAACGCATCCGCCTCCAAAAAATGCAGGAGGCGCGCAAGCGTCGCCTCCAAGAGTGGCTAAACATTCCGGCGGCGCGGTGATTTCGCTTTTCGAATTCGCGCCGGCGTATTATCACCTCGGCGATGTTTCTGGAGCGGCTCTCGAGAATGAAGGCAATCGACGAACTTCTCGCCGATCCGAAGTGGACGCAGTCGCGCGGCGAGGAAATCGCCAACAGCATCAGCCACGGGCTTGGCCTGACTGCGGCGCTCGTCGCGGCGCCGTTTCTCATCGTCGCCGCTTCAGCGCACGAGGACCGCGCGTTTCTCGTCGGCACCGCCATCTTCGTCGCCACGATGCTCTTGCTCTATCTCGGCTCCACGCTTTATCACGCCTGGCCGCAAACGGCGCTCAAGTGCGTTCTCCGCGTGATCGATCACTCCGCCATCTTTCTTCTCATCGCAGGCACGTATTCGCCTTTCACGTTGGGCCCGCTCCGCGGAATCTGGGGCTGGACTATTTTTGCCGTCGTCTGGGCTCTCGCCCTCGTCGGTGTGCTGAGCAAACTCATCGGCGGCGTCCGGCGTCCGAAACTTGCGATCCCGCTTTATCTCGGAATGGGCTGGCTCATTCTCATCGCGATCCGCCCACTCGCGGCGGTGGTCCCATTTGCGAGCGTCGCCTGGCTTGTCGCCGGCGGCATCGCCTACACGAGCGGCCTGATTTTTTTCGCGAACGAACGTGTCCGTTACAATCACTTCGTCTGGCATCTCTTTGTCCTCGCCGGGACGCTCTGCCATTTCTGCGCCGTCTTTTCTTACGCGGCCTGAGATCGTTGTAGCCACGGCCCTGTGGGCCGTGTTTGATATTTGGGTGCGGATGCTACCCGTCGAACACAACGATCCAACCAACGCGAAAATCCTCGCGATTTCAGAGGACAAGATCGAGGGCTTCGTCCGCGAGCCGTTCGAGGAAATCGCACGGCGTTCCGGTGTTCCGGTAGCGACAGTGATGGAGCGGATCGCGGCCATGTTGCGAGCGGGAACTGTTCGGCGCGTGCGGCAAACGTTGCTCGCCACCAATCTTGCGGACGGCGCGCTCGTCGCCTGGAAAGTCGCGCCGGAAAAAATCGAAGCCGCTTTCGATTACATGTCGCAGTGCGATCCCTTCTCTGGCCACGTCGTGCTGCGCTCGACCGATTCCGTCACGCCGGGCTCGGAGTACAAACTTTGGACGACGCTGAAAGTGCCGCGCGGATTTGCGCTCCAGCATCATGGCGAATTGCTCGCCGGAAAAGTGGGGGCCGATCATTTCCGGCTCATGCCCGCGAAAGGAATTTTCACTCTGGGAGTGGGGCACGTCCGCCGCAAAACAATCGAGCCGGGAAGCAAGGCGGACAACCCGGCCACGATGGCGCCGGTGCATGCGGCGGAATTAAGCGAGCTGGAGTGGAAAGTGTTGCTCGCCTTGAAGCGCGAGTTCGCGCCGGACGAGATTGCGCCGTCGCCCTGGTTGGGGCGCGCCGCCGAGGCGGGTCTGGCTCCGGATGAATATTTCCGAATCGCGGAATCGCTCAACTCGCGAAAAGTCATCGGACGCTTCTCGACTTTTCTCGAGCACGTGAAGCCTTCCGCGGGCGGCGTGCGTGTCACGCGTTTCAACGCGCTTTTCCACTGGGCCGTGCCGGCTGGGCGTGAACTCGAGGCCGGCGGCGAAGTGGGGCGGCATCACATTCTCACTCATTGTTATTGGCGCGAAGCCGGCCCGGAATTCCGGAACGTCAACATCATGGCGGTGGCGCACGGGACCGACAAAACATTGATGCTCGCGCACAAGGAGGCGATCGATCGGCATCTGGTCGCGTGCGGAATTCCCGTCGCCTACACGAATGTCTTCTGGGGCGGGCGAAGCGAAATCAAGCCATCGGAAATTTCTCCGGAAATTTATCGGAACTGGTTGCGCGAGATGGAAGCGACCGCGGGGTGAAACCGCTCATCGAGAAACTCCGTGGCGGAGTCGACCTGAACACTGGCGACGTCAGTCTCGCGGTCTCGATGCTTTTTTCCGACGCAACGGATGATTCCGCCAAGGCGGAGTTTCTCACCGCTCTCCACCGCAAAGGCGAAACCGCGGAGGAGATCGTGGCTTTCGTCCAGCAATTGATCGATCGCGCAATCGATCCGTTGATCGATCCACAAAAATTACCGGGACCGATGATCGACGTATGTGGGACGGGCGGCGCCGGGCTCGATCTTTTTAATGTCTCCACTACGATCATGTTTGTGCTCGCCGCGGGCGGCGCGGCCGTGGTGAAACATGGCAATCGCAGTGTCACCTCGCGGTGCGGAAGCGCGGATGTGCTCGAAGCGCTCGGCGTTCCGATCGATTTGCCGCCGGCGCGGCTGAAGGAGTGCGCGGAACAGCTCGGGCTCTGCTTCATTTTCGCGCGGCAATATCATCCGGCTTTCGGCGCGATCGCGGAGATGCGGAAGCGGCTCGCTCGCGAAAACACGCGCACGATTTTCAATCTGCTGGGGCCTTTGCTCAATCCCGCGCGTCCGGCGCGGCAACTCATCGGCGTTTACTCGCCACGCCTAACGAATGTCTTTGCCGACGTGCTCCGTCGTCTCGGGCGCGAGCGCGCGTGGGTCGTGCATGGCTCCACGGAAGAAGGCCACGGCATGGACGACATCTCGACGAGCGGCGTTACCACCCTGGCCGAACTGTTGAACGGGAAAGTCATCTCGGGCGTGATTGATGCCCGCTGGCTGAAAATTCCTTCGAGCGAATTGGCCGAGTTGGCAGGTGGCGACCCGGCGGAAAACGCCGTGCACATCGAAGGAATCTTATCTGGGGAAACCAAAGGAGCGAAACGCGATCTCACAATCGTGAACGCCGCGGGCGGATTTGTCGTAGCCGGGCTTGCTCGCGATATGAGTGAAGGAATCGAGATGGCGCGCACGCAAATCGATAGCGGTCGGGCCCTGGAGAAATTGCGCAGCTTGCAACAGTTCCGTCCGGTTGCGACGTAGAGAGGCGCGTCGCTAGACTGCGTTTGCCAAATTCTTGAGCAGCGCGATCGCCAGCTTTCCGCGCGCGATTGACTTGCCGGTTGCCAGCGCGAGCGATCCCGCGCTCGCCCGCAGCTCTTCCGGAAAATCGTCGAGTGTCTGGTTCACGTTCACCCCGATGCCGGCCACGGCGACGTAGCTTCCATCGCTGGCGGTGCGGCCTTCCACGAGGATGCCGGCAATTTTTCGGCCGGCCACATAGATGTCGTTAGGCGGCTTAATGGAGGCGGCGCAGCCGATCTCTTTCTTGATGGTCGCGGCGACGACACTTGAAATCAGCGACGTTAATCGGGGTGATTCGCTCAAGGTGATCGCTGGTCGCAACAGAACCGAGAACCACAAACCTTTGCCCGCGGCCGATTCCCAGCGCCGGCCATATTGACCACGCCCCGCTGTCTGCCGTTCGGCGAAAATCGTAAATCCCGCCGCAGCGCCGCGCTCCGCAGCTGCCCAGGCGAGATCGTTCGTCGAGCCGGCTTCGTCGACCACCACGATTTCCTTTTCGATGCCGTTTGCTCGCAAGGCCGCGCGCAACTCGTCGGCGACGAGGCGATCGCCGCCGTCAGTTTCCGACATGCGTCAATTCCAAAGACATGTCGATCGCCCGCGCGGAATGAGTCAGCGCGCCGACCGAAATGTAATCAACGCCCGTGGCCGCGATCTGGCGGACATTTTTCAACGTCACGCCGCCGCTCGCCTCAAACTTCACCTTCTTTTTCTTGCCAAAGGCGACGGCTTCACGCATCTCGGAAGGTTTCATATTATCGAGCAGGATCACGTCGATGCCGTCGATCTCGAGGAACGAACGCACCTGCTCGAGACGATCCGCTTCCACTTCAATCCGAATCGCCGGTCGTTCCTGGCGCAGCCGCTGGATCGCGCTCGCGAATCCGGAGAAACCACTGCCCGCGCTCAAGTGGTTGTCTTTCACCAAGACCATATCGTTCAGATTGAATCGGTGGTTCGCGCCGCCTCCCGCGACGACGGCCGCTTTCTCCAGAGCGCGCAAACCCGGCGTGGTCTTGCGCGTGTCGAGAATTTTTGCGCGCGATCGGCCAGCGGCGTCGACAAATTGCCGGGTCAACGTGGCGATGCCGCTGAGGCGTTGGAGAAAATTCAACGCGACCCGCTCCGCGGTGAGAATCGAGCCGGCCGCGCCGCGCACTTCCAGGATGGTTTCGCCGCCGAGCAGTGCGGCTCCATCCGGCTGGAGCACTTCGACGTTCAATTTCGGATTCACTCGCCGAAAAACTTCCGCCGCGGTTTGGCCGCCGGCCACGATCGCTCGCTCGCGCGCGATGATGCGGCCGAGCGCGTGCAATCCGTTTGGAACGAAAAACTCCGTTGTGATGTCACCAGCGCCGACATCTTCTCTCAGGGCGATTGCGATGGGATCAGCGGTTTGTTCTTTCATTGGCACGGAGCGGCCTCGGATGCCCGATAAACGCATTTGCCCCGGACGTAGGTTTCGAGATTCGCATGCGGACCCGCACGGTAAATGCAAAGCGCGACAATATCTTCCGTGGATAAATCGTCGAAACGCCGTCCCTGTTTTCCGTAGGGGAGAACGGCCGTGAGATCCACCACGGTCAGGTCCGCTTCCTTGCCGGCATCGAGCGAGCCAATGACGGCGGACTTTCCGAGCGCGCGCGCGCCGCCACTCGTGGCGAGATAAAATGCCTCGCTTGGGCGCAGCCGTTGCAGGGCCGGCTCGGACATGCTTCGCACCTTCTGCACGTCGAGAGCGGCGCGCATCACCTGCCACATATTGAGCTCGGGCCCAGCCCCGACATCGGAGCCGAGACCGATCGCGAGTCCGGCTTTCAAGAGTTGATCGAGTTTAAACAAGCCGCTGCCGAGAAAAAGATTCGAGGTGGGACAATGCGCAATGTTCGATTGCGCGGCGGCGATGGCGTCGATCTCTCGCGCGCTCAGATGAATGCAATGGCCGAGCATCGTCTTCGGCGTCAACAAACCGTACTTCTCGTAGACATCGGTGTAATCGCGCGCCGACATGTGGAGGTGGTGCACCTTTTCAATTTCCTCGCGGTTCTCGGCCAAATGCGTCTGGAGATACGCGCCGAATCGCTGCGCCAGTTCGCCGGCGCTCCGCATTAATTTCTCCGAGCAGGTCACCGCGAAGCGCGGGCTGAACGCATACTCGAGCCGGCCGTTGTCAGCGCCGTGCCACTTCCGGCAAAGCCGCTCGCTTTCGATCAGCGAAACGGACAGAATTTTTTTTGGTTGAAGCTGGCCGTAGGAGCCGAGGTCCATCATCATCTTGCCCAGAATTACGCGCAGTCCGCTTCGCTCGGCGGCTTCGAACCCGATCTCGCAACTGTCCTCGTAGATGGCCGCGTAAAGCATTGCGGTCGTCGTTCCGTTGCGGGCCAGCTCGTGAAAAAAGAGCGGGCATTCCTCCCGCGCTTTTGGCCCGGTGAATTCGCGCTCGACCGGGAAAATATTTTCGCGCAGCCAGGGAAGGAGTTGGCTTTCGCCGCGGGCCACGGCGGAATACTGGGGGAGGTGCGCGTGGCAATCGATCAGGCCGGGGAAAATCGCGACGGCGCCGCGATCGATCCAATGAATGGGCTCGGCACGCTGGCGTTTGCGAAGATCATCGTAATCGCCGATTTCCGCGATCTTGCCATCCGCCACGATGAGGGCGCCGTCGCGGCGGCTGCGAAGCGATCCGTAGTCCGGCGCGTCGATCAAGAACCCGCGGAGACCAAACGGGTTGGGTTGCATACGAGGTGACTAGCAAAAATTCGCGGCCTCGTCGGCAAAAAAAAGGATTCGGGCAGCACACGCGGAGAAACAACAAATACGAAAACGTGCAACCGCCCGAATCGCCTTAACCTGTTTGATTTGACAGCGGGGCAGGGCCGCCGTTCGAAGTTTTTCTGGGAAAGCGCGAGATTTTTCCAAGGAGCGGCGGTCCCCAGACTGCCGGCTTTCCCATGGTAGGGCGAGACTCTGTCGAGCCGGGCCTCGGCGGCTGACATCATTCCGTTCGGCTCGACGGAGTCTCGCCCTACCATCAGAGGAGAAGTTCCGTCTGTCGCACCGTCCCTACCTTGGCCGCTTCGTCGCGCACCTCCTGGAGCAAGGATTTGAATTCGCACTTCTCCAGCGCGGCGATGAGCGCGGGGTAATCGGGCTTTATGCGCAGATCGTCGATCGGCACGGGCAAGTTCGTGTCGCAATCCAGTTCCACCATCTTGCGGTTTTGCTGGATCTGCTCCCGGCCCGCTAACAATTTCTCGCGGGTCCGCGCGCTCTTCACGCGCTCGATGTTGGCGAAAAGGGATTCGAGTCCGCCGTGTTCGCGCAAAAGCGCCGCGGCGGTTTTACGGCCGAGGCCTGCGCTGGGAATGTTATCCACGGCATCGCCCGAAAGCGCGAGAACGTCTCCAATCAACGCGGGCGGCACACCCCATTTCGTCGTCACCTCCGGCTCGCCCAAGAGTGCGAACGCGTCTTTCGGCGAGAGCAGGTCGGCCTTGGCCGTGGTGTAAACCTTCACGCCCGGACCCACCAATTGGTAGAGGTCCTTGTCGTTCGTCGCGAGGACCACGTCGATATTCCGTTTACACGCGGCGAGCGCGTAGCAGCCCATGAGATCGTCCGCCTCGGTGTTAGGCAGAGAAATGTTTTTGAAACCGAGCAGCGTGGTGAGTTCCTCCTGGATGAAATCGAGTTGCGGCACCATCGGCGGCGGCATTTCTTTTCGCGTTTCCTTGTAAGCCGGTTGCAGTGTCATGCGTTTCTCCGGCAGGCCTTCGTCCCAGAAAACGGCGCCTAACTCCGGCTGCAAATGTTTGATCATGAGCCGGAGAGTTTTCGTGAATCCGAAGATCGCGTTCGTCGGTTCGCCCCGCGAATTCGACAGGTTCTGGATCGCGAAAAAAGAGCGGTAAACGTAGTAATGTCCGTCGACGAGCAGAAGCTTCACGCGAGGAACGTAGCGGAATCGGCTGAGATCATCATGGTTTTTCGTCGCGATTTGCTTTGGTATGGCGGGACTCTGTCGAGCCTCCGGCTTGGGTCGCGACGTAGCGGTTTGGCTCGACGGAGTCTCGCCGTATCAGCCGAAGCTGTGGCGATTCGCGCGATTCGCGACTAAAGAAGCAAGATGTCAGACGAATGGTTTGTCCGCGTGCAGGGGAAGGAATACGGCCCGGTCAGCACAGACACGTTGCGCGAATGGAAAGGCGAGGGGCGCCTGATTCGCGAGAACGAACTTCGCCGCGCGGACGAAGAGCGCTGGATCGCAGCCGGACAGTTCCCAGAAATTTTCGATGAGGTGGAACCGCCGCCGGCGCCGCCAGAGCCAACCTCGCGCGCCAGAACGTGGCGGGAAATTTTCGGCGCGACCTTTTGGATTTATCGCCAGGGCTTTGCGCGCTTCATGGTTTTCGGATTGCTCAGCGCCCTACCGCTCTTCGTGCTGCAATGGACGTTGCCGAAACTCCCGTTCCCGGATTTTTTCTCGGAAACTCCGGCGGCGATTCCAGCGCAGACCTTGCCGCCCATATCGGTCTTCATGCTTCTTTTGTTCCTGGCGATGTTGCCGGTTTCCATCGCGGGGATGCAGTTCGTAGCCGACGACCTGTTGCGCGGGACCACGCGTTCTTTCGCCGCGCAATTCTCCGCCGCGCTCGCTCGCTGGAGCGGCATGCTCGGTGCCGGCCTGCTGGTTTACGGCAGCTACTTTTTTTGGATCTTCGCGCCCTTCGCTGCCATGCTCGCGGTGATTGGCGGCGGGATTTCAGCCCTGAGCTTGCTGCTTTATCTCCTGATCGGCGCCTTCATGGTCTACATGATTGGGCGTCTCTTCGTTAATTTTTTGTTCTGGGAACAGGTCATCGCGCTGAGCCCGCATCGCGGTCTGATGGCGTTGCGTGAAAGCAAGGAACTCGCCCGCAGCGTGCGCCACGGACCTCGGCTGGATCGCCCGCTTTATCGCGGCGTGATCATCGCGTCGGTCTGGCTTCTCCTTCTTATCGTGCTGATGCTCAGTGTGCAGCTCCCCTTCACGCTCATGCGTTTCGCCGGTGTCAGCAATCCCGACGAAGCGATGGCGCTCATGCAGACTCTGTCGCAAGCGAAGACGCCCGACACGCTCATGATCGTGACCGATGTTGCCTCCGCGATCGTGAATCTCCTGTTGCGCCCGTTGCTGGCCGCTTCCTTCGTCGTGCTTTATTACGACGCGCGGGCGCGCGCCGGTCGAACTGGCGATCAATAGATCAACTCAGCGCCACGTACGGCAGCAACCCGTGCCGCCCTCCTTCGCGGCCGAAGCCGCTCTCCTTGTAGCCGCCGAAGGGACTCGTCGGGTCGAATTTATTGTAGGTGTTCGCCCAGACAACGCCCGCGCGCAGTTTGCTCACGATCTTGAAAATCTTGCTGCCTTTGTCGGTCCAGACGCCGGCGCTCAAGCCGTAGGGCGTGTTGTTCGCGCGCTCGATCGCTTCCTCCGGCGTGCGGAAAGTCATCACGCTCAGGACCGGTCCGAAGATTTCTTCCTGCGCGATCCGATGCGAGGCGGTGACGCCGGTGAAAAAACTCGGCGGATACCAATAGCCTTTCGCCGGCAGCTTCGCGCTCGATTGCACCAGTTCGGCGCCCTGCTGCAACCCGCTGTCGACCAGCTCGCAAATCTTGTCGAGCTGCATCCGCGAATTGATCGCGCCGATGTCGGTGTTCTTGTCGAGCGGATTACCCACGCGCAACGTTGCGATGCGATCGCGCAGCTTGCGGATGACCGCACGGAACACGCCCTCCTGCACGAGCAGCCGCGAGCCCGCGCAACAGACGTGGCCCTGGTTGAAATAAATTCCTGAGATAATTCCTTCCACCGCCTGATCGATCGGCGCGTCTTCGAAAATGATGTTGGCCGCTTTGCCGCCGAGCTCGAGCGTGAGCCTCTTGTTGGTCCCGGCCACGGCTTGCGTGAGAAGTTTTCCGACCGAAGTCGAGCCGGTGAACGCGATCTTGTTTATGTCCGAATGGTCGACGAGCGCTTTGCCGGTCTCGCCGGCGCCGGTGACGATGTTCACGACTCCATCCGGCAGTTCCGCTTCCTGGAAAATCTGGGCGAGATGCATCGCGGTGATGCTGGTGGTTTCCGCGGGCTTGAGCACGCAGGTGTTCCCGCAGGCGAGAGCAGGCGCGAGCTTCCACGCCGCCATCAAGAGCGGGAAATTCCAGGGGATGATTTGCCCGGCGACGCCGAGAGGCCGCGCGGTCCGTCCCGGAAATGCGTACTCGAGTTTGTCCGCCCAACCGGCGTAGTAAAAAAAGTGCGCCGCGACCAGCGGCAGATCGATGTCGCGGCTTTCCTTGATGGTCTTGCCGCCGTCCATCGTCTCGAGCACGGCCAGTTCGCGGGATTTCTCCTGGATCAAGCGCGCGATCCGATAAAGGAATTTGCCGCGCTCGCGTCCGGGCATTTTGCTCCAGACATTCTTGTAAGCGCGGCGCGCCGATTTCACCGCGAGATCGATGTCGCGCGCGTCCGCCTCCGCGATCTCGGCGAGTTTTTCCTCGGTGGCCGGATTGATCGACGCGAAATATTTCCCCGAACGCGGCGCGACGAATTTCCCGCCGATGAACAACTGATAGCGCGGCTGGAGCTTGATGTAATCGTGCGCTTCCGGCGCGGGCGCATAACTCCATTTCTCGCCGAAATCCAAATGACGCGCGCGGAGCGGAACAGCGACGCGCCCATTGAGCGTCTTCTCCTGATCAAGGACAACGATGGCGGATCGGCGGAGATTTTTTCGCGGCATGGCAGGCGTGGAGACAATCACGTTCTGCCACTCTTGGATGAATCTGGCAACGCCGGAACTGAATGGGAGCGCCGGCAATTGGGTGAATTTCCTTGTCGCCACGTTTTTGCCGGCTCCATAATCCGGCCGTAACCAGCTGATCCCCGCGCCCCACATGGCTGACGAAGAAAAGCGCAAGCTTGAGATTCCTTGGGCCACGTTGCTGCCCATCGTGGCGGCGCTTGCCGGCGTGATCGCGCAGTACAAACCGCTCGTGAGCGCACGTCCGCCAGCGCCCAGCGCGATAACCGATGAGCAGATCGCCGACCAGGATGTGGATGCACGTTTATGGCAGGACCCGCTCGGCGTCGTCCAGAAAGCTAAAGCTGCGCTCGACGATCCACCGGCGAAAGATGTTTCCGTCGATCGTGCGCAACGGCATTCGATTTCATCTCTCGCCGCACACATCGGAGAAGCCGCCGCGAAGGCGGAGGGCCACGTGCTCCTCCTGGCTGTGATGCTGGATTCCGGACCCTATCTGGAGCAAGCCGAATCCCGTCTTCGAGCCCGCCAGGCGGTTTTGGAAGGTTTGAGCGAGAACAACTTTATTCCGGTCGATGGGGAGCACATCGGATTTGTCTTTGAAAAGAAGTGGCCTCTTTTGGCAAAGCAGATTTCTGCGGATAGTCCGGCCCGCGACGCTTCGCTCTTGTTCGCGTGGGAGCAATGCAGTCGCGCCGGCGATTCCAAGAAAGCACCGAATGGGACGGGCGCGGAGAATGATTTTGAGCAGGTCTTTGTTCTCTGGCTTCCGGCGGCCAGGCTCAATCCGAATCCGTTGGGAAATTTCGCGTCCCTGATTACGGAACTCGCTCCGCAGCTTGAGGCGAGGATGATCGGACCTGCTAATTCGACTGGGTTGCAGGCTATGATCCGTGAAATCAAGGCGTGGAAGCAGGAGAAGATTCACAAATTCGCATATGGGAATGCGCTCGATAAAGTTTCGATTTTTTCGGCCCGCGCCACGGCTTCTGATGATTGGCTGCTAGGTTATCCGTTGCCGGAGGGGCGTTCGCTCGAAGACGAGATCGAAGAAGGTGTGTCGCAGAATGGCTGGGGCAATCTTCAGTTTTATCGGACCATCCTGACAGACGACGAAGTCCTGGGAGCTTTGGTCGAGGAACTCTCGCTGCGTGATGTTCACGTGGGACCATGGCGGAACTGGCGCAAGAAATGGATGCAGGGCGATCACATTGTGATCTTGAGTGAATGGGACAGTGCCTATGGTCGGGCTCTCGCCCAAACCTTTCAAACTGAAGCGGAGAAGTCGCAGTTGCCGGAGGCACCGAAGGATCTGGAACGGCACATTCACGCTTACCGCTACATGCGCGGCATCGATGGCCGGCTGCCGGGAGATTCCACCAAGGATGGCGCGCATGATGATTCCGCAAAGAATCAAAACACGTCTTCAACCGCGCCCATCGAGGCGACTGAAGGGTTGAACCAATCAGATTTTTTGCGACGGCTGGGGCAACGTCTTAAGGAACAAGAACGCGACTGGCAGCAAAAGGATGAGGGCGGTGTTCGCGCCATCGGAATTCTCGGCTCCGACATCTACGACAAACTCATGATTCTGCGTGCGCTCCGGCCGCTTTCCCGAACGCGGTTTTCTTCACAAATAATTACGACGCTCATTTTGAACGGCGGGACGATTGGGACGACGTCCACAATCTGATCATTGCCTCGCCCTTCGGCGGGACACTTTCACTGGAGAGACAGAAGGTCCTTGCGCCCTTCCGCGACAGCAACCAAACGTCGATGTACGCGGGCACGCTCCGAGCCTTGGGTGAGATCACGGACATAAATGAGATCGTGCGACAGCCCCACATCTTGGAGATCGGGCGCAAAGGTGCGCATGAATTGATCAAAGTGGCGGACCCTGCCTCCACACTTTTGCCAAACACTGTCGAGGCGAACGGGTTCAGCGCCTGGCTCCGTGGCCCGGGTGTGCGTTGTGGTCTGGCCACGGCGGGGATCGCGCTTCTTCTCATGGCCGGTTGGATCATCCTGAGCGTGGTCGATCGCAGGCTGGCCGGCGGCGGCGGCGTGCGGGATAAATTGAAACGCGCCTGCGCCAGCACTCCGATCTGGCTGATGATCGGCCTGCCGATCATTCTGTTTTCGGTCGCCACGTTCGCGGTTTCGGGCGACGCGGCGCTGGAACCACTGACGTTCTTCTCCGGGATCAGCATTTGGCCGAGCGAGATGCTTCGCCTGATCGCGTTGCTGCTCGCGATCCATTTCATGATCAAGGCCCGGATCGATCTGGACACGAATGAAAAAGAATTAACCCGGCGCTTTGGTCTGGCGGAGCTGCCCATCGAGAAGTGGCGCTGGCGAAAAATGCGCATCGGCCTTCGGCGCTGGCACAAGGAGTACCCGGACTGGATGAAACCGGATGCTCAGTTCACCGCGAAGGAAGCCTGGACCGCTTACCTGCGGCGCAATCAATTTTGGCCGCGGCTGATTCGCGTCGGCGTTCTCCTGGCGATTTACGCGGTTTTTTCCTACGGCGTTTTCGCGCTTTTCCAGACACCGGTGGCGCCGGCCCGGGGCGACGCCGCGGTTCGCGCCGATTTTTGGATTCTGATTCCGGCGGTGATTGGGATGATGCTTCTCACATTCTACGTCGTCGATGCGATCCGGTTGAACAGCAATTTCATTCGGATCGTCACCGGCGGGGTGAGGCAGTGGGAGCCGGAAATTTCCGAGAGCCGCGGTCGGATTCCGCCGCTGGAGAAAGAGGATCTGGCGCGCTATTACGATATCGCCTTTGTCGCGGAGCGGACGGAGGTGGTGGCGCCACTGATCTGGTATCCGCTCATTGTCCTGGCGGTGATGGTGCTGGCCCGCTCCGCCTATTTCGATAATTGGACGTGGCCTTTCAGTTTGATTCTTATTTTCACTCTCAACGCCCTCTGGGCCTTTGGCGCTGCTGCTTTGCTCCGTCGCGCGGCGGAACAACTGCGCGCAGCCGCGATCAGCAGTCTGGAAGTGCTGCGGGCGGCGAGCTACAAGAGTCCGGAGCGGCAGGTAACGTTCGCGGAATTGATCGGCGAAATTCGCGGACTCAGGAAGGGCGCGTTCGCTCCCTTGAGCGAGCAACCATTTGTGCGCTCCGTCATTCTCCCCTCGGGCGGTCTCGGTCTGCTCGCCGTCGCCCAGCGCTTGCTCGATGTTTTTTAGCCGCGCCTTGGCTTACGGCAGCGAAAAATAATCGCTGCCTTGATAATTGCCGTCCATCGCCTTGGCGATCTGCATCAGGACGTCGTTCGCCAGCGTGCTCGCGCCGAACCGAAACAGATCGGGCGTCAGCCAGTCGTCGCCGAGGGTTTCCTTCAACATCACGAGATAGGCCAGCGCTTGCTTCGCCGTGCGGATGCCGCCGGCCGGTTTCATTCCGATGCGCAGACCGGTTTCGGAAAAGTGATCGCGAATCGCTTCCAGCATCACCAGCGTCACGGGCATCGTCGCCGCCGGACTCACTTTTCCCGTGGACGTCTTGATGAAATCCGCGCCGGCGCGCATCGCGATTTCGCTCGCGATTCGGACATTGTCGTAGGTTTGGATCTCGCCGGTTTCCAGAATCACTTTCAAATGCGCGGCGCCGCACGCTTCCTTCGTCGAGGAAATCTCATCGAAGACGCGGTCGTGATCGCCGGCCAGAAAGGCGCCGCGATCGATCACCATGTCGATCTCGTCCGCGCCATCGCGCGCCGCGCCGCGCACTTCCTGGAGCTTCAGCCGCAGCGGCATCTGTCCCGCCGGGAACGCCGTCGCCACCGATGCGACTTTGACGCCGGAGTTGCCGAGAAATTTTTTCGCGACGCGCACGAAGTTGGGATAAACGCAGACCGCTGCGCACGGAGGCACGCCGTAGCGCGGGTCGGCCGGCTGCATCGCCTTGCGGCAGACGAACGCGACTTTTCCCGGCGTGTCGCGCCCCTCGAGCGTCGTCAGGTCCATCATCGACATCGCGAGCTTGAGGCCGGCGACTTTTGCCGAAGTCTTGATGCTGCGTTTCTCGAACGCGGCGGCGCGTTCCTCGACCATAATTCGGTCGATGGTCGGGATTTGCCCGGACGACGGAGACCTGCCGTTGCGGTTTTTCGAAAGGGCGAGAGTATTCATGTGAGTAACCGCGGGGGCGAAGGGATAACAAATCGCCCCGGCCAGCTCAATCGCAAACCGGAACCGTCTTGAAAACTCTCGGCATCATAGGTGGGATCGGACCGGAATCGACGATCGATTACTACCACTCGATCATCCAGGTTTTCCGGACGCGGAAGCCTGAGGCCGGTTATCCTCCGCTCCTCATCAACAGCATCAATCTGGACAAGCTGCGCGCCTTCGTCGAAGCCGGCGATTTCCGGGCGCTCGTCGAATACTTGCTGGAAGAGCTGTGGAAACTTCAGCGGGCGGGTGTCGATTTCGCCCTCGTGGCGGCGAACACGCCACACCTTGTCTTCGACGATTTGCAACGCGCGTCTCCGCTTCCGCTGCTCAGCATCGTGGAAGCAACTCGCGACGCAGCCCGGGCGCGCGGAATGAAGAGACTGGCGCTCTTCGGCACGCGCTTCACAATGCAAGCGCGGTTCTATCCGGATGTTTTTTCCCGGGACGGAATTGACGTGGTCGCGCCGAACCTGCCGGATCAGGATTACATCCACGACAAATACATGAATGAACTGATTAACGGCGTTTTCCTGCCCGAAACACGCGCCGGTTTGCTCGCCGTTGTCGGGAGGTTGAAAGAGACATCCGGCATCGATGGCGTGATTCTGGGAGGAACGGAACTTCCGCTCATCCTGCGAGAGAGCGCCTGCGAAGGAATTCCGTTTCTAAACACGACGAAGATCCATGTCGAAGCGGCCGTGGACCGCATGTCGTCCTGAGCCGTGTGGCGGCTCTCAGCTTGATGCCTGGCGTGAGGGGTCTTGCGGATCCGTGCTCCATTCCGCGCGCGTGGCGGAAATCAGCGGCGCCAATTGGATGAAGCTCCGGATCAAATACGCCAAATACAGCAGGAGGGTGACGCCCTGGCAGGCGACCAGGATGAGGTGGCCGTTCTGGCGCAGGAAATAATCCGGCCGGGCGTGGATGGCGAAAGCGCAACCCGCGTTGAAAAGAAAAATCGCCGGAATAACGAACATGATGTTGAGCCGTTGATCGCGCCCGACCATCCCATAGAGCCGGTTGCCGGCCGGCCCGGCGCTGTCTTTCATCCGCAGCTCGATGATGCGCAGATCGTAAAAAAACAGCGCCCAGACGATGACGGCGTAAAGCGCCGTCAGGACAAACCACATGAAGGGATCGCCCAATCGCGTGAACGCGAGCGCAGGCGAGATAGAAAAAATTGTGCACGAACTCGATCGGCCATCGGATCAGAGTCAGCGTGTGGATGAGCGAGCGCGACCAGAAGAGCAGGATGATGAGGAGCCCGGTGCCGACATACGGCCAAGCGCCGGATTGGCCGCTGGAGAGGACCAGCCGCGCGTTATCGACCAGGAAGTAGAGCGCGACGCCTTGAATGATGCTGCAAAGCGTCAACTCGATCTCGACGACCATCGAGTCGAGTTCTCGTCGGCTGCCACCAGGCGAAGTCACGACGCGAGTCGTAATCCGTCTGCGGGCCGAATGTCAACTGTCGCGCGTGGCGCGAAACCAAACGCGCCGACAGAACGGCGCGGCTCCGGCGCGGAAATTACCGCGCGAGGACGACGTCTTTTTTTGTCCAGGCGTGGACTTGCTGACAATGCGGGCAAGTCAGCTTGTGATTCTTGAGCGGCGTGTCCGCGTAGAGATCTTCGTCGATCGTTAGGCCTGTCGCCGTCAGTTTGGCGGTGGCGGGGCATCGGACAAGTATACGTTTGATCATTGGAGTTTTTTTCTCGTTTGCCGCTGTGGTGGTCATAAAGATTGGGTTAGCCGAGCCGGTAAACGATTCGTGCTTTGTCGATGTCGTAAGGCGACATCTGTAGTTTTACTCGATCGCCCGTGGTTAGGCGAATAAAACGTTTGCGCATTTTTCCCGAGATATGCGCGAGGACGAGGTGGTCGTTAGCGAGCTGGACACGAAACATCGTGCCCGCGAGGACGGAAATGATTTTTCCCTCGAGTTCGATTGCTTTTTTGGAATCCATGGAGAGTTGCAGAACCGGCGCCCTTGGAAGAGCGCCGGTTCGCAGATCAAAAGCGCTGGATTAGTTCCGCGCTCCGGAGAATTGACGCGGGCGGTCTTCGCGAGCACGCGCTTCGTTGACGGTGAGAGTGCGTCCTTGCACTTCCTTGCCGTTGAGGGCGGCGACGGCCGCGTTGGCTTCCGTCGTGTCGGCCATGGAGACGAACGCAAAGCCGCGCGAGCGGCCGGTGGTGCGGTCCATCATCAGGGCAACGTCGGTGACTTTGCCGTGTTTTTCGAAAAGATCCTGGAGATCGTTTTCAGTGGTCTCAAAAGAGAGATTACCTACGTACAGTTTCATTGTGATTTTTTGGAGCAATACCTGCCAGCTACAGAGCCGTTCCCGAGAATCGGGTTTCAAATCACCACTGAGGAAAACTCAACTGACGATCTACCACGCAACGAACAAAACAGAACTTAATCCAATAGGCGGACACTTTCGTCTGCTTCGCCGGAAACGCAACCGATACTTCCCGAGCGAATTCCATCGAGTTTTTATGCCTTCGTTTGCCGGGCGATTGGACCGGCCTGGCCGGAAAAGTCGCCGACACCTTTTATGAGGTGATCGGCATGAACCAGCGTCTGGCGCGGGAGCTGAACGGGATCGGGCAGGCGGTCGGCAAGGAAGGGAGGAATTCGCAGCGGGCATCGCTCGGAGATGTCTCGGACGAGCGAAATGGCTCGCGTCATCGGCCTGATTCGCCTCGCGCGCGCCTAACCGGCCGGCGTTGGCGATTGCTTTCCGGGCGATTTGCCGCAACCATAACTCCGGTTTCATGGAGCGATTCGAAGGAAAACAAATTTGCGCGCAAGCCGGACCAGACTGACTCGTTCTATCAAGACCGGTTTTTCATGGCTAAGTCGTTCTATCTTCTCATCGCGGTGGCAACTGCTTTCGGCCTCTATGACTCACGGGCGGCCGATGAAGAGAAGCCTCATGGCCGGGTTTGCATTTCCGTGGTCGACGGCCCATCGGGAAAAGAGGAAGCGTTCAAGGCGTCCACGACCTACAGACCGGGCACAACGGTGCGCGCACATGTCGATGCGAGTAACAAATGCACGGTCCTCATTGCCGCGCTGACGAAGGACGGCAAGCTCGCCAACGGTTGGCGGCCGCAACTATCCGATGTGCCGGAGGAATTCGAAGACATTGAGCTGCCGAAAGCGCCCGTAACTTGGGATTGGGCAGCGGCCAGTGCGCCTTTCGATCTTTACGTCTTGTTCCTGCCTTCCAGTTCGAAAGAAGTCGAGGAAGCAAAGAAGCTAGTCGCAGCGATGCAGGCGCCGAAAATGGATGAGCGTCTCCTGGCCATGCAGACCAACAAACTGCGTGAGCTGATCGGCCGCATCACGAGCGAGAAGGAGAAAGTGAATCAGGCGCCAATGACCGATCCGGAAGTCGGCGGCGTTTTTCGCGGAGCAGGCGACGCGGCCTTTCCCTGGCGCCAGTTCGCGCAAAGCATCAATTTCGGTGACGATCGGCCGGGCGTCCTGGTTCTTTCCAGCGCAGGCGCAAAGAATTCTCCGTGATGGCCGGCAACTCGGTCCGGGCTAACCCGACTGGCGAACAAGTCTGGTTGCGATCTCCGTGGCCGTTGCTTCTCACGCTCTGCGGCCTGGCCGCCATCTGCGTGCTGGCTTTTGGAAGTCCGCTCGAGCCGCTCGAGATGCGCTGGTTCGGCCAGGTCTTGCGCTGGCGCTATGAGCGAGGCCTGGCTCCTCCGGTCGACCCGACCATTGTTCATGTCGACATCACGCGGACAGACATGGAGAAGCTACCGACCCTCGAGCTCGAGTATCAAAACGCGGCCAATATCATCCGACAAACTACCGAGCTAGGCGCTCGCGTCGTGGCGTTCGATATTGTTTTCACGCGCGGCAATCAAAGCATGGCCGAGCCAATCCTGAAAGAGGTCGAGCGGACTAAGAGCGAAAATCGGAGTGTTATTTTCGCGGAAGCGCTTCTGCCTTCCGCGGAGGATGGGAAAGAAGAACGCATTCGCTCCTTTCCGTTTCGAGAGCGCCTGCCATCGGCCGGCTTGATTCATGTAAAGGCTGACGGTGATGGAGTTCTGCGGCGTTACGACTATGTCCATATCAGCTCGGAGAAATTCGAGCCTTCGTTGGCACTGGCCAGCTATCTTGCCTGGCGGGACGTGGCTTGGGACACGGGTGTTACTTTTCCGCGGCAAGGAATCTTGCGTTGGGAGGAGATATCGAGCGATTTCACTACGATCGAGCCGCGCGAGCTGAAGCTTGATCCAGTTCTCCTGAACTATCGCAGTCCCTGGTCGGGATCAGGACCCGCGGCCTTCCGGCATTATAGTGTGGCGCAGCTTACCTCCCTCTATGACGCGAGCCGGAAGAACAACGCACAGCCATTGACCAATGCAGTCGTGTTCGTGGCGTATTCCGGAGCCGGGCTGGGGGACACTGGCACGACTTCGCTGGCGGCGAACCAGCCTCGTGTGCTCCTGCATTCCACCGCGCTGAACGACCTGATGCAGCGCAACTGGATTCGCCGAAGCCCGCGCTGGGTCGACACACTGGCGATCTGCGGCGTCGTGCTACTAGGAGCTATCGCAACGTTTCTGCGCGGGACATTACCCTTATTGCTCTTCTGGATCGCCGGTCTGGTGCTGGCTGGCGTTCTGAGTTGCCTGTCCATTGTGAAGGCAGGATGGGTGCCGGGTTTGGTAAACGCGAGCGTAGTCTGGAGCCTTGTGACCTTCGTAGAATTAGGCAGACGCCAGAGCTACGAGTTCATGCAGCGGCTCAAGCTTCGCTCGACCATGAGCCTCTATTTTTCCCCGCACATCATGGAGCATGTGTTGAAGAATCCCGGCTCGATGGAACCGCAGGAAGCCGAGATCACTGTGCTCCTGACCGACCTGCGAAATTCGACATCGATCGCTGAGTCGGTCGGACCTGATGGAATGTTTCAGCTCCTTAACCACGTCTTCGAAGCCCAAACCAAAGCAATTCTGGCTGAGGATGGCAGCATGGAGCATTTCCTCGGCGACCAATTCATGAGCTACTGGGGCGCGCCCGACGCGCAACCGGATGCGGCCGATCGCGCGTTCCGCGCTGCGCTAGGCCTCATCGCCGGGATGGAAGAGCTCCGCCCGAAACTGGACCCGAAGGTAAAAGCACTTTTCGGTTACGGCGTTGCGCTCCACAGCGGAATGGCTCTCATCGGCAACAAAGGATCGGCGCAACGTTTGGATTACGGCCTTGTAGGAGACTTGATCAATTCCGCGGCCCGAGTGGAATCGCTCACGAAACATTATGGCGTGTTATTCCTCATCACGCGTGAAGCATTTGCAAAGCTATCCCAGCCGCCGATTACGCGCTTGATTGACAAGGTGGTGGTCAAAGGCAAGACACTGCCGCTTGAATTGCTCGAAGTAAGGCATCCTTTCGGCCCGCCTAACTTCGAGGAGATCGCGGAGCGATACAACGTGGCTTTTAGCGATTACGAAGCGGGAGACTTTGTCGCGGCGGAACAAAAGTTCGGCGCTCTCCGGGATGAGGAGAAGGATGCGCCCAGCGCGCTCATGGCTGATAGGTGTAGAGAATTGATTGCTGATCCGCCCAAGGATTGGAAGGGAATTTATGAACTCCGAACGAAGTAGCGGGTTGGATGGTCAAACAGAGGTGCAATTGTCATGAAGGACAACGTCTTCACCATCACCATGAGGGTATTGATGGCTTCTGCCTTGGCTTTGTTCGCCGTAAGCCTTCCCTCCGGCGCTTGGGGCGAAGAGACGAAACCCGCGACGACTGCAACGCTTAAACCCGACCGTGCCCAACTTGAAGCGCAGTTCGCCAAGGCGAATGCCGATCGCACGGCGGCGAAGGAGAAGACTAAGGAGCGCGCCGACGCTGCCCGGAGCGCGATGCAGATCGCGTCGGATATAGCCTGGATGGCTTTCGATGCCGGGAAATTCGAGGAAGCTGCGAACTGGTTCGCCAAGAGCGCGGAACTTAAGGAGGACAGCCATGTCAACGCGCGTGGTTACTGGGAAGAAGATATTCGCATCCACGTCGCCGAGACAGAAGCGAAATTTGATCGCCAGATCAAGGACGCTCAAGCCAAGTTACCGACCGCGGAGGAATCCAAGAAGGCAACGCTCCGTCTGCTCATCGATACCTTGGAGAAGAACCGTCATACGACTCGCTACAACGACATCTCAATGCTGGAGAATGTGGCGCGGGAAAACAACGATACCGCCAGACTCCTCAAGTATGCGGAACAAGAGCTCGAGATCCGCCGCCTGGAGCTGGTTTACCTGGAGAAATCGAGCGCACCCAAGAAGGAAGCGGATTTGAAGAAGGTGCAGATCGCCACGTCGATGGAACGGGTGGCGGGCGCACAGGCAGACCTCGCCATGTTCGACCAGGCGGAGAAGAATTACCTCGAAGCGCTGGGGATCCGCCGCGCCCTACCCGAGGACCTGGCGGAACGGAAGCTGGAGGATGCCTTGAGCGCCCTCGGGCGAATGTACGTCCATAACGTCGGGGACCTTGTTAAGGCGCGCGACTACTACCAACAGGCTCTGGCCGTTACTGAGGCCAGCGCCGCGTTGCGGCAGAAGGCGTTGGGCGAAGATTACTGGACGGCGGAACAGAAGGCGCAGATGTCGAAGGAGGATCTGGCCAAGCACGAGGAAAGCCTCGCCCAGAATCGAGACATGACAGTAGCGCTCGATGCCCTCACGCAGGCGACGGTTCTGGCAAATCTCGGTGGTATTATCGAAGAAGCGGGTGACTTGAAGAGCGCGCTCTCTTACTACGAGCGAGCGCTCAAGCTCGGCGATGCACTTCCACCGGGCGGGTACATCCATATCTTCGACCTTTTCCGGGCCCGAATACGTGCGCGCGTCCTGGGCGATATCGCCTACCTTCATGCGGAGAGCGGCGAAGTGGATTTGGCGCTGAAAGAATTGAGCGAAGTGATTGCGATCAAGCGCAGCATTGGTGATGACGAGTGGACGGCACAATCGCTCCTCCAGGCCGCGGACCTTTCGCATAACAAAGGAGACACAGAGGCTGCCAGGCACAGCGTCGAACAAGCGCGCCAAATCTTCGCCGCGGCCCACAAACTAAATAGCGTGGTTTCCGCCACTGGCTTCCTGGCTGTGATCGCGCGAGATGAGGGCAAACTGGACGAGGCCGCGCGTTTCGCGGAAGAGGCACTCGTGCTCGCACGCAAGACGGGCAACCTCGGAGCTATTTCCAGTTCGGCGCGAGCCTTTGCCTCGATCCGTGTGAAGCAAAACAAGCTCGCTGAAGCTAAGACGTTGATTGAAGAAGCGAAGGCGGCCGATGCAAAAACGAACTCTGTCGGCGATCGTATCAGCACTCTCGGAATCGCCGGCGAGATTCTGGAAGCACAGGGGGACAACGCAAAGGCACTGGAGGCTTATCAGGAAGCGGTGAAGCTGGTCGAAAGCGTGCGCTCGACCGCCGCATCGGAAGCAGCGTTTGCCGACGTGAAGCGGAACTATCGCCCGTACGAACGCATCGTGCGGATCTTGATCAAGCTGAATCGACCGGAGGACGCGTTTGATTACCTCAATCGCGCGAAGTCGAAGAAGCTCCAGGATTCGCTCCGCCTTTCCAGCATGAAGAGTGAAGACAAGGGCGTTCAGACATTGCTGGAAAAGGCTAGTGGCGAAGAGAACAAGCTAAAGGCGGCGACCGCACAACGCGAGAGCGAGCAAGCCAAGCCGAAGGATCAGCAGGACAAAGCGAAGATCGAGAGTCTTAGCCGGGTAGTAGCTACTACTCAGGCAGAATGTTTTCGGCTCAACGAGCAGATCAAGGCCTCTAATCCGCACTGGGAAAAATTCATGACCCTCAATCCGGAGTCGCTCAAGAAGGCGCAAAAGCGCATTCCGCCAGAAGTGATGCTCATCCAATACGCGCCACTGGGCGAGGAGCTTTATGTCTTTCTCGTTACCAGGACGAGCATGAAGATCCTCATCGCGCCCGGCAAGCCGGCTGATCTCTTTAAGAAAATCCTCGCGGTCCGAAAGCAGATTACAACGGGTGAAACAGAAGGGCCGTTGACCAAGAACCTGACAGGACTCTACGATACGCTCATCGCGCCGGTTGAAGCCGACATTGCCCCTGTCAAGGTGATCGCTTTCATCCCGAACGGGCTCCTTTACTACCTTCCGATGCAGGCGCTGGCGAAGAAGAATGCCAGCGGCGAGATAAGATACCTTATCGAGGACAAACAGATCGTTTACTTAACCGCCGCTGACGTAATGAATGCGGTGCAGCCACCCGACGAGGAGAAGGCGCGCGACGGCATGCTGGCATTTGGCAATCCGACCGGGGCAAATCTGCCCTCGGCCGAGGAGGAAGTGAAAGGCATCGCCCAAGTCTTTCCGTCGACGGAAGTCTTATTTGGGCCGGATGTGACAAAGAAAGCGCTGGGAGCTGAGGAAAAGCTCAGCAAACGGATAGTTCACTTTGCTACCCACGGCATTCTCAATGCCTCGGCGCCGCTGGAGAGCTACATCCAATTAGCCGCTTCTGACTCTCCTGATTTGTCGCATCTTACCTTGGGGGAGATAGGGGGCCTTCCCTTTAACAAAGTGGACCTGGTTACGTTGTCGGCCTGCGAGACGGCAGTAGGAAACAAGGAACCTGATGGCGGCGAGGTCACTACTTTGGCCCATGCCTTTTCGAGCGCGGGAGCGACGACCGTCTTGGCGAGCTTGTGGAGCGTAGGCGACGAGAGCACCAAGGAGTTCATGGTGGAGTTTTACCGTCAGCTTGCATCCGGTGCGTCGAAAGCCGCGGCACTGCAAAGCGCCCAGATCAAGCTGCTGAAGAGCGCCAAGTTTTCGCGTCCACTTTATTGGGCGCCTTTTGTTCTCATGGGTGACTGGCGCTAGGCGGGCGCCATTGCGGTTGTTGAGCTATCGTAGCGCTTGTCAAAGTGCACACGAATTGATAGGCGGTTACGCGCAGTGTCAATCGTATGACCCACGCCAGCGAATTAGAAAAGGAAGCCAGCCAGGAACCATCGCCGGATAGAACCGCGCGGGACTTGCCCTCCGGCTACAGGTATTGGGCATTCATCAGCTACAGCCATCGCGATGAGCAATCGGCGAAATGGCTGCACGAGGGAATCGAGACCTATCGAATCCCGCGTGCGCTGGTGGGCAAGCCATTGCAGGGCGGTTCGACGCCCCGTCGAATGTTCCCGCTCTTTCGGGACCGCGACGAGTTACCAGGCGCCGCGGAGTTGGGAGCGCAGATTCGCCAGGCCCTCGAACAATCGCTTTACCTCATCGTCATCTGCTCTCCGCGAGCCGCTGTTTCCCCGTGGGTGAGCCAGGAGGTGCAGGCTTTCAAGGCGCTGGGAAGGGAAGATCGTGTCCTCTGTCTGATCATCGATGGCGAACCCAATGCCGATCTAAGTCTCGGAGAACTGGAATGCTTTCCTCTCGCTGTGCGCTTCAAGGTGAACGCAGCGGGAGAGCTCAAGAGCGAACCGACCGAGCCGATCGCGGCCGATGCGCGCACGGGAAAGGACGGCAAGGCGAACGCGAGACTCAAACTTCTCGCTGGCATGCTGCGAGTAGGCTTTGACCAACTGCACCAGCGTGAGCGCCAGCGTGCCTTGCGCCGGCGCCTTCGCTTGTCGCTTGCGAGCCTGGCCTTGGGGATATTGATGTTGGCCGGATACATGGCGCTGGCAGATCTGGGAGTGGGCGTTCCGGGCGGCGAACGTATTCGGAGAATATTCGATGGCTTCGATTCGTCCTTCTTTCGCCCCATCGCGAACGATGCGACCATCCGTCGCGCGGCACGCGACACGCGCTATGCTACCTCCGCCGTTTTGCTCGATGTCTGGCGAAAAGGTAATCGGTTTGTCTTTGAGAGCCCAAGTCGACGAGGCCACCCGCAAACTCTCCAGGTATGGAATGTCTCTCAGGCCCTCAGTGGTTTATTACGCTCACCCGATCTGACACCGGAACAATTGCACGGACTTATCACAGAACTCAACGTGACCTTCGCTCCGGACCTCCTGATTGAAGCCGGTGAAAAGAAATACGGGTTCCTCTCCACTAGCGGCCTTTACACTCAGGCCGAAGCTACACTGTGGAATGTCACCGCCATCTCGATGGCATTAGGCCGCCCGGGACTGGTCGGAGGTGAAGAACGCAAGCGATTGGAGCAACGGCTGGTCGAGGTGCAGAGCCATCTTGCACTCTACTGGGATCCCGTGACTGGAGGATGGAACACCTACCCCAACCAACTTACGCCTGCCTATCACGAGACTTATACTGCTGCGCTGGCGTTGCTGACCCTTCTGGAGGTGCGCGAGGCCAACCTCCCATGGGTAGGTGACATTGTTCTTCGGGACCGGATGCTCAATAGGACAGCGGAGTGGCTTATCAGCCAGTGGAATCCCGCGGGTGATTCCCCTGGCTGGCGCGGCGCGGTCGATGATGAGGCGCCTGTTTCCGATGGCCTCACAATTCAAATTTATAGTGAACTGCTTCGTGCCGAGGCTGAATGTGGCCTGGTCATCCCGGCGCCGATACTCGATGCCATTCCACGCCATTTGCTGCGCCTGATCGGTCGTTCCCTAGACTCTGCGCCGAGCGTGGGCCGGTTTAGCCGTGCCTTCATCAATCACGAAGGCCAGTCATTCGACATCAATCCGTCAGTTAATTGTCTCTGGCACCCGTGGGCGATCTACTCGGTTCGGTGCTGGCTAAACCGTCTAGATACTCATCCGGGGTCCCGCGAGCAACGAACACAAATGCGGCGGGTTTTCAGCTACCTGATCGTCAACCTTGGGGTCGAACTTAAAGCAAAGATCGACCACGACTCGGTCCCATCATTCATGGCGGCCGAAACGATGTACGCCTATTCCAGGATTTCGTTTCCGTGAGAATCTTGTCGGTGGATTTGGGTCTCGACTTCGATGCGATCTTGTCCCAAAACGGTGTTGGTGAAAACCGTTCTTCTTCTTGCGGCAGTCTTAGCTTCGAGCTATGACATGGACCTTCCGCAATCACCAGGCGGCGTGGTGTCTGGTAACACGAAATAACTCACGAAACTGTGCAAACATTGTAAATGAATCCAGCAATGCAGCCTGGGCTTATCGCGGGAGTAGCTGCGATAGGAGGATCGGTGGTTGGGGCACTGGCGTCGCTGGGGACGACGTTTATCAATCAGCGGCTCCAAGCGTGCCGCGAGCGCTTAACCAAAGACCTGGCGAATCGTGAGGAACTCTACGGAGGCTTTATCGAGGAGATCATCCCGTTATTCGTCGATTCCATCAACTGTACGACAATAGATCCGTCGAAACTCTTGAATCTTTACTCGATGGTGGCGCGCATTCGTTTGATTTCGAGCGACGAACGTATTGCATGGCGCCGAAAAAGTGGTGGCCGACCTGATAAAATCTTACCGGCAACCTGTCCGAGACATGAGCGAGATCATTTATCACGTTAGCCACGATGCCCTGGATCCAATGCGTGAATTTACCCAGGCATGTCGCCAGGAACGGAGCGTGATCCTACGACAGTTATAACCGATGCCCTACGGTCTGGACACCGGTCGAGTAGGAGTGCGGACAGGCTCAGCGCCCAGGCCGCCACCAACGCCCAGGTAAATGCTGGGGGGATTGTCGTCACCACTTTGCACGATGGCTGCGGTAAGGCCGAAGCGCTTTCCTCGCCATTGGACGCCTGCTGCCCAGGGAGTAAATTCGTCCTTCCTTTTCGCGAACTGCGTGACCTCTCCTATCAGGTAAAAATTATGTGGCAGCTGGACCTCGACGCCGCCGTAGAACCGGTTCGTGTTTCTATCTGGCGCCTGGAGCCACGATTCACGAAATCCTCCCTGGAAGGTCACTGTTTTTAAACATCCTTTCTCATCTATCGGCACGGTCTTTGAGACAGCGAGATAAACGTTCGAAGAATCGAAGTTGTCCGTTCCCATCTTGGAGTAAGCGCCCAGGCTTATTTCCGGCCACCATTCGCGATCGCGGACTAACCGGATCCTGGCCATCGGTCCGCCCGTGCCATAAGAACCTTCCGGAACTTCGCCACCGCTGGTCCTGAAGTTAAACATGTTGGCAACGAAACCTAGCTCCAGCCAGTCGCGCACGCCGTAGCTGAAATACATCGCGTGTCCGAGGATGTCCGTGTCCTGGTTGGTAAGAACGAGGCAGTAGCCAAAACCGAATGTGCCTTGTGCCAGGGTGGCGGAAGTCGGGTTGAGAAACATGCCCGATGGGCCTTCCAGGGTAATCATTCCGCGCGATTCCCGCGCCGCAACTGGAACTTCCACGATGGGTCCTTCCTTGGAATCAGAAAGGACGTCCGAACCGGCCAGACTCGCGCTTGCGATGAGCGCGACGATCAATGCGGTTGCAAAGCCAGACTTGATCAAGCCGAGTCGCGGCGGGGCACCGCGTCGGTTGATCGGAAGAGGCGTCAAGCGAAATGAAAGCATCCCGCTATCTTGAGGACGGAGAGATGAGAGTCAATCGTAATCCTTCACGGGCATCTGATCTTCCCAGGCCGCTGAGCGATGTCCTGTTCTACCGCTACTGCAAGTGCTCCGCTCGCACGTGCTCTTCAGCGTAACGCGCGCCTAGTTCACGAAGGTAGGGGATGAGCTCGAGGTTGTCGAGCGTGATGCCGCTCTTACTCGTTCGTTTGGCTGAACTCAATTCATCCTGGGTGAAGAGATGATCGTAACGGACATAACTGAATTGCTTCCGATCCACATCGGCTGGCTCTCCGTGCAAATCTCCCAGTTCGGAATCGATAGGAGCGCCTTCTTTGCAGTAGCCGATCGTTCTGCACATGATGTCTTGTTGCAAGCTGATCGAATCCATTAGCGCCATGGGGACAGAGCGCGCGGTGAAGAGCAGGTTCATCTGCTCACCTCGCAGCAGGCCGGCGCCCGTCCGCTCGCGTCCAGTGCCGATGGAAACGAGAAGCATGTTGTTGACGCCAGTGGCCCAGTTGAGCTTGTAGCAAGGCAACGTGGCCATGGAAAATAACAGGAACGCGGGGTTGTTATAGGGCGTGATGGCACCGTCGACAAAGACCTGCCGGATGCCACCCAGCACGATTGTCTCGGGCGGAAAGTAAACCGGCGCGGCGGTGCTGGCCCGGACGAGCTGCCAAAGGGGAAGGTGCAAGTTACAATTCGCTCGAGCAAGATCGTTGAATTTTGCCGCCGGATTATTCGAGACGGGCCACGGCGAGCCGGTCGTGTGATTGCGCATGACAAGAGTAAGGAGGGTGCGCAACTTCTTGGTGCTAAGTAACGCGGGGACCTTGCCTTCGCCATCTTCGGAGAAGACGACCTTGAACATGTTTGTGATCGCCTCCGCCTCGAACTTGTTCCAGAAGCGCCGGTAGAGAGGCGCCGGGCGAAAGATTTCGACGGCGCGGGTAGTATAAAGCTCCTGCACCTCGGCCACAGTCATGCCCCAGGAAAGACAAGTCGCGATGATCGCGCCGGTGCTGGTACCGGCGATATAATCGAAGTAATCGGCGAGAACGAGATCCGGCTGGCTGCGTTGCTGACGCAAGTGCGCTTCGATTCGCGCAAGGATTTCGAGCGAGAATACTCCGCGAATTCCTCCCCCATCGAGCGCAAGCAGTCTCTTCATCGTTCTCGTCCGTTTATTGGAATCGCGGGTTCCGGAAAAGCACAAACCATTCGAGAAATTCCTGCGCGAAAAGTTTCTCCGCCTTTTCCACCGCGTTCTGCAAGGTCACAATGTTTTCGGATTGCACAATTTGATTCCGTGCCGCGGTCAGTCGTTTTGTCATTTCGTGGGAGCGCGCCAGTTGCCGATGCAAGTCGAAGATTGAGATTAACGACAAGGCACAGCCGGCGGCAAGTGGTAATGCAAACGGCAGAAAGGAGGCGACAACTCGACCTAGCTCAGGATTGAAGCGATTTACTCCAACCGTCGCGACGAAGATGCCTCGCGTGATTGCCAGCCCGGAGAAGAGCCAGAACGCCGGTGTGAGAATCAAAAGCATTCTGCGCAGCGCCCGGCTCCGTTTGCTGAAATAATTTATCTGCGAATCGATTCGGGTCCGCAGATAATGTTCCTTCCAGGCGAGCAAATCGCTTGCCTGCGGCGGGGGCGAACTCGAGCGCAGGACACGTAAAGATTTGGCCAGCCGCGCGAAGCCTTGCAGCTCCCGAAACCAGAAGGGCGCCACTACGACCGGCAGATCCCAAGTAGCCAACACGGAGCGGCACATCTCCGCACCCACTCGGCAGCGCATCCACGTGTGATGCGCGTCCTTGCGTTTCACGTAGGCGATCGCCAGGGTCGCCAAGGCGACCAGCAGGAAGATGAGCAAGTCGAGCAGACCCGAATTCAAGCCCAGGCCAATCGCGGCGGCGGTCAGGGCGACAGCGACGGTATTCATGAGCAGCGACGCGGCGACCCATCGCCGAAAATTAGGAGCGATCCGCGTCGCCACGGCATCTACCTTTTGGAAGAAGCGCTCGATATGTTGCTTTGGACTCTCGCCATCCATCGAAGGCGCTTGTTTACTCCTTAAGTGATTCAGGAAGCTAAACTCCGGATCCATGAACGTGTCGTCGCGAAACGATTCGCGCTCCACCTTGAGCTGGTCGGGGTGAATCAGGATGATTGGCTTATTCTGCATTCGCGCATACGCCACGACTTCCGCTGTTCCGCCAAGGCCGCGCGCCGGCTCGCCATCCCACACCGTCATCAAAACATCGGCCTCGTCCACGGTGCGCAGCCCGCAGCGGAGATAAGCCGCGGGCCGATCGTCTGAGGTGCCAGAGATCTCAACGTCCATGGCCCGGCTTAACAACTCAGTGACGTGCGACCATTGGCTCTCGCTAAAGTCATTTCGGAATTCAGCGGGCGAAAACGGGAGCGCCGCCACCCACGGTATCTTCAGCGACTGGCAAGCTTCGGCAAAAAGAGTGTCGGCTCCGATCGCGGCCGAGGCATATCCGACGATCTCGCCCGGCACTTCCCTGCGCAGCACTTCGAGTTCTTCGCGAATGACTCTGCCCACAGCTACAGGGTTCTTCAAATCTCTATGACCGGTGAAGGCAACTACCCAAAACGGCGACAGCTGGGCGTCATCGCCGTTCGAGTGTTTCATAGCTGGCCGCGCAGGTCTGGTTTGTTGTGTTCGCGCGCCTTACCGATTGCATCATCCAGCAAAACCAGCACTGGATCGATCTGAGCGTTGTAAAGTCCGGAGCGCCGAATCAACTCGGCGTCGCGCTTTACCGTCTCAAGGGAGCCGGCAGCTCCTTCCTGCGCCAGGAATTGAATCATCTCCTGTAGCTGCGGTAAAGCGCTCGATTCATTGCGAAGGGTAGCCAGCAGCGGCGAATAGGTCCGGCGCGAAAGCGAATCGCTGCCCCACGAAAGCCTGGATGCTTCTTCCCAAAGCTTGGAAGCTTCTTTCGAGTTACCCTGAAGGGCCCGCCCGATGCCCAGGCGAAAAGCCGAAAAGGCGTAAGGATCCTTTTCGTATGCTTCTTCCAAGTGTCGAACAGCTTCTCCGAGAAGGGCTGGGTCCGGCAGCTTTTCCTTTTCCAGAAGCATGTAAGCGAGATTCATGTGGGTGAGAGAATCGAGCCGCTTCATGTTTGAGCCGACGAGACTTTTGAAGAACTCAATCGCCCGAGGATCGTTGCGGTCCTGCATGTAGATCGCGGTCGCGAGCCGAAAGCGCGCGATGACTGCACCCGGGTTAGCTCCAATGGCGCGGTCAAATTCCTGCATGGCGAGTCCGTAGTGACCCAGGCTCAGGTAAACTGTTCCTAACCCAGCGTGCGCGCCATAGCTGGGTGTGTTTCGTTGCCGGGCGGCCTCCAGCGCTTTTACATATTGGTCCATGGCCAGATGAAACCGGCCCTGTTCGAGTTGAATGTTGCCGTAACCTATGTGCGGGTCCGGCGATTCCGGATCGGTCGCCTCGGCCTGTTTATAAAGCGCTTCGGCCTTGGGAAAATCCGGGTCCGCTCCGAGGGCGTAAACGTCCCCAAGGCCAACATAAGCCTGGGCTAGCTTGGCCTGGCCTGCGTAATGTTGGGCGGCCGTCGCATTTTTCATCTTTTCGATTTCGACTGCCTTGTCGTAGGCCTTGATCGCGTCCGATAGGATAGGTGTGTTTCGTGCATCGCCTGCGCCATAAGCCTGGCGGACAAGGACGTCTCCTATCCCAAACCAGGCTTCCGCTTCGGAAGGCTTGAGTTGCGCTGCCTCTTTGAACTTCTCCAACGCCGGCTGATACTCTCCTGCTTCAAGCATGAAGTTACCTATATCGACCAGCTCGCGAAACTTGATTTCCTGTCGGGTGCGATAGGCATAAGTCACCAAGGCCGTGCAACCGAGGAGCAACACCGCCACAACCGTCAGCGCAATTCTTCGCTGCCGGCGCAGCCGTTGCTGTTGGCGGCGAGCGAGGCGCGCGTTTGCCTCGCGCTCGCGACGGTTAACACGACTAGCCGAAGCTACCGCGGTGAGAACATCGTGAGTTAGCTCCACTCGCCGAACGCCGCCTCTTTCCTCCACGACAAGAAGGCGTCGTTCTACCAGGTCGAGAATCGCATTCGAGGCGGCGTCGCTCGGCAAACCGCCGCGAACAAGCTCCGCTTCCGCAGTGTCGAGAGTAACAGCCTGGCGAAAGCCGGACTCGGATAGCAGCCGGTCTTCGACAAACTCGCGCACTGCGGCGGGATGATTCGCGAAGGTATCGAAATAGAACTTTTCGAGAATGTGCCCGCTACATCCTTCGAGTTGCTCAGCGGTGATTGTTTCTTCGCCGGCCGCGAGACGCTGGGCGTTTAGCTCGGCGCACATAAGACTGAGGAGGGGCGGCACGGCATCGATTTCACTGAGTGGCACGTCGGAGCGGACTCCCGCGATAAAACGCACGATAGCAGCCGCGATTTCTCCGGAGACAATCGGTGGCTTATCGAGACGCAGACTGCCAGGCTCCGTCACGGCTTGCACCGCCTGGACGCCGCTCAAAGGACGCAGCTCCATTCTGTTATCCATCAAGGCGGGGAGTTGCCAGCGCCACCGTTCCAAGAGGTGAAGAAAATCCTCGCGCAATGATAGCAGCACCTTTGCCGGATGAGCATGATAGTCGACCCTCTCGGCCAGCTGATCGTTGCTTTCAATTTCGGCGCGGACCTGCGACGGCATCCGATTTTCGACAATCGCCGCCAGAGTCTCACGAAAATCTTCAGCCATTTGCCGGCGCGCTTCGCCGAGTGTGAAAATCTCCTCGAACTGATCGAAAATGAAGACCGGGCGAACTACTGGCGCGCCATCCTCATTGATGAATCCGAACTCCGCGTCGTGGAGAAGCAACCAAAGGCTCGTCGCTCCGGCGCACGCTGCGGAGAGATCGTCGCGTCCGGCGAGTTGCAGCTCCGCGCGGAGGGCTTCGACCATTTGCTGGCCGGGCGATGCCGCGTCCTCTTCGTAACGCAAACGAATCCGCACCGGGAGAAGGCCGGACGCGCGCAGTTTGGGAATAAGGCCAGCCTGAATAAGGGACGTTTTCCCCAGGCCCGATTGCCCGAACAAAACCGTGAGCGGCTTGTGCAGCACGCGCTCGAAAAAATCTTGAAGCTCTGCGTTTCGGCCGAAGAAATAACCTTGCGTCTCCTCGGTGAAGGAGCGCAGACCCAGCCACGGTGACTCCGGATCCGCGCCGAACACACGGGCCGTGATCCTATCGGCCGAGCTCATTGGTCCAGAGCGGACAGCCGCTTTTGCTGCAACGCGTGCAGATACTTTCCAAAGTCTTCGGTGACTTCGCCGCTTGCCAGGCGAGTAGCTTGGACGCGTCGAAAAGTGCGGGGCTCCCGCTGGGTGGAGAGAGGCGAATCATCGATCACGACTGGAATGTAATACTCTTCGCCTTCGGAAAACATGGCCTGCCGTTCCGAAGCCCAATTGCGTTCCTGATGAAAATAGCCGGACGGCGCGCCTTCCGTTGTGCGAGAAATCACGGAGAGAAACAGAGAACACCGGCCCTTCACTTCATCTTGCAAATGATTATGCCAGTTTCCACCTGGTTTGAGTCGGTCGCGGTCATACCACACCGTACAGCCGTGCCGCTCCAAGCCCGCCTTTAATCTCCGCGCCGCATCCTCATCTTCCCGGGCATAGCTCAGGAAGATCGCACCCTTCGGCATCTCCAGCTCGGGCGGGAGCACGAACTCGCTCGGCGTGCCTTCCGCCGGTGGATGCTTTTCGCGCCAACGACTGGCCAGTTCCGCGACGAACTCCGCCGGATCGGCCGCGACCACCTGGATGTTTCGGCTTACTCCGCCGAAAAAGAGCACCATGCTTTCGGGGACAGTTCCGGCTGATCCTACCGCCAAGACTTCCGTGTTGGACCTGGATTCGGAAAGACGCGACTGCTTGGTGATGCGCAGGAAGAAACGGACCAGCCAGTCCGAGAAGTTCAAGCCGAGAATAAGCAAGCCATGTTCCTTGAGATCGCGCGCCAGTTTCTCCATCCCTGGCAGGTGTTGGTGGAGTGCGCAGACAAATTCGAGTGCATCTTCCTCCCACACCACATACTCCGGGCTCGGCGAAACACAGCCCAGAAGATGGTAGACGGTGGCGCGGCTCAGCTCGATTTTGCGCGCGGGAAGATCCTTGTCCGCGGCTTCAGGGAAAAAAGAAAGCCGCTGGGTGAGAGCTTGTCCGCCATAGCGTTCCGCGTTGAGCGCGTTTTCGAGTAATGGATCAAAGGTCGTCGTTAAGAAGAGATTAAAGGCGGAGATCGAAGCCAGCTCACGCAAAGTCGTGCCGGGTGTCGGGCATTCGTCGCGAAGCACGCGGTGCAGTCGAGTGTAAATTACATTCCGCGCGCCACCGTTAAGGAGGTGACGGCAGACAACGTCGTTGAGCGTCGGGTTTTCGGAAAGTTGGCCGGGAGGCACTTGAAGTTTTTCGGCCAGGCGTTTTGCCAGCCATTGGTAAAGATTGCTGTCATCATCGCCAAAGGTGACGATCGATTCACCGATCACGGGGATAACCTTCCCCTCTTCGATGAAAATCAGAAGGTCTTCCCAGAAATCGGAATCGGTCGGTATAGCCACAGAAGATCAGGTTGCGCCCTAGACTCTGTCGGCAACTGCGACAAAGCGCAAACCTCGATCGAACGAATGAAGATGGCGTTCGTGAATGCGGCGGCATTCCGGCCTGAACCGCTCGAAGTGAAGGTCGAGCCTAGTGGGCGGAGAGGAACCTGATCAGGAACAGGATCGTGATTCCCAGAAGCGCTGTTCCTGCGTAACCGATGACGAGACCAACGACGGCCACGCATTTTCCCAATGATCCGCTCGTGTTCTTTCTTACTTCCACCAGGGCCATGTGCCCGCAGATGATTGAGGGCACGGAAGTAAGTCCGAAGGTCAGCAGCGAAAAGATGCCCAGCGTAAAGGTCCAGATGGGAAGAGCAGATAGCTCCTCCTCGGGCGACTCAAACGCTCCGGGCATTGCGGCTGAAGATTCCATCATAGTGGGACTATGACGGATAACAGCAAAGCCTTTGCAACCGATTGTTAGTGGTCGTGATGACAATCGCCATTCTCACATTCGTGCTCGTGCTCGTGGTCGTGCTCGCAGTGATCGTCGTGGTGGTGATGATGGGTCGACCAGGATGGAAACGGATCCGGGAACTCGGCCCAGCCGTGTTCGCCGGCGGTCATCTCCGAGTCATTCAACAAGCAGGCATCAAGCTCTGCGGTAAGTTTCCCTGCATCGAGGTTGATTCCCATGAAAGCAATTGCCTGGCGGCGGTCGCCGAAAGGTTCCCGCCATTCCTTTCTCGTGCGCTGGGGCATCTCGGATTGGCGGGCATGCTCGTCACGAGCGGCCCACCATTCTCCGGCGGTCGCATAATGAGATTCCGAACCCGCCAGGTTAAGGCCGCCGACCAAGTCCATTCGTGTCGCGAGCCAAAAGAAACCTTTTACGCGGAAGACACCAGGGAAACCGCCTTGCAGCAAATTCCAAAACCTCTCCGGATGGAATGGCTTTCGGGCACGATAGGCGAACGCCGTTACGTTATCCTGTCGACTTGGGCTAGCTTGCTCCGAGTCGATTAGCTTTCGCCATCCTGCGCCATCCAAAGCCGCGGCGAAATCAAAGGAGGCGCCGGCGTCGAGCAACTTCTTCGGCGTCTCCTGGGAGAGCTGCGAGACTTGGGCGCGCGGATTGAGTGTGAGTGCGATTGCCCGGGCTAGCGTGAAACTTGGATCATCGCTCCTGCCGTCGAGCACCACATTGTCGACAAACTCAAGTTGCTCGGCGATGAGGCAGGGAGAATCAACACTATCGACCTCACGCCTTTGGACGAGGGCCTCGAGCAGAGTAGCCGGTTCGATAGCTAGCACAGTCGAAGTAAGGTGGGCAACGTCGGTCAAACGGATGGCAGCGTTTTCCTGCGGCACAAAGAGCGAAGCAAATGCGAACGCGGGCGTCTCAGGATCGCACTCGATGAAAAGATGATCGACTCCGCCTTGATTACTAATTGCGATGATCTGTTCTACTATTTGCGCGGGGTCGGGCAGATGTCCCTCGTGTGACGATGATAGCTGCTGGACGATGAATCTGTTTCTCTCAGTTTTTGCGCTGGTCAACAACCCCAGCCGGCGCTTCGTCTCAGTCGCTCCGACCTTTTGTAACAACGCAGACACAGAAGGCCCGGACACAATCGATACGGACAACAACCGCGAACCCACCGCCCGGGAGCTGCTCATCGAGTATTAGTTCCTAACTAGCTGGAGGGTGGGGGACGGCCCACCCGGGCGACAGGAGCAGCGGGGGAAGTAATATTCGGCGCCGTGAGATCGCTCCGCCACGGAAGGGCCAGGCGATGCAGGATGGATTTTGCCTCCAAGGGGGCGAGCCCTGGCATTTCCGAGATGAGTCGCGCGAGTAGCGCGCTCATGATAGGCGCGGCAAAGCTGCTACCCGTGACTTCCTTAGTGGAGTGGTGGTTCCACGGGAGAGTTACGTCTACGCCACGTGCGGCAAACTCAACAAGGTGCCCCGGCTTGTAGAAGAAGGTATGGTCTTCATCGAGGCGCGTCATATTGACGGTCACCACGCTGGGGAAGTATCCCGGCCATTCCGGCGTGGTGAAGTCATAATTATTGCAGGCGGAAACAAGGTGGATGCCTTTGAGATAAGCTTCGTCGATCCACTCCTTGTATTGAAAGATATGCTCGGCCAGTCCGCAGCCAAAGCTACAGTTAAGGATATGATAATTTTTGTCGATTGCCTGCCGGACACCTTCGCGAATGATCACGGTGCGAGAGCCCAGGTTTTCACCGAGCACGCGAAAACTGCCTAACTCGGCATCCGGCGCGATCCGCCGAATCACTCCGGCCACCGCCGTGGCATGACCATAGATATCGGTGCCATCGCCAGGTCTTACCTCAATCTGCACGCCGGCGTCCACGACATGCAGATCGTCCAGCAGCTTGATGCCTGCCAAGGCCGGGTGATCGATCTCTATTCCAGAATCGATCACGGCGATGCGCACGCCTTTGCCCGTTCCCTTTTCCAACGCGCGACGGGCTTCGTCCAGCCGGAAAGGACTCGAGTTATTGCCTAGCGTCGGTTCCATCCTACGGCAGTTCCGAGCATGCGATAGTCGATCAGGTCTCTGATTACAGCCGAAATCGTTTGAATGGCATTGAGCTCATGCGGCCCAAACCCCGCTGGAGTCGTCCCCGTGGCGGCAGCTTCTCCATCGTGCACCATCACGTCCAGCAATTGCACACAGGAAATAACTCCGCGCACCTGATTAAGAAAATAAAACGGCACAGCGATCATGGCATAAGTGGTCTTGTGCAGCTTCTTGTCGAGCGTCGCGCTGTGCTTCGCGTTCTTGTAGACCTGGTTTTCGACGAAGGCATTCTCGCTCGCCACCACGAGGCTGACGATGCCTTTGCCAAGCGGCTGTTTGAATCCAACGATGCTGTCGGTGTTAGGACCGCTGTTATACGCCACCACCAGATGCTTCTTCTCTTCATCCAGCAGCCAGATGCTTCCTTCATCGGCTGCGATGCGGTCAAAGGTTTCCTTCAACAGCTTTCTCGGCATTTCGTCACAGATGCTGAGGAAATTCGAGGGTGTGACGGCCTCGCCGAGTTTGGCGAGATGCTCCTGGAGCGCGGGTCGCAGCGGGACGAAGCGTGGCTCGGGGAGGAAGTTGGCGCGAGTGGTCGTTTTCATTCCTGTGGTTGTCTCAGAGCCAAGGTCTCCCGGGCCAGGGCCGGGAGCAAGTAGGGTTGCTCTTGCAGCATCTTCTTCACCTGAGCGCGTTCTTCTTCCGTGCAACTTCCGGCAGCGAACTTCACCAGCTTTTCCCGGAATTCGGGCGAGACCGTGGCGGCCGCGCGACCGGCCACTTCGGGCCGATCGCTTTCGAGGAACTCCAGGAGAATTTGGAAATCATCCTTCACGGCAAAAAGATTTTGGTGGGCGGATTGGAAGCCGCTGTTATGTAAAAAAAGGTGTTCATCATTTTAATGAGCCCACCGACGGACGGGGAGCGATACGATGCATCGCCGTCGCCCGGTATAACAGCTCTCTCTTTTTTTAGACTCATCAAGCGGCGAACTTTGCGAATTATCTTCGCGCATCAAAAAAGCATATCGGTCGACCCGGCACAAAGCTCGACGAAATCTTCCCACCGCAGCTCGAGCCACGGATCGACCCGTTTCAGCTCCGATAAAATGTTGCGGGCAATGTTCTCGCGCGTGACATCGAGGGCGCGGCTGACTTTCGATTCGTGCCAGCCCCACATCCGCGCGATTTCCCGCTGGGTCAATTGATGGAGATGGACCAGCTTCAAGATCAAAATCGATTCGGCATCGCCCTTCGCAAACGCCTGCCGAGTCGCTTCCCGCAGCAAGAGGACAAGCTGCTTTTCGCTCGGAGCGGACGCCGGCTCGGGTCCGGGTCGTTGATCGAAAAAATCCTCGTTCGATTCGGTGGAGACCGGAACCTCGACGCGGAAAGTCTGCCTTCGCTTCAGGTCGACGAGGCGGTGCGTGGCGACGGTGAGCAGCCACGATTCGAGCGCGCAGCGTCCCTGAAACTTCGTCAGAAGAGTCTGGCGATTTGGACGCGCGGCGAAACAATCCGTCCACAAATCGGCGGTCAAATCCTCGGCTTCGGTTTCACTCGCGCCGCGCGCGCGGAGAACGCCGACGATTTTGCCATGATAACGGCTGCGCAATTCGGCGGCAGCGCTGTCGTTCCCCGCCAGCACGCGTTGCGCAAAGGCGAGATCCTGCTCGTGACTCGATTTGGCGGTTGCCGGCATCAGAGCATTGAAGATGAAGTTCTCCGTCTGGGTCGTCAATAGTTTTAGGCGCGGGCAAATCCTTGGGAACGGCCGCTTGCACCGTGGTTTGATGCGCAGAAGTTGCGGCATGTCCATCACGTTGAATCGCGAAGACGCCTGGAAGCTTCTCACCACTTACACGACGAGCGACAGTTTGCTCAAGCACGCGATGGCCGTGGAGGCATCAGTCGCCGGCTACGCGCGCAAGTTTGGCGAAGACGAGCAAGCGTGGGGTGTCGTGGCGCTCCTGCACGATTTCGATTATGAGCGCTGGCCGACGCCGGAAGATCATCCCTTCCGCGGTTGCGAGATCTTGCGCGAGCAAGGATATCCCGAGTGGGTCACGCGCGCGATTCTCTCCCACGCCGATTACAGCGGCGTCGCCCGGATCAGCCTCTTGGAGAAAACGCTCTGGGCGTGCGACGAACTCTCCGGCTTTATTGTCGCCGCTTCACTCGTTAGGCCGACGAAGAGCATCCTCGATCTCGAGCCGAAATCGGTCCTGAAAAGGATGAAAGACAAGGCGTTCGCGCGGGCGGTTAAGCGCGAGGACCTGCGTCAGGGCGCGGAGGAACTCGGTCTGCCGCTGGAGGAACATATCGGCAACGTTATTTCATTCATGCGCGAGCGGGCCGATGCTCTCGGGTTGCGCGGAACATTGTGAGATCAGCGGATCGCGCGTGGCTGATGTAGTGCGCAAGATCAAAGATCGAGACCCATCGGAAATGCGCCTGGGATTTCTTCCCAGCCATTGCGGAGCCAGAACGAGCGTCCCAAGTCGTTTTCTCCGGCCACAAGGATGATCGCTCGTTTCACGCCGGTGCCACGCAGCTTTGTGACGCATTCGTCGAGCAGACGATTGCCAATTCTCTGCCCGCGATGTGTGAGCGCGACCGCCAGATGATAGATCCATGCGCGCCGGCCATCGTGACCGCAGAGGACCGCGCCAACGATTTTACCGTTCTCTTCCGCGACGCGACTAAGACCCGGATTGCGGAGAAGGTAAGTGCGGATGTCTTCTTTGGCGTCGCCTTCGGCTACTTCTACTCCTTCCACCGCCTTCCAAAGCGCCGTGGCCCCATCGTAATCGTCGATGGTAAACTCTCTGGTGGTGATCGAAGCCACGTCGTTCAATTTCGAGAAACCTTTTCCGCCCCGCGGTTCACGCCGGCACGACGTGCCTGGAGGGATTCGAACCCCCAACCTGCTGATCCGAAGTCAGCTGCTCTATCCAGTTGAGCTACAGACACAGTTTGTTGCCCCCGCCAAGTTTCACGGAACTGCCGCGGCAGTGCAACCCTGTTCGGAGATGAATCAGCGCACACGAACAAATTCTTTCGCTCATCCGCGGTCAAGCGCTCGCATTTCTGTCCTCCACGGTTTACGTTCGGCGATGTCATTGGCGATGGTCACGAGATCGGCGTTAAGAATTTACTGGCTGGCGCTGGTTGCGTTCTTTGGGGTGAGCCCGCTGCGGGCGTATGTTCTTGAAATGGACAACAACGGTCACGCAATTTCGTGGACGCGCGATCGCACTGTGGTCATGCAGTTGTCCCTCGGCGGTCCGCAGCAGTTGACTGATGGGTTTACCTCCTTCAATCAGTCGGCGCTGGATGCGTTGAACGTTTGGAATCCATATCTCGCTCACGTGCGGTTCGCCGGAGTGCTTAACTCACCGGTCGTCCCGAATGGGAACGACGAAGAAATGTCCGTGTTATTTTCCTCGACCATTTTCGGCCAGACCTTTGGCTCCAGCACCCTGGCTGTCAGTCTCTTGAGCTATCGCGACGCCACTATCAACGGGATGACCCAAACGTTCATGGAGGAAACCGACACGCTTTTCAATACCATGTACGACTGGGATTCGTATCGCGGCCCTTTGCGCGCCGCGATGGATTTCCACCGGGTGGCGATCCATGAGTTCGGTCATACTCTTGGCCTGGATCATCCCGACACGCACGGGCAGCACGTGACTGCCATCATGAACTCAACCATAAGTAACATCGACACGGTCCAGGCGGATGATATCGCGGGCGTGCAGTCGATTTACTCGACGGGCCCAGCCTATCAAACTTCAGTCAATGGGCCCGTCCTGCGGAATATTTCCACGCGCGGCTTCATCGGGACGGGAGATAATGTTCTTATAGGCGGCTTTATCATCCAGGGCTCGCAACCGGCGACAGTCATCGTGCGTGGCATTGGCTTTTCTCTTAGCTCGTTGGGAATCACGAACGCGATTGTGGATACAGTCGTTACGGTATTTGACTCCAGCGGACGACAAGTCGCGACCAACGATGATTGGTTTACGAGCGCCGACGGACCAACAATCGCGAGCTACGGGCTCGATCCGGCAGATAGCATTGAGTCCGCATTAATCCTTACGCTTAACCCAGGGTCTTACACGGCAGTAGTGCAAGGATACTCGGATTCCTCTACCCCTGCGGCAACGGGGGTAGGCTTGTTTGAGCTATTCGATCTGCACCCAAATACAACGGCTGGGCGCGCCGGTAACGTCTCTACCCGCGGTCAGGTAGGAACCGGCGGGAGCGTATTGATCGGCGGCTTTATTATTGGAGGAAACCAACCTAAGCAAGTTATCGTGCGTGCCATGGGCCCGTCGCTGGCCAACTCTGGCGTGGCTAACTCGCTTTCCGATCCGACGCTGGAGTTGCATGATGGCAACGGCAATACAGTGCAATCGAATAACGATTGGCAGCAGCAGAATCCGGATGCTGCAATGATCGCGAGTCTCGGCTTCGCGCCATCTGATCCGCGGGAATCGGCGCTGTTGGCCACGCTTAGTCCTGGCAGTTACACTGCTGTCGTCCAAGGCGTGAACGGCGCTACCGGGGTAGGCTTGGTGGAGGTCTATGATCTAAGCTCGCCGCCTCCGTAAGCAGGAAGGACGATGGCAATGTCCGGCCTTACATGCCACTGCGTTCACGGAGCTTCGGTCGTAATGGTCGATTCTCCCGCACTTTGCCGCAACGCTTGCTCGAGCGCGTGCCAGGCAAGCGTCGCGCACTTCACGCGCTGTGGAAATTTCCGCACCCCGCGCATGAGCCGCAGGTCGCCCAGCAGATAGGCCGGCTCCGTCGGGCCGCCAGTGACGAGATCGTGAAAGACGCGCGCCATTTCCAGGGCTTCGGCGCGACTCTTCCCTTTCAACTTCATCGTCATCATGGAAGCCGAAGCCTGGCTGATCGCGCAGCCGTGCCCGGTGAACTTGATCTCCTCCAACCCGCCGTCCTCGCGGAATTTCACAGCGAGATGAATCTCATCGCCGCACGCGGGATTGTCGCCATGCACGCGCACGGCGGCGTCGGGAAGCTCCCCGAAATTCCGCGGACGCCGCGAATGATCGAGAATGACTTCCTGATAAAGCTCTTCGAGTTCCGAGCTCATGAAAAGAAACGCGCGGCGTCGCGCAGGATTTCAATCATGCGGTCGATCTCGGCGATCGTGTTGTAGAAATAAAAACTCGCGCGCGTCGTGCCGGGCAAACCGAACTTCCGCATGAGCGGTTGATTGCAATGGTGCCCGCCGCGCAGCGCCAGGCCTTGTTGGTCCGCGAAGGTTGTCAGGTCGTGCGGGTGCGCCGCTTCCATCACGAAACCAACCAGCGCGCCGCGCTTCTCCGTCGGCCCGAGGATGCGCATACCGGGCACTTCAGCGAGGCGGTCGATCGCGTGCGCGGTGAGCATCGCATCGTGGGCAAAAATCTCGGCGCGCCCGATTCGCTCGATGTAATCAATCGCGGCCGCGAGCCCGATCGCCCCCGCAATATTGGGAGTGCCGGCCTCGAATCGGTGCGGCGCTTTTTTGAATGTGCTTTTCTCCAGCGATACGCTCACGATCATTTCGCCGCCGCCATGCCAGGCGGGAATGGAATCAAGAATCTCGGCGCGGCCATAAAGCGCGCCAATGCCGGTGGGCGCGCACATTTTGTGGCCGGAGAAGACGAGAAAATCACAACCCATCTCCTGCACATCGATCGGGAGATGTCCCGCGCTTTGGGCGGCGTCAACGAGCGTGAGCGCTCCTGCCGCGCGCGCTTTTGCGCAGAGCTCGGCGACAGGATTGATCGTGCCTAACGAGTTTGAAACGTGGGTGAACGCGAAGAGTTTCACCTCGCTCGTGAGCAACGCAGGCAACTCCTCGAGCGCGAGCGTGCCGTCTTCGCGCACTGGCACGAACCGGAGCCGCGCCCCCGTGCGTTCCGCGATGAGCTGCCACGGGACGAGATTGCTGTGATGCTCCATCTCCGTGAGCAGAATCACATCGCCGGCCCGCAGAACTTTTCCGCCCCAGGCTTGCGCAATCAGATTGATCCCTTCCGTCGTGCCACGGGTGAAAACAATCTCATCTGCGCTGGCGGCGCCGAGATAGTCGGCCACGCGCTGACGCGATTTCTCGTAGGCCTCGGTCGCCCGCGAACTCAGCTCGTGCAGGCCGCGATGGACATTCGCGTTGTCGTGTTCGTAATAATGCCGCAGCGCATCGATCACCGCCCGCGGCTTCTGCGAGGTGGCCGCGCTGTCGAAATAAATCAGCGGCTTGCCCTGGACGCGTTCGCGGAGAATCGGAAAATCCTCCCGGATGGTTTTCCAATCGACGCTGGTCGCGGCAGGCGCGGTCGCATTCATTCCCGCAATATCGCAGCTTTCTCTGAGTGGACTAAGGGCTTTTGCGATTCGCTCGCGCGTGCACCGGTTTGGATGTAGCGGACTTTATGCAGGCCATGGTGCTGAGAGCCGCGGGACAGCCTCTCGTTCGGAGCGAAGTGCCGACTCCGCGTCCGGGTGCGGGAGAAGCGCTCGTGCGCGTGGCGGCTTGTGCAGTTTGCCGCACCGATCTCCACGTCGTCGATGGTGAGCTGCCGGATCCGAAGTTGCCGCTGATTCCGGGACACGAAGTCGTCGGTCGGATCGAAGAACTCGGTGAAGGCGTCGACGGTTTCCGGATCGGCGAGCGCGTCGGCATTCCGTGGCTCGGCTGGACTTGCGGCGAATGTAATTTCTGCCGCTCCGACCGCGAGAATCTCTGCCGGCGCGCGCGCTTCACGGGCTACACAATCGAGGGCGGCTATGGCGGTTATATCGCAGCCGATGCGCGTTTCTGTTTTCGAATCCCGGACAGCTACGATGATGTGAGCGCGGCGCCGTTGCTCTGCGCGGGATTGATCGGTTACCGCTCGCTGCGAATGGCAGGCGAGGGGAAGCGACTCGGCCTTTACGGTTTTGGCGCTGCGGCGCACATCGTCGCTCAGATCGCGCGGCATGAAGGCCGGAACATTTTCGCCTTTACGCGCCCAGGCGATGCGGAAGCGCAGAGGTTCGCGCGCCGTCTCGGCGTCACTTGGGCCGGCGGATCGGATGAAGCCGCGCCGGAGAAACTCGACGCGGCCATTATCTTCGCGCCGATCGGCGCCCTGGTGCCGGCGGCGTTGCGGGCGGTCGATCGTGGCGGCATCGTCGTGTGCGGCGGAATTCACATGAGCGACATCCCGCAGTTTCCTTATCGCGACCTCTGGCACGAACGGAAGATTTGCTCGGTGGCGAATCTGACTCGCCGCGACGGTGAAGAATTCATGGAACTCGCGCGCCGGGTTCCGATTCGCATTGAGACGCGAACATTTGCACTCGACCAAGCGAACGGCGCGCTGGAGGCGTTGCGCGCTGGAAAGCTAACGGGCGCGGCGGTCCTCGTTCCTTGACCAGATGATCATGCCCGGTTACAAAACGCGTTCCTCATTGAGCCGATCTCGAAAATCACTGCACCCGAAAAGTTCACCGTCGCGAATGCCGATGGTGCTCGTGGGACTGGTCTCGTTCGCGCTCGGCGCGGGCGTGATATGGATCGTGAAACCGGAACCGCGTTCGCCGGAGACGCAAAACGGCGCGACCACAACCTTCACACCGCCAGCCGACGCGCCGCCGGATGTTTCTCATCTCGCGCCACCGGACGCGGCTTTGACGCTCGCGAACTGGAACTACGATCGGCAGAACTGGTCGCATGCCATCGAACATTACCAGGAAGCGATCGTGCTGGGCCGCGATAATCCCGATGTGCGGACCGATCTCGGCAACTGTTTTCGTTTTCTGGGGCAGACACAGAAAGCGCTCGAGCAATACGAGACGGCCCAAAAGCAAAACCCGCAGCACGAGAACAGTCTCTACAACCAGGCGGGATTGTTCAGCGAAGTGTTGCACGACAACGAGCGGGCCAAAGCGATCACGCGGGAATTCATCGCGCGCTTTCCGCAAAGTCCGCGGGCCGAACCGGCGAAAAAACTGCTGAGCGAGCTCGAGGCCGGACCTAAGGACGACAAACAGCGCATTCTCGACTGGCTTAACACCAGGCGCTGATGGCTCTCAAAAGCGGACGGCGAATCCGCCGCGAAGACGGTAATCGGGCACGGCTTGAAGCGCGGTGTTATCGATCATGACGGGCAGTTCCGCTCCGATCTCAACGCTGATTTTCTTGTAGGCGGCTACGATTTTCGGACCGAGAAAAACGGAGGTAACGCCGGTGTCCTCCGCGGGCTGACCGCGGAAGCGATCAACGTCTTTGTGTTCGCCCGAGACGACGAATTGCAGGCCGAAGATCGCGTCGCGCCGGCGAATGAAGTAACAACCGGGACCACCGCTCCAGGCCAGGTCGTTCGCGAAATTGTATTGGTGCGATCCGTCGCCGCGCAGGGTGAATTGCAGGTCGCCCTGGAAGAAAAAATTCTTGTAACGCAGCGAGGTTTGGCCGCCGAAAATCCCATCGTAGGAGCCGGTGCCGAGCGTGAGGTCGTGCCCGTGAATTCCGCTTACGGGCGCGCCGGGAACATCAACTTCGTTGAATTCCTCCAGGAGCCGGCGGCTGTCGCCGGTCGGGAGTTTTATTCCGGCGAGGAGCAGTGCGGAAATTGTGAAATCGGGCTCGCGAATTTCCATGTGCAGGGATTTTGGATCGTCGCCCGTTACCGCGCGGCTTCCGCCCAACTCCTTGCGAAAGACGACCAGCTTCGCGAGCAGCGAGATGTCACCGGGACCCGCTTCGGTGCCGCGGTCGATGGCAAAGCCTTCCGGCCGCGCGAAGGAGCGATAGATGAGTGGGGCGTTCAGTTGGAGAGCGAAGCGGCTGTTGAAGCTGTAGCCGGCCACGAGTTGTGTGATGGAACTGTCGAGGTATTGGCCGGTGGGGTTCTGAACTTCGCGTCCATCGAGTTGGAGTGTGCCGAAGTGCGTGAACTGTTCCGCGACCGCGCCATATAACCCAGTCATCCCTGAGCGGTGGCCGGACGAAGCCACGGCGGCGGGCTGGCCGAAGACGATGTCGGCATCGCGCTGAGGTAATGTTTCGAGCTGCGGCGTGTAGCAACCGCAAAGATCGCACGCTGCGCATGCAAGCGCGCCGGCTCCAGAGAGAGCAGCGAGACAGACGAACACGCGCAACGACTTCATGGATGGGCCGCAAGATGACGCAGTGATGAGGATGGTGCCATTGGGAAAATCTCGTTCGCGCGAGTTTGCAAGTCGCGCAGAATTCAGCGAAAGAGTCGAACGGGAAAAACATGGTCACAAACGATCTTGTCAGCTACCTCAACGATCATCTGGCCGGCTCTGTCGGCGCACTCGAGCTGCTCGATCGGCTGGTCAAGACCTATGAAGGAAAGCCGCTCGAGCGCTTTTTTAAGGATTTGCGCGGCGATATTCAGGAAGATCAGAAAAAGCTCGAGGAGTTGATTCACAAACTGGGCGAAGAAGAAAGCGCCGTCCGCAACGCTGGCGCGTGGATCCTGGAGAAGCTTTCGCGCGCGAAGATTCGGCTGAGCGAATCGGAAGAAGGCGACATGGGTCTCTTCCTGGCCCTGGAGGCGCTCGCCCTGGGCATCACGGGCAAGCGTGCGCTCTGGCGCGCGTTGGCGTCCGTGTCGGAAATGGTCCCGTCCCTGGCCCGTTTGAATTACGCGGAACTCGAGACGCGCGCGACGGAACAAGCCGGCCGCGTCGAGGCGAAGCGGATCGAGTTTGCGCGAACGGTTTTCGCAACAAAGTAGTGCGGCTCGAGGGCCATTTTATGAACCGGGCGCGCCGACTTATTTTATGCTTGAGTGAAAATTGTAGGGGGCTCACCCTAAGCGCGTGAGTGCCACTTGCGCGCCGGAAATTCAGAATGCCCTGACGCATTTCGCTACGACGCGATGGAGTTTAATTCGGCAGGGACACACTCCCGGCGAACAGAACGGCGTAAACGGTGATCTGGCCAGGCTCTGCCAGATTTATTGGCGCCCCATCTTCACCTTCATCTATCGAAGGGGTTACTCGGCGCCGGACGCGCAGGACCTAACGCAGGAATTTTTCCTCACAATCTTCGACGGAACGCTGTTGCAATCGGCAGATCCGAAGCTGGGGCGTTTCCGTTCCCTGCTGCTGAGATCGCTCAAAAATTTCCTGATTGATGCCGCGGACAAACGCGGGCGCCACAAGCGGGGTGGGCAGATGCAATTTGTTTCCTGGGAAAGTTGGATGGCGGACACGGCCGCCCCCTTGTCGATGCCGATGGCGGCGCTCGAGTCGTCCCCGCCGGAAGCGCTCTTCGACCTGGGGTGGGCCGCCGCCATCGCGGAGGAGGCGCTCTGCCGGCTGCGGACGGAATGCGAGAGCAAAGGGCGTCGGCGCGTCTACGAAGTCTTGCAGCATTATCTCACGACGGAGCGCGAGGACATTTCCTACGAGGACCTTTCGCGCGCGCTGGGTGTTCCGGAGCAGTCGGTGAAAAATCTGCTGCACAAATTTCGGACGCGGTATCGGGCCCTTCTGCGGGAAGAGATCGCCAAGACCGTGGAAAATGAGGCCAACGTGGACGACGAAATCCGCTATCTCTGCGCCGCACTCTCCGCGGGAATGGGGGAAAGGCCATGGAAGTAGCTACCCCCCAGGTAACCGATACTCCGTTCGTTGTCCTCGAGGAGCCTGTCCTCTGCGGGGAATGCCATTCCGGCTCGCGGCTCAAGAACGGGCTCTGTTTGAACTGCCTTCTCCTGGGCGCGCTCGACAACGAAGACCTCGGCGCCGGCGGGGAATCATTCAAGGAGGCGCTGGCCGCCGTAAAATCCTCGGAGGGCGATTGGCGGATTGGCGACCATGATATTTTCGATGAAATCGCGCGCGGCGGAATGGGCGTGGTCTACCGGGCGCTGGAACCACACTCGGGACGCATCGTCGCTTTGAAATGCGTGCTCGCTTTCCAGGGCGACCCCTCCGATCAGGCCCTGGCCCGTTTTCGTCGGGAAGCGGAAACGGCCGCGCGTCTGGATCATCCGAACATCGTTCCCATTTATCGAGTGGGTGAAACCGCGGACGGCCTTCCGTTTTTTACCATGAAATACGCGGCGGGCGGGAGCCTGGTGCAAGCTCGCGCCGCGTTTCGCCAGGAGCCGCGCGAGAGCGTTCTCCTGATGAAGAAGGTGGCGCTCGCTCTTCAACACGCTCACGAAAAAGGAGTGCTGCATCGCGATCTCAAGCCCGGCAATGTTCTCCTGGATCATCGCGGCGAACCGCTCGTGAGCGATTTTGGCCTGGCCCGCTGTGACGAAATTGCCAGCCATCTGACCCGTTCGCTGACCAGTTTTGGAACGCCTGGTTACATCGCGCCGGAACAGGCGGACGGCCCGGCGGCACTGCTGACTCCCGCCGCCGATATCTACAGTCTCGGCGCGATTCTCTTTGAGCTTCTCGCCGGCCGGCTGCCATTCGTGGGTGATAACGCGTTGGGCGTTATGAAGCAATCGGCCGAGAGAGCCGCGCCGAAGCTGCGGTCTCTCGCGCCTCATCTGGATCGCGACCTGGAAACGATTTGCGCCCGCTGCCTGGAACGCGATCCCTCGGCGCGCTATGCCTCAGCCGGAAGTTTGGCGGACGATCTTGGTAGCTGGCTGGAAGGCAATCCCATTGCCGCGCGACCGATAGGACCATGGCTTCATCTTCGTCGCTGGGTTCGCCACAATCGTACGCTCGCTGCTTTGTTAGTGGCCTTTTTTGTCGTCACCAGCGCGTCCGTTGGCTGGCAGATCCATAACCGAAAATTGGAATCCACCATGCGCGAAAACCTGCTAGCTTCGCGCTCGGTCCTCGTTTTACCCTTGTTGGATCTCGACAGTGTCCTTCCCGTTCGCGCCCTGGCGCAGTCCATCGCCAGTTCTTTGCAAAGCGAACTGAATACGTTTGGTCCGGCTTTGGTCAAGACGATGGGATCAGGATCGGCGCCTGTCTGGGGTACGATCGAAGACATTCGGCGAGCGGGACGTGAGACCAACGCTCGGACGGTGCTTACAGGAACAGTGCGGACGGTTCAAGGCGGGAAGCGCATATCCTTCCGGTTCTTTGATGCTGCGACTGGCGAAACTCTCTTCACCGTTATCTCGGAAAACGCCGGACCAAATGATCTAACGCACGTAGTAAGCAAATATCTCGGTAAGAGCTTGTATACCATCTTAAGCGCGAAAGATTTGTCGAGCATCGCGCAATCAAGGACAGATCCAGGGTTGAGGAATGATGTCGCAAGAGAAGCCATTGGGGCGGGTTGTACGATACTGCATCGCTTCACCGCTGCCTCCGATTGCGACGATGCTATCGCCTTGTTTAAGAAAGCTTTGGTGGCGGAGCCGAATTCCACCCTGGCTCACGCCTACTATTCAATTGCCGCGACCGGCCGAACCCATTACAACGCCGACCCCTCGTTCCTGGACATCGGCGAGAAGGAGGCGGACGAAGCCATTAAGCTGTCGCCTGATTCGAGCGATGCCCATCGGGCCAAGGCCGGCGTCTATTATCAGCAGGGAAAATTTTCCGACGCGCTCGAAGAGGAACTGCGAACCATCGAAGTGGGAGGATTGGAAGAGAAAGCTATTAATTTCGTTGGCCTCACGCTCGATATGTTAGGGCGTCCTCATCAAGCCATGAGTTGGTACAAGCTTCCCTTCAACAAAGGGCGAACCCCGGGAGAGGTGGATGGGCTCATAGGAGACTGCTGGGTTAAACTTGGTGACAACGATCGTGCATTGCAGGCATATCGGCGTGCGACTGAGCTACGGCCCGACTTCCCTCACGGAGAGATCGGAATCTCGCTCGTCCGGCTCTTGCAAGGAGATTTTGATGGAGCACGCCAAGTATGGCGAACAAGCCGCCGCCATCGCACCGAGCTTGATGAGACAGATCAGATCGCAGCGCAAATAGAATTTTTTGCCAGAGACTTCAAGGTCGCGAAACAGCTCTACGCGAATCTTGCCCGGTCCGATGCCGATGGCGGCGGATCGTTCTTTGGCGCGATTACCTATAAGTCGGCTTTAGCTCGAATAAGACAAGAACTGGGTGACGATGCGGGAGCAAGAGCGCTTCTTACTGAATGCCTGGCCAAGGAATCTGCCGCCGTCGTCCGTGAGCCAGCAAATCCCGAGGCCGCGTATCGTCTCGCCGCCATCGAAGCTACGCTCGGAATGACGGACGCCGCATTCTATCATTTGCGCAGCGCCATGAGTCTAGGCTGGATAGATTACCGCTCGCTCAAATTGGATCCCCGGTTTGATTCCCTCCGAATGAATTCGGAATTCGAGGCGATCCTCCACACTCTCGCCGCCAAAGTGGCGGAAATGAGAACGCACGCACAAAAAATAAACCAGTAAATGGAAGGATAAAATGAAAGCCAAGAATTGGAATGAGATGAACAATGACGAAAAACTAGATCGCTTAACATCCGTGCTCACCCGCGCGGGGTCGGACGTCAAGTTTCGGGATCGATGCCTGGTCTCCCCGGAGTCAGCCAAGGAGGCAGTTAGTGAAATTGGAGAAATTGAGTTTCCCCATGATTTCGAAGTTCAATTCCTCACCCCGGAGCAGCGCTTGAAGAAACTTATCCTGGCAGTGCCCGATTATATCCCGGCGGAAAACGGAACCGCTGAGGTGCGTCATGCTGAGGATTACCAAACGTGCAGCTACTTTTTCTGGAGGAGCTAGCGGGTTAATAAGTAAGACGCCTAGTTCGATTTGAGTGCTCGGCGGATAGCCGTGCTGAGGTTCCGCGGAAGGGTGCCTTTATCGGAAGGCATCGGCTCTTGGGTTTTCCGGATAAAGTAAGGGATATCAAGTCGCTGTAAGGCATGCGACTCCGCCTCAACCAAGGTAGCGGTTACTGAGCGTCGCGAACATAAGCGAGCGATAAGCACGTCTCGCTCGACCTGTGAGCGGAGAGCGGCCGGTTGAATCGAAGCTTGTCTGATAGCCGCGTATCTCGCCGTTGCCCAGTAAATCCAACGTCGCTCCTGGGAACGGATGCGGTGCAGTCGTCGAAGGAATGCCGCGCGTCGACTGGGCGTCCCAAGGATGCAATGCCATGCGTTAGTGAAGCCTCTGATGATCTCCTTCGTGAAGTTCGCTACTGGCAGTGGCTTGCCGGCAATTCGCGCCAGATGCTTCCCGGTGGTTGTCCGGCCCAGAACACTGCTTCGTGACTGTAAGCTGCGCTGGTTTGAGTTCGGAAAGAAACCGGTGCGATAAAGGACATCGGCCGGGCTCTGAGTCTTTGTTAGAGGCGAGACATGCCAGAGCGCGTCGACATCCACCAGGACGGGGTATTCGCCGGAAGCGATAACATTCTCACGATGGCAATCCACCGCTTTTAGGAGATAAGCGGCGGCAATCATTCCACCTATGCGTTGATAGAAACGGCGCGCGGCCGCCTCATCTTTGCAGGAAGCAGGTTCAACATGTTCCATCCAGCAGTAACCTTCGCGCCGCATGACGCGGGCTGCCCTTGGCTTTGGCTGGAAGGAATGACTGTTCATCCAGTCCAACAGGGAGAACCATTCCCATTCTCCTGTGCCGGATCGCGGCTTATAGATGATCGAGCCAGCCTCGCACTGAAGCCGCGCAACAGTGCGTCCGTTGTTATGCGAGTCGGAAAGTCCGCAACGCAGATCGGCGATTTTGCGGAGAGGCCGGCTGCTGAAGAAGGCTCGCGAAAGAGCACGCCGATCCCGTGCGAATCGGGTGACAACTTCGGTGACATGACAGCGCCATTGGGAAATCAGTTGGAACCAAAGGTCTGCCAGGACCGGGAATCGTTTGAACATTGGGAAGAGGCGATCGCACGGCTTGGCCCCAAGAAATCTTCGGTCGACAAATTCTGGATCGTTCGTTTGGCCTGGCAGGCCAAGCGCTTGCAGGGCATAGGCAAAGCTGGTTCTCTCCAGCTCGAGGCAGGGGCGAGTGATTCGGGCCAGGTCTCGCCGCAGGCTTCTTTTTAGACTTAGTCGCGCTTTTGGAGAAACGGAAACCAGAAGGCCTGGCGAGATCGTTGCTTCGAATTCCTCCATTCCATAGCGTGCCCCGGGTTCACAGAGTTTCATCAGAGGAGAACCGCTTGGCATGGCGAACTCGATGCCAGCCAGCGCAGTCATCATGCGCTGCATTCCACTTTTCCCCGCCGCCGGAGTGGAAACGTCGTCGAGAAATGCTAGAGGAGGAATTTGCGTCGATGTGCGTCGCATTCCGGGAGCAGCTTGTCGTCGCCGATCAGGCGAATAATGCCGATAAGAGAATTAATAGGCCGCCTGACGCCACTCGGAAACTGCCACGATGGCAGCTTCCATTGCTTTCCTGCGATAGCCATGTATCCATCAGGGTCCGTTTCTAGAGAGCCTTGGATTGCTTCCGACACAATATGGCTCCCGACTGGGCCCAGCGCCAATCCTTCGGCTCTTAGTTCGGCTTCCTTTAGGACGTAGTAAAACAAGGGAGTATTTTGCTCCAACCCAGCTTGCCGTAAGACGCCGCCCGAATAGTCGCACGTATCGCGCGTTAACTCTGCTGTTGTGAGCCGATCCTGCGCTGTAATCAGTCCTTGTTCCAGGAGCGCGTTGGCTGCTTCCTGTCCGGAGGGTAATCCAGCTCGCGCACCGCGAAGGAGTGTGCGCACTGGCAAGTTCGATGGATCGGGAGGTTCCAGCTCATTGGCCAGACGGATTGTTGCTGGCGACAAGTCATGCATGGCCCGGCTTATTGAGGTATCGATGAAGGCGCTGGACGCTTGTGGACCGGAGGTGGGCAAGCCGTCGAAGAACGTTCCCCATTCCATGAGATAATCATCGGCAATGGGGGCCGCCTTTTGACCGAGCGCCATTAGCTCCGCGATCACAACGCGCCGCGTCCGGCAGTTCAGGCGGTAAGCATTACGCACCATGCTGTGCCCGAAGCGGAACGCGGCTAGCGAGAATTCGAGTGGCACGGAGTAACTTCCCGGAGCCTCCAGCCGCGCGGGTGTTCTTCGCTCCTGGTAGTTCCAAATACTCGTGTGCAGGATGCGCGGCAGGTAATCGTGGCGAACGATCCACTGGTAATGCCAGCGCACGAGCCTTTGGGCGCGTTCGAACAAACTTCCGGCGCCGAGATTCTCGGTGTCGGTTATCAACGGAGGCTTGGCGCCTAGCTGTTTGATCGCTTCGTTGTGGAATTTCAAGAAAACGACATGCAGTTGTCGCAGGATCAGGTTATCCAGGTTGCGCGTGTCTTGCTGGTCGCCAATCAGGACCGTCCCATGTTTCACCGGGAGATCGCGGAGGTAACCCGTAGGCGTGGTGGCTCCCACCTTAAAGGTCTCCGCGCCTTCGTCTCCTTCGTAAAGATGCGGCGATTTCCCAGGGCCCCCGCCGTAAACGTGGTCAAGGTCCAGGGAAGGAGTCCGGTAATTTGGAGTGTCCTTGGGCTCGAGGTAAGGCCCCTCTAGCGGCGTTGTATCGTATGTTAGATCGTGGCCAAGAAACTGGCCGAAGTAGGTGTAACCAACCCTGGGAGTAAGTGTGCCCTCCCGCTCGACTGCGTAGCGCATGGCTCTGCCTAGCTCTACGAGTTTAGCTTCGTCGTCCCTTGGTATAGGCTGAGCGGGTTCGCCGAAAAGCCGGGAGTAATAGCCTCTGGGTTCCCTCCTAACTGCTTGCGCGTGGGCGCACCCCCCGTTGATCGGCTGGGCGCCACTTGCGGCTTCCGTTGGAACTGGGGGGATCGCAATCATGTCGTAGGCTTCCGTTCTTATAACGGTCCACGCTCGAGCAAGGAAGCAAAAACGCGCCGGGTTTAACGACCCATGTCCAGAACGCGACGCCCACGCGCCGATCGGCGGCTACGCTTCAATGATATTGTTGCGAATGGCGTAGCGGACCAGTCCAGCGAGCGAGGCGATGCCAAGCTTGCGCATGAGCGTGGCGCGGTGCGTTTCTGCTGTGCGAACGCTAATCCCCAAGAAGGCCGCGATCTCTTTGTTGCTGCTGCTTTGGGCGAGAAGACGCACGACCTCTCTCTCCCGGGGCGTCAGTTTTTGTTCGGTCGTCCCTGCTTTCTTGAGTCCATTCGCGTCGAGAAATTTTCCGAAAAGGAGTTGCGATATCTCCGGGGTAAAAAATGGTTTGTGCGCTCCGCCACGGAGCGAATTGCATCGATCAAGTTTCGGCCGGCGTCCGCTTTGCCGCTCTTCACTATCGCGGAGCGCAGCCTGCGCTTTCTCCCGCTCCGTGATATCCAGCGCGGTGCCAAACATCCGCACGACCGCGCCATCGCCGTCGCGGACGCATTGTCCCCGGGCGTGAACCGTGCGCAGAGACCGTCCGGTCGCGTCAGGCGGACATTCATATCGTAGGGTTCGTCGTCCTCGATCGAACGCCGCACCGCCTCATTGAGGCCCGCGCGGTCCTCCGGCGGTACTAATTCCAGAACCTCAGCGAAACGACCGGGCGCCGCCGGCAGTCCCGAGATTCGAAGCAATTCATGGGACCAGGTAATCGCGTCCAACGGCACGTCCCAACTCCAACTTCCAAGCTTGGCGAGTTCTTGCGCCTCCGCCAATTGGGCCTCGCGCTGCCGGAGCGCGTCTTCGATTTTTTTGCGGTCCGAGATATCTCGAATGAAGGCGGCGAAAACATTGCGGCCCGCGTCCCTGGAAAGATGATTGAATGCGATCTCGATCGGAAACTCATGTCCCTGCCGATGCAGGCCTACTGTTTCCGCGGCGCGCCAGCCGAGTTTTTTGTTCCCGTTGCGCAGCACACCCATTACGCGCCGGCGATGCGCCTCGCGCAGATGTTCCGGCTGGAGGATGGCAATGTTGTTCCCCACCAACCGCGCCGCGGAATACCCGAAAACATCCAGCGTCGCCGGGTTCGCGTAGCGGATCGTGCCCTGTTCATCCATGATCACGATCGCATCCGTCGAGGTCGCCCAGAGCAGCCGATATTCGTCATCGGTCAGGTGCGTTTCCGAGGGAGGCGCGAGTGGGGCGGCGGTTTTCATTTCAAAGCATCGTGGCGCGTCGCATCACGGTTTGGGAGCGGGTGCTTTCTGCGCGGCTTTCTTCGCCGCAATCCACGCCTCGATATTTTTTTCCAGGACATCGAGTGGCACCGCGCCGGAAAGCAGGACCGCGTCGTGAAATTCCCGCAAGTCGAAGCTTTCTCCAATTTCGCGGCGGGCGCGGTCGCGCAGCTCCTTGATTTTCAGTTCGCCGATCTTGTAGGCCAGCGCCTGGCCCGGCATCGAAATGTAGCGGTCGATTTCATTCACGATGTCGTTCTCGGATTTGGGCGCGTTCGCCATGAAGAAATCGATCGCGCGTTGCCGGTCCCATTTCATGAAATGCATCCCGGTGTCGACGACGAGGCGGACGGCGCGCCACATTTCGTAGGTAAGCTGGCCGAACTTCGAATATGGCTCGTCGTAAAGTCCCATGTCCTGGCCGAGCGATTCCGCGTAGAGGCCCCAGCCTTCCACGAACGCGGTGTAACCGCCGTAACGGCGAAACTTCGGGATGTCGCCCAGCTCCTGCGCCAGGGCGATTTGGAGGTGATGGCCCGGGACTGATTCATGCAAGGTCAATGCCATCATCTCCCACTTCGGCCGCGTCTCCGGTTTGTAGAGATTGACGAAATAAAGACCGGCGCGCGAGCCGTCGGCCGCCGGCTGGTTGTAGTAAGCGGTCGTGGTATCGGGCGCGATCTTGTCCGGAATCGGTGTCACGCCATACGGAGTGCGCGGCAATGTTTTGAAAACTTTGACGAGGTTAGGATCGATCCGTTTCGCGAGGGCGCGATAGGCTTCGAGCAATTCCTCCGGTGTCTTGTAGTAGAACTGCGGATCGGTCCGCAGCTTGGTGAAAAATTCCGGCAGCGTTCCCTTGAACCCGACCTTCTCCATGATGCTCTGCATTTCGCCGCGGATGCGGGCCACTTCGCTCAAACCTTTCTCGTGGATTTGTTGCGGAGTGAGATTGGTCGTCGTGTGCCGGCGCGCCAGATAAGTGTAGAACTCGGCGCCCTGCGGCATCTGCCAAACTCCCACCTGGTCGAACGCCGCCGGCAGGTATTCGTCGGCGAAATATTTTTTCAGCTTTTGGAATGATGGAAGCACGCCTGCTGTGATCGCTTCCTTCGCTGCTTGCGCGAGCCGCTCGCGGTCCGCATTCGGAATTGCATCCGGGAATTTCTTGAACGGCTTGTAAAACGGGCTCTCCTCCGGTTTGGAAACGAGCTGCTTGTCGATCTGCGCCGGCACGCGGCCGAGGACAATCTTGGGCCACATCACGTGGGTGCGCGCGCCTTCCCGCATGAGCGCGATATCCTGGTCCATCATCGCGGGAAACGAGCGCAGCCGCGCGATCCAATCTTCGTAATCCTTGACCGTTTCGAAGCGGAGCCGGTCGCCCAGCTCATCCTGCGTTTGCACGCCGCCGCGCTGATTGATCGGCATCAGGTAAGTGCGGAATTTTGCGCCCTCGATCTCGGTCTCGAGATCTTTTTTGAACAGGTCGTAGTTCAGTTGATCCGCGGGCGAAAGTTGCGCGCGATCGATTCTGGCCAGGCGGGCCAGCGTATCGGTGGCGTGTTCCTCGCGTTTTCGGATCGCATCGAGGCTGCGGTCCGGCCAGCGATCGTTCCAGCGCCGATCACCGAGCGATGAAGCCATCGTCGGGTTTTGTTCCAACGTGTAATTCCATTCCGCTTCGAAGAATGCGTTCAACGTCTTGCCCGCGTCGCCGCCGGCATTCTTGTCTTCGGCGCCGGCCGCGAAGATGAACTGCGACGCCGCCATTACGAGGATCGGATATTTCAATAAGCGCATGGAATGTTTCCTGTAGCCGCCCTGCTTGTCGGGGCGTGATTCGGTCGCCACGGCGACCCAACGCCACGGCGGTGTTTGCAAGCTAACGCTGCGACTGCATTGTCTGGTAACTCAAGCGGAAAGGACAACTACCAAAACATCATGAACGTTCGGTTTTCTTCAAGACGATTAGGCAAAGGAACTGTTTTTCTGGCTCTCACCCTGGCCACGCGATGTCTCGCCCAGGAAGCGACTCCGACTCCCACCCCCACGCCGTCTCCCGCGCCTTACTCCACGCAAACTCTCTCGGCGCTCAAGCAACTCCAGCAAGCCGCGCTCACGAGCGATTACGCTTATCGGCAGGTCGCGCATCTTTCGAATAACATCGGACCGCGCTTGACCGGCTCCGCCCAGGCGCAAAAAGCCGTCGAATATGTCGCCGCGGAATTGAAAGCGATCGGCCTCGAGGTCCAGCTCGAAAAAATTACCGTGCCGCATTGGGTGCGCGGCGAAGAAACCGCGGCGCTCGTCGAATATTCCGGGATGGCTGAGAAGACGGAACAAAAAATCCTTCTCACCGCGCTCGGCGCCAGCGTGCCGACTCCCGCTGAAGGTTTGACCGCGGAGGTGATCGTGGTGCGGAATTTCGATGAGTTGCAGTCGTTAGGCCACGATAAGGTCAACGGCAAGATCGTGCTCTTCGATTATCACTTCGACAAACTGATGGCCGTCCAGGGCCATGGTGGCGACGCCTACGGCCAGGCGGTAAAGTATCGCGCCGAGGCGCCCAGCGCTGCCGCCAGACTCGGTGCTGTCGCCGCGCTCGTTCGTTCGGTCGGCGGCGCGGAATTCCGTCTCCCGCACACCGGCCAGACCGATTATGCCAAGGACGCGCCCAAGATTCCCGCCGCCGCGGTCACCGCCGAAGACGCCGACTTGATTTCGTCGCTCGCGCCGCAAGGTCCGGTGCGAATGCGGTTGGTCCTCACGCCGCAGCAACTTCCGGAAGCAACCAGCTACAACGTGATCGGCGATCTGAAAGGCAGCGAACATCCGGAGCAGGTCGTCGTTGTCTCCGGCCATTTGGATTCGTGGGACCTCGGAACCGGCGCAATCGACGACGGCGCCGGGGTTGCGGTCTCGATGCAGGCCGCAAACCTCGTGCAGCAGTTGAAACTCCATCCCAAGAAAACGATTCGCGTCATCGCGTGGATGAATGAAGAGAACGGATTGGCCGGAGGCAAAGCCTATGCGGCCGATCACGCCAAAGAGATCGCGAATCATTTCGCCGTGATGGAGACGGACGGCGGCGCGGGTCATCCCCTGGGGATTAATTACGCGACGAAAAAGGAGGCGAAGTGGTTATTCGAACCGATCGCAAAAATTTTACAGGATTCCGGCGCGGGCATTTTGACTTTAGCCGAACATCCGGGGGCGGACATCGGTCCGTTGACGAAACTGGGCGTGCCGGGCTTTAGCCCCATCCAGGATAACAGGACGTATTTCTTTTATCATCACACCGCGGCAGACACGCTCGACAAAATCGTTCCACACGAGCTGGCGGAGAACGCGGCGGTCGTCGCCGTAACCGCATACGCGCTCGCGAATCTCGAACAACCGATCCCGCGCTAGGAAGTTTTATGTCTATTCAACATTCTTTCCGTTTCGTCGTTTTTGTAATCGCTTCGTCAATTCTCTCGCTGCGGGCGCAGGAGAATCCACCGGCGCCACAGCTCACCGATGTCTTGTTCAAGAATCTCAAAGTGCGCGCCATTGGTCCCGCCGTGATGGGCGGCCGCGTCTCCGATATCGCGCTCGATCCGCGCAATCCGGCGCTCTTCTATGTCGGACTCGCGACGGGCGGCCTCTTCAAAACCGGCGACAACGGCGTCTCGTTCGATCCGATCTTCGACAAGGAAACTGCACAATCGATCGGCGCCATCGCCATCGCGCCATCAGATTCCGATGTGCTCTGGGTCGGCACCGGCGAGGCGAACGATCGAAATTCTTCCGGCTGGGGCAACGGCGTTTATCGCTCCACCGATGGAGGCGGCACCTGGCAGAACGTCGGCCTGAAAGAGAGCCGCACGATCGCGCGCATCATCGTGCATCCCACGAATCCCGAGACGGCGTATGTCGCGGCGGTCGGTCATCTCTGGGCGGACGGCGGCGATCGCGGCCTGTTCAAGACGACCGACGGCGGGAAAAATTGGAAACCGGTTTTGCAAGGTCCGGCGGCGCGGGCGGCACGCGTCGGCTGCGGCGATGTCGCCTTCGATCCGTCGAATCCGGAGATCGTTTACGCAGCGCTTTATGCGCGGCAACGCGCGCCGTGGGGATTCACTTTCGGCGCGGCGTTCACCGGCGGCGAAGACGTGAGCGGAATTTTCAAGAGCACGAATGGCGGCGGGACTTGGAAAAAATTAGCGGGCGGCTTGCCGCCGGGCACGGGTCGCATCGGACTCGCGGTCACGCCGGCCAATCCGAAAATCGTGATGGCCGTCGTGCAAAGCGATGAGGGCGGCAACGGTCCGCTCACCGACATTCATAGCCGGAGCGGCGGCGTTTTTCGTTCGGAGGACGGCGGCGAAAAATGGACGCGTATGAGCGATTACGATCCGCGCCCATTTTATTTCAGCCAAATCCGGATCGATCCGTCGAACGATCAGCGCGTCTATCTCCTCGGACTCGCTTTGCTCGTCTCAGATGATGGCGGCAAAAATTTCCGTGAAGATTTGTCCGAGAAACTTCATCCCGATTGTCACGCGCTCGCCATTCAACCGGGAACAATGCCCGCGCCAAAGCCGCCGAAACCCGAAGATAAAAACAAGCCGCCGAAGCCGCGCGTTTGCCAGCGTCTGCTCATCGGGAACGATGGCGGCGTCTATCAAAGTTACGCTGCCGGAAAAGGCTGGGAGCATTTGAATCGAATTCCCTCGGGCGAATTCTACCGCATCTCTTTGGACGACAGTCAGCCGGCTTATCGGATCGCGGGTGGACTTCAGGACAACTGCAATTGGGTCGGGCCAAGCGCGGTGCCGAGTAAAGAAGGCATTCGCAATTCCGACTGGATTCCTTTCACGGGTGCGGACGGATTCTACGTGCTCTTCGATCCGGCGGATCGCGATACGCTTTATGGCGACAACCAGGGTGGCGCGGTGCATCGCTTCAACTTGCGCACCGGCGAACTGCGCCAGCTCCGGCCGGAACCTCCGGAAGGCCAGCCGCATTATCGTTTCCATTGGAATTCGCCGCTGGTGATGAGCCGGCATAAAGCCGGCGTGATTTATCTCGGCGGCAATCGTGTTTTTCGTCTGACCGATCGCGCGGAACATTGCGCCGTCATCAGTCCCGATCTCACGCAGAACGATCCTGCGAAAACAAACGCGAGCGGCAGCGGCGCGGAAAATTATGGCGTCGTCTTTGCGCTCGCGGAATCGCCGGTCAAGCCCGGCCTGCTCTGGGCCGGCACCGATGACGGCCGCCTGTGGGTGACCGACAACGATGGCGGTAAATGGACGGAGCTGACCGCAAATCTGCCGGAGTCGGCGCGCGGCCAATGGATCTCGCGGATCGAACCGGGAGCAAAGGACGCGAACGTCGCTTACGTGGCCGTGAATGCGTATCGCGTCGGCGACGATCGGCCGATGATCGTGCGCACGGGCGACGGCGGCAAGACGTGGCAGAGCGTCGTCGGCGAAGGGCTGCCGGCTTACGCGCCGGTGGAAGTCATTCGCGAGGATCCGGTAAATCCGAGATTACTTTACGCCGGAACGCATTTCGGTTTGTTCGCCTCCTTCGATCAAGGCGCGCACTGGATGAAGCTCGGCGATCTGCCAGCGATGCGTGTCGACGATTTGCAAATCCACCCGCGCACAAACGATCTCGTCATCGCGACGCACGGCCGGAGCATCGGCATCCTCGACGACACCCGACCGCTCCGCGAGTTGACGCCCGAGATCGCGGCGAAGGCCGCGCATCTTTTCAGCGTCCCGAACGCGCGCGGTTCCTACATCACGACGGGATTCTCGGATTGGAACGGCAAAGGCGTTTACCGCGGACAGAATCCGCCCGAAGGCGCGCTCTTCACCGTGTGGGTGAAAGAATTCACCGGCGACGAAATCAAGATCGCCATCACGAATGCCGCCGGCCAGCCCGTCGCGAATCTCAAATCACCCGGCGTGGCGGGAATGACGCGGTTGAGCTGGGACTTGCGCCCGAGCGAAGATGTCCTGACGAAATATGGCGGCGACGATCCGAAGAAGTTCATGCCGAGCGGCGATTACACCGCGGAATTGACCTATGGCAAAACGAAAGTGAAGCAGACATTTCACGTCGACATCGCCGAAGGCATTACAACGCGGTAGGTGTCGTTAGGCTACTTCAATCGCTTCAGGACATTGCGTTTGATGGCGAGCGTATCGTAGCCCTGACCGCAAACCAACCGATAGGCGCCGTCGGGAAATGCTGGCAACTTCTCGAAGGCGCTGATGAAAAATACGAGGCGATCGCCGGCCGCGATTTTCTGAACTCGTGTGGGATAACGCGGATCAGCGAACGAGATGACGCCGGCGGCGATCATCTCCCGCTGGTCGTGATAGAACCTCTCCTGCGGATCGAAAATCGGGAGCTCTTTGCCTTTCAGATTTTTCATTGTCTTGTCAGCGGCCTTCAAGATCTCATCGACGCGGACTTGAAAATAACGGAGGCCCGGATCGTCCCTCTTGGCGTCGACAGCTCGGGAATTTCCGATTCGCTCGACCGTGCCGGCAACGATCAGGGTCGATTGGGACACGGCCTTGGCCAGCGGAATCGTGAGGGCGGAGATAGTGGACGCGACCACGTCGCCGGGCGGGACAAGGAGTATCAGGCAGGCAGCGAACGCAAAGAGAGAACCTTTCATATCAGGAGCGTCGTCGGCTGCATCTAGGGATTTCACAACAACAAAAAAAGCCCTCGCGCCGAAACGCGAGGGCCTTTTGCTGTTTCTCGTTTTTTAGTCGCGGTCGATCTCGAACACTTCCACTAAGGCAGATGCCGGTGCCGTTGTCGGCTCCGTCCACCACCGTGGTGTAATTGCCCGGCTCGAGTCGGATCAGGAGCGCAGCCTCCTTGGGATCGCTCGGTGGAATCGTGGTGGCGATAATCTCGCTCGCGTTTGCGTTGCTCTGCCAGTTGTCATTCTGCGCGAGGAGCGTGTTGTTTTGGAACAACTTCAGGCGCGGATCAGCCAGCACCGGACTCACGCCAGAGGCAGTGAGCGAAGGACCCATCGCGCGGATGACGACCATCTTCGGTCCGCCGCGGATGATGAAACCGCCGATCAATTGGCCCTGGCCCGTGTTGACGAAGCCGCGGGTCGAAATGTTCGCGAGATGATTCTCGGACGATTCCTGCGGCGCGCGGAAATGGAACACGACGCCGTTGAGGGTGAAATCACCCAGCAGCAATCCATGGCTGAAGGTGAGATGGCCCGTGATCGTTTCTCCCGTCACAAAGACCAGGCTGAACGTCGCACTGAACGACTCGGAGTTTGCATCTTCGTTATGGTCTTCTCTTTCATCGTTGCCTTCGAATTCGTGGCCGCCGTGATCGTCGCCGCCACCGTCATCCCCGCCGCCACTCGAAACCATGTGCGGGGTGGGTGATGGAGTTGGCGAGGGTGTTGGTGAAGGTGAGGACGACGGAGTCACCGTGATTGTCCCAAAGCCGCCGAGTACGGTCGTGCCCTGCTTGGCGATCATGAAAATGTTTTTCTGCGAATCGACGACGATCTTCACGTCGACCGAGCCGCCGGTGCTGTTCGTCGCGGTCGCAGTGAAGCGTCCGCCCAGATTTTCGCTCTCACCGAATGTCCCGACGCGATTCGCCGTGATGTTCTGACCCAGGACTGTCGCGGTGACAAAACCGGGATTCACCGTTCCGGTGATGGTGTTGTTCGCACTCGTCGTGAGTGTGAAGGTGCCGTTGTCCGCCACTGTCCCGCCGCCGAAGCTGGCCTGATGTCCGGCGGTGTCGAAGACATACGTCGAGAGCGAATGATTGCCCTGGACGAAGAAAACGATCTTGCCGCCGCCGGTGAGATTGCCCTCGTAAAATCCGCGTTTGCTTTCCTCTGCGCGGCTCGGGATCGCAAAGGCAATCGCGAACGCGCAGACCAGTAGAGATCTAATCCATTGATTTTTCATGAGTGCTATTCAGAGCACTCATAGTTCCCGTCGCCATCTGCCAAAGGTAACGCAGTCGTTACTTAGCCAGTGGTCGTTAGGCCGCGCCGCGCCCAGCGCTTATGGCGTCTCCCGGATTGTGTACCCCACATGCCGCACCGTGTGAATGAGCGGCGGCATTCCAATTTTTTTTCGCAGGCGTCCCACGAAAACTTCCACGAGTTTCATATCGTATTCGTGTTCGCGTTCCCAAACGCGCTCGCACAATTCCGTGCGGGTAAAGACGCGACCCGGCTCGCGCATCAGCACTTTGAGCAGCGTCATTTCGCGAGTGGAAAGCTCGATGTGGCGGTCGCCGCGATGCACCTGCTGGTTCGCCAGATCGAGCGTCAAGTCGTCGACCCGTAACGTGATTTCTGGCTCCTCCGCGTAACGCCGCCCGAGCGCTCGCACGCGCGCCACCAATTCCTGCATCGCAAATGGTTTCGCGAGATAGTCGTCCGCGCCGAGTTGCAGTCCCGTCACGCGATCGGTCAGCTCGCCTCGCGCGGTCAGCATCAAGACGCGATGCGACATATTTTTTGCGCGCATTCGTCGCAGCACTTCGAAGCCATCCATGCCCGGCAACCCGACGTCGAGGACGATCAGATCGAACGGCGTCTTCTCCGCTTCACGCAAAGCCGATTCGCCATCGTGAATCACGACCGGATCGTGGCCCGCCTCGGTCAACGCCGACGACACATGGCGTGCGAGCCGGGCTTCGTCGTCTACCACCAGAATGCGCATGATATCTCGGGTGACGCTAAGAGCGCGGCGTTCTCCAGTCCAAGAATCTTACGTAGGGCGGATCAATGAAAGCGCGAGCCGCCAAAGGTAACGCACATGTTACCTTGCAACGGGCGCGGGACGAATTCCTCAGGCTGCGAGAAGATCGATGGCGTCGAGGGCAGCGATGATTTCGCAGCCGATCACCAACTTTTGCAGATCGTCGCAATCGCGCAGTTCTTCGTCGGTCACGAGGCGGAGCCAGAAATTGTCCGCGGGAGAATTCTTCTTCCTGGATTCAATCGCGAAAGCCGGATTCAGCACGTTCGCTTTTAAGCACCGCACGTGCCAAGGGTCGGTCTCCCCAGCAATCCAAAATCGAAAATGAAATGGGGTGGCCGACGGGACTCGAACCCGCAACAGCCAGAATCACAATCTGGAGCTCTACCATTGAGCTACGGCCACCAACAGAGTCTGGATTTTAGTTTTTCGAGAGCTGATTGCAAAGGGAAAGCGCCCCGAGCTTGGCACGGCGGACGCTTTACTTTGAGGGGCGATGCTTCTGGCATTGCAACTCAACCCACACATGAATATTCTCGGCTTCTCCAACGCATGAAGAAAATCGGTCTGATTTTGTTCGCCGGTTTTTGTCTTTCGCTCGCGCCCGCCCGCCTGCCCGCGCAGTCCGATGACCCGAGCGAGGTTTTCCTCAAGGCCTACATGACCTCGCAGCAGGGCGAGAAACTCGAGCACGACAATCAATTGCCGGCCGCGTTGGCGAAATTCCGCTTTGCCGGCAGTCTCCTGGAAGAATTGCGCAAGACGCATCCGGATTGGCAGACGGCGATCGTCGATTACCGCAGCCGCAAGATCGGCGAAAACATCGTGCGCGTGCAGGGCAAGCTCGGGACCCAGAAAGATCTTGCAGCCACTTCAACGCCGCCCCCGCCGTCGTCGACTTCAACCGTTCCGGCTCTCCCGCAAAAACCCGGGCCGGCCGAACCGAGCGTGGAGGTCGTTGCTCCCAAGACTGCCGAAACCAAGTCTCCAACTCCGTCAGCCGCTCCGCGTCAATCCGCGGCGAGCGACGCCGCCATTAAGGAAGCGACGAGAAAATTGCAGGACAAAGTGGATCAACTCCAGGCCGAACTCCAAAAATCCAAGACCCAATACGACGCGGTCGCGAAAGAAAAGGAAACGCTGAACGGGCGCTTGCAGGAAACGAACTCGAAGCTCGAGAAGGCACAAAGCGAACTGGATAAATCCCGCGGCGCCGAAAAGGAAGTGCGCACTCAGCTCGCGCAGGCGGAGGAATCTCTCAAGAAGATCGCCGGCACCGAAGGCGGCAAGGCGAAGGCGCAGGAAGCTCTCCGGGCGGAAATTGCACAGCTGAAAAAAGCACTCGTTTCCGCGGAGCAGGGCCGGGCCGCCGCCGAGAAACAGAAGGAAGCCGAAAGCAAGAAGTTGACGGAGGCGAACGCGCAAGTCGCCAGTGTCACGAAGGAACGCAACGAATTGCTGAACCAATTGAAGAACGCGAAGCAGGCGCAGGAACGCGTCCAGATCCTCGTCGCTGAGAATTCCGAATTGAAACAGAAACTGGCGAACGCGGAAAAGACGGTGCGCGAGATCAGCGAGGACAAGCCGAAGAAGGAACAGGAAGTGGCCGACGTGAAGCGTCAGCTCGAACAATTGCGCCAGCAGTTGGCTGCCAGCCAAAAGCAAAATAAGGACTTCGAGGTGACGGTGGCCGAACTGCGTTCGCAACTGGAGGAAGCAGGCACCGAGCTGGAAAAGGCGAAATTGACCGGCGCAAATCCGGAGGAGACCGCGCGGCTCACGAAGGAGAACGAGATGTTGCGCAAGATCGTCGTGCGCGAGCGGGAGGAAGAAGCCCGGCGCGAGCAGGCGAAGAAGTTGATGCTGGCGGAGTTTGATAAATTGCAGATCAAATCCGACACGCTCAATCAGCAGATCGAGTTGCTGGCCCAGCCGGTCACGAAATTAAGCCCCGAGGAGCTGGCCTTGTTGCGGCAACCGGTCGTGTCGATCTCGGATAATCCGGGTGGATTGTCGGCGAGCTTTACCGTCGCGAAAAATTCGACCTCGCCGGGGCCAAACACCAAGACAGTAGACCCGGGTCCGAAGCCCGCTGTGCCCGAGGAACTCGTCCCGATCGCGCGCGAGGCGAAGGAGAACTTCGAAAAGGGAAAATATCGCGCGGCCGAAAAACAGTATCAGGAGATCCTGACGAAGAGTCCGAACAATCTCTATTCGCTCTCGAATCTCGGCGTCGTTTATTTCCGCACCGGGAAACTGAAAGCCGCCGAGTTGACTCTGAAAAAGGCGGTGGCGCTCGCGCCAAAAGACGAATTTTCCCACACGACGCTCGGGATTGTTTATTACCGGCAAAGCAAGTACGACGATGCGATCACGGAATTGACGAAAGCGCTCGGCCTCAACCCGAAAAGCGCGACGGCCCACAATTATCTTGGGATCACGGCAAGCCAGAAGGGTTGGCAGGAAGCCGCTGAGAAAGAAATGCTCGACGCGATCGCGGCCAATCCGGATTACGCGGATGCGCACTTCAATCTCGCGGTCGTTTACGCCACCGGCTCCCCGCCCGCGAAGGAGCAGGCGAAACTGCATTACGTGAAAGCGACTTCGCTCGGCGCGGAACCGGATGCTGCGCTGGAGAAGCTGCTGCGGTAGGTGGATCGCGTCCCGCATGCGCGGGATCGCGCGATGCTTACGTTAGCACCGAGCGCGGAGCGCTCGATTCACCATGCTCAAACCATTTCTCACCGCGAACTGGCGTTACCTGGCGATGTTGAATTTCGTCGCCGACCCCAAGATCCTGCAGCCGCTGGTCCCGAGCGAGACTGAGTTGGATTTTCACGAGGGCCAGACATTTCTCAGCGTGGTCGGTTTTCTTTTCCTCGACACGCGTGTCGTCGGTCTGCCGATTCCGCTTCATCGCGATTTCGAGGAAGTGAACCTGCGTTTTTATGTTCGGCGAAAGAGTGGCGATGAATGGCGGCGCGGCGTCGTCTTTGTCCGCGAGCTCGTTCCGCGGCCGGCGATCGCAATCGTTGCGCGAACATTTTATGGCGAGCCTTATTCGGCGCTGCCGATGCGGCACTCACTCGAGCACAAGGACGGACGCGTCTTTGCGGAATATCAGTGGCGGCGGGGCAGGCGCTGGGAAACGCTCGCGATGACGGCGACCGGCGAACCGCAGGGAGCGGCGCAGGGATCGCACGAAGAGTTTATCACTGAGCATTACTGGGGCTACACCGCGCGCCGCTCCGGCAACAGCGAGTATCGCGTCGAGCATCCACGCTGGCGATTATGGACCGCGCAGACCACAAAGTTCGAAGCGGATGTCGCCACGCTCTACGGCCCGCAATTTGTTGAAGCGCTTGCAGCACGTCCGGCGTCCGCGTTCATCGCGGAAGGTTCGCATGTGGAAGTGCAACGACGAACGCGTGAATTGGAATAACGCGGCCCGCAACGTTTGTCATCCCGAGCCGCGTCAAACGGCGAGGGACCTCACAAGCGTTCTTGCGCTTAGGCACTACATCAGGCGTGTTCGTCAAGACACGCGTCATGCCTGCAAGATGACGCAATCTGCGTGGGTGAGGTCCCTCGCCGTCTGCGCGGCTCGGGATGACCCGCTTGCTACTTCCGCGCCATCAACTCGCGCAGCACGAACGGCAGGATTCCGCCGTGCCGGTAGTAGTCGATCTCGATCGGAGTATCGATCCGCAGCTTCACGGGAATCTCTTCCCGCTTTCCATCTTTACGCGTGATTTCGAGCGTGACCGTTTGCCCCGGCTCAATCGTCTCGGACAATCCGGTGATCGCGTAGACTTCCGTTCCGTCGAGTCCCAGCGTCTGCGCGTTCGTGCCCTCGGCGAATTGCAGCGGCAGCACGCCCATGCCGACGAGATTCGAGCGATGAATCCGCTCGAAGCTCGCGGCCACGACCGCTTTCACCCCGAGCAAACGCGTTCCTTTCGCCGCCCAATCGCGGCTCGATCCCGTGCCGTATTCGTGGCCGGAGAGGATGACCAGCGGAACTTTGTCCGCCGCATAACGCATCGCCGCGTCGAAGATCGTTGTTTGTTCGCCGCTTGGTTGATGAATCGTCACGCCGCCCTCCGTTCCGGGTGCCATCAAATTCTTGATCCGGACGTTGGCGAAGGTTCCGCGCGTCATCACCAAGTCATTTCCGCGCCGGCTACCGTAGCTGTTGAAATCCACCGCGCTGATTCCGCGCGACACCAGATACTGGCCCGCCGGTGATGTCGTCTTGATCGCGCCCGCCGGCGAAATGTGGTCGGTCGTGACCGAGTCGCCAAAAATTCCCAACGGACGCGCGCCGCGGATCTCCTCGATCCGCCCGGGTTCCATCGAGAAGTTTTCGAAAAAGGGCGGCTTATGAATGTAGTCGCTCTTCTCATCCCACTCGTAAATCTCTCCCGTGCTCGACGGGATCTCATTCCACTTCGGATTTTGCCCCGCGAAATCGCGGTAAAGCCGCTGGAAAACTTCCGGCGTCAATGCTGACTGCATTGTGTCGCGGATTTCCTGGAGAGTCGGCCAAAGATCACGCAGAAATACGTCACGACCGTCCGATCCCTTGCCCATTGGATCGGTCGAAAGGTTGAGATCGACGCGCCCCGCGAGAGCGAAGGCGACGACGAGCGGCGGCGACATCAGGAAATTAGCTTTGATGTTTTGGTGAACGCGCGCTTCGAAATTTCGATTGCCGGAAAGGACGGAGGCCGCGACGAGATCGAATTCGTTGATCGCCTTTTCGATCTTCGGGTGGAGCGGCCCGGAATTGCCGATGCAAGTCGTGCAGCCATAGCCGACGACGTTGAATCCCAGTTGATCGAGATATTTTTGCAGACCAGTCTTCTGGAGATAATCGGAAACGACGCGCGAGCCCGGCGCGAGCGAAGTCTTCACGGCGGGATCAATCGTTAGGCCGCGCTCGACCGCTTTCTTCGCGAGCAAACCGGCGGCGAGCATCACGCTGGGGTTGCTCGTGTTCGTGCAGCTCGTAATGGCCGCGATCAAAACGCTGCCATGGCCGATCCGGCTCTGTCCGTGCGCGAACGTTGCGCCAGGCTTCGCTTCGATTTCGTCGACCGAATCCGGCGTCGGACGGTTCGCCACCATCTCGACTTTGTTGCGCTCATCGCCCGGTTCGATTCCCTGATCGTCGTTGTCGCTCGAAACCATCTCGCCCTGGTTCGGCGGCGTGCCGTTGAGATTGACAAGATGATGTTTCCCGAGGTCGCCGTTCGTCTTGCCGTAGCCTCCATCCTTCAGCGGCTTCTCGAGCAGCGAACGAAACACGCTGCCCAACTCCGGGAGATTCACCCGGTCCTGCGGACGTTTCGGGCCGGCCACGCTCGGCTGCACGTCAGCGAGATCGAGTTCGAGATCGACGCTGTAATCCACTTCGCCTTTCCGCGGCATGCCGAACATTTCTTGCGCACGGAAATAATTCTCGAACGCGGCGCATTGTTCCTCAGTGCGGCCGGTCGCGCGCAAATAATTGACCGACTCGGCATCGACCGGGAAATAACCCATCGTCGCGCCGTACTCCGGCGCCATGTTACCGACAGTCGCGCGATCCGGCAGCGGCAACGAGGCCGCGCCCGCGCCATAGAATTCCACAAATTTGCCCACCACTTTCTGCGCGCGCAGCATTTGCGTGATGTGCAGGGCGAGATCTGTCGCGGTCACGCCTTCCCGCAACTGACCGGTCATGTGCACGCCCACCACTTCCGGCGTCAGGAAGTAAACCGGCTGACCGAGCATGCCCGCTTCCGCCTCGATGCCGCCCACGCCCCAGCCGACGACGCCGAGCCCGTTGATCATCGTGGTGTGCGAATCCGTGCCGACGAGAGTATCGGGATAAAAAATCTCTGACTTCTGGCCTCCGCTCTCCGCCCACTGGCTCAGAACACCTTTGGCGAGATACTCGAGATTGACCTGGTGCACGATGCCGATCCCGGGCGGGACGAGTCCGAACGTTTTGAAAGCTTGCTGGCCCCATTTCAGGAATTGGTAACGCTCGCGGTTGCGTTTGAATTCCATCTCCATGTTTAAGCGCAGCGCTTCGGCCGAACCGGCAAAATCGACCTGCACAGAGTGATCCACGACGAGGTCGACGGGAACGAGCGGTTCGATGATTTTCGGATCGCCGCCCAGTTCCTTCACCGCGCTCCGCATCGCCGCGAGATCGACGACTAAAGGAACGCCGGTGAAATCCTGAAGGACAATGCGCGCGACGACGAAAGGAATCTCCTCATTCGCGGGCGATTTCGCGTTCCAGTTCGCCAGCGTCTCGACATCTTTCCGCCGGACCTTCTTCCCATCGCAATTTCGCAGGACCGATTCGAGCACGATGCGAATGCTGACCGGCAGCCGCGAAATTTTTCCGACACCCTGATCTTCCAGCGCTGGCAACGAATGCAAAAACCCTTCGCGGCCATTGCCGGCGTCGAATTTCTTCAGGGTCTGGAAATCGTCAGTCATTCTGAGCGTAGCGGAGCGGAGTCGAAGAATCCCGTGAAAATACGTTTGGTTGCGCAGCGGGGTGTCTCGACTTCGCTCGACATGACAAAAAGTTTATTTCAGCTCCGCCAGCTTCGCTTTGATCTTGTCGAAATTCGGCAGCTCGCGCGCGTCGTCGGTGCTCTCCGCATATTGAATGACGCCGGCGCGGTCGACGACGAACGCAGATCGCTTCGGCACGCCGCCCATGCCCAAATTCATCTGGGGTAGAAACGAGTCGTACATCACGTCATATTGTTTCGCGACTTTGTGTTCGTAATCGCTCAGGAGCGGGACGGTGATGCTTTCCTTCTTGGCCCAGGCTTCCTGCGCGAACGGGTTGTCGCCGCTGATCCCGTAAACGCTCGCGTTCAGATCGGTGTATTCGCGCAGGCCGTTGCTGATCCCGCACATCTCCGTCGTGCACGTGCCGGTGAAGGCCATGGGGAAAAAAAGGAGGAGCGTATTCGTTTTTCCGAAGTTCTCGCTCAGCTTGATCTGCTTCGGTCCATCCGCCGTCTTGCTGGCGAGCGAAAAATCGGGGGCTTTGGTTCCAACTGCGAGTGCCATAAGAAATCTCCTGTTTGGTTTGATCGAGGGAGATCAACTATAGAAACGGCGCGGGCATGGTCAAAGGGTTTAGAGAGATCGATCGCGATCTTTGTGTCCTTCGTGTGAGAATCCTTTCCCGCGGCGAGGACTGTGGTAAGCTCCGCGCGATGGCAGATGATCGCTCCGAAGAAATTCGGAGAGGAAAGTCCGAACACCATACGGCAGCATGCCGCGGAAAACACGCGGGCGCCGCAGTTGCAAGATTGCGGTGACGGAAAGTGTCACAGAAAAGACACCGCCGGTTCTTTGGCAACAAAGCTCAGGTAAGGTTGAAAAGGCGAGGTAAGAGCTCACCGCTCGCGGAGTAATCTGCGAGGCACGAAAAACCCCATGTGGTGCAAGACAGAACAGAGGCAGGACAGCCGGTCCGTCGACCCTCGGGTATCGTCGCATCACGGTGAACTGTAGCGGCGGTCTCTGACCGCCGAACGCAAGTCACCGGGCGGCTCATGCAAGTGAGTCGAGATAAATGATCATCGCGGTTGAGCAATCATCCGAACAGAATTCGGCTTATCGCCATCAAAATGAAGGGCGCTTTCAGAAATGAAGGCGCCCTTCCGCTTTTACGGCAGGCTGTCGTCTATGCTGGCGAGCAAATGCGAGATGGTGTCCCCGGTTTCGTCGCCCATGTTGGAGAGGCGGAAGGTTTCGCCTTTGATCTTGCCGTAGCCGCCGTCGATGACGAGATGGTGTTTGGCGCGGAGGTCACGTACGAGTTCCGCGACATCGATCCCGCGGCTGTTTCGCACGCAGGTCAACGTCTTCGAACGGAAGCCTTCTTCGGCGAAGAAATCGAAGCCGGTGCGGCGGACCCAATCGTGCACGAGCGCATTTGTTTTCGCGTGGCGCTCGTAACGATTCGTTAGGCCTTCGGTGAAAATGTCGTCAAGCTTCGACGCGAGAGCGTGAATATGTGCGATGCTCGGCGTGCTGGGCGTCATGTCGTTTTCCTGGTTCTTTTTGAATTCTAGGAAATCGAAGTAATAGCCGCGATCGGTTTGTCTTTTCGCTCGCGCGAATCCTTTCTCGGAAACCGCGAAGAGAGAAAAACCCGGAGGCAGGGCGAGCGCTTTCTGACTGCCGGTGAGGAGAACATCGATGCCGAGCTCATCCATCGGAATCGGCACGGCGGAGAAAGACGAGACGGAATCGACGATGAGCGCCACCTCGGGATATTTTTTTGCGACGGTGCAGATTTCTTCCAGCGGGTTCATGACGCCGGTGGAGGTCTCGTTGTGAATCAGCGTGACGGCGTCGAAATCGCCAGTGGCCAGTTTGTTGTCGAGCGCCTGGGCGCCGATGTGCTTGCCCCAATCGACCTGAAGCGGTTCGGCGGTTTTTCCGCAACGCCGGCTCACGTCGAGCCATTTATCTGAGAAGGCGCCGCACATGCAGTTGAGGACGCGGCGCGAGACGAGATTGCGGATGGCTGCTTCCATCACGCCCCAGGCGGACGATGTGGAGAGAAAGACCGGCTGCCTGGTTCCGAACAAAGTCTGGAGTCGCGGATGAATGGAGCGGTAGAGGGCGCGGAAATCTTCGCTGCGGTGGCCGATCATCGGGCGCGAGAAAGCGGCCCACGTTTTGGCGGAGACTTCGACCGGGCCGGGGATGAAGAGCTTGTCGTGTGGAAGCACAGCAGCAAACGTCGAACGCCCAACACCGAACGTCCAATGTCGAATGAAGCAAGAATGCAAGACGCGCGAAACGGAGGCGCGTTGCCTTTACTACTGCTGATCTTTCTTGATAAAGCTGATGTCGCCCCTGCGGTCGAGCGCGCTGGCGCTTGCGCGGGAAACTTTCGCGTGGCATAAGACCAAGCCTCGCGCGCCAAACCCCGCGCCCAGTGCACCCAAATTTCGCTTCATGCCTACGCTTTCCTCATCCGACCCAGTCATCGAGAGCCGGTTCTTTTGGGACCGGCACAAGAAGGAAGTGCTCGCCGTCCTCGTCGTTGCCGTGCTTGCCCTCGCCGCTTTCGGCGGATATCGCCTCTATTCCGATCGCCGCGAAAAGGCGGCAGCGAGTTTGCTCGCGGCGGCGAAGGCGCCGGCGGATTTTCAAAAGGTGATTTCGCAATATGCCGATACACCGGCGAGCGCGTCCGCGTATCTCTTCCTGGCGGACCGGCAGAGGCAGGAGAAGAAATTCAGCGAGGCGAACAGCACGCTGCAAACTTTTCTCGATAAACATCCGAAACACGAATTGGCGGGGACGGCCCGACTGGCGATGGCTGCGAATCTCGAATCTCTTGGAAAACGCGATGAAGCCTTGACCGCCTATCAGCGGCTCGCCGCGAGCGAACCCAAGGCCTTTACGGCGCCGACGGCGTTGTTCTCGACGGTCCACATTCTGAAGGAAAAAAATCAAATCGAAGAAGCGCGCCGCGTCTGTGAGACGATCCTGACCCAGTATCGTGAGAGCGTGGTGACGATGGAGGCGACGCGGGAACTTCGCTCGCTCAAAGTCCCGGATTCCACGAAGCTAGCGCCGCCCATATCGGTTGCGGCACCGTCGCCGACCTTGAGTGTGACGCCACCCGCGCCGGTCCAATCAACCGCTCCGTCCGCCGCAGCTCCGCCGATGCCGAGCGCGCCAAAACCTTCCGCGCCCCGAGCCAAAAAGCCGTAGGCAAAACTCGAGGGGCAGGAGCGTCGCCTGCATTGAAAGATTTGCGGCCAGCTCGGCCGCCCTCAACAGCGATCGATTAGCGCTTCGAGAACTGGAAGCGTTTGCGCGCGCCGGGTTGCCCCGATTTCTTGCGCTCTTTCATTCTGGGATCGCGTCGCAACAGCCCTTCGGCTTTGAGCGTTCCGCGAAGATTCGCGTCGACGAGCAAGAGCGCGCGGGAGATCGCGAGCCTGGCTGCGCCGGCCTGGCCGGTGGCGCCGCCGCCGGTGGCGTTAATGGAAAGATCGTAGGAATTGGTCAGCTTCACCACTTGGAGCGGTTGGAGCACGGTGTTCTGAAGCGGGATGGTGGGGAAATAATCCTCGAAGCTTTTTCCGTTGATGTCGATCTTCCCGCTGCCGGGTGTCATGCGGATGCGGGCCACGGAAGTTTTGCGGCGGCCGGTGGCGATGAATTCCTGAGTTTGGGCCATGAGAATTTTCCTGAGGCTAACGACTAGAGCGAAACCGCGGCCGGGAGCTGCGCGGCGTGCGGGTGCAAGTTGCCGCGGTAGACTTTGAGTTTCCGATAAATGGCGCGGCCCAGTTTGTTGTGCGGAATCATTCCGCGGATGGCGCGCTCGACCAGTAGCTCCGGATGGCGCGCGCGACGGGCCCGGGCGTTCTCGGTTTTGTGACCGCCGACGAAACCGGAGAAGCTCATGAAGCTTTTCTGTTCTTCTTTTTTGCCGGTGAGCCGCACTTTCTCCGCGTTGATCACGACCACGAAATCGCCGGTATCCACGTGCGGCGTGTAGATCGCCTTTTCCTTGCCGCGCAAAAGATTGGCGGCTTTCACGGCGACTTGGCCGAGGATTTGGTTATTGGCGTCGATGATCCACCACTTGCGCGGAACTTCGCTGGCTTTTGCGGAAAACGTCTTCATCAGAGCGGAAAGGGCACGGAAATTACGGGTGAGGTGGGGAGGTGTCAACTGCTTGTTGATCGGCGTTTGAACAGCGCTCGGCGAGATCGCGCGAAGCTTCCGCGCAGTCCAGATGGCACCGCAGTTGCTTATAATTGCCATAAATGCGCCTCTCGTTCCTCTCGATTCTCTCTCTTCTTCTGCTCGTTGTTCAACCGGCTCTCGCGCGCGAAAAATCGTCCGATGCCGGCGACATTTCGGCGCGCGCGGTGATTCGCGAAATGAATCTCGCGCGGCAAAATCCGGCCCTCTACGCGACTTTCGTCCAGGAATTGCGTGGCAGGATGGCCGGCAACGTTCTGGTTCTCCCGGGCCACACAAGGATTCGGACCAAGGAAGGCACTCCTGCGCTCGATGAAGCGATTCAGTTTCTGCGCACCGCGCAGCCGCAAGCGCCGCTCACACTTTCATCCGGAATGTGCCGCGCCGCCGCGGACCATTGCGCCGATCAAGCGGCCGGCGGGTTCGGGCATGAAGGCAGGGATCGCAGCCATGCCGGCGATCGGATCGCGCGCTACGGAACGTTCACAGGCGGCTGGGGCGAAAACATTTCCTACGGCAAATCGACCGCGCGTGACGTCGTGCTCGCCCTCATCATCGATGACGGCTTGCCGGCCCGAAAACATCGCAAAAATATTTTTAACCCGTATTTCAATTTTGCCGGCGCGGCTTTCGGCCGGCACGCGAAGTTCGGGACGGTTTGTAGTATGGACTTTGCCGGTGGCTACGCGGAACGCGGACAGTCAACCGACGAGACGCTCGTCGCGCGAAATTTCTGAGCGGCGGGTTGCGCGATCGTTCGTCGCGGCGCAAAGGCCGCTCCAACATTAATCAATCTTTGCCCGGTCGCTCCGCGCGCATTTTTTCCAGAATGGGCTGGATGGATGGATCCGCTTTTAACAGGGCGGGCCGCATCACTTCGCGGAATTCCCGCCGCGCCTGTCTCAGTTTCTCTTGGGCGGCGCGGACGGCTGGATCTTCCATGGCTTTTTGATGCGCCGCCTTCAATTTCCCGCGCTCTTCTTCCGTGAGGTTCGCCCAGCGCGGGCGGCGCTCCATTTGAAACGGTCGGTTCGGTTTGTCCGGCGGTTGGGCGAAAACAGCGGGCGCCAATTGCAGCCCAACGGCCACTGCGGGAACGAGGAGGAAATTCAATTTCGATTTCATACTTCGAGGAATATAACCCAAGTCTCCCAAAAAGTTGCGTCTCGCGCAAGAAATGGCCGCTGGTCATTTTGCGCTTACGAGTTTAATTCGTGTCGCCATGTCGACTCCTGCCGCCAAGACCGCCATCACGCCCCGGCGCGACGAAGATTTCCCGGAGTGGTATCAGCAGGTCGTGCGCGCCGCGGAGATGGCCGAGCCCTCCGATGTCCGCGGCTGCATGGTGATCCGTCCCTGGGGTTACGGAATCTGGGAAAATATGCAGCGGCAACTTGACGCCATGTTCAAGGCGACCGGCCATCGGAACGCCTACTTTCCGCTTTTCATTCCGCTAAGTTATTTTGCACGCGAGGCGGCGCACGTGGAAGGATTCGCCAAGGAATGCGCGGTCGTCACCCACAGCCGGCTGGAAGTAAACGCGGAGGGAAAGATGGTGCCCGGCAGTCCGCTGAGCGAGCCGCTGGTCGTTAGGCCAACCTCTGAGACCATCATCGGCGCGAGCTACGCCAAGTGGGTCCAAAGTTATCGCGACTTGCCGGTCCTCATCAATCAATGGGCGAATGTGGTCCGCTGGGAAATGCGGCCGCGCGTCTTTCTCCGCACGACCGAATTCCTTTGGCAGGAAGGCCACACCGTCCACGAAACCGAGGCCGAAGCGCGCGCGGAGACCAGGCAGATGCTCGACGTTTACGAAGAGTTCGTGCGCGATCATCTCGCCATCCCGGTCTTCAGCGGCGAGAAATCCGAGAGCGAACGCTTTCCCGGCGCCGTGCAAACCCTTTGCATCGAAGCGATGGTGCAGGATCGGAAGGCGATCCAAGCTGGCACATCGCATTTTCTCGGACAAAACTTTTCGCGCGCGAGCGGGATCCAGTTCCAATCGCGCGCCGGCACGCAGGAGTTCGGCTGGACGACCAGCTGGGGCATGAGCACGCGGCTCATCGGCACCGTCATTATGGCGCATGCCGACGACGATGGACTCGTCTTGCCGCCGCGGATCGCGCCGATTCACATCGTGATTCTGCCGATCACGCCCAAGGAAGAAACCCGCACGCGAGTCCTGGAGGCAGCCGCGAAACTTGCCGGCGAGCTACGCGCGCTGATGTATTTCGGCGCGCCGCTCGACGTGGAGATCGATCAACGCGAGCTCGGCGGCGGATTGAAGAATTGGGAATGGATCAAGAAAGGTGTGCCGCTGCGGGTGGAACTCGGCCCGCGCGATCTCGAATCGGGGAACGTCGCCGTGAGCCGTCGCGATCAGCCGGTGAAAGCGAAGGAGTTTGTGCCGGCCGCAGAATTCGCCGGGCGCGCCGTCGAGCTGCTCGATTCGATCCAGCAAAATCTTTTCGAGCGCGCGAAACAATTCCGCGACGCGCACACACGCACGATCGATACCAAAGAAGAGTTCTACGATTTCTTCACGCCAAAGAATCCGGCCAAGCCTGAAATCCATGGCGGCTTCGTCCGCGCGCATTGGAACGGCTCCCGTGAAGTCGAGGAACAAATCAAGAGCGATCTGAAAGTCACGATTCGTTGCATTCCCTTCGATGATCCAGCGACTCCCCCTGAAGCGGGCATCTGTCCCTTTAGCGGCGAAGCAAGTCCTCGTCGCGTCGTTTGGGCGAAGGCATACTGACGCGCGTGGCGAGGGCGCGGGTTGACGGGGCGGAATGGACTTGTTTATTTCACGCGTGACGACCGATCTCACTCTCTACAGCCGCGCCATGTGCTCCTGGTGCATCGACGCGAAGGAATATCTTTCCGACCGTGGCTACGAGTTTACCGAAGTCGATGTCGGCCGGGACCGCGAAGCTTACGACGAAATGCTCGAGCTCTCCGATCAGACGTATGTGCCGGTCCTGGCCGCCGGCGACGAGGTCCTCGCGAATTTTGATACCGATCAGCTGGAGAAATTCCTGAGCGAGCACGGGATCGAGCCTTAATGCTGTTTGCTCTCTTTCTCACGCTCGGCGTCGCTTTGCTCAGCGTCGCCTTGCGGAGTTATCAGACCTCCTTCGCGCAAAAGGCCGGCGCGATCGGCATCCTGGTGACGACCTATCTGGCGGCGTATTTCATCTCCGGAAATTGGGTCATCGGATTGCTCGCGGCCCTCGCCTGGTTCTTCCTGCCGTGGCTGGAAATCCTGACGCGGGTGCGCGTCCTGCGTTTGCCGAAAGAAAAAGCGCTGCGGCCGAAGAGCCCGCCGTCGACCGATGTGTTCCCGACGCTGGAAGAGATCACGCGCGAGATTCAGAACGAAGGGTTCGCGCATATCAACGACGCCGGCTGGGACTGGGAAGATTACCGGCAATTTTTCCGGCTCTTTTACAAGGAGGAAGATCGCGCGCAGGCCACGATCTGTCTGAACGAGCAGAATGATCTTTCCTTTTATTACCTGCGCATCTCTTCCCGCGCGCAGGACGGCACGATTTGGACGACCTGGAATTACCCGCTGTCCTACGGATTGAAGCTGACGCCGCAGTTCAAAATCAACCGGCAACGGCCGGACCAATCTTTCTGGCAGCTTTACCACAGCCACAAGGAATTCCTGCGGCTGAACCTGGTCGAGACCAGCGTGATCGATCCGATGGATGAAGAGCGCATCCAGCTCGAGGTCGAGAACGATCTGCGCGACCAGATCGCGCACAACATCAAGAAGGGCGTGCTGAAATCGACGGCCGATGGCGAGGTGAAATATTCCTGGCGCGGGATGGTTTATCTCTGGTGCCAGTTCCTGCTCGATCTCGTGCGGTTGTGAAATCGCTGTAGCCGCCTCGCTCTGTCGAGGCGAAACCGCGGACGCGGCGACAGAGCGCCGCGGCTACAGTCAGATCTTCATTACTTCGGCTTCTTTGCGCTCGAGGTGATCGTCGATCTCTTTCACCGATTTGTCGGTGAGCTTTTGCACACCGGCTTCCAAATCGTGCAAGCCATCTTCGGTCAGCTCGCTCGCTTTTTCCATTTTCCTGCCGTCATCGACCGCCGTGCGGCGATTCGCGCGCACCCGCACGCGCGCTTCCTCCGCCATCTGCCGCAACGATTTCACCAGGTCCTTCCGGCGTTCCTCGGAAAGCTCGGGAATCGGCAGGCGAATGATTTTTCCATCCACCAGCGGCATGATGCCGATCTTCGATTCCTTCAGCGCCTTCTCAATGTCTTTCACCGTCCCGGCGTCGAAGGGCTGGACGACGAGCAGCCGCGGTTCCGGCGTGGTGATGAGCGCCAGTTGTTTGAGCTTCATGGCGGAGCCGTAAGCTTCCACGTCCACATTTTCGACCAGCGCCGGCGACGCTTTCCCGGTCCGCACGCTCGAGAACTCGTGCACCATGTAATCGACGCTCTTCTCCATCGCCATTTCGGCGTCGAACAAAATTTCTTCGGCAGTCATGATGTGGAAGAATAACTGAGGCGAGCAATAGAAGCCCGCGGGGCCGAGAATCGCAATCACGAAATCGCTCGTTCTCCTACTCGGAGACGATCGTCCCGATTTTCTTCCCGAGCACAATGTCGGTGAAGTTGCTCGGCTTGTTCATGTCGAACACCACGATCGGGATTTTATTGTCCATGCACAAACTGAAAGCGGTCGAATCCATCACCTTGAGTCGCTGCGTGAGCGCCTGGGTGTAGGTGATGTGCTCGAAGCGCTTCGCGGTTGGGTCCGTGGTCGGATCGCGATCGTAGACGCCGTCGACTTTCGTCGCCTTCAGGATGATGTCGGCGCGAATCTCGCTGGCCCGGAGCGCGGCCGTGGTGTCCGTGGAGAAATACGGATTGCCGGTGCCCGCGACAAAAATGACCACGCGTCCCAATTCGAGATGGCGAATGGCGCGGCCGAGGATAAACGGTTCGGCGACGTTTTTCATTTCGATCGCCGTCTGGACCCGTGTTTCCACGCCGAGCCGGACCAGCGCGCTTTGCAACGCGAGCCCGTTGATCACCGTCGCCAGCATTCCCATGTAATCCGCCGTTGTGCGGTCCATCCCGCGATGGCTCGCCGACAAACCGCGCCAGATGTTGCCGCCGCCAATCACGACGGAGGTCTGCACGCCGAGTTCTTTGACTTCCTTGATGCGCTCCGCGATCTCGCGCACGATTTGCGGCGAAATGTTTTCGCGCGCGCCGCGTTCGCGCAAAGCTTCGCCGCTCAACTTCAGGACAACGCGCTTGTAAATGGGCGCGGTTGATTCGCTCTGCATGGCCGGCAATGATCAACAGAACGTCGGGAGCTTGGGAAGTAAAATGCGAGAAACATTGCCAGGTAGACGCATGTCATCCCGAGCGCAGTCGAGGGACCCCGTTGCATGTCGAGCGACTTATCTCGGGGTCCCTCGACTTCGCTTCGCTACGCTCGGGATGACACTCGCACATTAGGCGATACGGACTGGCGTGTTGTAACCACGGAGAAATTCAGTCGCGCTCATCCGCCTCTTTCCTTCGAGCTGCACTTCTTCCAACCTCAGCGCGCCATCCTTCGCTGCGATCACAAGATTTTCTGGATCGTTCCTTCCATCGGCTACCACGCTAGCGCGGTGAATCTTCAGTTTTCGTTCCGCCCCGGCTTCATCGCGCAGAAGCGTGAACGCGCCCGGCCATGGATTGAATGCGCGGACCTTGCGCTCGATCGTAACAACCGGTTCGCTCCAATCGATGCGGCCATGCTCGCGTTCGAGCTTCGGAGCGTACGTCGCTGCGGATGAATCCTGCGGAATGCGCGGCGCACTCTTTTTCCCAAGCTGTGTAAGCGCGGCTAGCAACGCTTCCGGCGCGATCAACGCGAGCCGATCATGGAGCGAACCGCCGGTCTCGTCTGCCGCAATCTCCAAACGCGATTGCAGCAGAATGTCCCCAGTATCGAGACCTTCATCCATATACATCACCGTGATTCCTGACTCGCGATCGCCAGCGAGAATCGCGGCTTGCACGGGCGCCGCGCCGCGATGCCGTGGCAAAAGCGAGGCATGCAAATTCAGGCAGGCCACCCGCGGAATTTCCAAAACCGATCGCGGCAGGATTTGCCCGTAAGCCATCACGACAATCACCTCGGGCGCGAGCGCGCGAATTTCCGCGACCGCATCCGCGCTTTTGATCCGCGCCGGTTGCAGAATGGGAATCGTCCGACCCGCCAGCGCCTGCTTGATCGGTGGCGCTTCGATTCGCTGCGCCCGGCCCACCGGTTTGTCCGGCTGCGTCACCGCGCCGACAAGTTCATGCTCGTCCGAGTTCAGCAGCGAACGCAAAACCGGCACGCCGATTTCACCCGTCCCGATGAAGAGCACGCGCATCGCGCGTTAAAGCTGGATCCGGGGCGCGGGCGCGCGGCGACGGGGACGGCGCGGAGCTGTCCGTTGTGCCATGAGTTTGTCGCCCGCGGTGATTTCGCGCTGGCCTACCGACGACGCGCAGCCGGTGCAAAGGTAATCGTAGATTTCCTTGTCCGGCAGAATGAGGAGAAGCCGTTCGCGCACCGGCATCGCGCTTTTGCACTTCTCGCAATACAGGCTCGACGCGGTGAAATTCTCAAACTGCTGCTGACTCATGCATCCCGTTCGCCCCGTCGTTCACGCTTTCGAGAATGTGAAACAAAACTTTCGCGGGCGGCTCCGTCGCGTCGATGGAGGTGATCCGGTCCTGGCCGTAGTAACTCAGCACCGGTTTCGATTCCGTCTCGTAGGTGTCTAGCCGGCGCTTGATCACTTCCTCGTTCGCGTCGTCGAGACGATTGTCTTTCAGCGCGCGTTTTTTCAGTCGCGCGAAAAGCGTGTCGCGGTTTGGGCAGGAGAGATGGAAAACTTTTTTCACGTCGATCAGCTCGTCCATGATCTTGGCCTGGCCGACATTTCGCGGAATCCCATCGAGCACGAGGATGTCGATATCCGGTTTGAATTTGTGCCCTTCCACTGCGGCGTCGATCGCTTCCTTCCACAGCTCGACCGTGACGTCATCCGGAACCAGTTCGCCTCTGCTGGAATACTCGAGAAATGCCTGGCCCACCTTTGAGCGCGTGTCGATCGAGCGAAAAACATCTCCGCACGGGCAATGAAAAAAACGCGGGATGCTTCCCAGGGTGTGGCCCTGCGTGCCTTTGCCGCTGCCCGGCGCCCCAAAGAGAAGGTAGGTCTGATATTTCATGAGGAGTTTCAGTTATAGCGCAGAACCGTCGCCGGGCACAATCTCTCAAATCAACGCGTGCCGCCTCTGGAGAAAGAGCGCTACCGATGTCCGCAGGAAATCTACTTCGCCGCGAACGGCTCGACGTTCACTCGTCGCCCCGCCCGATCGAAGCGGACCTGTCCGTCCACCAGCGCGAAGATTGTGTAATCGCGGCCGAGCCCGACGTTTTTGCCCGGCAAAAATTTCGTGCCGCGCTGCCGGATGATGATGTTGCCGGCAACGACTACTTCGCTGCCAAATTTTTTCACGCCCAGCCGTTTGCTGACGCTATCGCGGCCGTTCTTGACGCTGCCTTGTCCTTTTTTATGGGCCATTTCGGAAAGTTGGTTGAGGGTGGATGGTTGCTGGAGCTGCCGGCGTAATTATTCGGCTTTCTCTTCGTCCTTGGCTTTCTTGGCCTTCGACGTTTTAGCACCGAGACTGATTTCGGTAATCTTGATTCGCGTCAGCTTCCGCCGATGGCCCACGGTGCGGTGATAACCTTTCCGGCGGCGATATTTGAACGCGATGACTTTCTTGTCCTTGCGCTGCTCGACCACTTCGCCGGTGACGGTGGCGCCTTCGATGAGCGGACTGCCGTGAGTAAGTTTGTCGCCATCGCAATGAAAAAGCACGTCGGCAAACACGCCTTCTTTTCCCGGCTGTTCGTCGAGAAAGTCGACGTCGATGATGTCGCCCTCGGTCACGCGATGCTGCCGGCCGCCAGTTTTGATAATTGCGTAAGCCATAGGAAAGGAAATGCTTTGGGGGAAAAGCCGCGCAAACTCACACGGATGCGCCGCTTTGACAAGCGGAAATCCGCGCCGGTTTCAAGGGTTGGGGTGCGAATAGCTGCGTGTCATCCCGAGCCGCGCCGCCAATCACCAGCGTGATCTCACCTTTCGCAGGATGCGCTTCATAATGCGCCAAAAGCTCCGCCGCATTCCCGCGCCGGAACTCCTCGAACTTCTTCGTCAGCTCCCGCGCCACACAAAGTTTCCGGTCCGGCATGATCTCCGCACACGCCGCCAGCGTTTTCAGAATCCGATACGGCGACTCGAAGAAAACCGAGGTCTCCTCACGTTCCGCGGCCGCGCGCAATTCGCGTTCGCGCTGGCCGCTCTTCACCGGCAGAAATCCTCGAAAGCAAAACTTCTCCATCGAGAAACCGGAGCCGACGAGCGCGGTCAGGATCGCCGAGGGGCCGGGAACAATCGTAAACGGCAGCTCGCGTTCGATGCATTTCCGAATCAGGCGCAGGCCAGGATCGGAAAGCCCGGGCATGCCCGCATCGGTAATGAGCGCCACGTTCTCGCCCGCCGCCAACCGATCCGCCAACTCCTGCGAGCGCATCGCTTCATTATGTTCGTGATAACTCACGAGCGGCTTCCGGATTTCAAAATGCCGGAGCAAATTCCCCGAATGTCGCGTGTCCTCCGCCGCGATCACATCCGCGGATTTGAGAGCTTCGAGCGCGCGCAACGTAATGTCGTTCAGATTGCCGATCGGCGTGGCGATGACGTAGAGCATCGGCTACGGCAGGAGATCAATCTTCGCCGAGCCTAACGACAGTAAGAATTCTTTGAAGTCTGTCGCGAGCCGGGTCGTATCCATAAATCATTTGTCGCATCAACTCGACGGCCTCGAGCCGTTCCGCAGGCGATTTGCTGAGCCAATAAGCTTTTTGATCGGAATCGCCCAGCTTTGCCACCGAAAAGTGCGTGCGATCCAGCTTGGTCCTGGCCAACTCGTCCACGAACGATCCTAGCGCGAAGCAAGTTTCGTCGCGACTGATGAATTTTCCGCGCGCCCGGCAGCGCTCCTACTTCTGGGTCTTGGCGGGAACCGCGATGTCGGTGATGAGCGCGATATCAATGATGTCTTCCTGGTCGCTCTCCGGTCGGGCCACGTGAAGGAGTCGTCCAGTTCCGGATAACATCGCAAAGTCCGGATGCGGGATCTGGAACGCCCTGCCATCGGGAGTGTGCACCTCGAAGGATTGAAAAGGAGCCGCCCGAAGCAGAGTGCGAATCTTCTCAACTGTCATTTGTCGTTGATTAGAGCCGTTGCCATGAAACGTCAACTTCGCGCTGAAGATGCTGTTCCTCGTGCCCAAGTTGCAGTTGGGCACGGGCCTGTCTGCGAAGCTGTGTTTCGTTCAATCGCAGCAGCGGGTGAAGCAGAGCTTCATGAGCAAATGGCGTTACCAAGTGCAACTTGGTAACGAGGGGGGCGAGAGGGAGCTGGGCCGCAGCCGGCTTGATCCGAGAATTCAGCACCCAAACGGCGCGCGAAACTCCGGTGTCGTATCGGGAGCGAAGCCGTGGCGCATGATGTTTTCGGTGACGACGCGCGGGACCAGGAATTGGAGGAGGTAATCGCCGCCGCCGGCTTTTGTTCCGCCGCCGCTCATCTTGAATCCGCCGAAGGGATGGCGGCCGACGACTGCGCCGGTGCACGAGCGGTTGATGTACACGTTGCCGGCAACCAGTTCGGCTTTGACGCGTTCGATGTTCGCCGGACTGCGCGAGAAGAATCCGCCGGTCAAGGCGTAGTCGGTGTCGTTCGCGATGCGGATGGCTTCGTCGAGATCGCGCGCGCGGAGGACGCTCAGGACCGGGCCGAAAATCTCTTCGCACGAGAGGCGCATTTCGGGTTTCACATCGGTGAAAATTGTCGGCGGGACGAAGAATCCTTCGGCCGGCATGTTCTTCGCCTGGAACGCGAGGGTCGCTTCTTTTTTGCCGGCTTCGATCGTTTCCAGCATGCGCCGGTAAGCAGTCTCATCGATGACGGGGCCGACCATGATGCCCGGCTCTTCGGGATTGCCGACGCGCAGACTCGCGGCGGCTTCGACCAGACGCTTGATGACGCGTTCGTAATTTTCCTCGAGCACGATCAAGCGGGAGAGCGCGGAACATTTTTGGCCCTGATATCCGAAAGCGGAATAAATGGAATCGACGATCGCTTCGTCGAGGTCGGCGTCGGAATCGACGATGACGGCGTTCTTGCCGCCCATCTCGCACACGACGCGTTTCAGTTCGAGCTGGCCGGGGCGAGTCTCGCCGGCGCTCTTCCAAATTCGCAGTCCCACTTCACGCGAGCCGGTGAACGCGATCATGTGGACATCCTTGTGATCGACGAGGTACTGGCCGATCTCGCGGCCTTTGCCGGGGAGGAAATTGAGAACGCCGGGAGGCACGCCGGCTTCCTCGAACATTTCCATCAACATCGCGCCGCAGACGGCCGCTTGCTCCGCCGGTTTCATGATGACGGTGTTGCCGGTGACGAGCGCGGCCGAAACCATGCCGGTCAAAATCGCCATCGGAAAATTCCAGGGGGCGATCACGAGCGCGACGCCGCGCGGCCAGTAATGTTGATAGCTTTCCTCGCCGGGCACGTGCTGCGTGAGTCGCGGGAGACCGCGCAGACGCATTTGTTGCGCGTAGAAGAGAAGGAAATCGATCGCCTCGCGGATGTCGCCGTCGGCCTCGGCCCACGGCTTGCCGACTTCGAAAACTTCGAGCGCGGAAAGTTCGAAGCGGCGGCGGTCCATGATGGAGGCGACGCGCTCGAGCAACTCGGCGCGGTGTTCGACACTGACGCGGGACCAATGCTCGAACGCTTTGCTCGCGGCTTTGACCGCTGCTTCGGCTTCCGGGATTTTCGCTTCCGCGACGGCGCCGACGATTTGTTTCGGCGAGCTGGGATTGATCGAGTTAATCAAATTGTCGGTCCAGATTTTCTGACCATCGATCACGAGCGGATATTTCCGGCCGAGGCGTCCGCGCATTTCCTCGATCGCGCTCCGCATTTTTTCCTGGCTGCTGCGATGGACGAAATTCACGAGCGGTGCGTTCTCGTAAGTGTCGCCGGGCGGGCTGCCGAGCGATGAACCATTGCGTCCGCTCGTTGCAGCCGGCGTCGTTAACTCCGGCCTTCGCCCGGATTTCAAAACCTCAGTGGGATCGCGCAGCAACTGCATGGCCGACGCGTTATCCGAAAACTTCGCCTTCAAAAATCCTTCGTTCGATGTGTTTTCGAGCAGACGCCGGACGAGGTACGACATGCCCGGCAGCAGCTCGCCGACCGGACAATATTCGCGCACTCGATAACCCATCTCGACGAGCGCGCGTTTAATCGGGCCCGCCATTCCGTAAAGCAATTGAAACTCGAAGCGGCTCTTATCGATCCCGCGCTGTTCCGCGAAAGCCTGCGCGTGCGCGATGCTGCGGACGTTATGCGAACCGAACGCGGCCGTGACGATCGCTTCGCTCTCGAGCAGAATCCGCGTGCACTTCTCAAAGTTCGCGTCGCTCTCCGGTTTTTGCAGAAAGACCGGGCAACGCCAGCCGTTTTGCGACGCTTTGATCTTCTCGTAATCCCAGTAGGCGCCTTTGACGAGGCGAACGGTGAAACGCGTGCCGCGCGCGCGGCCCCAATCAAGCAGGTCGCGCAGATCGCGCTCGGCATCGCGCAGATAAGCCTGGATGACGATGCCGGCATGCGGCCAGTCGCGGAATTCCGGCTCGGTGAAGAGCGTCCGGAAAAGTTCGAGCGTCGTATTTTTGTGCGCGTAACTTTCCATGTCGAAGTTCACGAATGCGCCCAGCTCTCGCGCGCGCCGCAGAATCAGCCGCAGCTTCGGCGCGAGGTGCGCGATGGCTTCGGCCGGGTCGGCGGGATTCATCTGCGAATAGAGTGCGGAAATTTTTACCGAGACGTTCACGACCGGAAAGAGCACGGCGCCGTCGCCGAGCGGATCGGTCCAGCCGCGGGTTTGTTCCGCCAGGCCCTCGAGCAAATGGAAACAGCGCGCAGCGTATTCGTCCGCTTCCTGTTCGCTCACGACCGCTTCGCCTAACAAGTCGACCGTGAATCCGATCCGTTCCTTCCGCCGTTTGCGCAGCATCTTCATCACGTCGTCGGGATTGCGCCCGGCAATGAACTGGCGCGCCATGCCGGAAACGTTCCAGCGCAAAATCGGCGCGGTCAGCCACGGAAGAATCCGCGCGGCGCGGATGCCGGTTTTCATTAGCGGCGCGAAACCGTTCCGCATGTCGGCGAAATATTCGTCGAGATGCTGGACGATATCGCGCGAGCTGCGGAGCGACGCGAGGACATCGACGAAGCGGAACATTTGCACTTTGAAATGCTCATCCCTCATCGAGAACGCCATCATCCGCTGGTAAAAGCCGGCTTTGCTGAAGATCGATTCCGGATTGCGGTCGACCAGGTCGAAAATCCGCTCGCCGCGCTGCTCGATCTCGCCTTGCAGAGAACTCATAGCGCGATACTAAAGCCGCCTTTCCGCTTCGGCAAAGGCGATCCGCGAGGACGATGACGCTGGTAGGGCGAGACTCTGTCGAGCCGTGTCTTTAATGCGCGCAAGGTCACTTGCCCGGTGGCTCGACGGAGTCTCGCCCTACCAGGTGACAATTCGCGGGGTTTCACGTAAGATGGGCGGCGTGAATGCTGCGGTGAGCAAATCTTTGATCGATCTCCTCCTGGCCAGCGGGGTTTCGTCTCACGAGGAGGCGGCGCAATTGGCTTCGAATCTAAACGGCGGCTCGTGGACGAGTCAGGTGCTCGATTCCGGCAAGGTCGATGAGCAACTCTTCCTGGAAGCCATCGGGAAATATTTTCAGGTGCCGGTGATTTCGATCGATGCGAAACGGATCGATCGCCAGACCTTGTCGCTCCTGCCGAGCCGCTTTGTTTTTCAACATCACATTCTGCCGATCGAGACGAAGGAGAAGGCGGTCGTGCTCGCGACTTACGATTTGTTTAACTCCGTCGGGCGCCAGCTCGCGTCGCAATTGCTGAAGCTCCCCGCCGAATGGGTGCTGGTGCCGCGCGCACAGATTTTGCGCGCGATGAAGACCGTCTACGGCGTCGGCGCGGAAACGTTCGATGAAATTCTCAAGACGAATCGCTCGTTTGAAAATTCGCAGGATATCGAGACCAGCACGGACCTGGATGCGAACGATCCGGAAGCGTCGGTGGTGAAGTTCGTGAACCAGATCATTCGCGAAGCGATCCTGGAGCGCGCGACCGATATTCACGTCGAGCCGCTCGAGAACGATCTGCGGATTCGCTATCGGATCGACGGTATCCTCCACGAGGTGGCGGTGCCGCCGCAGTTGCGCCTGCTCCAATCGGCCATCATCTCGCGCTTGAAAGTCATGGCGCACATGGACATCGCGGAGCGCCGTCTGCCGCAGGACGGCCGGATCAATTTGCAGGCGCACGATCAGAACATCGACGTGCGCGTCTCGACGATCCCGACGGTGAACGGCGAATCGATCAGCTTGCGTTTGCTCAGCCGGACCGAGCAGCATTTCGGTTTCGACCGGCTCGACCTGAGCGAGAAACAATCGAAGATCATCCGGCATCTGCTCGCGCAGCCGAACGGGATTATTTTGCTGACCGGTCCGACCGGCTGCGGCAAATCGACTTCGCTCTATTGTTTTCTCAGCAGCATCAACTCGGTCTCGCGCCGGATCATTACGATCGAAGAGCCGGTGGAATATCGGTTGCCGGGTGTGTCGCAGATCGATGTGAAACCGGAGATCGATCTGACATTCGCGAAAGGGCTCCGCCACATTTTGCGGCAGGACCCAAACGTCGTGATGGTGGGAGAAATCCGCGACATCGAGACCGCGGACATTTCGATCCGCGCGGCGATGACCGGGCACCTTGTCTTCAGCACGCTCCACACGAACGACGCGGTCGGCGGCATCACGCGCTTGCTCGACATGGACGTGGAGCCATTCCTCCTCTCGTCAGTTGTGAAAGCGTTCATCGCGCAACGGCTCGTGCGCACGATGTGCCCGCATTGCGCGCAACCGGTCGAGTATCCGCACGAATATCTCACGGAGATCGGGGTGCCGCCTGAGCTGGGCACGAAGTTCAAGCGCGGCGCCGGTTGCGATAGTTGCCGGCAGACCGGCTATCAGGGGCGGCTCGCGATTTACGAAATCTGTGTCGTGACGGAGCCGTTGAAAAAATTGATCATGCAGAAGCGCGACGGCGGCGAGCTGAAGCAATGCGCGATCGCGCAAGGCATGGAGACGCTGCGGCAGGATGGCTGGCGTCGCGTTGGCCAGGGCAAGACGACGATCGAAGAAGTGGTCCGCGTGACGCAGACCGACGAAGTGATGGCCGAGACGGAATTGCAAAGCGCGCCCGCGATGATCGGCGAAGCGCCGGTGGTGCTGAGGTAGGCAAAGTATTCGTTAGGCGGCGCTACCCAGACGAATTGCTGCGCAGGTTCTCGATCGCCTGGCGATAATCTTGCGCGCGGAAAATTGAGGTGCCGGCGACAAGGATGTTCGCACCGTTAGTGATCGAAACGCTCGCCGTTTCGGCGTTGATGCCGCCATCGACCTCGATGTGAAGTTTGGCGCCGTGTGATTCCCGCCACGCTTTCGCACGTTTCACCTTGTCCATCATCTCGGGCCGAAAGGCCTGGCCGCCAAAACCGGGATGTACCGTCATGACGAGGAGAAGATCGATCGACGGCAAATACGGCTCGACGGCTTCGAACGGCGTCGCGGGATTCAAGGACAAGCCGACGTCGCATTTCGCCGCGCGAATCGCGCCCAGAGTTTGGGCGACATCGTGTTTCGCTTCCGGCTCGACGTGGACCGTGATCGAGTTCGCGCCGGCCTCGAGAAAACGCGGCAGATAATGATCGGGATGCTCGATCATGAGATGGACATCGAGCGGAAGACTCGTTAGGCCACGAATCGTTTTCACGACGGCCGGGCCGAACGAAATGTTGTCGACGAAGTGGCCGTCCATGATATCGAGGTGCAACCAATCGGCGCCGGATTCTTCCGCGCGCTGGACTTCCCGGGCGAGGTTGGAAAAATTGGCGGCGAGGATGGAAGGAGCGACGAGGATTTTGGGACGCGTCATAAGAAGCGGCGATGAAGGAAGAAAACGTCGAACGCCGAACGCCCAACGTCCAATCCTGAATTGAGACAGCAAACCGCGCGCGAGAAATGAACGCGATCATCACCAGACGACAGTCTCTGCAGTTCGATATTCGGCGTTCGACGTTGGGCGTTCGGCGTTTTCCCTTCTCTCTTCTCCGGCAGCTTTCCCTTGACGCGGAGAGAGTCCGTTTCTAGATACTACCGGTTCCAGCTGGTCGTGATCGCGCTCGCACACATGGTGCTGTGAAGATCGAAGCAAGGACGCGCTTTCGACAGACTGGATAGTGCGTTTCAAGCGACCCATTAAAGGCTAATTTCATGTTCAACGGACTCTTCGGCTGGTTATCCAGCGACATCGGCATCGATCTCGGCACGTCGAACACGCTCGTGTATGTAAAAGATCAAGGAATCGTCCTGCGCGAGCCATCGGTCGTGGCGGTGCAAGCCGGCACGAACAAAGTGCTCGCGGTGGGCGACGAAGCAAAGCGCATGCTGGGCCGCACGCCGGCGAACATCGTCGCGGTGCGTCCCTTGAAAGATGGCGTGATTTCCGACTTCGAGGTGACCGAAGCGATGCTGCGCCATTTCATCCAAAAAGTGCATGGTCGTCGCGTGCGCGTGAAGCCGCGGGTGGTGATCGCGGTTCCATCGGGAATTACCGAAGTGGAAAAGCGCGCGGTGCGCGAAAGTGCCGCGCATGCGGGTGCGCGCGAAGTTTATTTGATCGAAGAACCGATGGCGGCCGCGATCGGCGTGGGCCTGCCGGTGCAGGATCCGGCCGGCAACATGATCATCGACATCGGCGGCGGCACGACGGAGGTCGCGCTCATTTCACTTTCGGGAATTGTTTTCAGCCGCAGCGTGCGTGTGGCGGGTGATGAGCTCGATGAAGCGATCGTGCAATACATGAAGCGCGCCTACAATCTGATGATTGGCGAGCGCACGGCGGAAGAAATTAAAATCAAGATCGGCTCCGCTTATCCGAGCGAGAAGGAAACGAGCGTGGAAGTGAAAGGGCGCGATCTCGTGGCGGGCCTGCCGAAGACGTTGATGATCACGTCGCAGGAAGTGCGCGAAGCGTTGCTCGAACCGATCTCGACGATAGTCGATTCGGTCCGGATCACGCTGGAGCGGTGCCCTCCGGAATTGTCGGCGGATTTAGTGGATCGTGGGCTAGTGCTGGCGGGCGGCGGCGCGTTGCTCCGCGGGTTCGATAAACTTTTGAGTGAAGAGACAGGTTTGCCTGTCCATGTTGCCGAAGATCCGCTGAGCGCCGTGGCGGAAGGAACGGGCAAATGCCTCAATGAACTTAAATTTTTGCGTCAGGTGGCCTCAACCGATCGCAACTGGCGGTAGCCATTGCAGATTGCAGATTGCCGATTTCAGATTGCGCCGAGTCGACGCGCGATTCGTGAAATCTGAAATCTTAAATCTGAAATCTGCAATTCGATGAACCGCTCGAGCATTATTGCGCTGGTCGTTTTCGCGGCGATCCTGGCGTACTTCCTCAGCTTCGGCTCGGAGAGCACGCGCAAACTCCAGGCTGGGTTCTATCATCTCATCTCGCCGTTCCTTTCGAGCGGGTCGGGAATTCAAAAGCAAATCACTTCGGTGCGGAGCGGGTTGCAAACGCTGGAAGAACTGGAGCGCGATAATGCGTCGCTCAAAGTAGAGAACCGGTCGCTCAAGGCGACAAACCAGGCACTGCGCGATGTCGAGCACGAGGTGAACCGTTTGCGCCGCGCTCTCGATTACCGCGAGCGCTCCATCTTTCGCCTCGTCCCGGCCGAAATTTTGACGCGCGATTCTTCCACGTGGTGGCGCACCGTCACGATCAACCGCGGGAAGAATGACGGCATCGAAACCGACATGGCGGTCGTGACCGACGAAGGCCTCGTGGGGAAAACGACGACGGTGAGCGACAACATTTCCGTCGTGCTTCTCGTTTCGGATGAAAACTGTCGGGTCGCGTCGACCGTGGAAGGAACGCGCGAGCAGGGGATCGTTTCGGGGGAACGCGTCGCGGGAACGGTCACGCCGCTGCTCGATCTGAATTTTTTGACGAAGCAAGCGAACTTGCAACCGGGGATGAAGGCGGTGACGTCCGGCGTGGGCGGCGTTTTCCCGGTGGGGTTACTTGTCGGGACGGTGCAAAGTTTTCGCGCGCGGGAGCTGGACGGTCAGGCGCGGCTCGCGCCGGCGGTGGATTTATCGCACCTTGAAGACGTATTCGTGGTGACGGGACGCAAATGATTTTCTTCGTTGTTCTGCTCATCCTGACGTTCCTGGCGCAGATCGTGGAAATTTTCCTTCCGCCGCTGGATTGGATGTATAACGCGCACATCTACATCGTGCCGATTATTGTTTTTTACGGCGCGATGTCGTTGCCGTTTCCGCTCATGTTGTCGCTGGCTTTTTTCGCCGGGCTCATGCTCGACGCGCTCACGGTGCAGGTGCTCGGGACGCGAGTTGAAGTTTCACTCGGATGGTCAATACTCCTTTACGCCGTGCTGGCGTCCATTATGCATGGCCTCAGGCCTTTGTTTATCCGCGGGCGTTGGGAAGTTCATTGCATCATGAGCGGTCTTTGCACGTCAGCGATTCTTCTTTCGCAATATCTCATGATCGCATTCCGGCGCGGCTCGCTTTCCTTTACCCGGGAAGCTTGGTGGCAAATCGGCGGGCCCGGCGTGCTGGCGATGATCATGGCGCCGCTGGCTTTTTGGATCCTGCACACGCTCGCGCGCGTCACGCGCAATCCTTATCTTCCCGAAGCGGAGGCTTACGAATGAACCGGTTCAATCCACACTGGCGCTTGCAGTTTCTCGCGCTGCTCATGTTGGTGGGGCTGGCCGCGTTGCTCGGAAAACTCTGGCTGGTGCAAGTGGCGCACGGGCCGGAATGGACGGCGAAGATTCGTGGAAGCTCGGAGGCGACAGTGCGAATTCCGTCGGTCCGCGGTGAGATTCGCGATCGCAATGGGAAGACGCTGGTCCAAAACCGCGCGAGCTATGAAGTGGATTTTTATCTGCCCGAAATGGTGAAGGGCTACCGCGAGCGCGTCGGCCCGCCGCCGCTCACCGAGTATCGCAGCACGATCAACGGCATGCCGAAAGATCTGAAGGAGCCCGACATCGTGAAGATCGTGAACACCGGAGTGGTGCCGCGCCTCAACGACCTCGACCTGGCGCGCAATTACAACGCGGGCCAGTTGCAACGGCATTTCCGCACCAACACCGAAGTGCCCTATTCGTACATCAAGGACATCGATTTCGAAACGATGGCGAAATTTTCCGAGCACGATGTCGGTCTGCCCGGCGTGGACATTTCCATCAAGCCAGTGCGCTCCTACGTCTACGGCGCGCTCGCCGCGCATCTTGTTGGCTACGTCGGCGCGCCCGACGATACGAACAAGGAGGAAGCGAAGAAGTACTCCTTTTATCAAGCCGACGTGGAAGGGAAATCGAACATCGAGAAGGCGATGGATGAATACCTGAAAGGGACACCCGGCGTGCGATACATGCGGCGCAACGCGAAGGGCCAGATCGACGGGGTCTTGCGCGAAGAGCCGCCGATGGCCGGCGCGAATGTGAATCTCACGATCGATGCGCGCATTCAGATGATCGCCGAGGAAGCACTGCGCGCGGTCGGGCGCGGCGCGGCCGTGGTCGTCGATCCGAACAACGGAAACATTCTCGCGATGGCCTCGGTGCCGTCATTCGATCCGAATACTTTCATCCCGAGCATCAAGGCGAAAGATTGGGAGACGTTGCGCAAAGACGAGGCGAATCCGCTCATCAATCGCGCCGTGAGCGCGTTTCCTCCCGGTTCCACTTTCAAGCTTGTCACCACGCTGGCCGGTTTGCGCCGGGGCTTGGTGGGTGCGCATTTCAATTGCGGCGGCGGCATCTCTTACGGCGACCACTTTTTCCATTGCTGGATCGGCGAGAAAGGCGGCAACCACGGCACGCTCGGGATCATGGACGCGATCAAGGTCTCGTGTAATTCGTTTTTTTACCAATTCGGAAACGCCGCAGGCATCGAAGCGATCGATGAAACCGGCGACAGTCTCGGCCTGGGAAAAACGTCCGGGATCGAGATCACGAGTGAGTCTCCCGGCGTGTTGCCGGGTCCGGATTGGATGCGGATCCATTATCCGCGCGAACGCTGGTCGCAGGCTTACACGGCGAACGTTTCCATCGGCCAGGGTTATGATCTCGTGACGCCGCTTCAGCTCGCCATGGTCTATGCGACCGTCGCAAACGGCGGCGTTTCGTATTATCCGAAACTTATCCAGAGCGTCACCGGCGCGGACGGCCAGCCGATCTTGAATGCGAAGGGGCAGCCGGTGGTTTCCTCCGCGCCCAGAGTGCACGCGGATTTGCGGTTCGATTTCAAACGCGAACATATCGAGGTGGCGCGCCGCGGTCTGTGGAAAGTGGTGAATGAAGACGGCGGCACCGGCGGCAAAGCGCGGTTGAGCGGCGTGCAAGTCGCGGGCAAGACCGGCACCGCCCAGGCGATGACGGACGGAAAGAAAGATACGATCGCGTGGTTCGTTTGCTTCGCGCCGTATGATTCGCCGAAGTACGCGATCGCGGTCATGGTGCAAGGGGGCGAGCACGGCGGCTCGGTGGCGGCGCCGATCGCTACGCGCATTCTCGAGCGCACCCTCGCGATGGACCAGGGGACCTTCGATCCGCAGGTGGCTTGGCTCGCACCCGCGCGGAAATCCAATCCATTCCAGATGATTCCCGCCGTCGAGTACAAGGATTCCAGTCCCAAGCTCGCGGCCAGCGATGAAGAGAATCTCGATGGATCGACCAACACGGAAATGGCAAGCACCACGGCCAATCCCGACGTGGAACTCGAGGCGGATGCGGCTGGAAAAGTCGCGGACAAAAAATCCGTGCGCTCAGCTCCCGCCGCCACGCCGCCGCCACGCAAACCCAACTTTTTTGAAAGACTTTTCGGCATCCGCCCGAAAGCAACGCCGCCACCCGCACCTACGCCCGTGCGGCGCCCGACCCGCAGATAACACTTTGATCGAACCTGACGCGAACCAACCACAACCGCTTCGGCTCATGATCGCAACCCCTTTCCCCACTTATGATAGAAAAGGTGAAACGCATTTTAGGCCTCTCTTCCCACAAGACCGGCAACAAACTCATCATCAGCGTCGAGAAACTGGAGCGCCGCGTCGCGCTTCTCGAAAACGGACGGCTGGAAGAATATAACGTCGAGCGCAACAGCTCCCGCAACATTGTCGGTAGCGTCTACAAAGGCAAAGTTAAGAACATAGAGATGGGCTTGAAGGCGATGTTCGTCGACATCGGCTTCGAAAAAAATGCGTTCCTCCATTTCTGGGACGCTATTCCCGCGGCCCTCGACAGCGGCATCGAGGAAATCGATCGACCGAAAGACCGGCGCCCGAAAAAGCGCATCACCGCCAAGGACATCCCCAGCATCTATCCCGTGGGCTCGGAAGTAATCGTGCAGGTCACGAAAGGTCCGATCGGGACGAAAGGCCCGCGGGTCTCGACGAACCTCAGCTTTGCGGGGCGTTATCTCGTTTTCATGCCGTACAGCGATCGCAGCGGGATCTCGCGCAAAATCGAAGACCCGAAAGAACGGGAGCGCTTGCGCAAAATCCTGCGTAGCCTCGAAATCCCCGATGGCGTCGGCGTGATCATTCGGACCGTCGGTGAAGGCCAGCGCGCGCGTTATTTTGTGCGCGATCTGAGTTTGCTCATCGAGCAATGGGCGCGAGTCGAAGAATCGATCAAGAACGATCCGGCGCCCTGTCGCGTCTTTGAAGAACCCGATCTGGTCGAGCGAACAGTGCGTGATTTTCTTACCGACGAAATCGACGAGGTGGTCTGCGACGACCGCACCGCGATTGATCGGATGAATGCAATGGTCGGCCTGATTTCGCGCCGCGCGCGGAGCCGCATCCAGTTTTACGATGGCGCCGCGCCGATCTTCGAGACCTTCGGCGTGCAAAAACAAATCGACGACGCCTTTCATCGCCAGGTCTGGCTGAAGTGCGGCGGCTACATCGTGATCGACGAAACCGAAGCGCTCGTGGCGGTGGACGTGAACACGGGCCGGAACAAAGGCGGCCGCGACGTCGAGAAAACGATCCTGCAAACCAACCTCGAAGCGGCGGACGAAATCGCGCGGCAATTGCGCCTGCGCAATATCGGAGGCCTGATCATCGGCGATTTCATCGACATGAAGAACCGCCGGGATCAGCAGGCGGTTTACAATTTAATGAAGGAGCGCTTGAAGCGCGACAAAGCCAAGACGCATGTGCTTCCGCTTTCCGCCCTCGGCCTGATGGAGATGACACGGCAGCGGGCGCAGGAAAGCCTGAGCGATTCGATCTACGAGAATTGTCCCTACTGCCAGGGCCGCGGGGTCGTGAAAACGTCCATGACGACAAGCGTGGAGTTGCATCGCACCCTCAACACCGTGATGCGAAAATATCAAGACAGCGTGCACGATTTGCGCATCATTTTGAATCCTGATGTGTTGAAACGTTTGAAGGAAGAGGATGAAGAGTTTCTGATCGAGCTGGAGCGGCGGTATGCGGGGCGGCTGACCTTCCGCGGCGACCCCAGTTATCACCACGAGAAGTTCATGATCACCGACTCCAATAACGGCGCGGAGCTGAAACCTTGATTCTCGGGGAAAGAATCGCGAAAACTCGCTTGCAATTATTTTCGCCCCGTGGCACAATCGCGCACGTCCAGGAAAACCCCAACTACGTTCTTGAAAGATGTGGCCCGATGGGATAACGGTCGGGCCAAGACTTAACCAAAACAGGAGAAAACATATGAAAAAACTAACCCTCAGCTTGTGCGCACTGGTCGCCTTGGGCTCCGCCGCTTTCGCTGGCACGGAGACGTACACCAAGGAGTCGAAATCGGTCGCTCCGCCGCCCTGCCCACAGTGGTACGCGGACAACGAATTTAACCTCAGCCTGTGGGGCACGTATGCTATCACCGGGACTGAGTGGCGCGAAGATACCTATCTTATTGCCGATCACGCCTGGGGTGGAGGTATTGACGCGAAGTATTTTGTGCACCGTTATTTCGGTTTCGGCGTGCAGGGCTACATCCTCCGCCCGAATTCGGACGAGACCCTCGATAACGGCTTCTCCGAAGTTCGCGTGGGCGACAACAAGCGCACTGTCGGATCGGTCTTGGGGACCTTCACGTTGCGTTTCCCGATCAACTGCTCCCGCTTCGCGCCTTACTTCTGGCTCGGCGGCGGTGGAATCTTCGGCGGCGGCCAGGATCACGAGTTTCTCCTCGATCGCACCCAGCCGCTTGGCATCGTCAATCACGAGTTCCCGGTTTCCACGACCAAGTTCGTGGGCCAGGTCGGCGGTGGTTTCGAAATCCGTTTCACCCCGCACGTTGGCCTGCTGAACGATTTCAGCTGGAACATCGTTTCGGGTTCGAAGAACAACTTCGGAATGGCCCGCACCGGCATCAACTTCGCGTTCTAAACAACGCCGCATAATTCAACAAGACGCCGGGAACACTGTATGTGTTCCCGGCGTTTTTTTTTCCCCCGAGCCGTCGAGCTGACCACCGCGAGAGTTGTATTGCGAGGCAAGACGGAGAGATTGCCTTGATGTCCTTTGCCCAGCTTCTCGATAATCTGCCGCTGCAAAAATCGCGGCTCCTGCATCGCTTCGAGGATTTGATTTCACCCAAGTCCGATGCGGACCTGGAAAGTCTGGCGCAGGAGTCGCGCGCACTGACTCTGCAAAATTTCGGACGCACCATGCGTCTTTTTGCGCCGCTTTACCTCTCGAACGAATGCATCAACAATTGCCGCTACTGCGGTTTTTCCCGGGACAATCCCATCCTCCGCGTGACCCTGAGCGTCGACCAGGTCGTCGCGGAAGGCCGGCATTTGGCGCGCGGGGGCTTCCGCCAAGTCCTGCTCGTCTCGGGAGAGCACCCGAAATTTGTCGACCAATCATATCTGACCGATTGCGTGCGCGCGCTCGCGCCGGATTTTTCCTCGATCTCGATCGAAGTCGGTCCGATGGAGACGGCCGATTACATTCCCATCGTCGAGGCGGGCGCGGAAGGCCTCGTTGTTTATCAGGAAACCTACGATCGCGGGATTTACTCGGAGTTGCACACGTCCGGTCCGAAGCGCGATTTCACTTGGCGGCTCGATTGCGCGGAGCGCGGCTACGACGCAGGGTTCCGGCGAATTGGGATCGGCGCGCTTTTCGGTTTGGCGCCTTGGCAGGAAGAAGCCGTTTGTCTCGCGGCCCACGCTGAATATTTGCTGAAGCGCTGCTGGCAGGCGCAGATCACCGTCAGTCTGCCGCGCTTGCGTCCGGCGGCGGGAGAATTTCAGCCGGCCTTTTCAATGACGGACCGCGAGCTGGCGCAATTGATCTGCGCGTTCCGGATTACTTTTCCCCAAGTGGGCATCGTCCTCAGCACGCGAGAACGGGCGGATTTGCGCGATGCTCTTGTGCCGCTTGGGGTCACCATGATGAGTGCGGGCAGTCACACCGAGCCCGGCGGCTACACCGGCCAGGGCGCACAGGAATTGCATCGCACCGTGCGCGGGAAGATTGTGGCCCCGGAATTCCAAAATGGGGAAGACCGCCTTGCTACCGGCCAGTTTGAGATCAGCGACGAGCGGTCGCCCGTGGAAATCGCGGACGTGCTGCGCCGTCGTGGATTCGAACCGGTCTGGAAAGACTGGGACGCCGCGCTGCTCGCTTCATGAAAGTGTGGATTAACGGCGAACCGGCTGAAATAGATGGCGCGAATAATATAGCGCAGCTCGCGGCCCGCTATCGCCTGCAACCGAACACAGTCTTGATCGAGCACAACGCGACCGCGCTCCATCAGCGCGAGTGGGAAGAGCGCACGCTCGCGGAAGGGGATCGCATCGAATTCGTCCGCGTCGTGGCCGGCGGATAACGCGTCAGCGTCGCGCCGCCGTTGCCAAACGCAGACCGAGGAGAACAAAAAGCGAACCGACGGCGCGATTGAGGAAAGTTGCGACCGATGTGCGTCGTAGACAGAGATCGTCGTCGATTTCTGCGCTACCATTTTGTTGCGGGAGGTTTGGGTTAACTGATCTGCTTTACCACGACGCGCATTCCATCTGTCTGGATGACGGCAACCGGCGTCTCGGCTGCAATAAATTCTCCTTCGGTCACGACGTCGACCACATGATCGGCGAAGCGCGCTTTGCCGCTGGGCCGCAATGTCGTTTGCGCGGTCCCTTGCATTCCAGGCGCGAGCGCCAGGGCAGTCGCGAACGCTCGTGGCGCGCCCGTGAGCGACGGGCCCGGAGGATTTGTCGTCATGAGCGCGAAGCGCCGGTAGATGCTCGTGCGCGGGAGATAACGCGCGAGGATCATGATCACGACCGCGGCCGCGAGGAGCGCGAGGAAAAGATTACGCAATGGAGTCGCCAGCATGTCGCCGGTCGGGAAAAAAGTTTGGCCGGGATAACGATCGATCATCGCCCAGAGGAGCGAACCCAGCATCAGAAATACGCCAATCACGCCGAAGACGATCGTGGAGTGGGCGAAGAACAGGATCTCGATTAAGACAAACACGACGCCGACAACAAAGAGCGCGACCACTTCCCAGCCGGCGAGGCCCGCGAGATAATGGCCGAGGAAAAAGAGCGCGAAGCAAAAGGCCGCGAGAATGCCAGGCAAAGTCGCGCCGGGGATCTTGAATTCGAGATAGGCGCAAATGATTCCGAGCAGAAGAATCAAGGGCGCGAGCGACGTGATCCAGGAAGCGAGCCGTTCGAAGCCGGTCGGGTCGAGCGCGACCACATCGCCTTTTAACGCGGCCTTTCGCACAAGGTCGGGGACGGAATCCGCCAGGCCGTCGGCCAGGAGCGGTTTGCCATTGATCTGCTCGGTGGCTTCCTGCGCGCTCAAAGTCAGGAGCGAGCCTTTCGGGTGCACGACCCGGTCGCCGATCTTCACTTCCTTGTCCTTGGTCATGAACGCTTCGCCGATGTCGGGATTATGTCCGTTGCGGGTGGCGGAACTGCGCACGAGCGCGGACCAGTATGAAATCGTTTTCTCGCGCGCGGTCGCCGGGAGATCTTCGCCGGTGGAAAGGATCGGCGCCGCGGCGCCGATCGCGCTCACGGGCGACATGTAGATGTGTCGCGTCGCGAGGGCAATGAGCGAGCCGGCGGAGCCGGCGTTCGAATTAATAAAAGTATACGTCGGGATCGTGGTGTGATTCAGCACGCTCGTGATATCGGCAGCGGTGTCGAGCCGGCCGCCATAGGTGTTCATTTCAAAAATGATCGCGCCCGCCTCCGCGCTCTCCGCCGCTTTCACGGCCCGGCGCAGAAACAAAAGCAGCGGCTGCGCGATCTCGTCCCGCAGCGGGACCACCACCGTGTCGCCTTTATGAATGACCACGCGCGCTTGCGCCGGCTGCGATAGCGCGTGGAAGCTCAACGCCGCAAGTAGGCAGTGTAGCCAAGTCCTGATAGTCCGGCGATGCATGATTCGTTTCCTCCGCCGTTCAATTTGACATCGCTCCGGGCCGCAAACGAGTGAAAAGTAAGCGAGCATGGGAACAATCCCGTCACAGAATATTGAGCAGATCGCGGCGGCGAACGACATCGTCGAAGTGATCGGCTCGTATTTTCCGCTCAAGCGCGCCGGGTCGACCTTCAAGGCGCTCTGCCCATTTCATCAGGAGAAAACGCCGTCGTTTACCGTGAGTCCGCAGCGACAGACGTTTCATTGCTTCGGCTGTGGCGCGGGCGGGAGCGTTTTTCGTTTCGTGATGGACTACGAGCATCTCGATTTCCCCGCGGCGGTGCGCAAACTCGCGGCGCGCGCGGGCATTCCCGTGATCGAAGAACGCGGTGCGAGCGGCGAGGACGATCGGCAGCATGAAACGCGGCGCATGCTTCTCCAGCTTCACGCCGAAGCCGCGGAATGGTTTCACGAGAATCTGGTCAAAGCCAAAATCGGCGCGGCGGCCCGCGAATATCTGAAGAAGCGTGGCATCGATCGCCGGATCGCGAACGACTGGCAAATCGGGTTTGCGCCGGATAGCTGGGACGCGTTTCTGAACTGGGCGCTCGAGCGCGGCTATCGGCGCGCGCAGATTTTGCAAAGCGGATTGATCAAACCGCGCGATGAGAACCGGCCCGAGGGCGAAGCCTATGACCGGTTCCGCGGCCGGATCATGTTCCCGATCCACAATGATGTGGGCGAGGTGATCGCATTCAGCGGCCGCGTCCTCGAGAAAGAATCGGAGGGTGCGAAGTATCTCAACTCGCCGGAGACGCCGCTCTTTCGCAAAGGGCATGTGCTCTTCGGCCTGCACAAAACGAAGCGCGGCCTGATCGAGGCGGACTGCGCGATCGTGTGTGAAGGCCAGCTCGATCTCATCACGGTCTTCGAGGCTGGCATTACCAATGTGGTCGCGCCGCAAGGCACGGCCTTCACCGAGAATCAGGCGCGGATCCTGAAACGTTTTGTAAGTGAAGTCGTGCTCTGCTTTGACGCCGATGCCGCCGGACAAAAAGCGGCGGAGCGCTCGCTCGATGCGCTCCTGCAGAATAATCTCATCGTCCGGGTCGCGGAGATGCCGGCCGGTGAAGATCCCGACACGATGATTCGGCACCGCGGGAAGGAGGAATTCGAAAAACGCGTGGCGGAGGCGCGCGATTTCTTCGATGCGTGGATCGAACACGAAGCAGCGTCGACCGATCTGGATTCGTTAGGCGCAAAGATGCAGTTGGCGCGGAGACTCGCGGAAACCGTCGCCCGTGTGCACGACCCGATGATGCGTGGCGAGGTGGCAAACAAAATCAGCGCCCGAATCGGCGTGGCGCGTGGTGATTTTGAGCGATTACTGGCGAAGCCGAATCGTGAGCGCGTTTCCCCGGACGATGCCGCCCGTGAGTCCAGAACGGCTCCGCTTCGCCACGAGGTTGGGATGCTTTGTCTGCTGGCTTTACGGGATTCGGAGGCGCGTGATTTTCTTCTTGCGCAGAATTGGCGCGAATTGCTGGCCCAAACGCCGGATGCCGAAATCTTGCGACGGATTCTGGAGGCCGAGCTGCGCCCGGACGATCCCGCTTCCATTAACGCATTCATGGCGGGGCTCTCGTCCGGCGATGAAGCCCTGGTCTCTTCGTGGATGGTGCAGAGGACGCCGCCGAACGGACTCGAGGTGGCAAAGGGATGGTGGGACGGCCTGCGTCAGGCAACTTTGCGGCGTCAACTCCAGATCGCCGAAGGCCGCATGAAGCTGCCCCGGCTCACCACGGGAGAAGCGGTCAATTTGCAGAAACAAATTCTTGACCTCACGGAGCAACTCCGCGAGCTTTCCGAGTTTTCGTCTGCCCGCGTGCTCGACACCTGACTGTCGCTGAGGGGGCGGTAAGTCGAGCGAGAGCCGGCTGGAAACATCAGAATTTCCTCACAAGCGCAAAGTTTTGGCAACGCATTCGAAAAAACCAGCACGAGGCCGGCCATCGCTGAAAAAATCAGCGAAAGCGAAAGCCATTAAACGATCCGTGGCCCGCAGGCCTCGCAAGGTGGCCAAGCCGCCCAAGGCGAAGAAGGCTTCCATTTCCAAACGATCTCGCGGGTCCAAAGCAAACGCGGTTGTCCGGCGTTCGCCGAGAGAGCTGAACGGCGCCAACGCGGATGAGCCCGAAGAGATGTCGCCCCCAGCCTCGGGCGCCGATGTGCAGACGCGCATTCGCGAGTTAATCAAGCTGGCCAAGGAGCAGGGCTACCTCACCTTCGATGATTTGAACGAAGCGCTCCCGGCCGATCTGAGCGACGCCGATGAGCTCGACGCCATTTTGACCCGGCTCCGCCGGATGGAGATCGACATCATCGAAGCTTCTGAAGTCGATCGCTACAAAGACGGCAAGAAGGACAGCGAGGAAGAGGAAGAGGAAAAACCGGAGCCGAAGCTCGATATCCTCGACGACCCGGTGCGGATGTATCTCAAGCAGATGGGCCAGGTGCCGTTGCTGACGCGCGAGCAGGAAGTCGAGATCTCCAAGCGCATTGAAGAAGCGGAAATCATGGTGCAACGGCTCATCAATCGCTTTGGTTTCATCGCCCAGGCGCATCTCGATCTCGCGCAGAAGCTCACGGAAGGCGGCGAGCGGTTCGATCGCGTGATTCTCGACAAGAAAATCGAGAGCCGCGAGCGTTACATGAAGATGCTGCCGCGGCTTTGCAAGCAGGTCGAGAAACTGGGGACCTCAATCCGGCAGCTGTATTGCCAGATTCTGCATGGCTCGGGCCGGCGCGATACGAAGAAAATCAAATCGTTCCAGAAGTCGGTCGCCTCGCTGCAAAAGCTCTACCCGAAATTTTATTTCAAACAGAAGGTGACCGAGGAATTCGTTCACCTCGCCGATGAGCAATTCCTGGTGCTGAGCCGGTTGCAGGCGGAGATGAGCAAGCACCCGCGCGGGAACGGCGCCCGTTCGCCGCTCGGCATCAAGTCGCGCGATTTGGAGACGGCGCTCTGGCTCTCGCTCGAAGAATATGCGGAGCAGTATCGCGCGCTGAAGAGCTGGCTGCACAAGGCGCTTCGCGCCAAAACGGAAATGGTGGAGGCCAATCTGCGGCTCGTTATTTCCATCGCGAAAAAATATACGAACCGCGGTCTCTCGTTCCTGGATTTGATCCAGGAGGGGAACATGGGCCTGATGAAGGCGGTCGAGAAATTCGAGTATCGACGCGGCTATAAATTTTCAACCTATGCGACCTGGTGGATTCGGCAGGCGATCACGCGCTCGATCGCGGACCAGGCCCGCACCATCCGCATCCCGGTCCACATGATCGAAACGATCAATAAACTGATGCGCGTGCAGAAACAGCTCGTCCAGGAATACGGACGCGAACCCACCCCGGAAGAAGTGGCGGAGGAAATCCTGCTGCCGGTCGACCGCGTCCGCGCTGTCTTGAAAATGGCGCAGCAGCCGATCTCGCTCCAGTCGCCAGTGGGCGAAAGCGAAGAGACCAATTTCGGCGATTTTATCGAAGACAAGGGCGCGGAAAATCCAAGCGACATGACCGCGATCGTGCTCCTGAAGGAGAAGATCAAAGACGTGCTCGAGACGTTGACGGAGCGTGAGCGGCAGGTCCTGGAGCAGCGGTTTGGGCTCGTGGATGGTTACAGCCGCACGCTCGAAGAAGTGGGCCGCCAATTCCGGGTCACGCGCGAACGCATTCGGCAAATCGAAGCCAAAGCGCTCCGCAAGATGCGGCATCCGACGCGGATCCGGCAGTTGGAAGGTTTTTTGGAAGCGGCGGAAACTTAGAAGCTGCGCTGGTTCCAACGCGCCGTTGCAACTTTCGGGTGGGAATGGAGTTTAATCGGGCGAATGAAGCGTGACGATGACAAGGAACTCTGGGATCTGCTTGGCCGCGCGGCCAAGCCGAGCGTGTCACCGTTCTTTGCCCGCAACGTTTTGCGTGAAATTCGGAAGCCGAATCCCGGGACGGCGTTTTCCAGCTGGCTGAATCCACGAAGATTGATTCCAGCCGCCAGTGTGGCTGTGGCTTTGATAGCGGCGCTCTTGCTGCGCACGCAAACCGGAGTCACGCCAGGGCCGAAAATTAACTCAGACAAGCTGGCCATCGTTGAGGCGCAGGATAACGAAGTCATCGCGGACTTCGAAGATCTTGTTGCTTCCGATGACAGCAATTCCTGGGACGACGGCATTCTCCTGTAGTTTCCGCGCTGGGTTCATTCGGCCAGGCGGCTGCTGTCCAAAGAAATGAGCTGGCCTGGCGAATTGCCAGCCAGCTCAGATTGATCAAAATCGCGTCGGCGATCAGCGGAAATGACGATAGCGATAGTGCCGGAGATAGACGCGCCTGCCGTGGGACAAATAATACCGCGGTCCGACGTAAACCACCGGACGAGAGTAATACCTGGGACCGTAATAGCCGTAGTAGTCGTACGGGTAGTACGGCGGATAGCCATAATACCCCACTGGGAACCCGATTCCGATTCCAACGGAGATGCGCGCCTCTGCCCGCGGCGCGGAGGCGAAGGCAAACGCGCTGATTGCCAGACCGATCAAAAGAAATTTCTTCCAGTTCATAATGAATGCTCCTTTGAGATTAATGATTACTTAGACAGTAATTCAGACGCAGGGTTAGCAAAAATTATTCGGATCGAATCTCGTCATAGGTCGGATATCCAGTCACGCAAACATCCTGCCCGATTTTTTTGTAACGAATACCTTTGAGCTTCGGCGCCTCGCGCGTGGCTGCCATTCCCGCGCCGGCGAACCCAACGCTCGGGCCTCCAGTGATAACCGGGCCAAGATACAGCTGCACCTTGTCCACCAGTCGCTGGTCGAGGGCCTGCCCGAGAATTTCTCCGCCGCCCTCGATGAGGACGCTCGTGATCTCCTTTTGGCCGAGTTCGCGCAAGATGACCGAGAGGTCTTTGTGGCCGTAGACGATCGTTCGTTCGGCGAATCGGTCGGTGAAAAGATGCGCTTGCCGCGGCAGCGAACCGGATCGCGAAAGCACGACTCGCCACGGCTGCTTCGCTCCGCGCGGTCCGCGAACGGTGAGCCGCGGATTATCCGCCCGCAACGTCTCGGCCCCGATCAGAATGGCGTCGACTCGAGCGCGCAGTTGTCGCGCGTGCCGGCGCGAAGCTGCGCTGGTGATCCAGCGAGTTTCCCCGGGGGGACGCGACAATCGTCCGTCGAGACTCATGCCGCATTTGGCAATGACGAAGGGGCGCTTTGTCGTGATCCATTTGTTAAAAGCCTCGTTAAGCGCGGAGCATTCGTCCTCCAGAACGCCAGTCCGCACTTCAAGCCCGGCTTTTCGCAGCAAAGAAACCCCGCGCCCGGCATGAAGCGGATTCGGATCTGTCGCGCCCACTACTAATCGCCGGACACCGGCCTCAATGATCGCAGCCGTGCATGGACCAGTTCGCGCGGTCGTCGAGCATGGTTCGAGCGTGACGTAAAGAGTCGCATTTTTTGGGACAGCTTTTTTGAGATCGCGAAGGCATTCAATCTCGGCATGAGGCGCACCGGCTTTTCTGTGATGCCCTTTCGTGATAATTTTTCCGCCGTCCACGAGCACCGCACCCACAGCGGGGTTGGGACTCGTCCGGCCAAGACCTCTGCGCGCCTCACGCAGGGCCGCGCGCATGAAGATTTCATCGCTGGAAATGATGGACATGATTCAGAGATATCTGGTTGAGCTGAATCAGGCAACCGCTGCCTTCCACCGAAGGCATCGAAGGCCGCGAGTCGTGAGGTTTGCTTCCTTTTCGTTGCTTTTCTACTTGGCGAAGTCCGGCACCGCACGTACTAAGGGTGCTCCCCTATGGCTACGAAAACCGAAGAAAAAACAACCGGCGAAGACAAAGTCATCGCTGCCCGCAACAAGAACCTCGACCTGGCGATTCAACAGATCGCGAAAGACTACGGCGACGGCGCGATCATGCGCCTCGGCGATGCTTCCATTGTCGACATCGACGTCATTCCCACTGGCAACATCCTGATCGATCGCGCCCTCGGCGTGGGCGGTTTTCCGCGGGGACGCGTGGTGGAAGTTTTCGGGCCAGAAGCCTCCGGGAAAACCACCCTCACGCTCACCGTCATTGCTCAGGCGCAAAAGCGCGGCGGTCTCGCGGCTTTCATCGATGTCGAGCACGCGCTCGACCCGCAATACGCGCGGCGGCTGGGCGTGAATCTGGACGATCTGCTCGTCTCGCAGCCGAGCTCGGGCGAAGAGGCACTCCGCATCTGCGAGACGCTCGTGCGTTCCAATGCGCTCGACGTCATTGTGCTCGATTCTGTCGCCGCTCTCGTCACGAAAGCGGAACTGGAAGGGGAGATCGGCGACGTTACGGTCGGCGCGCAGGCGCGGCTGATGAGCGCGGCATTGCGGAAGTTGACCTCGTTAATTTCGAAAGCGCGGACGTGTTGCATTTTCACGAACCAGATCCGCGAGAAGATCGGCGTGATGTTCGGCAATCCGGAGACGACGCCGGGCGGCAAAGCGCTGAAGTTTTACGCGAGCGTTCGCGTGGACATCCGGCGCATCGGGGCGATCAAGCAAACGGACGGGGTGGTCACGGGCAACCGGACGCGGGTGAAGATCGTGAAAAACAAAGTCGCGCCGCCTTTCACCGAAGCCGAGTTCGACATCATGTATAACGAAGGCATTTCCTCGACCGGCGCGCTTCTCGATCTCGCGCTCGAACAGCAGATCATCGAAAAACGCGGTTCGTGGTTGAGCTACAAAGGGACCCAGCTCGCGCAGGGGCGCGATGCCGGGAAAGACGCATTGAAGAATGATCCCGCGCTCTACGAAGAGATCGAGACCGCGGTGAAAGCCAAGCTCGACGAAGAGAAAAAATAGCTGCGACGCAATTGTCGTCGCATTTTCTTCGGCCGTGCCGAATGAGATTTCCATTTGGAAATCTGCGTTGGCTCCCTGAATTTCACTCAGCATGACCTCTGCACAGATCCGGCAATCCTTTCTCGATTTCTTTCGCGAGAAGCAGCACACCGTCGTGCCGTCGGCTTCCCTGTTGCCGGACTCGCCGAATCTGCTCTTCACGAATGCGGGAATGAACCAGTTCGTCCCGATTTTTCTCGGGCAACAAAAGCCGTCGTGGGATCCGCCCCGCGTCGCCGACACGCAGAAATGCATTCGCGCCGGCGGCAAACATAACGACCTCGACGACGTCGGGCTCGACACCTATCACCACACGTTTTTCGAGATGCTCGGCAACTGGAGCTTCGGCGATTATTTCAAGAAGGACGCGATCGAGTGGGCGTGGGAGCTGTTGATTGAGCGCTGGAAACTTCCGGCATCACGGCTTTACGCGACCGTTTACCGGCCTGGGCCGAACGAGCCGAGCGAGTTCGATCAGGAAGCGCACGATCATTGGGCGCGGCAGTTCGCGAAGGCGGGCCTCGATCCCGCTCTGCACGTCGTCAACGGCAACAAGAAGGATAACTTCTGGATGATGGGCGACACCGGTCCGTGCGGCCCGTGCTCCGAGTTGCACATCGATCTCACGCCGGCTGGCGACACGAAGGGAACGCTCGTCAACGGCGACGATCCGCGCTGCATCGAGATCTGGAATTTGGTTTTCATCCAGTTCAACGCGGACGCCGATGGGACGTTCTCACCGCTGCCGCAGCGGCATGTCGACACCGGAATGGGTTTCGAGCGCATTACCGCGATGATCCAAGGCACGAAGAATTTCAGCGATTTCTCGCGTCCGATTTCCAATTACGAGACGGACATCTTCCGACCCATCTTCGACGAGATCGAAAAGCTGAGCGGAAAAAAATATGGGTCGACGCTTCCGGGTTCTGCGGATGGGGGAGCGCGCGCGCCCTCGCGTGCGGCGGTTGGCGCCTCGCCAACCGCGCCCGGCGAGGCGCCGGACGCAACACCCGAGGCGGGTGTGCTCCCCAGAATGGATGAGCAGGAGAAGATCGACATCGCCTTCCGCGTCATCGCCGATCACATCCGAACGCTGAGCTTCGCGATCGCCGATGGAATTCAGCCGACCAACGAAGGCCGCGGCTATGTGTTGCGTCGCATCCTCCGGCGCGCCGTGCGTTACGGACGCACGTTAGGTTTCCACGAACCGTTCTTCTACAAGCTAGCCGACGTGCTCGTCCGGACGATGGGCAACGTCTTTCCAGAAATCCGTGTGAAACGAAAGACAATTGAAGAAACAATTCGTCGCGAGGAAGAAGCGTTTAACAAGACACTCGATCGAGGTCTTCGACTGTTCGAGAACGAAGCATTTTCAAATGCCATTGTGGAAGCGGCGAGAGCGGAAGATGTGATCGCAAACTGGGAGTCCGAAGGCTACGTCCTATGGGGGGACGAGAACATGCCGGAAGAGGTCAGGGTCCGCGCCATTACGATCCGGCACAGGGATGGATCGAGCTTGAGGTATGACCTTGCCGAAGTACGGGCAGGTGGATGGCGTTCATTCCTAAAACGAGTGCCGGCAATTATTGGACGTGACGCTTTCAGGCTTTACGATACGTACGGGTTTCCGCTCGATCTCACTGAACTGATGGCGCGCGAGCGTGGCCTGACGGTTGACAAGGAAGGATTTGAGAAGTTGATGGAAGAGCAGCGATCGCGTGCGCGCGCGGCGCAGAAGAGAACTTCGATCGAGTTGTCCGCGTCGGATAGCAAAGCGATCACGAATTTCCTTGGTTACGATCACGATCATACCGCCGCCGATGTGATCGCAGTCACGCCGGCAAATGGAAAAACCGCTGTGGTCCTGAACAATTCGGTCTGTTACGCCGAAATGGGTGGACAGGTTGGCGATACCGGTGAGATGCGGAGCGGAGATCGCAGCTGGAAAATCTCCGATACCAGGAAATCGGGCGGCACGTGGGTTCACTTGGTCGAGGGAGTTGACGTTCCGCGCGATGGCGAACACGTGACGGTAAGTTTCGAGGCACCACGCCGCCACGCCATCGAGGGGCATCATACAGTGACGCATCTTTTGCATTGGGCGCTGCACGAGATCGTCTCGCGTGATGCGGCGCAGAAGGGGAGTTATGTCGGGCCGGATAAATTGACGTTTGATTTCTCGAGCGCGGCGCTCACGCCGCAACAGCGAAGAGATGTCGAGAAATTGGTGAATGAAAAAATCGCGCAGCGGGAGCCGGTTTCCTGGACGGAGATTCCGTACGCGGAAGCGAAGAAGCGCTCCGACATCCAACAATTCTTCGGCGACAAATACGGCGACGTTGTGCGCGTGGTGCAGATCGGCGGCGAGCCGAAGGCGCTGAATGGTTACTCGATGGAGCTTTGCGGCGGAACCCATGTGCGCGCGACGGGCGACATCGGATCGTTCCGGATCTTAAGTGAGTCGGCGATCGCAGCGGGCGTGCGTCGGATTGAAGCAGTGGCTGGTGATGCGGCCAGAGTTTGGGCGGAACAGGAAGCCGGACGTCAGCAGGAGAAATTTGAAGGGCTCGCCCGGAGGAAGTCTGGACTCGCGGCGTTACCGGCATTCTCAAGCGACGCGGAGACGAAGGGGATGCTGGAACAGATCGATGCGCGCTCAGCGCATTTTGAAAAAATCGAGGCCGAGGTTCACGAGTGGGAAAAGCAAAACGCGAAGGCGTTCGAGGTGGAATTAAGAAGTCGCGCGGGCGCAATCGCAAGCGATCTGGCCCAGGCACACGCCGGTGAAAAATTTTGCGTGGCGAAAATCCCCGACGCTGACGCCAAGTTACTCCAAGCCGTTGTCGAAGTGCTGAAGCAAAAGTTCGACGGCCCGATTTTTCTGGCGGGGACAACAGATGGAAGCGTCACGTTGATCGCCGCGGTGCCGAAGGAACTCACATCAAAACTTCAGGCGAACAAATTGATTCAAGAGCTTGCGCCGATCGTCGATGGCAAAGGCGGCGGACGGCCGGACAACGCGCAGGGCGCTGGCAAAGATGCGACGAAGATTGACGACGCGCTCGCCCGAGCGCGCGAGCTACTTTCGTTATAGCCAAGGTGGCAGCGCCAGCATCGCGACTGCCGTCGCGATTACCCCGAGGAAGAGCACGATCGCGTAAACGAGTCCGCCGAAGGCGAACTTGAACAGGCTCATGAACCATCCCTGGCGATAGACGCGGCGAATGGAAATAAAAACCTGGACGAAAACCAGCAGCGAAAGCAGCAGCGTGAGCAGGACCTGCGGTGTGCCGGGAATCAAGCGATCGAGGCCGATCGAGATGAACACCACCAGGATCGTGGCGAGATAAAAAAAGGCGTGAATGTTCAGCGCGTAAACCAGGTGTTCGATGTAGAAGCGTTTCTGGCGCAGATAAAGAATCTTGAGGATGAACGCGAAGAGCGGAATACAGAAAAGCATCATCGTGGAGAGATTGCTTCGCAGGGTCTCGACAAAGGCTTTTCCTTTGGCGCCGTCCTCGCCGATCTGTTCTTTGACTCGCTGTTGGAACCACAATCCTAGGGGACTTGTGTTTTTCCCGTTGCCGAACTGGACGTGAGGCCGGTTTTTCATTTTCTCGCGCACCGCGTCGTCGGCCACCTCGTTGATCGCCGTGTCGAGTTCGGAAGGGGTAGGGCTGGCTTGCGCTTGAGTTGGTGAGATTTGCTCGACGGGTGTCGCACTTTCCCACGGCGTCGCCGTTGCCGTGGCGGCGGGCTGTTGGTCCTTCTTGTCGCCGCTGGTGAAAGTGAGAATCGGATGCTTTTTCTGTTTCTCCTTCAGTTTCGCCATCTTCTCGTCGAACCGTGCGCGGACTTCCGGTGTCATATCTTCCCGCCTGATGCTCCGCGTCTCGCTTACCGGAATGAGTCGCGCGCAGAGAAAGAAGGCGATGCTGACCAGAAGATAGAGGCGCAACGGGTGGACGAAACGCACGCGCCGGCCTTCGAGGAACTGGTTCGTGAGCCAGCCTGGTCGCCAGAGGAGAAGTCCGAGGGAGCGGATGAATTTCGAATCCCAGTTCAGAAACGAGTCGAGCACGTCGACGATGACGTGCCGGAACGAGCGGTGATAACTGACGGCGGCCTGCCCGCAATTCGAGCAATAGCGCCCGCGCAATTCCGTCCCGCAATTTTCGCAGTGCGTCAGCTGCTCCGATTCCTTCTTCGGTTTCTTGCGCCAGAAGCGCCGCTTGCGACCGCCGCGGTTCTCTTCCAGCGCGGAAGCGACTGCGTCGCCCACGATGGTCTGCTCTACCTCATCCGGCATGGCAATTAGCTCCTAAGCTCAGGCTCATCTTATCGCGGCCCAGACGCGATGCACGTCGTCGTGCTCTTCGAAGGTCTGGAGGAATTCACCCGCGTGCGCGCGTTGTTCGTCGGTCAGCTCCGGAAAGTTTTTGGCGATGTAACCGAGCTCGCTGGTCACGATGGTCCATCCATTTGCAGCCAGCCATTGCGAAACCGCGTGGAGATCGGTGCGCTCCGTGATAAAGCGAGCGCCCGTCGTTCCCTCGGGAATGTCGTCGTTCTCCGCGGACGAAAGCGGTTCCACGTTCTGCGCGCCCGCTTCGATCGCCGCCGCTTCGATGTCCGCAGCAGTATCGGCGTGATGCGCTTCGACCAAGCCGACGTGATCGAAGAGAAATTTGTTACTGCCGGGCGTGCCGAGCTGGCCGCCTTTCTTGAAGAGGACGCGGATCTCGGGAGCGGTGCGGTTGTTGTTATCGGTCAGAATCTCGATGATCACCGGCACTTTGTGCGGCGCGTACCCCTCGAACACGACGTGTTCCATCACCAGTTTCTCATCGCCGATTCCCGCGCCTTTCTTTATTGCGCGTTCGATCACATCACGCGTGACGCTGGCTTTGCGCGCTTTGTCCACCACCGCGGACAGCCGCGGATTCGCGGCGGGCTCAGCACCGCCGAGCTTCGCGGCGACCATGATCTCCTTGACCAGCTTGCCGACCAACTGCCCTTTCTTTAACCCGGCGACTTCTCGTTTGGCGTGGAGCCATTGACGACCCATGTGTGCGGTTTAGCAGGTGGCACGTAGCTGAGCAAGCCAGCACGGTTTCTGTAGCGGTGGGTCTCTGACCGCCGGATCGTAATTTGGCTTCCTGGATTTCGGCGATCAGAGACCGCCGCTACAGAAGAGCGCTTAATCGCGGAAGAGAAAGAGCGCCGCTGTCCCGACAGCTCCGATGGCGAAAAGAGCGATATCGTTACTGACGAAATACGGATACGCCATCAACGCGAGGCCGAGGAACATCGGCTTCCAGATCTGCATTCGTTTTCCGTAAATGAACGCGACGAAGCCGATCGAGCCGAAGAGCAATCCGCCGATGAGGTTCATACCGCTGAAGACAGGCATGGCTTTTTTCGAGCTAATTTCGCGCCAGTTTCGGCGCGGAGTGAAACTTGAGGATTGACCGTTCTCGCAGGCGGGTGCCACGATTCGCTCCCGCAAACCTTAATCAAGGAGAGAAAGTGGCTTCGCAACTTTTTAGAACAAAGAGTCCAGAGCTTTTGATGCGCGAATCGAAACACCCGGATCGCCTGATGAAGCGTTCGCTCAAGGCGTTCGATATAACCTGTCTCGGGATCGGTGCGATCATCGGCGCGGGTATCTTTGCGTTGGCGGGAACTGCGGCGGCGGGCGAGCAAGCGGCCGCCTCGATTTGGAAAACCCCGATTCTAAACCTGATCCAGTCCTACCTCAGCGGCGCCGATCTCGTGATGGGGCGACCGGGCGCCGGGCCCGCGGTGGTTTTGTCTTTTGTAGTGGCGGCGATTGCGTGCGGTTTCGCCGCCCTTTGCTACGCGGAACTCGCTGCGATGATTCCGGTCTCTGGCTCGGCCTACACTTATTCCTACGCGACTCTCGGTGAGATCATCGCGTGGGTAATCGGTTGGGATCTCATCCTCGAATATGCGGTGGGAAACATGGCGGTGGCGGTCGGTTGGTCGGATTATTTTGTCAAGCTTCTCTACAGCTTGAGTCACGGTGCCATAAAACTTCCACTCTGGCTCGTCGTCGATTCGACCACGGCGGCAACCAAAATTTCTCAGGGCGGTGAGGCCGTGCAGTATTACGCGTCGCTCGCAGTGCCAAATGTTTTTGGCTATCCCGTCGCGCTAAATTTGCCGGCATTTCTCATCGTCATGGCCGTCACGGCTCTGCTCGTTTACGGCATCCGGGAAAGCGCGAAAGCCAACACGACGATCGTGTTGATCAAAGTCGCGGTGGTCGTTTTTTTTATCGCGTTCGGTTCCTTTATGGTTCATCCGACCAACTGGCATCCTTTCATGCCCACCGGCTTTGGCGGCGTCATGAGCGGCGCTGCGATCGTGTTTTTTGCCTTCATCGGTTTTGACGCCGTCTCGACGACGGCGGAAGAAACGCGTAATCCGCAACGTGATCTTCCCATCGGCATGATCGCCAGTCTTGCGATTTGCACTTTGCTCTACGTGCTGATGTCCGGCGTGCTGACCGGGATTTTGAAGTACACCACTTACCTGGGCGATTCCGCTGCCGTGGCGACGGCCTTCGCGAGCAAACCGTGGGCGCAAGCGCTCGTGAGCGCTGGCGCCTTGGCGGGACTCACGTCAGTGTTGCTTGTTTTTCAACTGGGGCAGCCGCGCATTTTCATGGCGATGGCAAGGGATGGATTGCTGCCAAAGTATTTCGCGCGCATTCACCCACGGTTTCGCACGCCCCACATCACGACAATCTGGACGGGGGTGATCGTTGGCGGGGTGGCGATGGTCACTGACATCGGCTCGCTCTCTGACCTGACGAACATTGGGACGCTCTTCGCTTTTATTCTGGTGTGCCTCGGAGTCCTGGTTCTGCGTCGCACGGATCGGGACCGACCCCGTCCGTTCCGTGTTCCGCTTGTGCCGTTGTTTCCTATCCTCGGTGTTCTTTTTTGCGCAGCACTGATGCTTAGCCTGCCGATTGAAACGTGGGTGCGCTTCATCGGCTGGCTCATTATCGGACTGGCGATTTATTTCCTCTACAGCGTTCGCCACAGCCGGCTGAGGCATGGCGTCGACGAAGGTCCGACGGAAGATATCGTTCCGCCAATCATCAAGCCTTAGCGCGCAAGAGATCGTCGAGGTCCAGCGGACGAGAAAACATGGCCAGCTCGCCATTCGGACCGCGCGGCCATGATTCCTTTGGCCGATCCCAGTAAAGCTCGATGCCGTTCTCGTCGGGATCGCGGAGGTAGAGCGCTTCGCTTACGCCATGATCGGTCGCGCCGTCGAGCGGGATGTTGGCTGCGCTCAATCTTCGCAGCGCATCTGCCAGGGCGGCGCGGGTCGGATAAAGAATCGCGAGATGAAACAGGCCGGTGCAATTCGATGGCGGGGGTGAGCCGCCGAAACTTTCCCAAGTATTGAGTCCAATATGATGATGATAACCGCCGGCGGAAATAAATGCTGCTTGCTCGCCCGAGCGTTGCATCAGTTCGAAGCCGAGGACTCCGCAATAGAATGCGAGCGAGCGCTCGAGATCGGACACCTTGAGATGGACGTGGCCGATGCGGACGCCGGGATCAATTTGCGCGGACATAGAAAAAACTGTAGTCACGGCGCTCTGTCGCCGTGCGCCTGAGATGCTGCGATTTCAGAGAGATGCCTTGGTAGGGACGCCGCGCTGCGGCGTCCGCTGCACCTGAGACGGGATTCGGGCTGGTTCGCTCGGACGGCGCAGCGCGCCGTCCCTACCAGTGCTTACGCGGCCTTCTGGTAGCTCGCCTTGTCGTCCGTCTCGAGCCAATCGAAGAGGGTCGTCTTGGCCGGATCAAGACCGTGCGGTTTGACCTGTTCCTCGAACCACTCGCGCTTCTCCGGATTGTTGTAGGGATTCGTCGCTTCCGCCTCGTCGCTCCAGGCTTTCACTTCGTCCGGCGTTTTCTTGTCGCCGTGAGTGTCGAGCCATTTCGCCATCTCCTCGACCGTCGCGCCTTTCTCGATTTCCGCTTTGAAATCGTCGCCCTTCACGCCTTTGAAACCGAAAAGCATGTTATCGAGCGGACAATCGAAATGATATTCGCCGATGTTTCCGGCGATGAGCGCACAACATTTGTCGTAGGTGCGGGCCAAAATTGCGTAGCCACCGATGCGCACCCGCGGACTGCGCGGCGCTTCCTTCGTGAGATCCTTGCCAATCACTTTGCTGTTCATGAGACAAATTAAGGTCGAACGACTTTCCCGCAACGCAGAATGCGCAACTTCGCGTGGCGCCTGCTGTTTCTCCAAAACAATCTATCATGTCGCCGGCAGTATGATTTTGCGTCGTTTCGCTCTTTTTTTGATCGCCCTGGCCGGCCTCACAAGTTCCAAGGCAGCGGGCGCGCCGCGAATCGCGCCGCCGCCATCCGGCAAATTATATCAGGGTCTTTATTTCGATGAGCCGGCGGCCGGGCACGATCCGACAGAGCATGATGTCACGGCGGCAGACGTCGCGCGCTTTGAACAGACCCTCGGAACAAAGACGGTTTGGGTTTTCTTTTCGAGCAATTGGTCGGAATCAAGGCGCTTCCCGGCCGCAACGTGTGAGTGGGTGCGTGCGCTCGGTAAGGTTCCCTATGTCCGATTGATGTTGCGCTCCGATCTGGAGCAGGGCCACGCCGAGAAAACATTCAGCCTCGCGAATATTCTCGCGGGAAAATTTGATGACGATCTGAAGACGTGGGCGCGCGACGCGAAGGCTTTCGGCTCACCCATTCTCGTGGAGTGGGGCACGGAGCCGAACGGGAATTGGTTTTCCTGGAATGGAAAATGGAACGGCGGCGCGAAGGGCGGACCGCAACGTTACATCGACGCCTACCGCCACATCGTGGACCTCATGCGCGCGGAGGGCGCGGACAATCTGCAATGGGTCTGGCACGTGAATTGGTTCGATGAACCGGAAGCGAAATGGAACCGGTTTGAAAATTATTATCCGGGAGATAATTACTGCGATTGGGTGGCGCTGAGCGCCTACGGCCCGCTGACGCCGCGCGCTGTCGATGGCACCGAGAGTTTCCGGTTCAAGATGCGCACGGCGTATCCGCGTCTGACGAAGATCGCGCCGGGAAAGCCAATCGTGATCGCGGAGTTCGGCTGCGACGTTCATCATCGAAAAGTCGACGCGGCCGAGTGGGCCAGGAACGCGCTGGAGGATTTGTTCTCCGGGCGTTGGCCGGCGGTGATCGGCTTCTGCTGGTGGAACGAATCGTGGGAAAACGACGACATCTGGAAGCACAACACTGAGATGAATATTTTGCATGATGCCGGCCTAACGAAGGTGTTTCGCGCGCAACTGGCGAAACATGCGAATGAGCTCCAGCCGACTCCGATCATCTCTGTGCGGTAAAAAATCCTGTCATTCCGAGCGCAGTCGAGGAACCCCGTGGTGAAAGCGTTCAGGTAACATCCCCGGGGTCCCTCGACTTCGCTTCGCTCCGCTCGGGATGACACGCGTTTTATTGCGCCGACGCCGTGGGCGTTCATATTCCTTCATGGTTAACGTTTCCATCAACTACACCGGCGATCTCCATTGTGATGCGGTCCACGGGCCGTCTCACGCCAAGATCGCGACCGATGCTCCGACGGATAACAAAGGAAAAGGAGAAGCGTTTTCGCCCACCGATCTCGTTGCCACTGCGCTCGGCACTTGCATGAGCACGATCCTGGCGATGGCCGCGGAGGAGCACGGCCTCGATGTCAAAGGCATGACCGTGAACGTGAGCAAGGAAATGTCGGAGGACGCGCCGCGCCGGATCGTCGGGTTGCCTTCCGAGGTCCATATCCCGCTGCCGGCCAACACGCCGCAGCGCGCCTTGCTCGAGAACGCCGCGCTCAACTGCCCTGTGCACAAGAGCCTTCCGCTCGAGATCGAGCGCCCGACAAAATTTTTCTGGGAAGGGTAGCGCGGCCCCTCCTTGACTGGCGGCAAGGTTTATTTCGGCTTGTCCAACAGCTCCGCGTAATTTCTCGTGGGACGATTTTTCCAGTTGCCCTTGTGATACGCGTAGCCAGCCAGCAGCGGCAGCGCCACGGTCGCCTCGGCGTAAACCATCTGCTCGGCGCCCAGGTCCACTTTACCCCAGGAGTTCGCTTCTTTGAGCGTCGAACCGGAGAGCGCCCCATCCCGATCATCCGCCACGGTGATCTGCACCGCGTATTTGTGCATCCCGCAATCGAACCCGAGGTAATCACCTGCCACGACCGTATCCTGCGCAAAATTCTTCGGCACGCCGCCGCCGATCATCATCAGCCCGCTCGTTTTCGAATCGATCTTGATCTTCGTGAGCTCGAGAAAATCTTTCGCTGAATCGAGACTGAGATGTTTGTCAGGATGATGCCATTGATGATGGATCAACCCGAACCCGGCGCTGCAATCGCTGAAGGCCGGACAGAAAATCGGCACATTCTTTTCGTAGGCCGCGAGGACCACAGAGTCCTTATTCTTTGCATGCTCGGTCAGATGCTTGCCCATCGCCTTAATGAATTCCCGCGATGAATGCGGACGCGGCGGGAGCGAATCGGCGATCTCGCCCGTGGTCGCATCGCAGACCCTCAACTGATCTTCATCGATGTAAGTATCGTAGATGCGATCGATGCCGAGACGGCGCAGGATGTCGTCGCTCATGAAAACGTCGCCCTTGTAATGTTTGAAGCCCAGCGCCTCGAAGAAATCCTGATCGACGATGATGGCGCCGGTCGAGACGATCGCGTCCACCATGTTGTGGCGAATGAGATCGACCACCACATTCTTCAGCCCGGCGGAGAAGAGCGAGCCGGCCAGGCAGAGAATGATCGCGCAATCTTCATCGCGGATCATTTGGTCGTAGATTTGCGCGGCGCGGCCAAGATCGCGCGCGGAAAACGCCATCTTGCTCATCGCGTCGACGAGCGGGACGACGTTATGTTCCTTGATGTCGATGTGCTCGACTTCCTCAACGAGGAGATCCGATTTCTTTGGGTTCATAATTTGGTATCGACGCTTTGGTAGGGACGCCGCGCTGCGGCGTCCGCATCGGCAGGTGCACTACGATTCGTGGCTCGGACGGCGCGGCGCGCCGTCCCTACCCGGCGGTTTAATTCGATGGGTCCGGATAGAGCCATTTCATGTAATCGGCGACGCCGCTCTCGAGTGAGTACTGCGGGTGATAGCCAAGGGCGCCACGCACGCTGGTCAAATCCGCCTGCGTAAAATTCTGGTAATGCGCGTGCGGATTCTCGATGTAATCCGGCTTGAAATCGGTGCCTAACGAGCGGTTCAAGACGTCGACGAGTTCGTTAAACGAGCGCGCATGCCCCGATCCTAGATTGTAGATGCCGCTCTCAGTCGCTTTGAGCGCGCTGATGCTGCCTGCGACAATGTCCTTCACATAAACGAAATCGCGTTTCTGGTCGCCGTGCTTGAAAATCCGCGGGCGTTGTCCCGCCTTCATCTGGCGGGAGAGATGAAGGATCATGCTGGCGGCGCCGCCTTTGTGTCCTTCGCGCGGGCCGTAGACGTTAAAGTAACGCAGGCCGATGATGATCCAGCCACTGACGTCTTTCGCCGCGCGGTCCGCCAGGTTGTCCATCATCGCTTTCGAAAATGCGTAAATGTTCGCGGGCGCGGCGCCGTTCGTTTCCACGCTGGCCTCGCTCGCGGCGCCGTAGGTCGAAGCGGACGACGCGTAGACCACGCGCGTCTTGTTCGGCTTCGCGAAATTCAGGAGCCGACGAAAGCTCTCCACGTTGTCGTGGGTCTGGACGAATTGATCGTGCAGGGTCGTGTCGGTGATCGAGGCAAGATGGAAGATCGCGTCGAATTTCTCATCGCCGAACTGCCGCTGCCAATCGAACGTCGCGAGGTTCTGTGCGACGAAATCGCCCGTGTAACCGGCGAGGTTCTTGAAATCGCCGGAGCGGAAATCATCGATCACGGTTAGCCGCGCGTTCGGCATCCGCTCCTGCAACGTGAGCGCAAGATTGGAGCCGATGAAGCCGGCGCCGCCGGTAACGAGAATGGAAGATTCGGTGGAAGACACGGGAAGTGAACGCGACGATGCGCGCGTCTGATAAATAAATCTTGAGCGGACAAGCGCAAGCCGCTACTTCTGGCGGCAGTTCTTTGTCAGTTGATCAGTGGAACCGGTGCGAGGAATTCCCGTGAGATTCGGGAGCAGTTGCGCTGCTGTAACTGGATACGACTTCCCATGGCCAATCGTCCTGCAAGCGCAGGCGGTGAAGGCGGGGAGAAGGATGCGTGTTTCTCAAAACACGCGAAAGCCAGGAGCCAGAATATTCGCCCGTTCTACCTCATTCGAGCCGCCGCGTGTGCGGACGGCCCGAAAAAACTTCTTCGCGAAAAAGAAGAATGAGAGCTGTGGACGCTCCTGGCGGCAGCCGGGCGAGTCTGCCTCTCGAAAAAGTTGGAGGTAACTTGTTATGCAGAATCGTCCGTGGCTTGTGGTGGCTGCCTTTCTTTTGGCAGCGCCCTTCATCTGTCGCGCGCAGGACGCGACATCGTCAGCGCTTTCGAATTCGGAAGCCGAAACCCAACGGATCGTCGTCAGCGCGACGCGGATCGAGACGCCGGAAGAGGAATCTCCGGCAAGCGTGAGCGTCATCCGCGCCGACGATCTCGAAATCACACAGACGCGCCGCGTGGCGGATGCCTTGCGTGAAGTTCCTGGTGTGTCGGTGGCCCAGACCGGAGCGCCGGGGCAGCTCACTTCCGTTTTCATGCGCGGACTGCGGAGCGAACACACCCAGGTCTTGCTCGATGGAATCCCAATCAACCAGGGCCTCGCCGGTTTGTTCAACTTTGCCGATCTCGCAGTGGACGACATCGATCGGATCGAAATCGTCCGCGGTCCGCAGAGCACGTTGTACGGTCCGCGGGCGCTGGCCGGTGTGATCCAGATTTTCACGAAACAGGGGACCGGCGCGCCGACAGGGGAGTTCAGCGCCGAGGCCGGTTCGTTCTCGACCTTTCGCGAGACGCTCGCGAGCTCGGGCGCTGCGGGGAAATTCGATTACTCGATCGGCCTCAGCCGGCTCGACACCGATAACGAGCGTCCGAACAATCAATACCGGCTGAGCAGCGGCATCGCCAATGTCGGCTGGTCGCCTAACGAGCAGTTGCGCATCAGCAGTCTGTTTCTCTACTCGCTCGCCGACACGGGAAACCCGGATTCCATCTTCAATCCGAAACCGTTCGACAATTTCCTCACCGAGAAATGGCTGGTCGCTCCGCACGTCGACTTCAAACCGGTCGAATGGTGGGAGCACAAGTTGATCGTGAGTTACGATCACGAGCGGCAGGTGAACGATCCGAACCAGGACGGATTCGTCGGCGCAACCCGCGCCTTGTTCGAGCGCACCACGGTCGACTACCAGAATGATCTCAGACCGGCGTCATGGCTCACGTTGACCTCGGGATTTTTCTACAGTCGCGTGAACGCCGGACAGGAACGTCCATTTGTTTCGCAGCTCTTCGGACCGCAGCCGACCTTCATCAGCGATCACACGGAGGAAACGGCGGTTTTCCTCCAGGCGAGTATCACGCCATTCAAGGGCTTGAACCTCGTCGCAGGCGGACGCTACGATCACTTCAATCAATTCGGCGATGTCTGGACTTACCGGTTTGCTGGCAGCTATCTCATCGCGAAAACCGACACGCATCTGCACGCTAGCGTTGCGACCGGGTTCAGTCCGCCGAGCAGCCAGGATAAAATCTTCGGCAATAATTTCGGGCTCGAACCGGAGCGCGACCTGGGATGGGATCTGGGGGTCGAACAACGGTTCTGCGAAGGGCGGGTCGCGATCGGCCTCACGTATTTTCACAACGACCTGTCGAACGTGATCGGTTTCAACGGGCAGTTCGAAACGTTGAACCTCGGCGCGGCGCGGACCCAGGGCGCAGAAGCGGAGGTGCGCGTCACACCGGTGGCTGATCTGACTATCCGCGCGAGCTACACGTACCTCGACGCCGAGAAGACTTCCGCGGCGGACATTTCGCAATTGCCGGGAGCGCGACTGCCGCGGAGGCCACGCAATGAGGCCTACATTTCGGCTTCGTATCTCTGGTGCAAGAAATTGCGGACGACAATCGAAGCGAAATTTGTGAATGCGCGGGAGGAATTGAACTTCGGCGGACCGAATTTCGATATCGAAGATTACGCGTTCGTGAATTTCGCGGCGGAGTACGAGATCAATTCGTGGGTTTCAGTTTTCGCACGCGTCAACAACCTAACGAACGAACAATACTCCGAGGTATTTGGTTTCCCCGCGCTGGGGCGCGCGGCCTACGGCGGATTTCGAATTCGATTCTAGCAAGGCGCGATAAGGCGCCGCTTGTTCGGGTTTGTTCCAGGCGTCGTAAAGATTCGCGAGTCGCTGACGGGCGCGTCTCGTTCGTGGACTGTTTGCCGCCTGCGACTTCTCCAGGCTTTCGTGGCTTGCCAGGAGGAACGGTTCGGCTTCGGGAAAACGTTTTTGCGCGGTCAGGAACTCGCCGAGCGCGCCATTGGCCGTCGCATGTAAGAAATGTGTTTCCGGCATATTTTCCGAGCGGATTCGCACCGCTTCGCGCAACAACTTTTCCGCTTCGTCGATTCTCCCGGTCTGGCCATAAATCATGCCCTGCACCATCAAAGCGGTCGCGTAGTTGATGAATTGCTGGCTGGTCGCGGCCCGATAAATCTTCAGCGTTTCGTTGATTCGCGCTTCCGCTTCGGAATGTTTGCTCTCGGAGAAAAACGCCAGGGCCTGCAAGCGAAGATTATCCCCGAGTTGCAGGTTAGCCCCGCTGTAGAGTTTTCGATAAATCCCTTCGGCCTCGCGCAGGTTTTCGAGCGATTCATCCGTCTGGCCATTCTCGAGGAGAAAGCTGCCGAGGCCCGTCAGGTTTGCGGCCAGCTCAGGGCTGGCCTCCTGTTTCCTCGCGCGGATGGCGACGATTTTTTCGCGAACGATCTTGATCGCTTCGTCGAATTTTCCCTGGTCCGCCAGAGTGAGAGCGAGGACGGCCTGCGCAATTCCCAGTCCGTTTTTCTGTTCCGCCGAGACATACGGGAGCAGGGTCAACTGTTCGCGCAAAAGCATTTCGGCTTCCTTGGAATCGCCCTGCGCCCGGCGCAAAAGGGCAAACCCATTCAGGGCCGAGGCCAAATAATCCGCGCTGATTGTCCCTTTCTTCTGTTCGGCGCGGAGACGGGGAAGATGCGTGACGTAAAATTTATTCGCCTTCGCATAATCGGCTTTCGCCCCCGACCAAAGAGTCGCCAGCGAAACGCTGGTCCTCAGCGCCGCAATTCCGTTTTCGCCCGTCGTTCGGATTTGGGTTTGAAGAGCGGCCATCAGGTTTTGTTCGGCCAGATCGTATTGCCCGAGCGAAAAATAGCTTTCGCCGATGATTCGTTGGAGCTCGGCTCTTACTTCGGGCTGATCCGATAATGCTTCGGCCGCCAATCGCTTCGATGCGTCATCGAGGATGTCTTTGACGGTGGGTTGGCCATTCGGATTTCTGTCCGGGTTGGACGCATTCAGCGTTCTGCCCAGGAACACACTGATTGCTTCCGCTTTGGCTCTCTCGCGATGAGACGTCCGGACCTGAATGAGCGTCGCGATGATCCCGCCGACCAAACTCAGCAGGACCAGCGCGGCGGCGGCGACGCCGATCCGGTGCCGATTAATAAATTTGCCGGCGCGATAAGAGGCGGTGTCCTTGCGCGCGATCACCGGCAATCCCTCCAGATGACGCCGGATATCTTCGGAAAATTGTCCGACTGATGTGTAACGGCGCGCCGGTTCCTTGCGCATCGCCATCAGCACGATGTTATCGAGATCGCCGCGGAGGGAGCGAGAATGGAGGATCGAGGATGGAGGATGGTCGCTGGTCGCGATCGCGGTGCTAGGCCGCGCTGGTTCCTGGTCGGTAATGGCGCGAGCGATTTCCTCTGCGGTGCGCGTCTTCAGGCGATAAGGACGCTGACCGGTCAGGAGTTCGTAGAGTAATACGCCTAACGAGTAGACATCGCTGACGGTCGTGATCCTTTCACCTTTGACCTGCTCCGGGCTGGCATATTCCGGCGTCATGATCTGCTGTCCGGCCATGGTTTGTGCGAGGGCCTCCTCTTCCGGGCCGAGAAGTTTTGCGATGCCGAAGTCGAGAAGCTTCGGTTCGCCGTCGGATGCGACCAGAATGTTCGACGGTTTCAGGTCGCGATGGATGACCAGGTTCTGATGCGCGTAGGTGACGGTCGCGCACACCTTGCGAAAGAGATTGAGGCGTTCGGTCGTGGTGAGAACATGCGCGTCGCAATAGGCGCCGATCGGTTCGCCGTTCACGTACTCCATCACGAAATAGGGGAGGCCTTCGTCGGTGGTCCCGCCGTCGATGAGCCGTGCGATATTTGGGTGATCGAGCTGCGCCAGGATCTGCCGCTCATTACGAAACCGGCGAAGAATGTCCTCGGTATCGAGCCCTCGCCGAACGAGCTTGATCGCAACTTCCTTGCGATATTCATCATCCGCGCGCGCCGCCAGATAGACCGCGCCCAAACCGCCGCGACCGATTTCGCGAATGATCTGGTAAGAGCCGAACTGACGGCCGGCGAGTGGCTCCTCCTGCGCGTCCGGAAATAAATCGCGCGGGATTTCGATGACGGGCTGTTCGATAAAGCCGTCGGTCTGGTTGTCCGAATCGAGGAGGGATTCTACTTCACGGCGGAGAGCGGTGTCGCCATCACACTCCTTGTTCAGCAGAATTGCGCGCTCGTTCGGCGCGAGGTCCGCCGTCGCCTCGAACAATTCCTTGACGCGGACCCAGCGTTCACTGGCGGACGGCATCGTGGTCTCCGGCGAAAATTTCCCGGCGCAACCAGGCTTTGGCCATTCTCCATTCGCGTTTCACTGTGCGCGGAGAAACGTCGAGCACTTCGCCCACCTCATCGTTCGTCAGGCCGCCGAAGAAGCGAAGTTCCACGATCTGGCTTTGGCGGGGATCGAGCGCGAGCAGATCTTTCAGCGCATCGTCGAGCGCGACCAAATCGACGCTGCGTTCCGCGGAAGGCGCCAACGCCTCATCGAAGGCAAGTTTATCCCAGCCGCCTCCCCGTTTTTCCGCGCGATGGCTGCGCGCGTAATCGACCAGAATCCGCCGCATGAGTTGCGCGGCCACGCCGAAGAAGTGGGCGCGGTTTTGCCAGGTGGTGGTGCTTTGGTCGACCAGCCGCAAATACGCCTCGTGCACGAGGCCAGTCGCCTGCAACGTGTGATCGGGACGTTCGCGCTGCAGATATTGGCGCGCGAGCTGGCGCAATTCTTCGTAGACCAGCGGCATCAGCCTCGCAGGCGCTTCCCGATCACCCCCGCTCCAATCGATGAGCATTCGCGTGACCTCTTCCCTTGGCGCCAGCGAAATCATGGAGGGAAGCTTTCTGTGCTCATATCGTCGTCATCTGCTTTATCGGTGCAAAACGGAGAATACAGCAGGCTCCCCCGCCTGGGCAATTTCAAACGAAGCCTCGAAGGCGACTGAGCCGCGCTAGTGGAACCCTGCGCGGGGTGTGTCCGCAAATATTTTAAAAAAATCATGGCCCCCTTTCGCCCCGGTTCCCGCTTTGACTCAATGAAGGAGCCTGCATTACCATGAAAAATCTTCTGAAATTTATCCTCCCGCTCATCCTCGCGACGCAGATGACGGCGCGCGCTGGGCGCATAGAGATCCAATCGACGGGGCAAGGAGCAGATTGGGTTCATTTACGTAATGACGCGGTGATTCCCGCGAAGAGCGACCCTGCCGCAACCGGCCTGACGAGCCGCGCCCTTGCCTCAGCCGATTTCGACGAAGATGGCGTGCCCGATCTGGTTACGGGTTATGGCAACTCTGCCACGGGCGGCACGTTTTCGATTCAGCGTGGCAACCTCGATGCGATTTATCCGAATAGTCCTGAGGCGCAGGCGCGGCGGGAACGCGGTGAGTTTACCACGGCCGCATTCTTGCCGGGGTCAAAGAGCTTCTCCGTGCCGGAAGCCGCAGACTTTATCGGCGCGGGTGACTTCGATGCGGACGGGCATTGGGACATCGTTACCGCACGAAGCGGTGGCGATAAGCTGTATTGGTTCCGAGGCGACGGACACGGTGGATTTGCTGAGCCAAAGATCATTTTTCTCCCGGGCGCTATTACGTGCCTGGTCACTGGCGAGATGAATCGCGCCGATGGATTGACGGATATCGCTGTCGGAATCGTGACGCAGGATGGCGCGCGAGTCCTGGTTTTTGAATCACCGGAAGGCGCGCTGCGCGGTGCACCGGAGACGTTTCCTTTGCCTGCGGCCGCGAGCGCTCTCGCGCTCGGACAACTGGATGACGACCGGACGCCTGACCTGGCCATCGCCTCAGGCAATGAAGTGATAATCGTCCACGGGCGAGATCGAAAGCTTTCGTTAGACGCAGAACGCAGAGCAGACGTCAAACCGGCCGTGGTAAGCAGAACTGTGCTCGACTCGCCAGTGCTCTCAGTCGTCGTGGGCGATTTTGTCGGTGATTCTGGACAAGAGCTTGCGGCGCTGACCGCGGATGGCCGTGTGCGCGTCCTCGAACGCGATGGTCACGTGGCGATGACGCTAAGTGTCTCCACTGGCCTCGGTGACTCGGCTTCGCCAACGCGGCTACTCGCCGCGAAAGTGTCGGCATTGCCGAAGGATGACCTGTTGCTCTTCGGCCAAACGAAGACCGTTCAACTTATAACTACGAGCACAGCCTCGCCATCCGCCCCGAAGAACCTACCGAGTGCAGGCGCCGCGAAAATGAGCGTGGCCGCTTCGCTCACCTCGGAGTCGGAAGTGATGGCTGTTCTTCCCATGCGTCTCAATGCAGACGCGCTCCAGGACCTCGTCGTGGCGAACAAGGACGGCATCACCCCATCCATCGTCGTCACTCAGTCCGCCGCCACCTTCGTCGTGAACGTGACGGGAAATACGAATGACGTTAACCCGGGCGATGGCGAGTGCAAAGATGCGGACGGCAATTGTTCCTACGTCGCCGCGATTCAGGAGGCGAATGCGCGTCCCGGCGGGGATACGATCAACTTCAATATCCCGGGCGGCGGCCCGCACGTGATCAATACCGCAGCCGTCTACCCCAACAAACCCGTGACGATCGACGGCACCACGCAGCCGGGCAGCCGAGTGGAGCTAGTCGTGGGTGGCTTCAACTACCCAGTAATATTTTATGGCGGCAACAGCGTGCTGCGCGGCGTCGCAGCATATGCACAGGCTGGTGCGATCCGACTCTCCAGCGACGGCAATATCGTCGAGGGCAACTATCTCGGCTTCCGGGCGGACGGAACGAAGCCGATCGACTACAGCTCCGGCGGCGGTGTCCAGATCAACCCCGGTAGCAACAACCTCATCGGCGGAACTGTCGCGCCGGCGCGCAACGTTATTTCAAACTGCGGCAGGCCGGTGGAAGTTGACGATACCAGTAGCGTCGGCAACATCATTCGAGGCAACTACATCGGCACGAACGTGGCCGGCACCGCCGCGCTGCCAAATAGCGATGCCTTTACTGGCTATGGAGACGTAATGATCGGCGGCACGACTGCCGGCGCGGGTAATCTGATCTCAGGGAACGGGAACAACAGCGCACAGACTATTAATATTTACGGTGCGGCCCTTATTCAAGGCAACTTGATCGGCACCACAGCGGATGGAACACAGCCACTCGCCAATGGCGGAATCGGCATCTTTCTCGGTCAGGTTTCCAACAAACTAGTGACAATTGGCGGCACCACTCCCGCGGCGCGGAATGTCATCGCCGCCAATTCAGTCGGGATCGTTATAAGAGGTCCGGAAGAAGCCGGATCGAGCGAACTGATCCAGGGCAATTTCATCGGGACGAACGCGACTGGCACTGGCGCCTTGCCTAACCTCTCGCACGGTATCCAGCTGGGAATGGCGACCAATGTGACGATCGGGGGCACGGCCACTGGAGCCGGCAATCTCATTTCAGGCAATGGCGAGGATGGCATTAACGTCGGTGGCGCCTTTACCTTCGGACGCGCTATCATTCAGGGGAACCTGATCGGCACCGACGTAAACGGAGTGGTGGCGATTCCTAACAGCAACGGCATCCAGCTACCTAATTCGGATGGGACAATTATCGGCGGCACGAGTGTGCAAGCGCGCAACGTCATTTCCGGCAATCGCGAAAGTGGAATTCGCCTGAACTACGGCGTAAACGGCCGCATTGAGGGTAACTACATTGGTCTTAACAAATTTGGGACTGGCGGTCTCGGAAACACCGGCAACGGCGTGCTCGTCGATATCATTTCCACGGGTAACACGGTCGGCGGGACGGCGAGTGGCTCAAGTAACACCATCGCCTTCAATGGGGGCGCGGGAGTGGCTTCCGGCCCCCGGAGTTATCTGGTCGCATCCGTCGTGGCCAACTCCATCCATGACAATGGCGGTCTCGGCATTGATATCAACGGCGACGGAGTCACAAAGAATACTCCGGGCTCAAACTCCAACTACCCCGTCATTACTTCAGTCCAAAGCAGCGACACCGGCACAACCATTCAAGGCACGCTCCAAAACGGCAATTACACGTCTGGCATTACCTACACGCTCCAGTTTTTTTCCAATACCAAGGTCGACCCATCCGGCTACGGAGAAGGTGAGACCTATATCGGCCAGACTACCATCACCACGGATGGAACTACCGCGCCGCGTCCCTTTAGCCTGACGGTCACACCCGCCGTCCCACCGGGACGGTTCATCACAGCGGTGGCTTCCGGGAAAGACCAGTTTAACCAGGACGGCTATGAATACCTCTCGGAGTTCTCCTTCGCCGTGAAAGTTGCCGGCAATAGGACACCGCAGAATACGCCGCTACGCTTGAATGTTATCACTCCGATGGTGGGTGGTGACACGGGCAGCGGCACGGTTACGATTATCGGTGAGGGTATCAGTCAAAGTGCGACTGTCCGTCTCCGTCGCCTCGGGCAGAACGACATCGTGGGCGCAACCATTCTCGTTTCTACTGATGGTTCCTCCCTAACCGCGCGCTTCAATCTTACTGGCCAAGCACAGGGAGCCTGGGACGTTGTGGTAACAAACGCAGACGGAACAACCACAACCCTTCCGGGCGCTTATACGATCGAAGCAGGCCGCGAAACGAAAATCTGGACGGATCTCCTGGGACGGACGAGGCTACTGAAAGGCCGGGCAGGTAGGTACGCAGTGGCTTGCGGCAACAGTGGAAACACGGATGCGTATGGCGTCCCTCTCTATGTTGCTGGCATCCCCAAAGGCGCCAAGGTCACGCTGGGATTCGACCTCATGCCGATACCGCAGCCAGACCCGAATTTCGATCCTAGCCAGATACCTGCGGTTATTCAGACGCCATCGGATCAGATGATTCCGCTTATTATCCCCGTGATTCCGGTGGGCACGGTCAGGACCGTGTTCTTCACGATTGAACCGCCCGTGAACCCACCGAACTTCACCCTCAAGGTATTCGCAACGGAACCTCTGCTCCAGGTAGTCGATAGTCGAAGCGCACCACAGAATTCACTTCGACAGGCAATTGTAACCAACGCGCCAGGCGGGCCATCCTTTCAATTAGAACTTAGCCCAAATGAAGCAGCTTGTAGAACGTCATTTTTAACTAATACGGCTAGCTGTCTTGCAAACTTCCTTCCCGGAGGTAAATGTCTTAAGGCGGCTTACAATGTCGTTAGCCTGAGCGCTTCTCTTGGGTTGCTGCTCAATTCGGGGTCTGGTGCCACTGCTAGTCAAGCATTGATAAGTACTGCTCAGCTTACTTCTGGACTTTTTTCAACCGTCTTGCAGGGAGCCGAATGCTTTGGGGGCCTTACACCACCCGGACTTATTCTAAATGGTATTAGTTGTGGGTTCTCCCTTTTGGGCACGCTCGTTGACTGTGGATCGGACGTCTTTAGTCTCCCGGTTCTTCTCGTTAAGGCGATCGATCCGAACGACAAGGTGGGTGCGAATGGTTCGGGGAATGAACATTTCACGACGGGTGCGCTGCCACTTCGTTATATGGTATTCTTCGAGAACAAACCCGAAGCCACGGCGCCGGCCCATGAAGTCGTTATTACCGACCAACTCGATACTGCGAAGCTCGACTTGGCTACCTTTCAATTAGGCACGATTAGCTTCGGCAATAATACCGTCGTCACGCCGCCATCGGGTCTAAGTGAATGGACGACCGATGTTGATTTGCGCCCGGCGAACAATCTCCTCGTCCGCGTTGTCGCCGCGCTCAACAAGACGACCGGCCTTGTCACCTGGCATTTCTTCTCGCTCGATCCCGTTACGCTGCAACCCACGGATGATCCTGCAGCCGGTTTCCTGCCGCCCAATGTGACAGCTCCGGAAGGCGACGGCGCAGTCGTTTATACCATCAACGCGAAACCGAATCAGCCGACCGGCACGGAGGTTCGCAACCAGGCTCAGGTGATCTTCGATACGAATGCGCCCATCGACACCCCTATCTGGTTGAACACCATCGATAACTCGCCGCCATTCAGCCAAGTCCTTCCGTTGGCGGCCAATCAGGCCTCGACTCACTTCCAAGTGACGTGGTCGGGGAATGACGCGGGCGCCGGCATTACCAGCTATACCATCTACGTTTCGGAAAACGGGGGTCCCTTTAGGGTCTGGCTGGAGAATACGACGCTCACCTCCGCCTTCTACGATGCAACGCCGAATGCCAGTGTGGCCTTCTATAGCGTTGCTCGCGACGGCGCCGGCAACGTCGAAGCCGCACCTGCTTCGCCCGAGGCGACGGTAGTTTCAACGCCTTCCGGGCAATTATTGAACATAGCTACCCGTCTGCGCGTGCAGACCGGCGACAACGTTCTCATCGGCGGCTTTATTATCACCGGGACCGATGCAAAGAAGGTCCTCATTCGCGGGATCGGCCCATCGCTGGCTAACGCTGGAATCACCAACGCCCTGGGGGACACAACTCTGGAACTTTATCAAGGCACCACGCTGCTCGCGAGTAACGACAATTGGAAAGTCAGGAGTGACGGCAGCAGCCAGCAAGCCGAGATTGAAGCGACCACCATTCCGCCTACCAACGATCTCGAATCGGCGATCCTCGGTTCGCTCCCCCCTGGCTCGTACACGGCGGTTCTGCGCGGGAAGAATAATCTGACGGGGATCGGCGTCGTCGAGAGCTATGACCTCGATCAGGCAGCCAACTCCAAACTCGCGAACATCGCTACCCGCGGCTTTGTAGATACTGACGACAATGTCATGATCGGCGGTCTGATTGTCGGTGGCCACAACGGCTCGGGCGCACGCGTGCTCGTGCGCGCGATTGGCCCATCTCTCACTGCTTTCGGAGTGCCCGGTGCGCTCTCCGATCCAACAGTCGAGCTGCGTGATGGAAATGGCTCGAAAGTGGCCGAGAACGACGACTGGAAGAATACACAGCAGACGGAGATCCAGGCGACAACTCTTGCTCCGACGAATGACCTGGAGTCGGCGGTCCTAACCACGCTTCCCGCCGGGAACTACACCGCCATCGTGCGAGGATTCAATAACACGACCGGCATCGGATTGGTCGAGGTCTACAACGTGCAGTGAGAAGTATCCCTACGTGGCTTGAATTGACCGCTGCCTTCTGTTAGTCGCAGTGGGTGAACCCGCTGCTTGACGCGCTTGTTGGATTGATTCGGCGGTCTAATTGTAGGTGACCACAAGGCTGGTCTTGCTCCCACCGACCCACGCGAGTCGAGGTGTATAACATCAAGTAATTTCGGAGGGAAGCATGTCGCTCCGAGATGGAGAGGCGCACCGCCACCGCCGCACTTTACCGCGATCAGCTTGCGGGTTATCGCCGAAGCGAAGGGATCTGTAGCTATCGTCGCACGGCCACAGGCGCATCCGCATCGAGAATTTCCCGCACTTTTCTGGCGAGACCCTCCTGCGTGAACGGTTTCTGCAGCACCACCAGACCAGGCACGAGCACGCCTTGATCGCTGATGTCGCTGCCGGAATAACCGGAAACGAAGAGCACCTTCATCTCGGGCTGCAGTGGGGCTAGCGCGCGCGCGAGCTCAGGGCCGTGCATGTCCGGCATCACGATGTCGGTCACGAGAAGATTAATCGGCTTCTTCTGTTCACGCGTGAGGCGAAGACCTTCCGCCGCCGACTCGGCTTCAAGGATCGTGTAGCCCAAATCACCGAGAACGGTGCAGATTAATTGGCGCACAACCTCTTCATCTTCCACCACGAGGATCGTTTCGGAACCACCGCTCACCCCGGCGACCGGCGTTGCTTCCGGAGCGTCCAACGCGTCGGCGCTCGCCGGCAGAAAGATGGAGAAGGTGCAACCCCGCCCCACGCCGGATTCCACGGTGATGCCCCCGCCGCTTTGTTTCACGATGCCGTAAACGGTGGCGAGACCGAGGCCCGTTCCTTTGCCGGGACCTTTCGTCGTGAAAAACGGTTCGAAAATGCGCGCCCGCGTTTCCTCGTCCATTCCGGAACCGGTGTCGGAAACGACGAGGGCCACATATGTGCCTGGCGCGACTTCGATGCCGCGCGCCGCGATCTCTTTCTCCGGGAGCGCCACGTCCTCCGTCGCTATCCGCAGCGTGCCACCGCGCGGCATCGCGTCGCGAGCGTTCACGCCCAGGTTCAGCAGCACCTGCTCGAGTTGATTGGGATCGGCACGGACGCGCGCTCTTTGCGCGGTTGTCTCGATCACGATGTGAATTCCTTCACCGATTACGCGCTGAAGCAGTTTCTCCATGTCGCGGACGAGTGTGTTCAAATCGAGCACGCGCGGAGCGAGGAGTTGTTTGCGGCTGAAGGCGAGCAGTTGGCGGGTTAAAGCTGCTGCTTGTTCACCCGCTTTGCGGATCAGTTGCGCGTGTTCCTGCGTGGCGCCGGCGTTGCGTTTTTCGATCAGCTGGGAATAGCCGATGATGGCGGTGAGCAGGTTGTTGAAGTCGTGCGCGATTCCCCCTGCGAGCCGTCCCACTGCTTCGAGTTTTTGCGAGTGCCGGAGCTGTTCTTCCGCTTGGTGGAGCGTCTGCTCGGTTGCGCGGAATTTGAGGATCAGGTCCGCGAGCCGGCCGAATTCGTGACGTTCCTTCGCCAAGGGTACGAGCCCCTCCGGATTTTCGTTCTCGAGGTTGCCCGAGATCAAATGCAACGGCCGCCGCACCCACCGGATCAAGGAGACGGCGAGCAGCAAAAACAGCGCGGCCGCGGAAATAATAAGCCCGATGAACAGGTTTCGCTCCGCGCGATTGAACTCGCGGATGAGCGGCGAATCGTACTCCACCTGGATCTGTGCCACCGGCTGCCCGTCCCATCCGAAAAGCGTGCGAGTGAATGTGATCAAACCTTGCTCTTCCGCGCTCTTCCGCTCAGCCATGGCCTGCGCGTTGGGCACAATCCGGATCGAGTAGCCGGTGAAGAGCGACATCTGACGGATGTTCTCGTCGATCCAGAAACGGCCCGCGAGGAAGTAGCCTTGTGGCGAAGTCTCGCGAAACCGGTCGTGCGACGGGTGAATTGTGGCGCCGCGCAGTTCCATCCAACCTTCCGCGGTGTTCACGAAAAAGTGCGACACGTCGCGCGTGGCGAGTAAACGCTGCAGGGCTTCACGGGGCAGTGGGGCCTCGCGCAACGCGTCGGCGTAACGGTTGTTTTTCGAATGGAAAAGCGTCAGGTCCGGCTTGTAAATCCAGAGAGCGTTGACGTTTTTCGCCATCAGCGTCTCCAGCGGAATATTCGCCTCGGCCCAAGCGTGGTCGTTCGACTTGATCGCGCGGACGAGATCGTCCCAGTCCGTGAAATCATCCACGATCGCTCTCAACGGATCACCGCGTACCGCGAGGAACACGTCGAAGATGCGGTTCCGCTCCACGGCCCGCTGATCGGCGATCACCTTGAATCTGCGCTCGGCTTGATACCGGACGACGCTGAGGCCTCCGACAAAGATCAACACGACCAGGACAAGAAGGAGCAGGATTTTTGTCTGAACCTTCATGCAATCGGATTTTGAACGATGACCCCTGCGACGGATCGCAGCGTGGCCGTTAGCGGCGAACGCGCTGCTCGGAGATGGAGGCAATGCGAGGATCGAGCGTCGCCGCGCTGATCGCCAAACGGTTATGTGTCTCCCCTTTCACTGTCCGGCGCCCGTCCTTCAGCGTGAAGGTAACCGGGAAGGTCAGCACGATTTCGCCACGCGAATTGATCGGGCTGTATTGAATCTGCTGGCCCATCGTGTAACGACGATTCGGCCAGCGTGCCTGATAGCGACGCAGCGTCTGCTCGATGATGCGGCGGTCAATCTTTCCGTTTTGGTAGTAGTCAACGTTATCGGCGTAGAACTTGAGCTGACGCTTGATGTCGTTCGAGGTCATGGCTGCGAAGTAATCGCTCGCGAAGCGGGAGAGTTCTGCCGGAGCGATATACGGACTGTTGGCAGGGCGCTTGTCAGCCGCCACCGCCGCTGATGCGAGAGGGTTGGATTCCGCCGCCGTCTTCCTGGCCGATGAGGAGCGCGGCGCCAACTCTTTGGGCACGACCGCGGCTGGGGCGATTCCCGTCTCCTCATGCAAGGACTTTGCGACGGCGAGCGAATCGATCTTCTCATCGCTCGGCAGCACCGGTTCGGCTGGCCAGGCGAGTTCTTGCGGCGCTGGTTCATTCGGCGACCGCGGCACAAGTCCCAGCGACTTCAAAGTCTCGCGGTCCGGCCGGCCCGTCGCGGCGAATCCCTTTCGTTTTTGGTAACGTTTTGTCGCCTCCTGCAATTCGGCCGAATCCCGGCCATTCACATCGCCGAAGTAAAGGCTGCGCCGGCGCAGTTCCTCCTGCACCGACCGCAGGTCATCCTGCCCCCGCAGGACGCCGGTGGAGAGGACGAGAAAAACGAGAGGCAGCACAAACGAAGGCGCAGACATTTTCATTTTCGTAAATCGGGGGAATGAAGCATACCTCTTTCCCTCGCAGGGAGCACCAAATATTCTGCCCTGCGAAATCGTATCGCCGCTGAACCGGTCATCCGGCCGCGAGGAAAAGAATCCAGGCGGCGTCAGAAAAAAAGGTCTTAGGCCGCGGCGCGGGGTCCCTCCCTGGCTTGAATTGATCGCACGCTTCTGGTAGTCGCAGTGGGTGAACCCGCTGCTTTACGGACTTATTGGATTGGTCGCAGGCGCGGGATTCCTGGCGCTGGTCTTTGCCATAGTCCGTCGCCGCGGAACCGACGACTCGGAATTCCTCAAGCGCCTTGAGACATTCGATCGCGCGCAGGAGCGGCAGGAGAAAATGTTTCGCGACGAATTTGCGCGGATGCGCGAGGAGTCGGCGGGCTCGGGCAAGGCGCAACGCGAGGAACTGGCCGGCGCGTTGAAGAACGTGAGCGAGACGACCTTGAAGTCGCTCACCGAAATCAGCGGCATGCTCCGCGTTCAACTCGAGCAGGTGACCGGCCAGGCGCGCCGGCTCACGGATAATGTCGATTCGCGGCTGAAAGAATTGCGCGAGGAGAACACGGGCCAGCTCGAAAAAATGCGCGCGACCGTGGACGAAAAATTGCAGGGCACGCTCGAGAAGCGATTGAGCGAATCGTTCAAGCTCGTGAGCGAGCGGCTCGAGCAGGTCCACCAGGGACTCGGCGCGATGCAGCAGCTCGCGAGCGACGTGGGCGGATTGCAGCGCGTGCTCACGAATGTGAAAACGCGCGGCGGCTGGGGCGAAGTGCAACTCGGCGCGCTCCTCGAGCAGGTCCTGACCGCGGACCAGTTCGCCCGGAATGTGAGGACACGCGACGAGACCGGCGAGACGGTCGAGTTCGCTATTAAGCTGCCGGGCGACGAAAACGGCGCGCCGGTCTGGCTGCCGATCGATGCGAAATTTCCAGTGGAAGATTATCACCGGCTGGTGGCCGCGCAGGACAAGGCGGATCTGCCGGCGACGGAGCTTGCCATGCGCAATCTCGAAACGCAGTTGAAGAAAAGCGCGAAAGACATTTGCGCGAAGTACATCAACCCTCCGAAGACGACCGACTTTGCGCTCATGTTCCTGCCGACGGAAGGGCTCTACGCCGAAGCAATCCGGCGCATCGGTTTGGTCGAGCAGGTGCAGCGCGATTGCCGGGTCGTATTTGCGGGGCCGACAACACTGGCGGCGTTGCTCAACAGCTTGCAGATGGGATTTCGGACGCTCGCCATTCAAAAGCGGTCGAGTGAAGTCTGGAATTTGCTCTCAGCGGTGAAGAATGAATTCGGAAAATTCGGCGATTCTTTGTCGAAGGTGAAAGAGAAACTGGATCAAGCGTCGAGCGACATGGAGAAAGTCGCGGTGCGCTCCCGCGCCATCACGAAAAAGCTGCGCGACGTGGAAGAATCCCCGACGAATCCGCAGCCGCTTTTGCCCGAGCTGTTATCCGAGCCGGAAGGGGAAGAACCTGATTAACGGACGGCGGGAAAACGCGCTGTCATCCCGAGCCGCGTAGACGGCGAGGGACCTCGCACTTGCAGTCGCATCATCTTAAAACATCACACGTGACCTGACGTGCACGCTTGCTTTTGCGCGATAGCGTTATAGCGCTTGTGAGGTCCCTCGCCGTCTGCGCGGCTCGGGATGACACGCAACGAGCGGCGCGATAGAACCATCGTTGCGATCGCCGCCCACAGGGCGGCGGCTACAATACTTCGTCCCACTTCGCTTTATCTTTGAGCATGACTTCGCGGAGGAGACGAATCGGCGGCATCCCGTGGTTCAACATTTCGTCGTGGAATTTCTTGAGCGAAAACTTGTCGCCTTCCTGTTCCTGAAAATCTTTTCGCAGTTTCAGGATCTGCAGTTTGCCCAGCGTGTAGTTGAGATAGCCGATGTCGAACGTCCCGCGCATCGCTTCGGCGCGAGCCGGCTTCTCTTCGTAATAGCAATTCTCCTGGAAGAATTTCGTCGCGTCATCGACCGACATTCCGTGCGTGTGCATCTGGATGGAAACGCAGAGCCGGCAGAGACGCAGCATCGCCTGTTGCGCCTGAGCGAGGCGATATTTCTCGGCGCGCTTTACCTCTTCGTCTTTCGGCGTCGGGCCGCCCGCGCTGCCGAAGCCTTCATCGACGACCATCTTTTCGCAGTAATGCGCCCAACCTTCGATGAACGAAGTCGCGCCGAAAACCTTTTCCGCTTTCGTCGCCTTCGACGCGTTCAAATGCTGGAACTGCACGTAATGTCCCGGATAGGTCTCGTGGATCGAAATGATATCAGCGCTGTAGGTATTGAATGACGTCAGCCACTCGTTTTTCTGCGGCTCGGGCCAATCGTTCTCGGCCGGCGTGATGTAGAAGTAAGCGTCAGTCGCCCGTTTCTCGAACGGTCCGGGCGTATCCATCGAGGCGAAACTGGTCGCGCGCCGGTACTGCGGCGTTTCCTTCACCTGCGCGCGCACCTCGGACGGGATCGTGACCAGCTTGTGGTCGGCGACATATTTGCGGATCGCGTCCAGCCTTTTCGTCACCTCGGGAATCAGGTTTTCGTTTGTCGGATGTTCGCTCTGGATTTGCTTGAAGACTTCCGGAGCGGGTTTGCTTTCGTCGATCTTCTTCGCGGCCTCGGCGAAAACTTCCTGCTCGTTTTTCAATTCGGCTAATCCGAGCTCGAGAATTTTTGCCGGCGACACGTTGATCAGCTCGGTTTCGGCGAGAAAACGCTGATATTTTTCCTCGCCGATGGCGAACTGCGGAGTCGCCTTCGGCAATTTCTCCTTTTCGAGCCAGACGGCATAATCGGCCAGCGCCATGGCGGCGCGGCGATTCGATTGCAGAAACGTGGCGCGCAACGTCTCGTCCTTCAGATCGGTCAGCGCATCGACGAGATCTTTTTTGAGGAACTCCGATGAGCCGCGCGCGATCTGGATGGCCAGCTCGACGTACGGCTTGGGCAAGACGTCGGCGAGATTCGTTTTCGCGGCGATGATGATGTTCGGCGCCTGGTTCTCGACGACGATGATGCTGCGGACGCGGTCCTCGATCGGCGCGTATTTGCGTTTCACATAGACGCTCACATCGATGGCGCGCGCGTAGCTCATCGGGTTGTGCTCGTAGATCGCCATGTCCTGCATGACGAATAGCTCTTTCCGGATGGCGGCTTGGAGAAGGCGCAGATCGATCGCGGCGCGCGGGCTGAGCTTGTCCGGCTCGAATTTTTTCACGCGATCATCGAAGCGTCGCAGCCGCGCCAACTCCGCGTCGATGGCGAGCCGCGTGTATTCAAAGATGCGGCCATCGTATTCGTGGAAACCGAGCGCGGTGGCTTGGAGCGGCCGGGCCGCGAGATAACCGCGGATGAATTCGTCGGCGACGCCGTCGAGCTCGGCATCGGGTTTGAGCGTGGATACGCTACGAGTTGGCGATGGTTTGGGCGAAGGAGAGGAGGCTGGAGCGGGAGATTTTGTTTTGGGTGGCGCGGAGTCGACGGGCTTTTCGGAAGGGGTCGGGGAAGGTTTCGGCAATGGCTTTACCGGACCGGTTGATTTTAGCGGCGAGGAAGGTGTCGGTTTCGCCTCGGACTTCGGAGTAGGCGAGGGCGAGGGTGCGGCCTGCGCGCTCATCCAACAGAACAAACCAGCGCAAGTGAGAATGGCCGGACCATGCCGCCGGAAATCTTTCATGAACACCGCTCACCCTAACGAGGAGGTCGCCTCCTTCAAACGGCAACGGCGCCGGCCTGCTTTGCGCGTTGCGAATTTTCGCGCAGTAAACGATGATGGGCGCTGGCCCGACACCACTATCCTATGAAGCGCCGCCTCTTGTTCAGCACATTCGCGTGCCTCATCCTTTTCAACGTTCTGCTCGGCGTCCGTTTCTACACGGCCCACGCCGCGGGCGGCGATGACGACAGCGGTTACGCGCAGATCTCGGTTTTCGCGAAAGCGGTCCAGTTGCTCCGGCAGGATTACGTGGACGGCAACAAGACCAGCTACCACGACCTGATCTACGCCGCGATGAAAGGTATGCTCGCGTCGCTCGATCCGCACAGCCAGTTCATGGATCCGAACGACTTCAAGGACATGCAGGACGACACGCGAAGCCGGTTCAACGGCCTCGGCATCGAGGTCGCGGTGAAAGGTGGATTGTTGACGGTCATCACGCCGATGGAAGACACGCCGGCGGCGAAAGCGGGGATTCTTTCCGGCGACCAGATTCTGCGGATCAACGGGAACTCGACGGAGAAGATGGATTTGCAGGATGCGGTCAACTTTCTCCGCGGCACTACCGGCCAGAAAGTGACGCTGACGATTCTCCGGCCTTCAACCAAGGAGATCAAAGATTTCGCGCTCGAACGGACGGAAATAAAAATCCAGAGCGTCAAAGGAACCAAGATCCTCGATGCGGATTTGACCGGGTCGTTCAAGATCGGCTACATCCGGTTGATTCAATTCAACGAGCCGAGCGCGGAGGAATTGGCGAAAGCGATCGATGAATTACAAAAGCAGGGGATGCAGGCGCTGGTGCTCGATCTGCGCAATAATCCCGGCGGGCTCCTAAACATTGCGGTCGATGTCTGCGGGCAATTTCTGCCGCCGGGCACAAAGGTCGTCTCGACCCAGGGGCGCGTCCCGTCGCAGCAGCACGATTATTCCACCTCGAGCAGCATGAAGGAACGGCCGCGTTTTCCGCTCGCCATTCTCGTGAACGAAGGGAGCGCGAGCGGCTCGGAAATTGTGGCGGGCGCGATGAAAGATTTGAAGCGGGCGATTCTCGTGGGCGAAACGACGTTCGGAAAAGGTTCCGTGCAGAATGTGGTGCAACTGCCGGATGGTTCGGCCTTGCGTTTCACGACCGCGAAATATTACACGCCGAGCAAGACGGTGATCCATGGAAACGGCGTCGTCCCAAATATTCGGGTGCCGATGACCGCGGAACAGGAGCGCGCGCTGTTTGCGATGCGGAGCGCCGAGAACATGAAGCCGGAGGACGAGAAGAACCTGATCAAGACGAAAGACCCGCAAATGCTGCGCGCGATCGACGCGCTCAAAGGCGTGATGATTTACGCGCGCGAGACCGCGCCGAAAGTCGATCCGGTAAAGAAGTGAACTGGTCTTAAACGCGCGCTATCCAGGTGCCTCCTTTTTTTGGATTGTCATCCCGAGCCGCGCAGACGGCGAGGGACCTCGCAGTCGAAGGAATGGCGTTCGAGTAATCGCTTCGCGAAGCGCGTAATGTGCGCGTTGAACTGAGTGGCTGGTAGTTTGGGTAAACTTCAGAACAATTGGGAGGTCCCTCGCCGTCTGCGCGGCTCGGGATGACAGCGTAGTATGTCCTCTCGAATGCACACCATTCTCGCCATCGAAACTTCCTGCGACGAGACGGCCGTCGCGATCTTACGCGGGAATGAGTTGCTCGCGAGCGAGGTTGCGTCGCAGAGAGAACACGAGGCTTATGGCGGCGTTGTTCCCGAAGTGGCCTCGCGTAATCATCTCGTGCACGCGCCCCGCCTTCTCGAGAGCGCGGTGAAAAAAGCGGGTGTCGCGCTCGATGAAATCGACGCGTTCGCGGCGACGGCCGGGCCGGGTTTGGCAAGTTCGCTCATGATTGGCGCTTCGATCGCAAAGGGGCTCGCGCTTGGTGTCGGCAAACCGTATCTCGCGATGAATCATCTCGAGGGCCACCTGCTTTCTCCATTTTTCACCGGAGATTTTGAGATCACGCCGAACGTGTCGCTCATCGTCAGTGGAGGACATACGCTTCTCGTCGATGTGCGCGGCGTGGGCCAATACCGCATTCTCGGCCGGACGGTGGATGACGCCGCGGGCGAAGCGTTCGACAAAGTGGCGAAGATGCTTGGACTCGGTTATCCCGGCGGTCCGGAGATCGAGCGGCGGGCGTTGTCGGGCGACGCCGCGCGTTTCGATTTTCCGCGGAGCATGCTCGATTCGGGCGACGATAATTTCAGCTTCAGTGGCTTGAAGACATCGGTGCGATATCAGATCGCGAAACTGGCTCGGATGGGTGAGGCGCTCGTCGACGATTTTTGCGCGTCGTTTCAACGCGCGGTCGTGGAAGTGCTGGTGAAGAAAACATTGCGCGCGGCTCGAGACGGCCACGCCAAACTCGTGACGGTGAGTGGAGGGGTGAGTTGCAATCGCGAGTTGCGCGCGCACTTGCGGGACGCGTGCGGTCGCGCGGGAGTCGGGTTTCTTCCCGTGGCGTCCGAACTTTCCACGGACAATGCTGCCATGATCGCGTTCGCTGCATCGCTGCGGTTGAACGCAGGGTTTCGTTCCGAGTTGACTCAGGAGATCGATCCGAATCTGCCGTTGGCGTCATACGTGATGGGGAGCGCAGGCTGCTAGCCTGCACTTTTCGGCAGCTTGCCGGAAAGCCGGGACGCGCGTCCACCTTGATGCCGCGATACGCCGGCAAGGCTGCCGGCTAATGCAGGCTGGCAGCCTGCGCTCCCCAGAGCTCAGTACTCCCGCCGCAACAAATAATCGGCGAGCGCGCGCAAAGTGATCGCCCGCTCGCCCAACGATTCGAGCGCGCGGTGCGCTTTCGAGGTCAGCCGCCGCGCTTCGGCCCGCGATTTCTCCAAACCGATCACCGCGGGATAGGTCGCTTTCTTCGCGGCGATATCTTTCCCGGCGCTCTTGCCCAGCTTTTCCGAGGTTTGGGTCACGTCGAGAATGTCGTCGATGACCTGGAACGCGAGACCGAGCGCGCAGCCGAAATCAGTGATGGCGGCGAGTTGCTTCGCGGTGGCGTTCGCGGTCATCGCCCCCAGGCGCACAGATGCAGTCAACAGGGCGGCCGTTTTATTTTCGTGAATGTAACGAAGCTGCGCGCGGTTGAGGCTGCGGCCTTCGGCTTCGAGATCGGCGACCTGGCCGGCAATCAGTTTCCGGCTCCCCGCCGCAGATGCGATCTCGCTGAAAACATCCGGCAACGCATATCGCCGCGGCAGCTGAACTGTCGCGGCAATTTCGAACGCGATCGTGAGCAACGCGTCGCCGGCGAGAATGGCGATGCCTTCGCCGAAAACTTTGTGACAGGTCGGACGGCCGCGCCGGAGATCGTCGTTGTCCATACTCGGGAGATCATCGTGGATGAGGGAATAGGTGTGGATGCACTCGACCGTGCAGGCGAGTGGCAGCGCCGGGCGGATTTCGCCGCCGCACGCTTCGGCCGCGGCGAGACAAAGAATCGGGCGGAGCCGTTTGCCGCCCGCGAACAAACTATAACGCATCGCCTTGTGAATGGTTGCCGGCGGGGTCGATTCCTTCGGCAGAAAGCGATCGAGGGCGCGATCGACTTCTTTCTGCCGGGCGACGAGATACCGCTTCAATTCCATCGAGCCGCAATGTGAAACTCCTGCGAGGCTTGGCAATGGAAATCAGAGCGATGCCCGGCGGACGCCAAAAATATCTTCTAATTTTCAGCGGACTCGCGCGTTAGACTTGGTGAGAACAAATGCACAGCGTCCGAGTCGAGACGGTAAAGATTGAGGGCCAGGAAATGGACGCGCTGATGAAGCGCTTTGAACGGCCCCTTTTGCAATATGCGACGCGGATCCTCGGCGACAGCGACCGCGCCCGGGACGTGGTGCAGGAGACTTTTGTGAAACTGCAAAATGAAAAACGAGCGGAACTCGACAGCGCACCGGCGAAGTGGCTCTTCACCGTTTGCCGCAACGGCGCCCTGAATATTTGCCGGAAAGAAAAGCGCATGACTTATCTCGACCAGGAACTTCTCGAAACGCGCGCGAGCGATCAGCCCGCGCCTTACGAGAAGCTCGAAGCAAAGGAGGCCACCGGATTTCTCCTTCGCATCCTCGGCACGCTCCCGCCGCGGCAGCAGGAAGTGCTGCAATTGAAATTTCAAAATGATCTCAGCTACCAGCAAATCAGCGAAATCACGCAGCTGTCGGTCAGTAACGTGGGCGTGCTCATTCACAACGCGCTTAAGACTCTGCGGCAACGTTACGCGCAAACCGCGAAGGATTTCCTGCCTTTCACACCTCGAATCGTCTCATGAAAATAAACCTCGATGACCCCAACCTGACTGCTTTCGCCCTCGGCGAACTGACCGGCGCGGAACGAACCGCGATGGAGCAAACCGTCGCATCCTCGCCCGAAGCGCAGGAGTTCGTGGCGGAAACGCAACAACTCACGCGGCTCCTGAAAGCGGATTACGCCGCTGACGCACAATTGCCTCCGGAACGTTTGCCGAGCGTGGTGAGGATGAGAGAACAGCGTCGTCTCTGGTCCTCCACGCAATGGGGCTCGCTCGCGGCGGCCCTGGCGATTTTCGCTGTGATCGCGGTGTTCGCTGTCTCGATGATTCGGCGGGAAGGTGGAACGTTGGTGGCGCGTGGCCCGTCGACCGTGAACCTGCCTGAGAAAGCGCCTCTTCCTGAGGCAACCATCGAAGCGGAGGTGCCGCCGGCCGAACAAACCTACGCGTATCAGCAACCGTCCGCGACGGTCCCGGAGGAAATGGCAGAGGCGCCGGCCGCGCCGCCGGAGGTCATGGCCGACAAGCCCACGGCGGATATGAAAAGCTACGGCTACACCGGCGCCGGAAAGACAAAGGTGCCCGCCGCGCCGATGGCGCGCATGATGTCGCGGAATGGCGTGCTCGAGGAAGGCGAGTTGCCCTCGCGTTATCGCCAGGATTTCAACACCGCGACTTACGATCACGTGGACGAGAATCCGTTTCTTCCCGCGGCGAGCAATCCGCTCTCGACCTTCTCGATCGACGTCGACACCGCTTCGTATTCGAACGTCCGGCGCTTCATCAACACCGGCTCGCTCCCGCCGAAGGACGCGGTCCGCGTGGAAGAAATGATCAATTATTTCAGCTACGATTATCGCGAGCCGGAAGGCGACAAGCCGTTCTCGATCGATCTCGATTCCACCGCGTGCCCGTGGGACCCGACTCACCGGCTGGTGCGGATCGGATTGAAGGGCCGCGAAATCGCGAACGACAAACGGCCCGCGAGCAATTTGGTTTTCCTCCTCGATGTCTCGGGCTCGATGATGCCGGCCGAGCGCTTGCCGCTCGTGAAACAGGCGATGCGTTTGCTCGTGGAAAAACTGACGGAGAAAGACCGGGTCGCGATCGTGATCTACGCCGGCGGCTCCGGGTTGGCGCTCCAGTCCACGACCGGTGATCGCAAGGAAGTGATCATGCGCGCGCTGGAGGAATTGAAAGCCGGCGGCTCGACCAACGGCGCCGAAGGGATCGAGCTGGCTTACAAAGTCGCGATGGAAAATTTTATCAAGGGCGGCGTGAATCGCGTGATTCTCGCGACGGACGGCGACTTCAACATCGGCGTGACGAACCAGGGCGACCTGATTCGGTTGATCGAAACGAAAGCGAAGAGCGGTGTGTTTCTCAGCGTCCTCGGCGTTGGCACCGACAACCTGAAGGATTCGACGATGCAGAAGCTGGCCGACAAAGGGAACGGGAATTACGCCTACCTCGATTCGATCGACGAAGCGCGCAAAGTCCTCGTGCAACAGATCAACGGGACGCTGATGACGATCGCGAAGGACGTGAAGATCCAGGTGGAATTCAATCCGGCGCGGGTCGCGTCCTACCGGCTGATCGGATACGAGAAGCGGATGTTGCGGAAGGAAGATTTCAATAACGACAAGGTCGATGCGGGTGAGATTGGCGCGGGGCACACGGTGACGGCGCTTTATGAAATCGTGCCGGCCGGGACGGGCGCGACCGATCCGGCGGCGAGTGTTCCGCCGGTGGATCCGTTGAAATATCAGTCGCCGAATCCGACTTCAGTGGCGACGACCTACGCGGATCCGAAACGTTCGGAGGAGACGCTGACGGTGAAACTGCGTTATAAGAAACCGGACGGCGACACGAGTGAGCTGACCGAGCGCTCGTTCACGGACAATGGCTCGAAGTTTGAGAACGCGCCGCCGGATTTGAAATTCGCCGCGGCGGTGGCGGAATTCGGGATGATTCTGCGCGACTCCGCGCACAAGGGGGCCGGGACGCTCGGCGCGGTGATCGAGTGGGCGGTGGAAGGGAAGGGCCGGGACGCGGCCGGTTATCGCGCGGGCTTCATCGAGATGGCGCGCAAAGCGCAGACACTCAAGCCGCGCGAAGGCTGAGTGGGTAGCGGGGTTCTCTCCTCTGGGGAGCGCAGGCTGCCAGCCTGCACGTCTCGGCAGCTTGCCGAGACGCCTGCTCGACTCAATACGTGCGCAAATAGACGTGCGTCTCCACGTGTTGCCGGCAGGCTGCCGGCAACTGCAGGCTGGCAGCCTGCGCTCCCCAGAGCTTGCAGCGACCCCGGTCCATCGCACAAGTCGCTTGTGCTATATTGTTACTGTGGTAATAACATAACATGAAAAAGATGAAAGCGGCGCAACGCAAACGAGTCGAGCGCGTTCAGGTGGGCGCGCGGATGGAGAAGACGCTCGTGAAAGTCCTGAAAGGTCTGGCGGAATACCTCGACATCTCGCTCGGCGATTTGCTGGAGGGAATTGTCCTGCACGCCCTGGAGGGCAAGGCGCCGTTCAGCAAGGAAACCCTCGCGCACGTCGGCCGATTCAAAACGGTCTACGGTCTCGGCTTGACCGCAAAGGACAGTCACCAACTCGTCGAGCGTCGCCATGAAAAGCGTTGAAGTGTCCGTGGACGACGAGCTGGTCGCACTCGAGACCGGCGCGCTCGATCCGGCCAGGTTTCCGCATCCGGAACATGTCCGGCTCGGTTACGAAATGCTGGGCCGGTATGCATTTAGCGAAGCGGTGGCACGATTCGCCCGAGGCTTGAGATTGCTCGCGGCGAAAGCCGGCCGGCCGGAGGTTTATCACGAGACTATCACGGTCGCGTTTCTGGCGGTGATCGGTGAACGGCGCGGACGCGTGCAACATCAGGATTGGTGCGATTTCAAGGCGAAGAACGGCGACCTGCTCGACAAGCATTGCCTGGAAAGATGGTACGACGCGGACTACCTGCGCTCCGATCTCGCGCGCAAAACATTTTGCCTCCCGGAACCTCCTTGAGCCGCCTCTAAAGATTTTCCGATGAGGCCAAGTTGGTATCGGGTTTCACCCGCATGGCCAGGAAGGCGCCGAAGAGCAGGAGACCGGCACTCCAAAGTTGCGCGTGCGTGAGACGCTCGCCAAAAAAGAGCGCCGACAATCCGAGCGCGCCGGCGGGACAGAGGAGTTGCAAAGTCTGCGAGAGCGCGACGCCGACCTTGCGGATGGCGATGTAGTACAAGACGTGGGCCAGGCTGATGCAGGTCACGGCCGAGACGATGAGAATAAGATTCACGTTGGTGCCGACGTCGAGCGGTGTGGCGATCCTTCCGAAGGCTAGCGTGAGCGGCAGGAGCAGCGCCGTCGTGATGAAGCTGATCAAGCCGAAGCTGCGAATCGGACCGAGCCGTGCCGAGGGCCGTTTTACGAGCACACTATAGAGGGCCCAGCAAAAGCTCGCGGTGAAAGCAATGGCGATACCGCTAAATGCGATGTTCCCGCCATGGCGCCCGGGTTGAAACCAGAGCACGCCCACCGCGCCAATCAGACCGAGCACGGTTCCGAGTTGAAACCGCCATTGGCGAATGATCCATCGTTCCTCCGGGAAAAAGATGAGCGCGAGGAGCGTGGAGATGATGACGGAGCTGCGGATAAATATCGCGTAAACGCCCGGACCCATATGGAAGAGCGCGACCGTCTGGGCAATTTGATGCACGACATTCGGGAGCGCCGGGATGAGGCAGGCGAGGACCAGGCCGCGATCGAGGCGTGGACCGCTGCGACGAAAGCGGTAGAGCACGAACGGCATCACGGCGATAAAGGCGACGGCGTAACGGTAAAAGTTTTGCGCCCATGGGTCGTAGAAACGGTTGAGGTAAAATTGAAAGAGCGACGGCGTCGACCAGATGGCGACGGTCGCGAAGATGGCGGCGTAGCGTTTCGAAAAACTTTCTTCCTCTTGTTTCGTCATGTTTTCCGGCGCCGGCAGGCCGGGTCCTGATTTCAAAGAAAGCAGCGCTGGCTTGCAATCGATTAACGTCTCCCTGTAATAAGCGGACGAACATGAAAACCTGCAAAGTTGGAACGGTCATTATCCTCGCGCTCGCGTTCGCCGCGTTTCCGAGCGGAGTTTTGTATGCGAAAAAGCACGCGCCGCAGAGTGCCGGCAACGTCCCCGGGGCCAATCCCAAAGATCCGGGTGGGCATTCGGCCAAAGGATTCGAGGCGGCGAAGAAGCGTGATTACGAAACGGCCATCGCCGAATTCACCAAAGCCATCGAGGCCGAGCCGAAGGATGCAAAAAATTATTTCAACCGCGGGACGGCTTATCGCGGCGTCAACAAAATGAATGAAGCGAGCGCGGACTTCACGAAAGCGATCGAGATCGACCCTCGAAATGTGCCGGCTTACGTCGGCCGCGGCGAAGTCCTCCTGGTCCAGAAACAAGTGGACCCGGCGCTGGCGGATTTTGACAAGGCGCTGCAAATCGCGCCCAACGATGCCAATGCCCGGCGCTTTCGCGGGTTCGTTCTCATCTCGAAAAGCGAATGGCAGAAAGCGATCGACGATTACAGCGTGGTGATCCAAAGAGTTCCCGAGGATGGGGGCGCTTACGAACGGCGCGCGTTCGCCTACCGGAACCTGAAGAAATTCAAGGAAGCCATCGCTGATTATACCAAGGCGATCGCGACGGACCCGAAAGATCCGGACGGATATCGGCACCGCGCGATTGCCCACACGATGGCGGGCGACAGCAAGAGCGCCGAGGCGGACCTCCGCGCCATCCTCAAGATCAAACCGGATGATACCGATGCGCAAAGCCGGTTGAAAGCGCTCGAAACCCGCGCGACGAACCCGACGCCGCCTCCCGCGGCCACGCCCGTGACGAATGCACCCGCGCCTGTGACGAAGCCAGGCACTTCGCCGGCCGTGGCGCCGCCCGCCGCAACACCTCGTTAGGCCGCTTCCTCAGAGCGGCGATTCGATTAAGCTTTCCGTGCGATTCCTCATCGCTTAGAAATATCCACTGCCCCACATCTCAGCCGAAGGACCAATATGAAGAACGCGAAGAATCTGTTTGCAAATCTGGCTGCCGGCCTGCTCATTCTTGGGACGGCCACTTTCACGAATGCCGCCAGCCCGGACGCGGCGGCGCACGGCAATAAAGGGAAAGACCTCGCCGCGGCCGGAAAGTTCGACGAAGCGATTGCCGAATACACGAAGGCGCTCGAAATCAGCCCGAAGGACGAACGCCTTTATCGAGATCGCGGGCTCGTCTATCGCGCGAACAACAAATTTCCCGAAGCCATTGCCGATTTCGCGAAAGCCATCGAGCTCGCGCCGAAGAGCGAACTCGGATACGTCGAGCGCGGCCAGGTCTTGATGGTCCAAAACCAGTTCGACGCCGCGCTCGTGGATTACAACAAGGCGGTCGAGCTGAATCCAAACAATCCGGTCTGCTACGATCGGCGCGGGTTCGCGTTTTATAACCTGAGAAAATACGACGACGCGCTCCGGGATTACAGCACGAGCATCGAAAAAAAGGCGGACAATCCGGTCACCTTCAGCCGGCGCGCGGACGCGTATGTGGCGCTGAATCAGTTTGCCCAGGCGAAGCCCGATTTGGAAATGGCCCTGAAGCTGAAGCCGGGCGACTTCGATACGACGCAGCGGCTCCAGTTCGTCCAGGCGAAATTGGCGCCGCCGCGCACCGTGGCCTCGACGCCGGTCCCCACACCGAAGCCGACACCGGAGCCCGAGATGCTGACCATGCAGATGAAGATCGGGATCGGCGTCGGGGCTCTCGTTCTCATCATCATTCTTGTCATCGTCTTTTCGCGCAAAAAGAGCCGCGGATATTGAGCTCGATGGCAAAATAGGTGGATCGAGCGCTCCGTCGCTCGATCGCAAATGAGCCGCGGCGAATCCGCGTCCACTAAACATCGCGCGGCGGAGCGCGCGATCCACCGAGCCATGCACCGCCGTCCAAGAAATTTCTTTGACACCCGAAAGCCGGCTGTTAGCTTGCCGACGCTTTTTCGGAGAACGAGACGAGGTCCCATGGTCGTTCAAAACGGAAGTTTTACGCGACTCTGGGACTTTTACTTCCAACCGGAGGAGTAACCGGTCGTTCCGCACGTGCGGAACGAGCAATGAAATGACAGGCAGCGGCCCATGTAGCTCAGTTGGTAGAGCACGTCCTTGGTAAGGACGAGGTCACCGGTTCAATCCCGGTCATGGGCTCCAGAGCTCGCGACCGGCAGCAGCAACAACAAGGATTCAGTTTAACGAAGGAAAATCGAGATGGCTAAGGAAGCATTTAAACGCGACAAGCCGCATATCAATGTCGGCACAATCGGTCACGTCGACCACGGCAAGACCACCCTCACCGCCGCTATCACCAGTGTGCTGGCCAAGAAAGGGTTCGCCGAAGTGCGCGCCTACGATTCGATCGACAACGCGCCCGAAGAAAAAGAGCGCGGCATCACGATCAACACCGCGCACGTGGAATATCAGAGCGACAAGCGCCATTACGCGCACGTCGATTGCCCCGGCCACGCTGACTACATCAAGAACATGATCACGGGCGCCGCGCAGATGGACGGCGCCATTCTCGTGGTCTCGGCCGCGGATGGTCCGATGCCGCAGACCCGCGAGCATATCCTTCTCGCCCGCCAGGTCGGCGTGCCGGCGATCGTCGTGTTCCTGAACAAGGTCGACATGGTCGACGATCCGGAATTGCTCGATCTCGTCGAGATGGAAGTGCGCGATCTGCTCACGCAATATGAATTTCCGGGAGACAAAATCCCGATCGTCAAAGGCAGCGCGCTCAAGGCGCTCAACGGCGACGCCGAGGCCGAAAAGCAAATCCTCGCGCTGATCGCGGCCGTGGATGATTACATCCCCGTGCCGGACCGCCCGATCGATCAGCCGTTCCTCATGCCGGTGGAAGACGTGTTCAACATTGAAGGCCGCGGCACCGTCGCGACCGGTCGTGTCGAGCGCGGCATCCTCAAGAAAATGGAGGAAGTGGAAATCGTCGGCATCAGAGACACGGCCAAAACGACCGCGACCGACATCGAAATGTTCCGCAAACTTCTCGATGAAGCGCGCGCGGGCGACAACGTCGGCGTGCTCTTGCGCGGCCTGAAGAAGGAAGAGGTCGAGCGTGGGCAGGTCATCGCCAAGCCGGGCAGCATCACCCCGCACAAGAAATTCAAGGCCGAGATTTACGTACTGAACAAGGAGGAAGGCGGCCGTCACACGCCGTTCTTCACGAATTACCGGCCGCAATTTTATTTCCGCACGACCGACGTGACCGGGACCGTCAAGCTCCCCGAGGGAGTCGAGATGGTGATGCCGGGGGACAACGTCTCGGTCGAAGTGGAGTTGATCACGCCAATCGCGATGGAAAAAACCATCCGGTTCGCGATTCGCGAAGGCGGCAAAACCGTCGGCGCCGGTCGCGTGGCCGAAATTCTGGACTGACGAAGAATTGCAGATTTCAGATCGAAGATTGCCGAATGTTCGAGGTGAACGGACGCGCTTCGGTTTGAATAAAATCGTAAATCTGAAATCTTAAATCTGAAATCGCCTAGGTCAGTAGCTCAATTGGTAGAGTAGCGGTCTCCAAAACCGTCGGTTGGGGGTTCGAGTCCCTCCTGACCTGGTTTTTTGAGAAGAAGAAAACGCCGAACGCTGAACGCCCAAAACCGAATATCGAATGACTGAAACATCCCCTTTCTTCCAGTTCGGCGTTGGGCGTTGGGCGTTGGGCTTTCGGCGTTTTCAGCTTTTGCCTTTGTAACCACCATGCTCACGAAATCGAAAAACTTCTTCATGGAAGTCCGAGCTGAGTTGCAGAAGGCTTCGTGGCCGTGGGAATCCAAGGAGAAGGGGATTCGCCGCTACAAGGAGCTGACCGATTCGACGCTCGTCGTCATCATCGCGATGCTTCTGCTCGGCGGCTACGTCGCGCTCTTCGATTTCGTCCTGATCAACTTCATCCACTACTTCACCCGACTGCACTGATATGCCTTCCGTTCTCGCACCAGAAGACCAGTGGTTTGTCGTGCACGTGCTTTCCGGCCAGGAAAACAAAGTGCGCGATAACATCGAGAAGCGCGTCAAGACCGAGGAGATGAGCGACGTGATCTTTGAAGTACTCGTCCCAACCGAGCGCGTCTCGGAAATCAAGCGCGGCAAGAAGAGCGAGACGACCCGGAAATTTTTCCCCGGTTATCTCATCGTGAACATGCACCTGCTCGACGAGAACAATCAGCTCGTCGGCCGTACCTGGTATTTTATCCGTGAAACGACGGGCGTAATCGGTTTCGCGGGCACGAAAGACAAACCGATCCCGATGCGGAAATCGGAAGTGGACAATATGCTCGCGCAGATGCGCGAACGCGAAGAGAAGGTGAAACCGAAAGTCAGCTTCGAAGTCGGCGAGACCGTGAAAGTTGCTGACGGCCCCTTCCAAAACCAGAACGGCATCGTGGAAGAAATCGATCCGGATCGCGGCAAACTGCGCGTTTCCGTCACCATCTTCGGCCGCGCCACGCCGGTCGAGTTGGAATACTGGCAGGTGGAACGGGGATGAGTCATTGCAGATTGCAGATTTCAGAATGCAGATTGAATTGACTGAGTCCGCGATTTGCTGCGTTGAAAATCTGAAATCGAAAATCTGAAATCTTAAATTAATCATGGCGAAAGAAATCGTAGCTCACATCAAATTGCAGATCCCGGCCGGCCAGGCGAACCCGGCGCCGCCCGTCGGCACGGCCCTCGGACCACGCGGCGTCAACATCATGGCGTTCTGCAAAGAATTTAACGCCGCCACTCAAAAGCAGGCGGGCGACATTCTCCCGGTCGTGATTACCGTTTTTAAGGACAAGTCCTTCACGTTCATCACCAAGAGCCCGCCGGCCGCGATTCTCTTGAAGAAGGCGGCAAACATCGCCGCCGGTTCGAAAGAGCCCAACAAGACCAAGGTCGGCAAAGTGACGCGGAAACAGGTCATGGAAATCGTGAAGACGAAAGGCAAGGACCTGAACTCCCGCAGCGACGAGGCCGGCTTCCGCATCATCGCCGGCACCGCCCGCCAGATGGGCCTCGAGATCGTCGATTAGACCGGCTCGAGTAGCGAAAAATGTGGTACCCCCGATCGCTGTCGGAAACCGAAACATTTGCGAAGGTTTGTGCAATTGTTGTCGGTGGTCTGGCTGCTTATTGGAAGTTCTTTAAGGGCAAGACATTTCATCCAAGACTGGAACCGTCGGTTACAGCGAAGCAGCTAGTCGACGAAAGCGGGCGAATTTACCTCGCCGTCGTTTGCAAAGCGAAGAATGTGGGGCTTTCGCGAATCAATATCAATCATCGCGCATCCTCATTGCGACTCGTTTGCCCTGAGGCATCGTTGACGGCCGACATCGCGGAGATCCGCTGGGCGTCCAAGGCATTGCTTGCCGTTGATGTATTTCAATCTCACAAGTGGATCGAGGGAGCAGAAAGTATCGACGATGAACATCTATTCGTCTTGCCTGATCATCTTTCATTGGCTTATAAAGTTGAGCTACGTGTGACACGCCAAAAACGCTTTCGCTGGATCCCTAGGGCGAATTCGTGGGCTCAGCACACGATCGTGGAAGGCATTGCACGAACACCAAAGCTTCAACCCAAAACAGAAGGAAACAGCGATGGACAAATACAAAAAGCAGTTTGACATCGAAAAGGGCAAAAAAAACCCTGTTGTGTTGCCCGGCCGTGGATGGGGCGGGGAAACACAGAAAACGCAGGAGCCGATTAATCGTGAAAGGGAACGAGAGATCGAGCGTGAAAAAAAGCAATCACAACGCGACAAGACGATTCGTTTCGACTGAGAGCAACATTGGATACTATGAGTGACGTGGGCAAACAAAAGCAGGGTGAGAATAAGACGAAGCGGTTCGAACTCAGTGCGCAGACGTGGATCAGCGACGACGACGCGCAGCGGATTGAGAATGAAAAGGAATCCCAAGTCGCCGACACGGACGCTGACAAAACTGAAGAGTCCGATTCCGAATAGGTTCGCGGCAAACCCGCTATTGGCAAAAGCGGAATAGACGGGATTGCTATGCTCGCCACCCTGGGGGCGATGTGCTAGTTCGCCATTTAGCCGGCACCGCCCGCCAGATGGGCCTCGAGATCGTCGATTAGTTCAACCGCGGATCACGCGGATTCCCCGGATTGGGGAGCACAGGCTGCCAGCCTGTTGGTTTCGGCTGCTAGCCGAAACGAACTTTTGTCAGGAACAGCTGCATCATTGATCCGGCGAACCTAGATATTCCCACCGCTGCAACGCGATCGGGACGTTGCCGTTTTTCCAGACGAAATCGTGGAAGGCGCGGAGATTGAATTTTTCGCCCTGCCGCATGCGCGCTTCGGCCAGAAATTTCGTGATCTGGAGTTTGCCGATCTGGTACGTGATGGCCTGGCCCGGGCCGGTGGAGAACGCGATCGCTTCCTGGCGCGCGGTGCCTGGATCCATTGGCACTTTTTGTTCCAGATATTTCGCGGCTTGCTCAAGCGTGAATTCGCCCAGCGCGAGTTTCACGTCCACTTCCACGCGGAGCGCGCGCAGCCGCATGAAATTGTAAATGATCTCCCGCGCGTGCGGGCTGTCGTCGAACAACCCGGCCTGCAACATCATCTCTTCGGCGTAAAAGCCGATGCCTTCGTTCGCGCCCGAATCGTAGTAATGGCGGCGGATCGGGTCTTCGTGTCTCCAGGAAAGACAAAGCTGGAAGTAATGTCCGGGAATTCCTTCGTGAACAATGATCGGCCGCGGATCTTGTGCGGTCGCACGCCAGAAGTAGCCGAGAGTCGGTGACGGCGGATCGAGATAACGGAGGCAGTTTTCTTTCAGGCGCGAGGCCGCCGTGAAGTCATCCGTTTCGCTGAACCCTTCGAGCGCGTGCAAATATTCCGGCATCGCTCGCAGCGTGTAATGCTGAACCCAATCGGGAACCGTCAGGATGCCGTGCTTGTCCAAAAACTCGCGGATCGACAATTCCTTTGCCGCCGTGTCCTTGATCCAACTCTCCGTGTTCTCGGCCAACTTGAGCGGTGGCACATCGCGATTGCGTTCTTTCTCGTAACTCTCGAATGCGACCGCGCGATTCCACTCCTGACGTCCCATCGCGAGAAGTTCCTCCGGCGAGTAGGGAAGCAGCGCCACGTTCTTGAGAAAAAAAACGTAAGCGTCGCGACCGAGCGCCGTTTCGTTTGGAAGCGATGGCAATTGTTCCTGAAGCCGCGCGCGAAAATGCTCGAGCGCGTCCGCTGCGCGATCGGCTGCCCCGTTTAACTCCTGTTCTTTGAGCGTGGTCGCTCCCCGCAGCGCCGCCGCCATCTTGTGCAAACGTTCGCGCACGCCGTCGAGCGCCTGGATCGCGACAGACGCAAACGGCGCCGGCGGTTTTTCGAGATTCGCTTCGCCCTGCTGCAAGATCGCTGGGATGTTTTCGATGCGCGTGAGAATCTCGCGACTGCGCGCTTCGTCGTACGGCGCGGGAATAGTCAGCGCTTCGACCAATGGCGTCAGCGTCTGCTCGATGTAGAAAAGCGGATCGCGTTTCCAGCGCTGGTTGACATCGAGTTCCCAGCGCACCCGCGCCAGCGCCGAGCCGATCAAGCGATAATCGACCTGCTTCGGAATCGGCCATCCGCTCGCATCGATCTTTTTCCAGCGCGCTTCAAACTCCACGAGTTCTTTCCGGTGTCTGTCGATCGCCGCGCGAGACCAATCGCGCGTTCCGCCCGGCCGCTCGATCCGATTTACATCATCACCCGTGAACGGCGCATACTTCGCGCGCGAATCCCAAAAATCGCCGGCCAACTTTTCGAGCGACTCGGTTGTGGCATTCTCCGGTTTCGTTTGGGCAACCGCACGGCTGAGCGGCACGAGCAAGAGGAAAATCAGCGCAATCGCTCGCACCTTCATCCTTCAAGTGTTGTGAAGTGAGCGAATTCCGAAAAGCAAAATCGAATCTTGCTGGTGGATCGCGCGCTCCGTCGCGCGATGGTCACGATCCGAACGCGAACGGCTTGATTCGTGTGGTCGCGGTGCAGCCGGATGGGAAGATTCTCATCGGCGGCGATTTTACCACCCTCACGCCCCGGTACGCTTCCAAGCTTGATTTAGGGGTTGGTTTTGCGCTGTAATGAGGCGTGTCCGGAAACAACTGCGCGGGTTTAGAAAACGCCTTTGTCACTACGCACTGGAGCGTAGTGTTGGCGGCACAAGAGCGATCTCCGGCAGCGGAAGCAGCCTTGGAAAAACTTTGCCGCACCTATTGGTGGCCGCTTTATGGATTTGTGAGGCGGCAAGGTAATAGTCCCGAGGAAGCGCAGGATCTGACGCAAGGTTTTTTCGCAATGCTGCTGGAGCGAAGAGATTTCGAGAGTGTCCGGCGCGAGAAAGGACGCTTGCGTTCCTATCTGCTTGTGTCGCTCAAGAATTTTCTGGCGAAAGCGCATCGCCGGGAGATGGCCGTGAAGCGAGGAGAAGGTCAATCGCTTGTTCCCCTCGACGAGCTGCTGGCGCGGGAGAGCGCCGACCTGGAGCCGGCGGACACTCTGAGTGCCGACAAAATTTATGAGCGCCGCTGGGCTTTGACGTTGCTTGAACAAGTGCTGGCGCGTCTCGAGGACGACTATCGAGTTGCCGGTAACGTGCCTCTGTTCGAACAGCTCAAGGAATTGCTCGCCGATGAACCGGGCCGTCCGTCGCAGGCGGACATTGCCACTGGATTAGGAATGACGGAGAACGCGGTGAAGCAGGCGTTTCACCGCTTGCGCCAGCGTTACCGGGAGTTGTTGCATGAAGAAATTGCCCACACCGTCGCGGCGCCGGGCGATGTCGAGGACGAGCTGCGTCATTTCATTTCTGTGTTGCAAACGTAACCCATGAAAGAATTTGGGGCAGTACAAGTCGAGACGACAGATCGACAGAGAACCGAGATGATAAACGTGGCCAGAGTTTGCGCAAAGTGCGGAGCGGCGGTCTTCCCGGACGCGCCACGAGGTTTTTGCAGCGTTTGTTTGTTCAGGACCGGCTTGGGCGAGTTCGGGGAGGAAAATGACGCGGCGCGTGAACCAGCCGCCACGCCAATGCAGATGGATTTCGGCGACTATGAGTTGCTCGAGGAAATCGGCCGCGGCGGACAGGGCGTCGTCTATCGCGCGCGGCAGAAAAGTCTCAATCGCACAGTCGCACTAAAAGTGATTGGTCTTGGTCGTTGGGCGAGCACGCCCCATTTGAAACGATTTCGTTACGAAGCGGAGGCGGCGGCGAGTCTGGAGCATCCGCAAATCGTTCCGATCTACGAAATCGGCGAGCGCGACGGTTCCTGTTATTTTAGTATGAAATTCGTCGAAGGCGGTCAGCTGGACGAGGTCGTTAGGCGCGAGCGGATGTTAACCCGGCACACCGCGGAATTGCTGGTAAAGATTGCGCGCACGGTTCAGTTCGCCCATGAGCGGGGAATTCTTCATCGCGACATCAAGCCGGGCAACATTTTGTTAGATCGACAAGGCGAACCGCATTTGACCGATTTCGGTTTGGCGCGCCTGATTGAACAGGAAAGCACGGTCACAAACTCATTCGATGTCATGGGCACTCCGAGCTACATGGCGCCGGAGCAGGCCGCGGGTCACACGAAGGAGCTTACAGCTGCGGTCGATGTTTACGCGCTCGGCGCGGTCTTTTATCAGATGCTCACCGGCCAGCCGCCATTCGCAGGTGGCACGACCTACGAAACGATTCGATTAGTCATCGAGACCGAGCCGCGGAATCCGCGGCTTTGGAATCCAAAAGTAGATGTCGATCTTGCGACGATCTGCCTGAAGTGCTTGGAGAAGGATCCGAAAAAGCGTTACGAAACGGCCGAAGCGCTCGCCCAGGATGTCGAGCGCTGGCTTCGTCATGAGCCCATTCGCGCCCGTCCCACCGGCATTTTCGCGCGCGGCCGTAAATGGGTGCGGCGCAATCCAGCCGCCGCCATCTCAGCGGCCTCGCTGGCCGGTCTGGCGATTGCGGTGGGCGTCCTCATTTGGAGAAGCGACTTCATCCGCCCTTTGCCCTCCACTGGCATCGCCGTGTTGCCTTTCGAAAATCTGAGTGAAGACAAAGACAACGCCTACCTGGCCGATGGAATCCAGGGCGAGATTCTGACGCGTTTATCGAAGATTGCTGACCTGAAAGTCATTTCGCGGACATCTACGCAAAATTACAAGAGCCGGCCGGAAAACCTGCGTGACATCGCTAGGCAACTTGGCGTCGCCCACATCCTGGAAGGAAGCGTGCAGAAGAGCGGCGAGGCCGTGCGCGTCAACGTGCAGCTGATCAAAGCGGCCAACGGTTCTCATCTTTGGGCCGACACCTATGACAGAAGACTAATTGACATCTTCACAGTCGAGACTGAGGTGGCCAGGGCCATCGCTGATCAGTTGCGGGCGAAGCTCACTGGTCAAGAAGAGCAAGTTATCGCGGACAAACCAACCGGCAACCCCGAGGCCCACGATGCCTACCTGCGCGGGCTGGCTTATAGTCTGAGACCTACATACGTACCGGCCAACGCCCTTGCTGCACAGAGATATCTCAGGGAAGCGGTGCGGTTGGACCCGAAGTTCGCCCTTAGCTGGGCGTTGCTGTCATACGTGGATGCGCGCGAATACATCACACGGAATCTGCAACCAACGCTTGCCCTCCGTGAGGAGACACGGCGGGCGGCTGAAACTGCGCTTACTCTTCAGCCGAACCTCGGCGAGGCGGTACTCGCCAAAGGGTATTATCATTACGCCTGTCAAAAGGATTACAAGAGTGCCGAGCGTTACTATGAGCAAGCACGCCAGCTCCTGCCGAATAGCAGCCGGATTCCTGAATTGCTGGCCTACGCCGCGCGGAGGAGAGGCCGGTGGGACCAGAGCGAGTCGTATTTCAACGAAGCCGAGCGGCTTGACCCGCGCAATGTTTATCTGCTTACCCAGCACGCACAAACCCATATCTTACGCCGCCGTTTCCCTGAAGCGCTGCGAAAGCTTGAGCAGGTTCTCAACATTACACCGGACGATCCCGACACGCTTGCGATAATGGCGGGTATCGCACAAGCCGAGGGCGACCTGCCGCGGGCTTCGGCCCTCCTTGCTCCGATCCGCCTGGCGGTCGACGACCCCAGCGTTTTAAAGACACAAGTTTACCAGGCGATCCTGGAGCGCCACCCTGCACCGGTCATCGCTGCGTTAAAGGAAATATTGGTGAAGCCTGATTCCGCGTTGGGTTATTACAATGGTGAACGGCGCTTCTGGTTAGGCTGGGCGCAAGAAGTGGGCGGCGACCATGCCGGCGCCCAAGAAACGTGGCAACAGGCGCGCAGCGAACTGGAATCTTTCGTCGAGGAGCAGCCGGAAAATAATAGCCTGACTGAAGGTTTGGCCCTGACCAATATGTTTCTTGGGAACAAAGCCGCAGCGTTGTCTTGGGCCGAACGCGCGATCGCCGCGATCCCGATCGAGAAAGACGCGATGACTGGTCCTCGGGAGCTCGAGATTCTCGCCCGGGTAGCGGCGCAGGCCGGAGAGCCCGACCGCGCGATTGCCGCTTTACAGAAGCTGCTCTCGATCCCGTACAGTGGCGCCCTGGTTGAGAGCGTGCCGCTCACTCCTGCGCTGCTCCGCCTTGATCCAATGTTCGATCCGCTGCGGAATGACGCCAGATTCCAGAAACTCGTCGCGCCCAGCTCGCCGAAAGAAGCAGTAGATCGGTAGCAGCGACTCGCTCAATCCCTGTCCGCGGCCGAACCCTGGCGCGCCGTAGTGCCGCAGTTGCGACGGGACAGCGTAGCAAATTTTCCGCGTAACCTCACGGCATACTTGGGACAGTACACCTGTGAATGGCCACAAAAGCACTCCGCCTTCACCGAAAAACTGAAACGAAACGGCCTGGTGAGATTCAACCGCAAGCGCGCCTTGCAAAAGGCATGCTTATCTTGGCCATCGCGGTGTTCAGTCTATCAATTGGACCGGGGGCTGCGCAAGCAGCGACGCGCACAGTCACGAGTCTAAATGATAGCGGAGGCGGCACATTGCGCGACACGCTTGCTGCTGCGGCGGCGGGAGACACGATTCAGTTCTCCGTCACCGGCCAAATCAAGCTGGACAGCTCGCTGACCATTACCAAGAACGTTACGATCAGCGGTCCAGGACAAACCCACCTGACCGTGACACGGGATAGCGGCACCGTCATTCTTTTTGTCATCAATAGCGGCCTTACCGTGAGCATTTCAGATATCTCAATCACGAACGGACAGGGGGGCGATTTTCAGCCCGGGGGCATCCTAAATCATGGCAACCTGACGCTGGAGTCCTGTAGTTTCAGCGCGAATGTCGGTCAATATGCTGCCGGGGCGATTGACAGTGATGGTCCGCTGACTGCCACCGACTGCGTTTTCAGCAATAACAGTTTGGGCGCTATTACCACCAGAAGCTCCGCGGCATTTACCTCCTGCACTTTCACGAACAACGGCACAGTTGGCGGCGCCATCGAAAACACAGCGACGGGGCAGTTAATGGTTAATGGCTGCACTTTTAGCAATAACAGCGGCGGTCAAGGTGGAGCGATTGGCAACTTCGGCAACGGTCCGTCGTCAACTGTTGCGGTACAGAATAGTTTTTTCTACGAAAACAGCTCTTATAATGTAGGCGGCGCGATCTGGAGCCAGACCGGTACGGTCACGATCGTCGGTTGTACCTTTGCCAAAAATACTGCCCAAGACAACGGCGGCGCGGTTTATAATGATAGCGGATCTCTTACTGTGCGTAACTCTACCTTGGTCGGGAATAGTGCGGCCATTGGGGGTGGCATCTACAACCAGGGCAACGGTAATAATTATACGGGAAACGCCACCGTTACCGCGAGTACGCTATCCGACAATAGCGCCCCCAATGGCGGAGGTATCTACAACCTGGGGACAAATAACGGCCGGGCTCTTTTGATCCTTGAAGATACGATCCTCTACAGCGCGAACACTACGCCCGGCGCTAATCTCATCAGTACTGGCCCGGGCGCGAGCGTCACGTCGCATGGTTACAACTTAAGTAGTGACAATGCCAGCGGTTTCCTCACCGCTGCCGGTGACCAGATCAATATCGATCCCAAGCTCGGGCCGCTGCAAGACAACGGCGGCCCAACGCAAACGATGGCTTTGCTTCCCGGCAGTCCGGCCTGGGATAAAGGCAAGAGCTTTAGCCTGACCGAGGATCAACGTGGATCGCCGCGGCCAGTTGATATTCCCAGCATTGCAAACGCGGGTGGCGGCGACGGCAGCGATATCGGCGCGGTCGAAATGGATGCCATCCAGACTGGACCCGCCTTTGTAGTCACAACCACGGACGATCACGATGACGGAGCCTGTAGCTTCGCTGATTGCGCGCTCCGCGAAGCCATTGATGCGGCCAACGCGGCCTCTGGATCTACCGTTAGCTTCAAGAGCCAGGTGACGGGCGTTATCACTTTACAGGCGACTCTAGGCGGCCTCACGATCAGCAATTCCGTTACCATCGTTGGACCTGGTGCGCGGACGCTGGCTGTCAGCGGAAATGGCGCAGTCCGCGTTTTCAATTTCACCAGCGGAACCAGCGTGATTTCCGGCCTCACGATTCAAGGCGGGTCTGCCGTGGGAGCCACCGGGCAAGCAGGTACGGGTGGCGGAATTTCCAATTCGGCATCCCTGACTGTTAACGACTGCATGTTCATCGAAAATAGCGCGACCGGTGGCAGCAGTATTAGCGAGGGCAACTCTGGCGGGAAAGGGCAGGGAGGCGCGATCTATAGCGCCGGCATTCTTACGCTGAATCGCTGTACGTTTTCTGAAAACACCGCTACCGGGGGTAACCCCGGCTTCGCCATTACCAAAGCGCCCGGCGGCAACGGCGGCGCGGGCCAGGGCGGTGCGGTCTTCAACGAGGCAGCCCATTCTCTGACGATTAGCAGTTGTTCCTTCTTCGCGAACATCGCTCGCGGCGGCCACGGCGGTAACGGCAGCACCGGTGGGAATGGCGGCGCCGGAAATGGAGGAGCTATCTGCAATGCGGGACAGATGACTACGACCGCGTGCACGATAAGCAGCAACGCCGGCGGTAACAGCAATGGAGGCACCGGCCCCGGCGGCAACGGTTCGCCCGGTCCAGCCAGTGGCGGGATCACAAACATTAGCGGAGGCACCGCGATCGTGAGGGACAGCATCAGCGCGAACAACACCGCGAACGGCGGCGCTGGCGCGGATGTTGACGGCGCATTCACCTCTGGCGGTTACAACTTGTTAGGTACCGCCGATCATAGCACCGGTTTTACCGCCACCGGAGACATCAAAGGCACGGATGCCTCGGTCTTAAACGCCGGCGTGCTCGGACCACCATCGAACAATGGCGGACTGACCGACACCTTCAACCTGACGTCAAACAGCCCTGCAATCGACGCCGGAAAGTCGTTCGGACCGGCGACCGATCAGCGCGGACTGCCCAGGATACGGGACAATCCAAGTATAGCTAATGCAGTTGGAGGCGACGGCAGCGATATCGGAGCATTGGAAGTTCAAAATATTGGAGCAAGTCCGACCCCGACACCTACTTCAACACCGATATCTACGCCAACACCTACCCCGACGCCGACAGCTACGCCAATACCGACGGCTACACCTACACCTACACCTACCGCGGCGCCTACACCTACACCTACCGCGACGCCAAGCGCTACACCAATACCAACGCCAACACCTACTCCAACGCCAGCCCAGCCCACCGTGCTGGCCAACATCTCGACCCGATTGCTGGTGGGAACAGGAGACAATGTCTTAATCGGCGGCTTCATCATCACCGGGACCGATCCGAAGAAGGTATTAATCCGCGCGATAGGACCTTCGCTGCCTCTGGCCGGAGTGCTGGCCGATCCTACTCTTGAGCTCTATCAAGGCACCACGCTCCTGGAATCGAACGACAATTGGATGGATAGCCCGAACAAGCAAGCCATCATCGATAGCACCATCCCGCCCAGCAACCCGCTGGAATCAGCCATCGTAAGGAGTGTGCCGCCCGGCAACTACACCGCGATTGAGCGTGGGGTAAATAACGGGACTGGGATAGGAGTAGTAGAAGCGTACGACCTGGATACCTCCGCTAACTCAAAGCTGGCAAACATTTCCACCCGTGGCTTGGTCCAGACAGGAGACAACGTCTTGTTCGCAGGTACGATTGTAGTAGGACAGGCCTCGCAAAAGGTAATTATCCGCGCGCTGGGTCCTTCCACCGGCGTCCCCGGGGCGCTGGCCGATCCCACGCTGGAACTGCACGACGGAAACGGAGCGCTGCTGGAAACGAACGATAACTGGGTGGATAGCCCGAACAAACAAGCGATCATCGACAGCACCATCCCGCCCCCGAATAACGCGGAATCGGCCATCGTGCGGATATTAACTCCAGGCAACTACACCGCCATTGTGCGCGGTGTGAATGACTCGACCGGCATCGCGGTCGTGGAAGTTTACGCGCTGAACTAGCCATAAAATGAAGCACTCCGCGTTCATTTCATTTGTGAGCGCAACATCTAAGGCTGCGCTTGTCCTGGTTTCGGTTGCCGTGCTGCTGGCGGGCAACGTTTTGCCACGCCGATGAAAACGCTCTGCCTTCGTCTTTCGATTCTCGCGGCGATCCATTGGTGCAGTCTCTTTGTGGCGCTGGGTGCGCCGTTTACTTTTAGCAGCACGGGCAGCCTCGCGACCGGCCGCGATAATGATACGACCACCTTGTTGCAAAACGGAAAGGTATTGGTGGCAGGCGGATATAACGGCAACCCGCTGGCGAGCGCCCAGCATTACGATCCGGCCACCGGTATTTGGGCTTCGACGGGCAGTCTCGCAACCGCGCGCCAGAACCACACTGCGACTTTGCTACCAAATGGCAAGGTGCTCGTCACAGGAGGACGAGGGACCGGCAGTGTCTCTCTTACTAGCGCGGAACTCTACGACCCGATAGGCGGGACTTGGACGGCGACCGGCAGCCTGACGAACGCACGGTTTAACCATACTGCAACCTTGCTGTCCAACGGTAAGGTCCTGGTTGCCGGGGGATTTAATAGCACCAGCGGCGAGATGGTCAGTGCGGAACTCTACGATCCGGCGAGCGGCACCTGGAAGGCAACCGGCAATCTTGTAACCGCACGCAGTCTTCACACGGCGACGCTGCTTTACAACCAACAGGTCCTGGTCGCGGGAGGACAAGGCGCCAGTAACAACCCCCTGAATGTTGCGGAACTCTACGACCCGATAGGCGGGACTTGGACGGCGACTAGCACTCTCGTGACCGCACGTTATAGTCAGACCGCGACCTTGCTGCCCAGTGGCAAGGTGCTGGTCGCTGGAGGACAACAAAACGGCGCTGTGAGGACCGCGGAAATCTACGATCCGGCGGGACGAACATGGACGGCGACCGGCATCCTTGTAACTGCGCGTTATTTCCACACGGCGGCGCTGTTGCCTAACGGTAAGGTCCTGGTTGCCGGGGGATTTAATAGCACCAGCGGCGAGATGGTCAGTGCGGAGCTTTACGATCCGGCGGCCGGGACCTGGGCAGCCACCGGCACTCTCGCTGCCGCGCGTTCTAATCAGACAGCGACGTTGCTGCCCAGCGGCAACGTGCTTGTCGCGGCAGGTTTTAATGGCGCTAACACTGGCGCCGCCAAGTATCTCACGAGCGCGGAGCTCTACGATTCGGCGAGCGGGAGTTGGGATACGACGACCCTCCAACCCCTAATCGTGGCAAGCGAGAAGCATACGGCGACCTTGCTATCTAGTGGCAAGGTGCTGGTCGCGGGAGGAAGATCCTTCGGCAACTATCCGGCGAGCACGGAGCTCTTCGATCCGGCGAACGGCACCTGGACGGCGACCGGCGATCTCTACTCCAGCTTCGGGCGCGCTAGTCATACGGCAACCTTGTTGCCGAGCGGCAAGGTGCTCATCGCGGGAGGAGATAAAGGTGGCGCTCTCACGAGCGCGCAGCTCTACGATCCGGCAAGCGGGACGTGGAAACCCACGAGCGACCTCGGCAAAGCCCGCTATTTTCACACGGCGACGTTATTGACGAACGGTACGGTGCTGGTCGCGGGAGGATTAGGCAGCGGCTCCGCCGGTTATCTCACGAGCGCGGAGCTCTACGATCCGGCGAGCGGGGCCTGGACTGCCACCGGCAGCCTCAACGTCGCACGCGGGAATCACACGGCGACGTTGCTCCCCAACGGCACGGTGCTCGTCGCGGGAGGGCAGGACGGCACCAACCAAGACGTCGTTCCCAGGAGCGCGGAGCTCTACGATCCGGCGAGCGGGACCTGGACGATAGCCACCCGCGGCTTCAACAGCGACTACGTTTCTCACACGGCGACGTTGCTGCCAAACGGCAAGGTGCTCGTCGCAGGAGGACTGTACCAAGGCACCATAAGCCCTGCTGCGGAGCTCTATGATCCGGCGAGCGGGACCTTGATGGGCACCGGCAACCTCAACACCGCTCGCGGTAGTCATACGGCGACGTTACTACCTAACGGCAAAGTGCTCGTGGCGGGTGGAATTGGCAGCGGCTTCAACGTCTACCTCACGAGCGCGGAGCTCTACGATCCGGCGAGCGGGAGTTGGACGCCGACCGGCAACCTCCACACTACACGCTATTCTCACACGGCCACGCTCTTGCCTAACGGCAAGGTGCTGGCCGGAGGAGGTAATGACGGCAGCAATGATACCAAGAGCACGGAGCTCTATGATGTCGGCCTTGGATTCCTGAGCGCATGGCAGCCTCGCATCGGGTCAGCACCCTCAGCCCTCCCATCCGGCAGTCCCCTCACACTCACCGGTTTCTTCCAAGGCGTCTCGCAAGCTTCGGGCGGAAACACTCAAGATTCGTCCAGTAACTACCCGATCGTGCAACTGCGCAGCCTCGAGAGCAGTCAGGTCGCGTTCCTTCCAACGGCTGGCTGGCAGGGCTCAGTCTTCACCTCGATCCCGGTGAGCGGCTTTTCTGTCGGCCCGGCGCTGGTGACTGTCTTTATCAACGGCATCCCGAGTGATGCCAAGTATCTGTTAGTCGCACAGACGACCCCAGCATTCGGCACCCAAGCCTCGGGGACGACCCCGGTGGGCGGCAGCATTTCGGATTCTGCGGTCCTTGACAATGGCGCGACGTTGACCGGGACGATCACCTTCAAGTTGTTTGGACCTAATGACGCAACCTGCGGCGCCGCCGCCGTTTTCACTTCTACGAAGAGTGTCTCCGGCAATGGGAGCTATACTTCGGATTCGTTCACTCCGACTGCTGCTGGCACTTACCGGTGGGTGGCAACCTATAGCGGAGATGCGAACAATAACCCCGTAACGGGCGCATGCAATGATGCGAATGAATCAGTGGTTGTGACACCGGCGCCTACACCAACGCCAACGCCAACACCAACAGCGACGCCAACACCTACACCTACTCCAACGCCAGGCCAGCCCACAGTACTGGCCAATATCTCCACCCGGTTACTGGTGGGAACAGGCGACAATGTCTTAATTGGCGGCTTTATCGTAAGTGGCACGCAGACGAAGAAGGTATTAATCCGCGCGATAGGACCTTCGCTGCCGCTCGGCGGAGTGCTGGCCGATCCTACCCTTGAGCTCTATCAGGGCACCACGCTCCTGGAATCGAACGACAACTGGATGGATAGCGCGAACAAGCAAGCCATCATCGACAGCGGCGCCGCGCCGCTGAACAACCTGGAATCGGCGATCGTGAGGAGTGTGGCGCCCGGCAACTACACCGCGATTGAGCGTGGAGTAAACAACGGGACTGGGATAGGAGTAGTAGAAGCGTACGACCTGGATACCTCCGCTAACTCAAAGCTGGCTAACATTTCCACGCGCGGCTTGGTCCAGACAGGAGACAACGTCTTGTTCGCGGGCACGATCGTAGTCGGACAGGCCTCGCAAAAAGTAATTATCCGCGCGCTTGGCCCTTCGACCGGCGTCCCCGGGGCGATGGCCGATCCCACGTTGGAACTGCACGACGGAAGCGGAACGCTGCTGGAAACGAATGATAACTGGGTGGATAGCCCGAACAAACAAGCGATCATCGACAGCACCATCCCGCCCCCGAATAACCTGGAATCGGCCATCGTGCGGATATTAACTCCAGGCAACTACACCGCGATCGTCCGCGGCGTGAATAACTCTACCGGCATCGCGGTGGTGGAAGTTTACGCGCTGAACTAGCCATAAAATGAAGCACGCCGCGTTCTTTTCATTTGTGAGGGCAACATCCAAGGCTGCGCTCTTCGCCGCCGCTGCCACGCTCTTGTACGCGCCTTCAGCTGCCGGGGCGCCGTTTACTTTTAGTAACACGGGCAACCTCGCGCACGCGCGCGATAATCACTCGGCGACATTGCTCTCCAACGGCAAGGTGCTGATCGCAGGAGGATATAACGGCAACCCGCTGGCGACCGCGGAGCTCTACGATCCGGCGAGCGGGACTTGGGCGGCGACCGGAAACCTGGTAGCCGCACGCTATAATCACACCGCGACATTGTTGCCCAATGGCAAGGTGCTGGTCGCAGGAGGGCAGATCAACGGCGGATCGCTGGCGACCGCGGAGCTGTACGATCCGGCGAGCGGGACTTGGGCGGCGACCGGCAGTCTCGCGAACGCACGCTATGGTCAGACCGCGACCTTGCTCTCCAATGGCAAGGTGCTGGTCGCAGGAGGGTTCAATCCCAGCAGCAGCTATCTGGCGAGCGCGGAACTTTACGATCCAGCGAGCGGCAACTGGACGGGAACCGGCAGTCTCGTCACTACACGCTATCTTCACACGGCAACGTTGCTGCCTAACGGCAACGTGCTGGTCGCGGGAGGACAGGGCAGCGCCAACGGCAGCACTCTGAAGAGCGCGGAGCTCTACAATCCCGCGAATGCGACCTGGTCGACAACTAACAACCTGGTGAGCGCGCGCTATAGCCACACGGCGACGTTGCTGCCCAATGGCAAGGTGTTGGTCGCAGGCGGGCAGAATCCGAGCGCTTTGGCGAGCGCGGAACTCTACGATCCGGCGAACGCGACTTGGTCGACGACTGGCAACCTGGCGAGCGCACGCTACACTCACACGGCGACGTTGCTGCCTAACGGCAAGGTGCTGGTCGCCGGAGGGTTTAACACCGGCTACCTAACGAGTGCGGAACTCTACGATCCGGCTGGCGGGACGTGGTCGACGACCGGGACCCTCGCTGCCGCGCGTTCCAATCAGACGGCGACGTTGCTGCCGAGCGGCAGCGTGTTGGTCGCGGCCGGCTTCAATGGCGCTAACACCGGCACCGCCAAATATCTGGCGAGCGCGGAGCTGTATGATCCAGCGAGTGGCAACTGGACGGGAACCGGCAGTCTCGGCGCCTCACGAGCAGCTCACACGGCGACGTTTTTGCCCAACGGCAAGGTGCTGGTCGCGGGAGGTGTCGAGACCAACGCAAGCGGCGGTGGTCTGAAGAGCGCGGAGCTTTACGATCCCGCGAGCGGGAATTGGGCGGCGACCGGCAGTCTCGCGACCGGACGTGCCGGTCATACCGCCACCTTGCTGTCCAACGGCAAGGTGCTGGTCGCAGGCGCCGGGTTTAATAGTCTGGCGAGCGCGGAACTCTACGATCCGGCGAGCGGTACTTGGACGGCGACCGGCAGTCTCGCGAACGGACGTTCCAGCCACACCGCGACCTTGCTACCCAATGGGAAAGTTCTGGTCGCAGGCGGGTCGCAGCCGTCGGCAAACCACGGTGATCCCGAGGCTCTGGAGAGTGCGGAGCTCTACGATCCGGCGAGCGGCGTGTGGTCGGAGACGGGGAGCCTCGCGGCGGCACGTTATTCTCACACCGCGACGTTACTACCCAATGGCAAGGTCCTGGTCGCAGGAGGGGTCAACGCTAACGGCTTTCCGGCGAGTGCGGAACTGTACAACCCGGCAACCGGAAGTTGGACGCCGGCCGACAGCCTCAAGACGCCACGCAGCAATGCCACGGCAACATTGCTGCCTAACGGCAAGGTGTTAGTTGCAGGAGGTTATGATACCAACAACAATCACATAGGCGTCGCGGAACTCTACGATCCAGCGAGCGACGCGTGGACGGCGACCGGCAGTCTGATCAAGCCACGCGCATACCACACGGCAACGTTATTGCCCGATGGCAAGGTTCTGGTCGCGGGAGGACAAAGCGATGACTCCTTTGAACCGAGTGCCGAGCTCTACGATCCGGCGAGTCGGATCTGGACGCAGACCGGTAGCCTTACCGTGGCACGCGACGTCCATACGGCAACGCTACTAGCCAACGGCAGGGTGCTGGCCGTCGGGGGAGAAGGTTTCCCCGCCCAAACTTTGACAAGCGCGGAGCTTTACGACGAAGGGCTTGGATTTATACCTGTTTGGCAGCCACAAATCACCACGGCTCCTTCCACCTTGACGCTGGGTGGCAGCCTCGCACTTACCGGCACGCGCTTCCAAGGCATCTCGCCAGCCTCCGGCGGCAACTTCCAGGACTCATCGACTAACTATCCGCTCGTGCAATTGCGCAACGTCGATAGCAGCCAGGTCACCTTCCTGCCCGTGAGTCCGGCAACTGGCTGGTCGAATACCGCGTTTACCTCAACACCTGTGACTGGCTTTCCGGCCGGCCCCGCGCTCGTGACCGTCTTTACCAATGGCATCCCGAGCAACGCGCGGTATTTGGTGGTTGTCCCGCCCACCGTGCTGGCCAACATCTCGACGCGGTTGCTGGTGGGAACAGGCGATAATGTTCTCATTGGCGGATTCATCGTCACCGGCACGCAGACGAAGAAGGTATTAATCCGCGCGATAGGACCTTCGCTGCCGCTCGGCGGAGTGCTGGCCGATCCTATCCTTGAGCTCTATCAAGGCAGCACGCTCCTGGAATCGAACGACAACTGGATGGATAGCGCGAACAAGCAAGCCATCATCGACAGCGGCGCCGCGCCGCTGAACAACCTGGAATCGGCGATCGTGAGAAGTGTGCCGCCCGGCAACTACACCGCGATTGAGCGAGGAGTAAATAACGGGACTGGGATAGGAGTAGTAGAAGCGTACGACCTGGATACCTCGGCTAATTCGAAGCTGGCGAACATTTCTACCCGCGGTTTGGTCCAGACAGGAGACAATGTCTTGTTCGCGGGCACGATCGTAGTCGGACAGGCTTCGCAAAAAGTAATTATCCGCGCGCTCGGCCCTTCCACCGGCGTCCCCGGCGCGATGGCCGATCCCACTCTGGAGTTGCACGACGGAAACGGAGCGTTGCTGGAAGCGAATGATAACTGGGTCGATAGCCCGAACAAACAAGCGATCATCGACAGCACCATCCCGCCCCCGAATAACGCGGAATCGGCCATCGTGCGGATATTAACTCCAGGCAACTACACCGCCATTGTGCGCGGCGCGAATAACTCTATCGGCATCGCGGTCGTGGAAGTTTACGCGTTGAACTAGACCTGAGTTTATTAGGGATGTGATTACTAGGTTCCAATCCGGCGGAATAAAGTTGGCAGCAGGCTGGCGCTTATGAAAACCACTGGTCTCCGCCTCTTAATTCTCACCGGGATCCATTGCTGGGGTCTCTTTACGGCGATGGGTGCGCCGTTTACTTTCACCAGCACAGGTAATCTGGCGCAGGGACGCACTCTTCACACGAGTACCTTGTTGCAAAACGGGAAGGTGTTGGTCGCCGGAGGAGCTAACCCGGGCATCGTGGGCACCGCGGAACTCTACGACCCGTTGATCGGGACCTGGTCGGCGACGGGCAATCTGATAACTCCGCGCGAGGCTCACACCGCGACGATGTTGCGCAACGGCGCGGTGCTCGTCACCGGAGGGGTTGGCGCCAGTAATACCGTTCTCACCACCGCGGAACTCTACGATCCAGCGACGGGGAAATGGAAAGCGACCGGCAATCTCGCGAGCGCACGCTATGCCCATACCGCCACCTTGCTCCCTAACGGCAAGGTGCTGGTCGCAGGAGGATACGCCACCAACGGCTTTCAAGGCACCGCGGAACTCTACGATCCGGCGACCGGGACTTGGACGGCAACCGGCAGCCTCATCACGGCGCGGGATAATCACACGGCGACCCTGCTCTCTAGTGGCAAGGTGCTCGTCGCGGGAGGACAAGGCAACGTTACGGGCGGCACTTTGAACACGGCGGAGCTTTATGATCCGGCGAGCGGGATGTGGGCAGTTACCGGGAGTCTTGGCAGCGCCCGTTGTTTTCACACGGCGACGTTGCTTTCCAGCGGCAAGGTGCTCGTCGCAGCAGGACAAAACGGCGGCGCCGTGGGATCAGCGGAGCTTTATAATCCGGCGAGCGGGACATGGAATACGACCCCCAATCCGGTCAATTCCCGTTACAGTCACACGGCAACCTTGTTGCCTAATGGGATGGTGCTGGTGGCGGGAGGAACTGACGGCACGAATTCTTTAGCCAGCGCGGAGCTTTACAGTCCGGGCCAAGGCGCCAACGGCGCCTGGACCGCAACCGCCAACCTGGTGATCCCCCGTTCTAATCAGACCGCGACCCTGCTGCCTACTGGCAGCATACTCTTCGCGGCTGGGTTCGACGGTTTTCAAAAAATTCAGAGCGCCAAATATCTGGCCAGCGCCGAGCTGTACGATCCTGCGAGTAGCGGGGGCTGGGGGAGCCCGCCGGTGATGGCAACACCACGCGAAGAGCACACCGCAACGATGCTGGCCAATGGCCAGCTGCTGGTCGCGGGCGGGCTGAACGGCAGCGGCGCGCTGGCGAGCGGGGAGCTCTTCGATGTGGTAAAAGAGCAATGGACGGCCACAGGCAACCTCAACACCGCGCGCTATGGTCACACGGCGACGTTACTACCCAATGGACAGGTCCTGGTCGCAGCGGGAAGTGACAGCGGTGTCAATGCTCTCGCGAGCGCGGAACTGTATGACCCGGCAAGCGGGAAATGGACGGCCACGGCGGGCAATCTCAACACCGCGCGCGCTGAGCATACGGCGACTTTGCTGCCCAACGGTCAGGTGCTCGTCGCAGCAGGATCTAATAGCAGTCACCAATTTTCCACGAGCGCGGAACTGTATAACCCGGCGAGTGGAACGTGGTCGGCAACCGGCAGCTTAGCCACCGCCCGCGGGTTGCATACGGCCACTTTGCTACCCAATGGCAAGGTACTGGTTACAGGAGGATTTGACATCAATTTCAATGTTTCCGCGAGCGCGGAACTGTATGACCCGGCAAGCGGGAAATGGACGGCCACGAACAACCTCAATACCGCGCGCCGAAATCACACGGCGACGCTGCTCTCCAACGGAAAGGTGTTAATCGCGGGAGGGTCTGGAACCAACGACAATTTCGGTCAACTGGCGAGTGCGGAGCTGTACGATCCAGCGAGCGGCACGTGGACGGTAACCGGCAGTCTCGCCACCGCCCGCGACTTCGCAACGGCTACACTACTTCCCAACGGGAAAGTGCTGATCGCATGCGGGCTAGGAAACAATACTGGCGCTCTTGCGAGTGCGGAGACATACGACCCGGGAAGCGGTAAATGGACGTCCGCGGGCAACCTCACCGTTGCGCGCTCTGAGCACACGGCGACCTTGGTTTTCAACGACATCGTGCTGGTTACAGGCGGGGGGAGCAGCCAGTATCTGGCAAGTGTGGAACATTACTTAGGGGCGCTGGGATACCTCCGGTCTCTTTGGCAGCCGCAGATTGCGACCGCGCCTCCCATCCTCCCACTGGGCGGCAGCCTCGCGCTAACCGGCTCGCTCTTCCAAGGCATCTCGCAAGCCTCGGGCGGCAACACCCAGGATTCTTCGACCAGCTACCCCATCGCGCAGTTGCGCAACATTGAAACCACCCAAACCACCTTCCTCCCCGTTGACCCAGCGGCGGGGTGGTCGAGCACCGCCTTTACCTCGACACCCGTCACCGGCTTTCCGCTTGGTCCGGCCATGGTCACGGTGTTCGCTAACGGCATCCCGAGCGACCCTAGGTTTCTGTTGGTGGCTCCACCTACAGTGCTGGCCAACATCTCGACGCGGTTGCTGGTGGGAACAGGCGATAATGTCTTAATCGGCGGCTTTATCGTAAGTGGCACGCAGACGAAGAAGGTATTAATCCGGGCGATAGGACCTTCGCTGCCGCTCGGCGGAGTGCTGGCCGATCCTACTCTTGAGCTCTATCAAGGCACCACGCTCCTGGAATCGAACGACAACTGGATGGATAGCCCGAACAAGCAAGCCATCATCGATAGCACCATCCCGCCGAGCAACCCGCTGGAGTCAGCCATCGTGAGAAGTGTGCCGCCCGGTAACTATACCGCGATTGAGCGCGGAGTGAACAACGGCACCGGGATAGGAGTAGTAGAAGCGTACGACCTGGATACCTCCGCCAACTCGAAGCTGGCTAACATTTCCACCCGCGGTTTGGTCCAGACAGGAGACAATGTCTTGTTCGCGGGCACGATCGTAGTAGGACAGGCTTCGCAAAAAGTAATTATCCGCGCGCTCGGTCCTTCCACCGGCGTCCCCGGAGCGATGGCCGATCCCACGCTCGAACTGCACGACGGAAGCGGAACGCTGCTGGAAACGAATGATAACTGGGTGGATAGCCCGAACAAACAAGCGATCATCGACAGCACCATCCCGCCCCCGAATAACGCGGAATCGGCCATCGTGCGGATATTAACTCCAGGCAACTACACCGCCATCGTCCGCGGCGTGAATAACTCTACCGGCATCGCGGTGGTGGAAGTTTACGCGCTGAACTAAGTGACGCCAGGGGCATTTTTTTGCCAAAAAGTTAACGATCACGTTCGAAAAGAAACAAGCGGGCTCGCCTAATGAAAATCCTGATCTCAACTGCTACTGCGGTGGGAAGCGTTCTGCTTCTGGCTTGTGCCGCGACGCACGCGGCCATCTTTAACGTTGCCGATGGAGATGTGGCCTCGCTCAAGAGCGCGATCACGACGGCAAACAGCAATGGCCAGGATGACACGATCAACCTCGCGGCCAAAGGCACTTACACACTGATCGCAACCACTGCCAACGGGAGCCCGGATGCCTTGCCGGCGATCGTGAAAGACGGCGGACATTCTCTTACCATCAACGGCAACGGCGCCACGATCACGCGCAGCAGCGGCGTTGGCGTGGGGGCGTTCCGTATCTTCGAGATCAATGGCGCAACCGTTAGCATTTCCGGCGTCACTATTAGCAACGCTTTGCTGAACAACTGCAGCACGCTTGCTGATTGCCAAGGGGCCGGTCTTTCCATCACCGCAGGCGCGGTCACGCTGAGCAATTGCAATTTTCTCGGGAACAAGGCAAGCGGGAATCCCACAAGCGCTGTCTCCGGGCAGGGCGGCGCTATCTACGCCAGGTCCGGCACATTAACCGTGACCAACTGCTACCTGAACAATAACTCGGCCACCCTCGGTAATTTGCCTGGGGGCGGCGCTCTCGAAAGTGACTCCGCCACCGTGACGGTGAGCAATAGCACTTTTACTCAGAACACAACTGACGGTTCCGGGGGCGCCATATTGAGCTTCGCTACCGTGGCAGTCATCAACAGCACGATTTTCAATAACTCTGCCCAGGCGGGCGGCGGACTTAGCGCCGGCGGCGGCTCGTTGACGTTGGTCAATGACACAATCAGCGGCAATTCCCTCAATGGCAATCGTAGTTCGAAAGGCGGCGGCATTACCTACACAGGCAAGTCGATCTCGTTGCGTAATACCATTGTGGCGGGCAACAGCGCTTTGCAAGATCCTGACGTGTTCAGTACGGACGGCTCTTCCGCGGTCACATCCAATGGCCACAACCTGATTGGCGCTACTGACGGCAGCAGCGGCTGGGTGGCGAGTGATTTGACCGGCACCAGCGCGCAGGCGCTCAATCCGCTTCTGGGTCCTCTCCAGGATAACGGCGGACCGACGCAGACGATGGCGTTGCCGGCGAATAGCCCGGCCCTTGACGCTGGGGACGACAGTGTGCTGGGCGCGCCGTTGAACCTAACGAGTGATGAGCGCGGCTTTCCCAGGAAGAGTCGCAACCACGTTGATATCGGCGCCTTCGAGCTGGATGAGGTGCAAGCCGGCAGCACTTTCACGGTGACCACGACATCGGATGAGAGTGACGGCATCTGCGGCGTGGTCCGATGCACTCTGCGCGATGCGCTCACCGCCGTGAATGCGGCCGCCGGCGGGGAAACCGTTCAGTTCGCGCCCGGTGTGAGCGGCTCGATCGCGCTCACACACGGAACATTGACGATCAAGAAGGCGGTGACAGTAATCGGGCCGGGCGCGCGAGTGCTGGCCGTGGACGCAAACCTTGCCACCCGTGTTTTGGATATCAATGCGTCGGGTTTCATGGTCGCCATTTCCGGTCTCACCTTTACGCGAGGACAAGTCATTGCTGCTTCCGGGGAAAGCGTGCAAGGCGGCGGGATTTATAACCGGGCCAACACGAACACGACGCTCACGAATTGTACAATCAGCGGTAGCTCTGTCATCAGCGATGCCGGGCAGTTTGCGTCCGGCGGTGGAATCTACAGCGATGGTCCGCTAACACTTGTCGGTTGTACTGTAAGCGCTAACTCCGCTATCGGCGGGAGCTTTCCAACCAATGGCAATTCCGTGGCCACAGGGGGCACAGGAGAGGGCGGCGGGATTTTGAGCACGGGGCCTCTCACTCTGCAAAACTGCACCTTCAACGCCAACACCGCGCAAGGCGGCCGCGGCGGCCACAATCCGCTTCTGGGTAGTGGCCATGGCGGCGCCGGTGGCGATGGCCACGGCGGAGCGATTTTGTACGACGGGAAAGGTGGAATGACGGCAACGAATTGCACCGTCAGCGGGAACTTTGCTCTTGGCGGACCTGGCGGCACGGGCAAGACGAACGGGCCCAATGGCGTGGCAGAAGGTGGTGGCATTGAGCATGGAAATACTTTTTCCAATGTCCTGGTTGGAAACATGCTCATCGCTGGCAACACTGGAGCGGACAACGGCCCGGATATTTTCGGCTCATTTACTTCCAATGGATTCAACCTCATTGGCAAAGCGGATGGCGGCAGCGGCTTCATTGGCACCGATAAGACGGGCACGATAGTGAATCCACTCGATCCGAAGACAGGCTCACTCACTAATAACGGAGGGCAGACCGATACCATCGCTTTGCTCACCCTAAGCCCCGCGATCGATGCGGGGAACGACGCGAAAGCACCCCTCACCGATCAGCGGGGAGCTTCTCGGGTGGGCGTAAGTGACATCGGTGCATTCGAGTTCAGTGGCGTGCCGCCACCCGCGACGACGCTGGCCAATATCTCGACCCGGTTACTGGTGGGAACAGGCGACAATGTCCTCATTGGCGGCTTCATCGTCACGGGCACGCAATCGAAAAAAGTGATAATCCGGGCGATAGGACCTTCGCTGCCTCTCGCCGGAGTGCTGGCGGATCCTACTCTTGAGCTCTATCAAGGCACCACGCTCCTGGAATCGAACGACAATTGGATGGATAGCCCGAACAAGCAAGCCATCATCGATAGCACCATCCCGCCCAGCAACCCGCTGGAATCAGCCATCGTGAGAAGTGTGCCGCCCGGTAACTATACCGCGATTGAGCGCGGAGTGAACAACGGCACCGGGATAGGAGTAGTAGAAGCGTACGACCTGGATACCTCCGCCAACTCGAAGCTGGCTAACATTTCCACCCGCGGTTTGGTCCAGACAGGAGACAATGTCTTGTTCGCGGGCACGATCGTAGTAGGACAGGATTCGCAAAAAGTAATTATCCGCGCCCTGGGTCCTTCGACCGGCGTCCCCGGAGCGATGGCCGATCCCACTCTGGAGTTGCACGACGGAAACGGAGCGCTGCTGGAAACGAATGATAACTGGGTCGATAGCCCGAACAAACAAGCGATCATCGATAGCACCATCCCGCCCCCGAATAACGCGGAATCGGCGATCGTGCGGATATTAACTCCCGGCAACTACACCGCCATTGTGCGCGGCGCGAATAACTCTACCGGCATCGCGGTCGTGGAAGTTTACGCGCTGAACTAGCCCTACCGCGGTTCCGGTTCCACCGTCGGTGACTCCCGGCAATCTGCGGTGCAAAGAGACGCGGTGTTTCGTTTCCCCGGCTTCGCTGCGGATTACTTGCCATCGAGCGGCGGAGCGCTCGATCCACCGGCAAGACCGACGTCTTCTCTCTCGCGGCGACCGCGCCAGCGGGGTTAAAATCTTGACTTTGGAGGGGGCAATCCTGCAACTAATCTGATGCGGCAGGACCTCAGTGAAGGCGCGGGCGCGAGCGATTATCCGCCGATGGTTTTGCTCCATGGCATCTTCGGGAAACCGGTGGACTGGGATGAATGCGAACGTTATTTCGACGGCTCGTGTGAAGTGTTCGCGCCGAGATTGCCGATGGCGAACATCAATCGCGCGCAGCGCAATCTGGAACACGTGGTCGGTCACGTGATGGATTTTCTCGACGGCTCCGGAATCGACCGGACCGTGCTGGGCGGCAATTCCCTCGGTGGGCATATCGCGCTCCACATCGCCTTGCGTTATCCGCTGCGCGTGGCCGGCCTGATCCTGGCCGGGAGCTCGGGGCTTTTTGAACGCGGCTACACCCGCAATGTGCCGCATCGCCCGGATACGACTTGGTTGAAAACGAAAATGCGCGAAATCTTCTTCGACGAGGCGCTCATCACGGAGAAGTTGGTCGAGGAAATCAGGGAGAGTCTGACCGATCGACGGCGCGTCGCTGCTTACGTGCGGATGGCGGCGTCGGCGAAGCGTGACAATCTCCGCGATGTGCTGCATCAGATTCGTGCGCCCGTGTTGCTGGTCTGGGGCGCGAACGATGCGATCACGCCGCCGAGTGTGGCGTATGAGTTCAAGGAGCGCCTGCCGCTGGCCGAACTGGAGTTCATCGACGAATGCGGGCACGCGCCAACTTTGGAGAAGCCGCACGAATTCAATCGCATCGTGGAACGTTTCCTCCAGCGGCACTTTGTTCCGCTCCATGCCGGATGACTCGCGAGTGGCGTTGATTGAGACGCGCGATCTGCGCCGATCCTTCGATGGCGACCGCGTGCAGGCGTTGCGCGGAATCAACATCACTATCGGCGAAGGAGAGTCGGTCGCAGTGGCCGGTCCGAGCGGGTGCGGGAAGTCGACGTTTCTCCAAATGCTCGGCGCGCTGGACGAGCCCACAGCGGGCGACGTTCTCTTTCGCGGCCAATCGCTCCGCGAGATTCGCGATCACTCGCTGTTTCGAGCGCACACGATCGGTTTCATTTTCCAATCGTTCCATTTGTTGCCGACGCTTTCCGCGCTCGAGAACGTGCAGATGCCGATGGTCGAGATGGCGTGGTCGCCGAAGAAGCGGCGCGCACGGGCCGTCGAGCTGTTGGACGCGGTGGGACTGGGTGAGCGCGGGTCGCATTTGCCGAGAGAGTTATCGGGGGGCGAACGCCAACGCGTGGCCATCGCGCGCAGTCTCGCGAATGGACCGAAGTTGCTCCTGGCCGACGAACCGACCGGAAATCTCGACAGCACCAACGCCGCGCAGATCATCGACCTGCTTTTACAAATTCATCGGGAACAGCGCATGACCATCATCATCGTCACCCACGATCTGGCGATCGCCGGCCGGACCGATCGCATTGTGCGCATGCTCGACGGCCAGATCGTCACTGAGCCGGCGTCGAGCTAAGAAAGGAGCGCCTACGAAATTTTTCCTGACCATCGTTTACAAGAATCTGCTCCGGCGATCCGTGCGTAGTTTGTTGACCGTCGTCGGAATCGCCATCGGCGTGGCTGCCGTCGTGGCGCTGGCCAGCATCGCGTGGGGTTTCCAGAAGAGTTGGGAGCAAGCCTACACGTCGCGCGGGACCGATCTGATCGTCACCAAGATCACGAGCCGGAGCCCGCTCCCGGAGCCGTTCAGCGAGCAGATTCAGGCGCAGATGCTTGCCTTGACGCATGTGCAGGAAGCGAGCGGGCTGCTCACGGACATGATCAGCATCGATGATTCGCCCACCGTGATGGTCTTTGGCTGGCAAACGAAAAGTTTTCTTTGGGACCATCTGAAGTTGATCGAGGGCCGCTGGCCGGCGGGCGAGGATGACAAGGTCGCGGTGATCGGGACGGTCGCGGCCGAGTTATTGAGGAAGACGATTGGTTCGCCGGTGCAAATCGAGACAGGCGAATTCAAAGTGTGCGGAATATTCGAAAGCTCGGCCCTGATCGAAAATGGTGCGATCATTTTGCCGTTACGCCAGTTGCAGGCGGCCACCGACCGGGAGGGCCGGGTCAACTTTCTCAATCTGAAATTGAAGCCCGGCACGAAGCCGGAAGATGTCGATCTCTTGCGCGCGACCATTAAGGAACGCTTTCCTTCGTATAAAGCTTTCGCTGCCGGAGAAGTGGCGCAGAACAACACCGCCATTCAGATCGCGAAGGCGATGAGCTGGGGGACCTCGATCATCGCGCTGGTCGTGGGCGCGGTGGGCGTGACCAACACGGTTTTGATGAGTGTGTTCGAACGCACCCACGAGATCGGCATCCTGCTGGCCATCGGCTGGCGGCGCATTCGCATTCTGCGCATGATCCTCTTCGAATCGATGCTGCTGAGTCTGGTGGGCGGGATCGTGGGAATCGGATTTGGGTTTGTGACGGTGAAGATTCTGCAAAACACGCCGCTGATGAGGGGAAAAATTGAGGGCTACATCAGCGCGGAGCTGCTAGGCGTGGCGATTCTCATTGCGCTGGCGCTCGGAATCCTGGGCGGCCTCTATCCCGCCTACCGCGGGTCGCGGTTGCACCCGAGCGAAGCGTTGAGTTACGAATGAAAACGCGATCGATCTTGGTCGTTTGCGTGGCGTTCGCCAGCGCGCTCGTCTTCGATCGGACCGCATTTTTCGGAGCGCCCGCCGAAAATTCCAATGCGCGGCAGCTTGTCGCGAAGGTAATCGAGGCGAACCGGACCACGGGCTTTCGCGTCCGCGCAAAGCTGGTGGTGACGACGGCCAATCCCGAACACCGGGAAGTGAAGCAACTACTCATCAAGAGCCGGACAGATGGCCAGACCACGACCACGCTTTATCAAATTCTGTGGCCCGCCGAATCGAAGGGACAGTCACTCCTCATTGAAAGAAAAGGGGATTCCGTCAGCGGATTTTTGTTCGAACCGCCGGGCACGGTCAAAAAACTTTCGGCCGCCATGCTGTCGCAACCGTTTTTCGGTTCCGATCTCGCGATCGAAGATCTGGCGGAAGATTTCTGGGATTGGCCTTCCCAGAAAATCGTCGGCGAGGAAACGATCGATAAGAAACTGTGCACGATCGTCGAATCGAGGCCGCCTGGGGACGCAGCGAGCAGTTATTTGGTCGTCAAAACCTGGATCGCCCCAGAGTTGGCGTTGCCGCTGCGCGTCGAGAAATACGGGAAGAATCGCCGGCTGGTCCGACGCATCACGGCGGATCGGATCATGAAAGTGAACGATCGCTGGACGGCTGCGAACATCATCGTCGATCCGGACGGAGGAAACAGCCGGACCGTTCTCGAAGGCTCGAAGTCCGAGCGCGATTTGGATTTGCCCGCGGCCGATTTCACCCTCGAAGCGATCAAGCGCTAGATTTGGAGATGGCGCTCCCCTCGCGCCGTCGCCATCCGCCTTGCTTTCGCGCGTGAGATTTCATATTCGCAAGCATGGTTCAATCAGTTTTTTCCTGGTCGCAGCGCGTCATAATTGGCTGCGCTTTTTTTGTTCTGTCGCTCACCATCGCTTTCGCGGCCGAGGCTCCGAACAACGTCACCGTCCTGAAAGCCGCTCGACTCTTTGATGGCAAAGCGAAGGCGCTCGTCACGAACGGCGTCGTCATTGTCCAAGGCAACGTGATCACCGATGCCGGCAGCAACCTGCCGATCCCGAGCGGCGCGCAGGTGATCGATCTCGGCGACGCGACGCTTTCGCCGGGGTTCATGGACGCGCACACCCACCTGACTTTCGATTTCACCGGCAACTTCAATGACCGGCGTTTGAAGCTCCTCGAGCTGAATGTCTCCGAGCACGCCCTCATGGCCGTGCCGAATGCGCGCGCGACCGTCGAAGCCGGCTTCACCACGGTGCGCGATCTCGGCAGCCGTTTCGGAGGCAGCCACGAGTTCGTCGACGTCGCGCTGCGCAATGCGATCGCAAAAGGGATCATCGTCGGGCCGCGTATGCTCGTCGCCACTTACGGCATCGGCGCGACCGGCGGGCACTTCGATGACACGGCGGGGTTCCGCGATTTTCTTTTCGGTCACGAGCCCGACTATGCTGACGGCATCGCCGACGGTCCCGATGCGATCCGCAAAGCAGTGCGCTTTCAGGTCAAGAACGGCGCCGACGTTATCAAAGCCGCCGTCTCCGGAGGCGTCCTTTCGATGACCGACGAAGTCGATACTCCGCAGTTCACTCCCGCAGAAATGGTGGCGCTCGTCGACGAGACCCATCGGTTGCGCAAGAAAATCGCGGTGCACTGTCACGGCGATCAAGCCGCGAAGGAAGCGATCGAGGCCGGCGTCGATTCCATCGAGCACGGCTCGTTTTTGAAACCGGAGACGCTTCAGCTCATGAAGACGAAAGGCACATATCTCGTGCCGACGTTGATGGCGAGCGAATGGATCATGTCGAAGATCGACGCTTATCCAGCCGTGTTGCAGGCGAAGGCCAAAGCGGCCACGGCCGCGCGTTCCGACATGTTTCGGAACGCAGTGAAGCTCGGTGTAAAGATTGGACTCGGCACCGACGCCGCAGTTTTTCCGCACGGCCAGAACGCGAAGGAATTTAAATTGATGGTCGATCTCGGCCTGCCAGCGATCGAAGCCCTCCGCGCCGCCACTTCCTCCGATGCCGACTTATTAGGCATCGCCCCAAAAGTCGGCACGCTCGAAAAAGGCAAGCTCGCCGACATCATCGCCATCCCCGGCGATCCCACCACTGACATCACCGCGACCGAACGCGTCTCCTTCGTGATGAAAGAGGGCAAGATCGTGAAGAACACCGCGGCGGCCGCAACCGCTCGTTAGGCGCGATTGTCTTTCAGGCAATGAAGTCTCGCTCAGTCCCGGCCTGAGGTGCGGACGGCGAGCTTCACGGTGTTGCTGGAGCTGCCGATGTAATAGAGCGATGCGCCGTGCACGCCGTAGATGGGATAAAGCGTGTAGGGGACGCCTTTGATGAACTCGGGATTTCTCCGGTCGATCGACATTGCACGCGAGGCGGAGTGGGATGAAACCGAGATGTAATCGCCGATCATGTGAGAATCATCTTTCAGATCGCCGCCCGCGTACGGGGTGAAGGTGTGACTGCGGAAGTACGGCTGGGTCGTGCGCGGACCTGTGCCGAGAACGCCGACGTAGTGGGCAACGTCGGTGTAGGTGCGAACGGTGTCGACCATGACCGGTTCGATGATATTTTCGCCGGCGTAACGGTAAATGTTGAAGGCCAACTCGTAGTCGGGTCCGCCCCACTGGCTGAGGTTAATTGGGTGGCCGGACGAGACTTCGAAGATGTGAAGATTGTCGGCGGCGGAATCCCGGTTCGCATCTTGGTCCTGTGGCGCTTTGAACGGCTGCGATTTCACTTCGCTCGTTTGGGTGTCGGTCTGCGCCGAAACCACTTTGGGATTTCGGAGCGACTGCACGAGGGAGTCACTGGCGCCTTGCGACTTGAGCGTCGATTCCTGTTGCGGGGTGAGGGCGCGGGCCAGTTTGCGTTGGCTGACTTCGCGGACAATCGATTGGTCGGTCTCGCGGGCGCGGACCCAGAGCGAGACCTCGCTGAAATTGACGGGCGCCGCCGTGAGCGCAATGGCTCTGGCTAAAACAGTGAAAACTGTAACGAGTAGAATTTTTGTGGAGTTCATGTCCGAGATTTAGCAGGTCACTTTCGGTTTTGACAACGTAGAAATTGCCGCTATTTTCCACGTCCCGCCGCCCAGAGGTGGACCACCACGCAGGAGAGCGCAGGCTCGCTAGAACTGCACACAATCATGCAAAAGAATCGCAGCAAACGTTATCGCGCGGCCGCCGAGCAGGTGGACCGCACAAAAACTTACAACCTGAACGAGGCGGTCTCGACTCTGAAGAAATTGCCGCCGACAAAGTTCGACCAGACGGTGACGGTCTCTTTCCGACTCGGGGTCGATCCGAAGCAATCCGACCAGATGGTGCGCGGGACCTGCCCATTGCCGCACGGGAGCGGAAAGCAGGTGCGCGTGCTGGTTTTCGCCGAAGGCCAGGCCGCGAAAGCCGCGAAGGACGCCGGCGCGGAGCATGTCGGTTTCAAAGACATGATCCAAAAATGCCAGGAAGGTTTTCAGGATTTCGATGTCGCGATTGCGACGCCCGCCGCGATGGCGGAAGTGCGCAAGCTCGGCAAAGTGCTCGGACCGCGCGGGCTGATGCCGAACCCAAAGACCGGCACCGTGACCGAGGACACGGCGAAGGCTGTGGGCGAAGTGAAAGCGGGCCGGGTGGAATTCAAGCTCGATAAGAACGGCAACGTCGCCGTGCCGGTGGGAAAATTTTCGTTCGCTGAAAACCAATTGATTGAAAACGGAACGGCCGTGATCGAAGCAGTCGTGCGGGCGCGACCAGCCACGGCGAAGGGCCGGTTCGTGGAAGGGATGACGCTGAGCGCGACGATGTCGCCCGGATTGCACGTCGATCCGTCGCCTTATTTGACCTTTTAACGGGGAGCCATTCGCATGAGACCAGAAAAAGCCAGCATCATTTCGGACCTCTCGGAGAAGCTCAATCGCTCTCCGTTCCTGCTCGTCACTGATTACCAGCACATGAAGGTGGATCAGTTTGGCGAACTGCGGAACCGGCTCGCCCCGGCGGGCGCGGAAGTGCGCGTCGTCAAAAATAGTTTCCTGAAAAGGGCCATGGCGGATTCCGGAATGCCGGATGTGGGCGACAAGCTGACGGGCCAGACCGCGATCGTGATGGGAGAAAATGATGTCGCGCCCGTGGCGAAGATCCTGAAACTTTTCGCGGCGGAATTTAAGATCGCGACGTTGAAGATCGGCGTGGTCGACAAAGCAGTGTTGTCGACCTCGGATGTGGAAGCGCTGGCGGAATTGCCCGCGCGCGAGATCCTGCTGGCGCAGCTTCTTGGGTTATTGCTCGCGCCGGCGACACGTTTGGTTCGCGTGCTGAATGAACCAGCGTCCGCGTTGGCCCGTCTCTTAAACGCAAAAGCTGAAAAGGAAGAAGCTGCGGCACCGAAGGCGTCGCCTCCAGCAGCGCCGACTGCGGAAGAGCCGGCTCCAACTCCCGTCGCGGAAGCGAAAGCGGAAGAGGCTCCGGTCGCGGAAGCGAAGGCAGAAACGCCGGCTGCGGCGCCGACCGCGGAAGCGCCCGCGGCAGAATCAACCACAGGAGAAACCCCAGCGGAGAATCCGTAAAAATTTCGCTACGCCGCGGATGGCGGGGCGAGCAACCAACAGAAATTGTCCGGTCCCGCGGCTGCGGGGCGTAATTCTTCGGAAGCTTCCGAAGGCGGCGAAGAAGAGGAAAACAATATGGCAGATACAAATACAATCGTGGAGCAACTCAGCGGCCTGACCGTTCTCGAGATTGCTGGTTTGGTGAAGCAGCTCGAAGAAAAATGGGGCGTCAGCGCAGCGGCTCCGGTCGCGGCGGCAGCAGCTCCATCAGCTGGTGCAGGCGGCGCAGCCGCGGCTCCGGCAGAAGAGAAGACAGCTTTCGAAGTGATCTTGAAAGAGATGGGCTCGAACAAGATCGGCGTGATCAAGGAAGTGCGCAGCGCAGTGCCGGGGCTCGGTCTGGCCGAAGCCAAGGCGCTCGTCGAAGGTGCTCCCAAGACGATCAAGGAAGGCGTGACCAAGGCGGAAGCCGAAGAGATCAAGAAAAAGATCGAAGCGGCCGGCGCCAAAGTCGAGATCAAGTAATTTTCCGCCGTGGCCGGCGCGCAACAAAAGCTTGCGTGCCGGCCGCCGGCGTGTCAGAACTATTTTCGTTAGAAGCAGTCGATTATTTTCAAAACCGCACTAGACGGACAACATTTAACCAGGCAACAAAACGGTGGCACGCAATTTGACGGCCCCCGTTTTGCTGCTATTTTTCTGCTCCTTGCTCGCGGCTGAACCCCGTGAGCCTTCATTCGCCATCCCGTGAGCGGCCGGGGTGTCGTCAACAATCTCGGATATTGCCATTATGTCGGAACGTATCTACTTCGGAACCATCAAGGAAGGCATCGAGCCTCCAAACCTCATCGAGGTTCAACTCAATTCCTACGTCGATTTCCTCCAAAAAGACGTGCCGTTTTCCAAGCGGAAGAATTCCGGCCTCCAGGCGGTCTTCAAGGAAGTGTTTCCGATCGAGAGCTACGATGAAAAAGCGACGCTCGATTTCAGCCACTACGAAATCGGCGAACCGAAACTGACGGCGCTCGAGGCACAACGCGAAAGCCAGACGTTCAGCGCGCCGCTCCATGTCACTTTCCAGCTCCGCGAGGAGAAAGGGACGAAGGAAGAAAAAGTTTACATGGGCGAGATCCCGCTCATGACGCCGCAGGGCACGTTCGTGATCAACGGCGCCGAGCGCGTCGTGGTCAGCCAGCTGCATCGTTCGCCGGGAATCGCGTTTGAATCGAGCATCCATCTCAACGGCAAAGTGCTCTATAGTTTCCGGATCATTCCGGACCGCGGTTCGTGGATCGAAGTGCAATTCGATACGAGCGATCTGCTCTACATCTATCTCGACCGCCGCAAACGCCGGCGGAAATTTCTCGCTACGACCTTTCTCCGCGCGCTCGGCTACGGGTCCGACGAAGAAGTGATCAAACTTTTTTATCACATCGAGACGCTCAAACTCAGCGAGAAGCTGGGTGAAGAAGAGCTGGCAACGAAGGTGCTCATCGCGGACGTGCTCGATGGCGAGGCGACGGTCGCCCGCGCGTTCGAGCCGCTGACTGCGGCGACGGTGCGGCAGATCATGGCGCTCGGACATTCCAGCGTAAAAGTGATCGACATCTCCCACGACGACACAGTGGTGAAGGCATTAAAGAAGGATCCCGCGCACGACCAGGAAGAGGCGCTGAAAGACATCTACCGCAAGCTGCGCCCCGGCGATCCTCCGACGGTCGCGAACGCGAAGGCGCTCTTGAAGCGTCTCTTTTTCGACCCGAAGAAATATGACCTCGGACGCGTGGGCCGTTACAAGATCAACCAGAAGCTCGGGATCGATGTCGACCTCACGGAACGCATCGTCACCGACAAGGATTTCATCGGTGCGATCAAGTATTTGATCAGCCTGCGCCGCGGCGAAGGCACGCTCGACGACATCGATCATCTCGGCAGTCGCCGCGTGCGGACGGTGGGCGAATTGCTCGCGAATCAGTGCCGCGTCGGTCTTGCGCGGACGGAACGCCTCGTGAAAGAGCGCATGACTTTGTTCGACATCAACATCGACGGCATGACGCCTCAGAAGTTGATCAACCCGAAGGCGCTGAGCGCGGTGATTCGTGACTTCTTCGGACGCTCGCAGCTCTCGCAGTTCATGGATCAGACGAATCCGCTCGCGGAGCTGACGCACAAACGCCGTCTCTCGGCCCTCGGGCCAGGCGGCTTGAGCCGCGATCGTGCTGGTTTCGAAGTCCGCGACGTTCATCCATCCCATTACGGACGTATCTGTCCGATCGAAACGCCGGAAGGTCCGAACATCGGTTTGATCAGCTCGATGAGCACCTTCGCGCGGATCAACGAATTCGGATTTATCGAAACGCCTTACCGCAAAGTGGCAAAGGGCCGCGTGAGCGATCAGGTCGATTATTTGACCGGCGATCGCGAGGAAAATTTCCTCGTCGCGCAGGCGAACGCGACCATGGACGCGAAGGGACATCTTACCCAAGAGAAGGTCTCGGTCCGATATCGGGGCGACTTTCTGGAAGTCGAGCCGTCGAAAGTCCATTACATGGACGTCTCGCCAAAACAGCTCGTGTCGGTCGCGGCGGGTCTGATCCCGTTTCTTGAACATGACGATGCGAACCGGGCTCTCATGGGCTCGAACATGCAACGTCAGGGTGTTCCTTTGATCGTTTCGGAAGCGCCGCTCGTTGGCACGGGGCTCGAAGGCAAAGTGGCGCGGGATTCTCACGCGGTTCTGATCTCCACCGAAAGCGGAAAGGTCGCTTCCGTGACGGCGGATCAGATCGTGGTCACCAAAGACGGACACATGCCTGAGGGTCGCAAAAAATTGAAGACCGACGTCGAAGCGGGTGTTCACGTTTATGAGCTGCGGAAATTCATGCGCTCGAATGCGGGCACGTGTGTGAACCAGAAGCCGATCGTGAAGAAAGGCCAGCACGTGAAACGCGGCCAGGTCATCGCGGATGGACCGAATACCGACAAGGGCGAACTCGCGCTCGGTCGCAATGTGCTCGTCGCGTTCATGCCGTGGAACGGCTACAACTTCGAAGACGCCATCATGATCTCGGAGAAGGTCGTGAAGGAAGACATCTACACTTCGATTCACATCGATGAATTCGAGATCGGGGCGCGCGACACGAAGCTCGGACCCGAAGAAATCACGCGGGACATTCCGAACGTCAGCGAAGAAGCGCTCCGCAATCTGGGACCGGACGGCGTGGTCCGCGTTGGCGCGGAAGTGAAGCCGGGAGACATTCTCGTCGGCAAGATCACTCCGAAGAGCGAGACGGAACTGGCGCCGGAAGAGCGTCTCCTCCGCGCGATCTTCGGTGAAAAAGCGGCCGACGTAAAAGACACATCGCTGACGGTTCCGTCGGGCACCTACGGCATTGTGATGGACGTGAAAGTCTCGTCGCGCCACGAAGTTTCGCGCGAAAAACTGACGCCCTCGGAAACGAAGCGCCAGCTCAAGACGATCACGGAAGAGAATCGCAAGAAGAAGGACGAGCTGACCGAACAACTGACGGACGCGCTTTCGAATATTTTGCTGGGCGAGAAAATCCCGCTCGACGTGGTGAATGCCGAGACCGGCGAGATCATCATCCCGGCGAATCGCAAGATCACGAAGACGCTCCTGCGCAAGCTCGCGACCGTTTACGATCATATCGAGATCGATCCGAGCCCGATCCGGAACAAGATCCGCGAGATCATCGCTTCCTACGAACACAAATTCGCGGAGCTGGAGCTCGAGCGCGAGCGCTCGATGGACCGCGTCGAAAGCGGAGACGACGTCGATCCCGGCATCATCAAGCAGGTCAAAGTTTTCATCGCCAGTAAACGCAAGCTCAGCGTCGGGGACAAAATGGCGGGGCGTCACGGCAACAAGGGCGTTGTCGCGCGGATCGTGCCGGAAGAAGACATGCCGTTCCTGGCGGACGGAACTCCGGTCGAGATCGTGCTCAATCCGCTCGGCGTGCCGAGCCGTATGAACGTCGGCCAGGTTCTCGAAACGCACTTGGGCGTGGCGGCGAAAGCGCTTGGTTTTATGGTCGCAACTCCCGTGTTCGATGGAATTTCTGAGCAGAAAATTCGCGAGTATTTGAACGAGGCGAAGAAAAAAGAAGGCTTCACCTGGGTGCAGGAAACCGGCAAGGCGCGTCTCTATGACGGCCGCACCGGCGACACCTTCGATCAGGAAGTCGTGGTTGGTTACATCTACATGATGAAGCTCGGCCATTTGGTCGCGGACAAGATTCACGCGCGCGCGGTCGGGCCGTATTCGCTCGTCACGCAGCAACCGCTCGGCGGCAAGGCGCAATACGGCGGCCAGCGTTTCGGCGAGATGGAAGTCTGGGCGCTCGAAGCCTACGGCGCGGCTTACACCCTGCAGGAATTGCTCACGGTGAAGTCCGACGACGTGCAGGGACGCACACGCATCTACGAGTCGATCGTGAAAGGCGACAACTCGCTTGAGGCCGGGACACCGGAATCTTTCAACGTGTTAATCAAGGAAATGCAGTCGTTAGGCCTCGACGTGAAAGTCGGCGGCCAGGCGCCGAGCGCGTTCCTGGAAAACGTGGCGTAATTTTTTTCAACAAAAGATCTCTTAATATATAATGAACGAACATTCCTGGCGGGAACTAGTCGGTGAAGAACGCACCGTAGGCTTCGATCAAGTGGCGATCGGCGTTGCGTCTTCCGACACGATGCGGTCGTGGAGCAAGGGCGAGGTCAAGAATCCGGAGACGATCAATTACCGGACCTTCAAGCCGGAAAAAGGCGGCTTGTTTTGCGAGCGGATTTTCGGACCGACTCGCGATTGGGAGTGTTCGTGCGGAAAATACAAGCGGATCAAGCACAAGGGTGTCATCTGCGATCGTTGCGGCGTGGAGGTGACGCTGGCGCGCGTGCGTCGCGAACGCATGGGTCACATCGAGCTGGCGGTGCCGGTCTCGCACATCTGGTTCTACAAATGCATGCCGTCGCGCCTCGGCCTCATGCTCGACATGAGCGCGCGGCAGCTCGAGCGCGTTATCTATTACGAGGATTACATCGTGATCGACCCGGGCAAGACGCCGCTGACCAAGACGCAGCTCTTGAACGAAGTCGAATATCGCGAAGCGCAGGAACAGTACGGCGAAGAATTTGTCGCCGGGATGGGCGCGGAAGCGGTGAAGAAACTTTTGTCGGAGATCAACCTCAACAAGCTGAACAAAGAGCTGGAAGAGGCGATGGGGAACACGAAGAGCAAACAGATTCGCAAGAAGCTCGCGAAGCGTTTGAAACTCGTGCAGGGCTTTGCTTCGTCGCATGCGCGTCCCGACTGGATGGTGCTCGACGTCCTGCCGGTGATCCCGCCGGATCTGCGTCCGCTCGTTCCGCTCGAAGGCGGCCGGTTCGCGACCTCCGATCTGAACGATCTCTATCGCCGCGTCATCAACCGCAACAACCGGTTGAAGAATTTGCTTCAGCTCAAAACGCCCGACGTCATTATCCGCAACGAGAAGCGCATGCTTCAAGAAGCGGTCGATGCGTTGTTCGATAACGGCCGTCACGGCCGCGCCGTCACTGGCGCTGGCAATCGCCCGCTGAAATCGCTCAGCGACATGCTCAAGGGGAAAGGCGGAAGGTTCCGTCAGAACCTGCTCGGCAAGCGCGTCGATTATTCGGGCCGTTCCGTCATCGTCATCGGGCCGGAGCTGAAGCTGAATCAGTGCGGTCTGCCGAAAAAGATGGCGCTCGTTTTGTTCGAGCCGTTCATCATTCGCCGGCTAAAGGATCTCGGTTATGTGCACACGGTCCGCAGCGCGAAGAAAATGATCGAGCGCCAGACGCCGGAGGTTTGGGACATTCTCGAAGAAGTTACCAAGGGCCACCCGGTGTTACTGAACCGCGCGCCGACCTTGCACCGACTTTCCATCCAGGCTTTCGAGCCGCTCCTCATCGAAGGCGAAGCGATCCGGATTCATCCGCTCGTCTGCACCGCTTACAACGCGGACTTCGATGGCGACCAGATGGCCGTCCACGTGCCGCTCTCGGTCGAAGCACAAATGGAAGCGCGCATGCTCATGCTCGCGCCGAACAATATTTTCTCGCCTTCGAGCGGGAAGCCGATCACGACGCCGTCGCAGGACATCACGCTCGGCTGTTATTATCTCACGCAGAATCCACGGCGCGCCACGGGTGTGGCCGCGGAAACGCGCCTGCCGCTATTCGCGAATGCGGTGGAAGTCGAGTACGCGATGGCCGATGGCAAGGTGAAGACACACGATCGGATTCGCTACAAGAATCCGGATGTTGGCCTGGAAACCATTTACGGCAACGCGCATGATCGCGTCATCGAAACGACCGCGGGCCGGGTCATCTTCAACGCAATCTGGCCGGTTAAGCTGGGATTCTTCAACAAACCTGCCGGCAAGAAGCAACTCAGCGACATCATCTGGCGCTGTTATCAGGTCGCCGGCCAAAACGGCACCGTCGAGACGCTCGATCGCCTGAAGGAACTCGGCTTCGCGGAAGCGACCAAGGCCGGAATCTCCATCGGAATTTCCGACATGATCATTCCGAAGGAGAAGGAAACCGAACTGCAGAACGCTTACAAGTCGATCAAGACGGTGGAGCAGCAGTATCGCAAGGGCATCATTACGGACGGCGAGCGCTACAACAAGATCATCGATATCTGGACTCACGCCGGCGACGAAATCTCGAACGTCCTGTTCCGCACCCTCGAGCACAACGAGGGCCGCAAGGAACTGAACCCGGTCTTCCTGATGGTGGACTCGGGCGCGCGCGGCAATCGCCAGCAGGTGAAGCAGCTCGCGGGCATGCGTGGATTGATGGCGAAGCCGTCGGGGGAAATCATCGAGCGGCCGATCACGTCGAATTTCCGCGAAGGCTTGAGCGTGCTCGAGTATTTCATCTCGACCCACGGCGCGCGGAAAGGTCTGGCCGACACCGCGCTCAAGACGGCGGATTCCGGTTATCTCACGCGCAAACTCGTCGACGCGTCGCAGGACGTGATCATCAACGAGATGGATTGCGGAACGGTGAACGGCATCACGGTGAAATCGATTTACGAAGGCGACGAAGAAGTCGTCGATCTCGCCACGCGCATCATTGGGCGCGTCAGCTGCGAGTCGGTCGTTGATCCGGTCACGAAAAAGAAAGTCGTGAAAGCAAATCAGTTGATCGACGAAAACATCGCGGCGGCGATCGAAAAAGTCGGCGTGGAAAGTTTGAAGATCCGCTCGGTGCTGACTTGCGAATGTGGCCGCGGCGTCTGCGCGCAGTGCTATGGGCGCAATCTCGCCACCGGGCAGTTTGTGAAATTGGGCGAAGCGGTCGGCATCATCGCGGCGCAATCAATCGGCGAGCCTGGCACGCAGTTGACGATGCGGACGTTCCACATCGGCGGCACGGCGAGCCAGACCTTCAAGCAGCCGATCATCAAGGCGAAGAACGACGGCAAGCTTCAGTTCAACGATCTCCGCACGGTGCAGGCACTCGACGGAAGCTGGATCGTATTGACCAAGAACGGCTCGATCAGCGTGCATAATTCCGAGGGCCGCGAACTCGATCGCTACAATGTCGTGATCGGTTCCGTCGTCTCGAAAGCGGACGGCGCCGCGGTGAAGAAGGGCGAGACCTTCGTGCAATGGGATCCGTACAACGTGCCGATCTTGACCGACAAGAGCGGCAAGATCGAATTCCGCGACATGATCGCGGGCGTGACAATCAAGCGCGACGTCGACGAAGCGACCGGCCTCATGGGCACGGTCATCATCGAGCACAAAGAAGATTTGCATCCGCAGATCGTGGTGGTTGGGGACAAGAAGGAAGTGCTCGCGAGCTATTCGATTCCCGCGGGCGCGCACGTCATCGTCGAGGAAGGACAAAAGATTCGCGCGGGCGCTTTGCTCGCGAAGACCCCGCGCAAAATCGCGAAGACGAAGGACATCACGGGCGGTCTGCCGCGCGTGGCTGAGTTGTTCGAGGCGCGCCGGCCGAAAGATGCGGCGGAGATCGCGAAGATCGACGGCACCGTCGAAATGGGTGGGACGGTGCGCGGCAAGCGGAAACTGATTTTGAAAGATCCGGAGACGGGCTCCGAAGAAGAGCATCTCATCTCGCTGACCAAACACATCATCGTCTTCAAGGGCGATTTCGTGAAAAAAGGTCAGCAGCTCACGGAGGGTCCGGTGGTGCCGCACGAAATCCTCGAGGTCTGCGGGCCGCAGGATTTACAGGAGCATCTGGTGAACGAAGTGCAGGAAGTCTATCGCCTCCAAGGCGTGGAAATTAACGACAAGCACATCGAGATCATCGTGCGCCAGATGTTGCGCAAGGTGAAGATCACTGATCCGGGCGACACGTCGCTGCTCTGGGGCGATCAGGTGGACCGGCTCGATTTCGAGGCGGAGAACACGAAGGTAGTCGAACAGGGCGGAAAACCGGCCGAAGCGACTCCGGTGTTGCTCGGCATCACGAAGGCTTCGCTCGAAACCGACAGCTTCATCTCCGCGGCTTCGTTCCAGGACACCACGCGCGTTCTGACGGAAGCGGCGACGTTGGGCAAGATCGATCGTCTGCGTGGCTTCAAGGAAAACGTGATCATGGGTCATTTGATTCCCGCGGGCACCGGGTTCCCGGCCGTGCGCGAGATCAAGCTCGTGGAAAAAGGCGAGCCGATGGGCGAATCGCTCGTGGACGAAACCGAAGTGCAGCCGGCGCTGGGATAAGTCTGCCGAACAGGTGCGATGTCGATCGCGACAAAGACCGGCGACGCGGGGGAAACCTCGCTCATGTACGGGCGTCGTGTTGGCAAGACGAATGCGCGGGTCGATGGGTACGGCTGCGTGGATGAATTAAATGCGGCGCTCGGCTTGGCGCGCGCGGCCGCGACGGATCCACTTTTGGGCGAGCAAATCCTGCTCGCGCAAGAAGAGCTGATCACGGTCATGGGAGAGCTGGCGACTGCGCCGGAAGATTTGGAGCGCTACGTCAAAGATGGATTTCACCTGACCACTTCGGCGATGGTCGACCGGCTCACCGCGAGTGTGGACGATTTGGAGAAGAACAAGTTGCGTCCGTTCAAAGGCTGGGCCGTGCCGGGCGCGACGCTGGATTCCGCCGCGCTCGATTTTGCGCGGACCGTTTGCCGGCGCGCGGAGCGGCGCGTGGCTGCGCTCACGACAGGCGCAGAGAATTTTAATGCCGAGATTTTGCGATATTTGAATCGCCTTTCCGACCTTTGCTGGCTTCTCGCGAGGTACGCGGAGCAGCTTAAAACGGCGGGCGACAACTCATAATATTCCGTTTGCCTTTGCCCACGCGCTAGAGCATCTTCCCCGTCCGCCGCGGCCCCCCTGCGGCCTCGATTTACCTATGGCGACACCGATAGAATTAGTGCCGGAACTTCTCGAAGCAGGAGTCCACTTTGGTCACCAGACCAAGCGCTGGAACCCGAAGATGAAGCCGTACATCTTCGAGAAGCGAAACCAGATTTACATCATCAACCTCGACGAAACGGCGAAGCAGCTCCAGCGCGCGACCGATTTTCTCCAGGAAGTGACGCGGCGCGGCGGGAAAATTCTTTTCGTCGGCTGCAAGAAGCAGGCGCAGGAAGCGGTCAAGGAAGCGGCGACGGCTTGCGGACAATTTTACGTCAACCAGCGCTGGCTTGGCGGCACGCTCACGAACCTGGCTACGATCCGGAAAAGCATCGGCCGCCTGAAATACATCGAGCAGATCGAGGAGTCGCCCGATTACAAAAAAATGGGCAAGCAGGAACTGGCCGCGCTGAATCGTGAAGCGGCGAAGCTGCGGCGCAATCTCGATGGAATTTTGGAGATGTCGCAGTTGCCGGACGCGATGGTCATCATCGATACCACGCGTGAAACGAACGCGGTGAACGAAGCGCGCCGTCTTGGCATTCCGACGGTCGCGATTGTCGACACTAACGCCGACCCCGAGGTCATCGACTATCCGATCGCGGGCAACGACGACGCCATTCGCGCGATCCGCGTGATGTTGCAAAAACTTGTCGACGCCATCGTCTCGGCGACCGGCGAAGCGCGCGTGCGCGAGCAGGTCGAGATGGCGGGCGTGTCGGCGTAGCGCAAAAGGTTGATCGTTGATGGCTGATCGAAGCCATCGCCTGTTCGGTCAAGCATCACTCATTAACTTTTATGGAAATCGATCCTCAACTCGTTAAACAGCTCCGGGAAAAGACCAACGCCGGCATGATGGATTGCAAACGCGCGCTCGCGGAATCGGGCGGCGATATGGCGAAGGCCGAGACGCTTTTGCGCACAAAAGGCATCGCGAGCGCCGGAAAAAAATCGGCGCGTGCGACGAAGGAGGGCATTGTCGCCTCCTATATTCATCTTCAGGGGAAAGTTGGAGTGCTGGTGGAAGTGAATTGCGAAACCGATTTCGTGGCGAAGAACGAGAACTTTCGGGAGTTCGTGAAGGACATCACGCTGCACATCGCCGCGGCGCACCCGCTTTATGTGAATCGCGAGGATGTGCCGCAAGACGTGGTCGACTCGGAACGCGCCATTTACGAAACGCAAGTGAAGGGCAAGCCGGAGAATGTGATCGCGAAAATCGTCGCGGGAAAACTCGATAAATTCTACAGCACGGTTTGCGTGCTCGAACAGGGCTTCATCAAGAATCCGGACCAGACCGTGAAGGAATTGGTCGCGGCGAAGATCGCGGCGCTGGGTGAGAACATCGTGATCCGGCGTTTCACGCGTTATCTGGTGGGCGAACCGCTCTCGTCGGAAATGGCGCCGGCCGCGGACGAACAGGCCGCCGCCTGAGTCGTTCGTTTTTTTTGCGCTCCGTTTTTCGCAGAAAAAAATACACGCGCTAGCGTCTGCTCTCGCGTTTCCTCTTTGCGCCGGCTTCTTTTTTGGGTGGATCGCGCGTTCCGTCGCGCGATGAGAGAATGGCCCTGAAAGCGCTCGGGGCGACTATAAACATCGCGCGCGGAGCGCGCGATCCACCTCGCGCAAGTTACGGGATCAAATGCTATGATTACAGCATCGCGATGGGCCTAACGGAATATAAGAAGAAGCGAAACTTCGCGGTGACCGCGGAGCCCAAAGGCGGCAAGCCGTTGCCGAAGCTGGTCAAAGGCGCGTGTCGCTTTGTGATTCAGAAACATGACGCGAGTCGATTGCATTACGACTTCCGGCTCGAGATGGATGGCGTTTTGAAATCGTGGGCGGTGCCGAAGGGATTGCCGTGGGAGAAAGGCGAAAAGCATCTGGCGGTTGAAGTCGAAGACCACCCGGTGGAATACGCGACGTTCGAAGGAATCATCCCGCAGGGGCAGTATGGCGGCGGAACCGTCATGGTATGGGATCGCGGCAACTATCATGTCTACGGCGAAGACCCGCCGAAAGCTTTGCACGAAGGCAGGCTCCATCTTGTCCTCGATGGCGAGAAGGCGAAGGGTGAATGGGCCTTGATCCGGACGCGAATGGACGCCGGGAAGCCGCAGTGGCTGCTTTTGAAGAGCGGCGAGAGCATTCGGCCAATCTTGAAAAAGCGCGACGATCAATCGGTCAAGACCGGCCGCACCATGACGCAGATCGCGGCGCAGCGAGATGCCGAATGGCAATCGAATCGGGAAGAGGAGTCGAAGACGGGGTTGAAATCTCGCGTCAAGGCGGCGCTTAAAAAAAAAAGACGATCGCCAGGAAAAAAGTGAATCGAAAGAAAAGCGCGGCCGCCGCCGCGCGCCGCCGCTCCCGAAGAAAGAGCTAGCGAAACTGCCGGCGGCGAAGGCGCGCTTCATTCCACCGATGAAGCCGAAGTTGCTCGGGGCGCCTCCGACCGGCGGCGATTGGATGTACGAGCTGAAGTTCGATGGGATTCGCCTGATCGCGGTCAAGAACGGAGAGAAGGTCAATTTGATCTCGCGAAACGGAAACGAGCTTGCGGACAGATTTGCGGAGGTGGCAGCAGCGGTCGCAGCGCTACCGATCGATGATTGCGTGATCGATGGGGAAGTGGTGGCTCTAGATGAAAAAGGTGGATCGTCCTTTCAACTATTGCAAGCGCATGAAATGGAAGGCCGGCGGGCGCCGATTTATTATTACGTCTTCGATCTGCTTCAGGCGACGGGGAAAAACCTGATTGGTCTGCCGCTCGAACGCCGAAAAGAATTGCTCGCGTCGCTTTGTGAAGGTGCCGCGGATTCGATCCGATTTTCGGGGGAGATCGGCGGAGATCCGGTGGTGTTGCTTCGCGAAGTGAAGCGGCTCGGGCTCGAGGGCGTCATCGGCAAACAGCGCGGTTCGGTTTACGAGCCCGACCACCGCAGCGGCGCGTGGATCAAGCTCAAATGCGTGAATGAGCAGGAGTTCGTCATCGGCGGGTTCACTCCGCCGCAAGGTGCGCGGAAACATTTCGGCGCGTTACTCGTGGGTTTTTACGAGAAGAAACGGCTCCTCTTTGCGGGAAAAGTCGGGACGGGATTCAATACCAAGCTGCTCGCTTCACTGCACAAGCAATTGAAAGCGGAGAAGCGAGATGATTGTCCATTCGCGGACCTGCCATCGAAACAAGGCGGGCAATGGGTCCAGGGCATTACCCCCACGATGATGCGGCAAATCGCATGGGTGAATCCCGTTTTCGTTTGCCAGGTGAAATTCGCGGAGTGGACCTGCGACGGAAAATTGCGTCAGCCGGTTTTTCTCGGGTTGCGCGAGGACAAGAAGGCGGCGGAAGTGGGGCGCGAGACAGGGCGATGATTGCGCTTGTCCATCGCGATCCAACTCCTGATATTCCGGCATGAAAGTGAACGTTGTTGTGACTCCCAAGGCCGCGGTGCTCGATCCTCAAGGCGCGGCGGTGCGCGACGCGATGCAACATCTCGGAATGCCCGAAGTGCGCTCGGTTCGGATCGGAAAATTTCTCGAGATCGAGATCGACGAGAAGGCCGCTAACCTCGAGGCGCGGCTAAATGATCTTTGCCGCGATTTACTTTCGAACCCCGTGATCGAGGATTTCCAGGTCCACGGTCTGGAGAGCGCGAAATGAAATTCGCGGTCATCCAGTTTCCGGGATCGAATTGCGATCAGGATTGCCTGGCGGCATTGAATGGTATTCCGGGGCTGCGCGCGGAATACGTCTGGCACAAGGAGACGTTGGTGGATGGTTTCGACGCGATCGTGTTGCCGGGTGGATTTTCCTACGGCGATTATCTTCGCTGCGGCGCCATCGCCCGGTTTTCGCCCATCATGAAGAGCGTGGTGAACGCGGCGCGAAGCGGAACGCTGGTCATCGGCGTTTGCAACGGGTTCCAGATTCTTTGCGAGATCGGTTTGCTCCCGGGCGCGCTGGTGCGGAACAGATCTTTGCATTTTGTCTGCGACATGGTGACGACGCGGGTCGAAGTGGGCGATTCTCTTTTCACACACGGTTGCGGGCAGGGGAGGCTGCTGCGAATGCCGGTGGCGCATGGCGAAGGCTGCTTTTTCGCGGATGAAGTGACCCTGCGGCAGCTGAACGAACGCCGGCAGGTCATCCTCCGTTACGCGACGGCGGATGGCCGCATTACTCCCGAGGCCAATCCGAATGGCTCGATCGAAAACATCGCCGGCATCTGCAATCGGGAGGGGAATGTGTTCGGATTAATGCCGCACCCCGATCGCGCATGCGAGGCGCGGCTGGGCAGCGCTGACGGCGCGAAGATTTTCCAGTCGATGATGGAGACGATCGAAGCGGGGCGAGCACGCGCGGCATGAGGCGAAGCGCCCATTGAAAGGAACAAGGAGCGGCGGTTTGCAACCGCCGAATTAGGGGCGGGCGATTTGGAAATCGCCCCTCCATGGACAGATCATGACCGGTTTTCCGCCGGTGTCAGCCGCGCCCTGAATTTGGTCGTGAAATAGACACAAGTGTAACGAAGAGTGACACAATTTTGACGGGGCCGAAGCCGTTCCCTAGGAGGGATTTGATGGCATGTGCGTTGCTCGATTCTATTCGCACTAATCCTAAACCTATGTTGCTACAAAAAACCCTGCACATGAATCAATCGCTCGACGAGTGCAAATCACGCCTCGCGAGCATTCAATCATATCGGCGGCAATTCGTCATGGTGACGAAGGCCACCGTGACCTCGTCGAAGACGGTTGATTTTAGTTTTCGCGGACCACTGGGCTTTGAAGCTCGCACAGTCTTGCTGTCGGTGGAGGGCGATTCGCCCGATCAAATGGCGTTCGAATCCACGGGTGGAAACCTCGATGTCATGGGACTCGCGGAATTCACCGAGATCCGGCCGAATTGCACAGAAGTGACGCTGGCGTTGCATTACGAGATCAAGAACAAACTGTTCGCGTGGCTCGATCGCCGGTTTCATTTCGTGGACGCGTTTGTCACTTCGGAGCTGCGGAGCATCCGCGCGCATTTCGAAGGCATCGCCGCGCCGGTTATCGAGCGCGCGCCGATGGTGCCGATGTTCGAGACGGCGACGGCCTGATAGCGCAGTAAACATTTGCGGAGAGCACGGACGGCGGGGGCCCCGTGCTCTTTCGCACGTACGGGCCTTATCCGATGCGCACAGCGCGCGTCTTATCCAGACGGAGAATCTGGCCGGAACGCAATTGCAAGGTCGCTTTGGGATCGCGCAGCTTCTCGCCATCGAGTTGCACACTTCCTTGTTCGATGAGGCGACGCGCATCTCCGCGGGATTTCGTGAGCGCGAATGCGCTGGCGTAAGCAGCGGCGACCACCGAAACGATGTCCGCGGCCTCCGGCCGAAACACCGGGAGATCGGCATCCGCCAAGCGCTTTTCACTGAAGCGCGCGTTCCATTCTTCGAGCGTTTTCTGAGCGGCCTCGCGCGAGTGATAAGTCTCGACAATCGCTGAGGCGAGATGCTTCTTCGCTGCGAGGGGATGCGCGCCTGCCTCCAGGGCCTTTCCGAGAAGCAACGGGTAGTAGCGCGCCATTAATTCGTCGGAAATGCTCATCAGCTTGCCGAAGATTTCCGAAGCCGGCTCGCTGAGCCCGACATAATTGCCGAGGCTCTTGCTCATTTTCTTCGCGCCATCGAGGCCTTCGAGGATGGGCAAAACAAAGACGACCTGCTGTGGCTGGCCTTCCATTTTCTGGAGATCGCGGCCCACGAGAATATTGAAGAGCTGATCCGTGCCGCCGAGCTCCACGTCGGCCTGCACCATGACGGAATCCCAGCCCTGCATGATGGGATACTGAATCTCGTGCGCGTGGATCGGTTGCTGCCGTTCGATCCGGCCGCGGAAATCCTCCCGCTGGAGCATTTGCTGCAACGTCACCAGGCTGTTGAGACGGATCACGTCTTCGAAGCGCATTGCTTCGAACCACTCGCCGTTCGAGACGAGCCGGGTACTCGCGGGGTCGAGGATCTTGAACGCCTGCTCGCGGTACGTCTCGGCGTTCGCCAAGACTTGGTCGCGGCTTAGTTGCGGACGCGTGGCGGAACGGCCGCTCGGATCGCCAATCATCGACGTGAAATCGCCGATGATCAGGACCGCTTGATGCCCGAGATCCTGGAACTGGCGAAGTTTTCGAAGAATCAGTGCGTGACCGAGATGGAGATCGGGACTCGTCGGGTCGACCCCCAGCTTCACGCGGAGCGGGCGGCCGAGCGCGAGTTTCTCCCGCAGCTCCGCCTCGCTGATGATCTGGGCCGCGCCCTGTTTGAGAAGGGAGAGAGCTTCGTCCGCTTGCATGGCCGTCGCGCGAGAAAGCAAAAGCGGCGCGCTACTTGTTTTTATTCAACAGCTCGCGCACCTGCTCGATCGTGAGCGGCCGGTTGTGCGCCGCGAGCGCTTTCTGACTCTTGCCGCGATCGAGGAACGGCCGGTTGCCGGCGAACGCCGAACCGCGGACGGTGTTGTCACTTCCGGACGCGACCCGAATGTCCGGCGTGGAGTTGGTGGAATAAACGGCATCCGTTTTTGTGATCGGCGACCTCGAGACAACGATCGCAGTCGATTCGCCAGTCCGGAAATGGCGGGACGCAAATTCTGTCGGCGTGATCACGCGATCGATCGCGAACGCTCGCGCATTCGATTTTTCCGGCGCGTAAAAGCTTTTCGATGCCGCGCGCTTGCCGGTCACCACGCCGGTGGCGATGAACTGCTTGTTCTGCGCCGGATTTGCCAATGACATATTCGGCTTGAGCACGCGATCGATCAGTTTGCTTTCCTGCTCCTGCGCCAGCACGGGCGAGATGGCGGCGAGCAACGCAAGCAAGGCAACGGTCGTTCGCACGTCGTCGAACGTGCCGAAATGCGCGGCGCGTTGTAAAGCAAATTGTCGGCGGCTTGCGTTTGGTAGGGCGAGACTCTGTCGAGCCGCGCGTGGCGTTCAGCGACCGAGTGCCGCGCGCAGTACCCGCGCTCTCGCCGGCGCCGCGACGCGCCCCCTCAAGATATCGATCGCCCGCACCGACCGGCCATAGTAGCGGGCGTTCGCTTCTTTTTGCGTGGCGATCACTGCTCCTTCGAGCGACGCGCCGGCGAAAAGTCCCTTGCTCCGGCTGTAAGTGTAGATTGCCGCCGTCGGCGTCACGCTGGCCTGCGCATCGCGGCCCACTGGCCCGGCGGCCGCGCTCGCTTCGGCGCCGAGCGTCACGTTCCCGTCCTTCGAGAAAGCGCGCACCGCGGCACTGGTGTTGAGAACGAAAACGAAGTCCGTCATCTGCGCGCCAATTTGCGGACCCCAACCAACGCCACCCGTCCCGACGAACGATGGCCCCGACCAGCCTCCACCAGTCCGCGCCACCACGACGCCTTGGCCGCCTTTGCCGCTTATCCCGAGCCCGATCTTTACCACCTTTACGACGGCGAGTCCCTTCGCGTCGCGCAGCACCGCGGCGGGAATGCCTCGCTCCGGCATCCTGCGAAAATCTCGCAGAATCGCCGCCGATTGATTAACAATCTCCTGTTCGGTCGCAGCGATCGCGGCCGAGAGTGACAAAATGGAAGTAACGAGAAAAACGCACAATGTTTTCATGACAATAACTGATTCGCTTTTTTTGGGCAGCATGGACGTATTTGTTCCCCGTCGTTAGGTGGATCGCGCGATCCGTCGCGCGATATTTGATTTTTTGCGCCGAAATCTTCGGTGCCGTTTTCGTCATCGAGCGCGGAGCGCTCGATCCACCTTGCGCGAGATTGCCGCATCGTGTTCTTAATGTTTTCTGTCTCATGGACACTCTCATCGATCAACCCAGCGATGCCGATTTCATGCGCGAAGCATTGCGTCTGGCCCAGAAGGCTTATGCGAAAGAGGAGGTGCCGGTCGGCGCGATCGTCGTGCGTGGCGGCAGGATCATCGCGCGCGCCTTTAACCAGGTGGAGTTGCTAAAAGACGCGACCGCGCATGCGGAAATGCTTGCGATCACAGAGGCCGAAGCCGCCGTCGGCGACTGGCGCTTGAACGATTGCGATCTCTACGTCACGAAAGAACCGTGCGCGATGTGCGCCGGCGCGTTGGTGCACGTCCGCATGCGCCGCGTGATTTTCGGCTGCGTCGATGAACGCAGCGGCGCGGCCGGCGGCACGATAAATCTCCTGCAAATGCCCGGCCTGAATCACCGCTGCGAAATCACGAACGGCGTGCTGCGCGAAGAATGCGCTGCTCTGCTGCAAACGTTTTTCAAGGTACGACGGCGAGGAGACGTTACCGACGCCTAGCGACGACAGCGTGACCTTCGAAGTCGAAAGCTACGCGCCGCTGTCGGCAGATCGCAAATGCTTGAGGGTTACACCGAGATTATCCAGCACATCGTGGGGCAGGAGCGATTCTTCGCTCGCATCTTTTTCGAAAACGCAAATCTCGGCGGCTCGGCCGCAAAGCCACGCGCCGAGACGCGCGGCGTCGTAGAGCGATAGGCCGTGGGCGATCAAGCCGGCACAGACGCCGGTCAGCACATCGCCCATTCCGCCCGTGGCCATGCCGGGGTTTCCGGTCGAGCTGTAACTGAGTGGGAGATTCTTTTGCGCGACAATCGTGCGGCTGCCTTTCAACAAAAGCGTCACGGCAAATTGTTCGCAAAAATTCCTGGCGATCCCGGCGCGCGACATTTTGCCCGAGGGGAAAATCCGTTCCATCTCGCCGGGATGCGGTGTGAGAAGGCGCGGACCGCGACAACGTTTCAGTACATCGATCTCTTCCGCGAGGATGTTCAAGCCGTCGGCATCGACCACCATCGGTTGCTCGGCGCGCGCGATCAGATCGCGGATACGCGCCGCGTGCGCTTTCCCCAAACCGGGGCCGACGGCCCAAACATCCATTTTCTCATCGGCCAGGTCGCGATAGCCGCGGGTCGATTTCACCATCACTTCCGGTGGCGCGGCAACCGCGGCAATTTCGTAGATGTCGTCGGGAACGAAAAGCTCGACCAGCCCCGCGCCGGCACGCAACGCTCCTCCGGCAGTCAACATCGCCGCGCCGATGAATCCTTTCGAGCCCGCCACCACGCCGATGCGGCCGAATTGATTCTTGTAGGCGCCGAATTTCCGGCGCGGCAGCAGCGTGGCAAGGGAAGAGGCCGTGGCAAGAATCTCGTTGCCGCTGCCTTCGGTGGAAAGATCGGCCAGCGGCACCACTTCGATTCGCCCGACGAAGTCGAGCGCGGCATCGGTGATCAAGCTATGCTTGGCGAAACCGATCGTGACCGTGAAATCGGCGACGACGGAATCGGGATCAATTTCGCCCGTGTCGCTGAAGCCGGTCGGAAGATCGACGGCGAAGACGAAGGCGTTTCGCTCGAGGCGAAGCTTGTTGATTTCGCGAGCAGTGGCCCGGATCGGCTCGCGCAGAAGCGACTTGGTTCCGATGCCGAGGAGGCCGTCGAGAATGATCGGAGGTACAGCGATCGTCGGGGCGCAAAGGCCCTTCCCGCTTTCAGAATCGCGCAACGCTGCGAGTTTTTTTTGCGTCAGCTCGCTGCATTGATCTTCGGGGAAAGGAAGGCGGACATCGATTTGCCAGCCCGCGCGCTGCAAATGCTCCGCCGCGACGAGCGCGTCGCCGCCGTTGTGACCTTTCCCAGCGTAAACAATGCAACTTCCCGGCCGCGGGAAAAATTGCTGGACCGCCCGCGCGATTCCCGCCCCGGCCTGATCCATCAGGGCTTCGACTTCAATTCCGCGCGCGAAGGCCGCGTCCTCGGCCGCGCGCATTTCCGCCGAGCTCACGATCGGCGAGTCCAATCAATCCTCCGATTTCTTTTTCCGGGATTTCTTCTTCCTGCCGGAGCTCTCGTCGCTGCTTTTCTTCTTACTGCTCACGTGGTGGTGGGAAGATTTCGACGATCTTCGGTGGCGCGAGAATGATTCCGCCGGCACGCGCACGAAATCATTGCCGAGCGAAACGCTCCGCAGGCTTGCTGTCAGCGGCCGGGTGTAAGGCGCGGGCTGCCGGCGAATGCCGCGGGCAATTTGTTCGGCGAGCCTTTGCCGGTAATCGCCGGTCAGCGCCAGCCGGCCTTCGGTCGGGTTCGTCAAAAATCCGCACTCGACCAGGACCGATGGAATGGCCGTGCGCCGCAAGACATAAAAGCCGCGCTGCCGAATTCCGCGATTCTCGGAAGGCGCGCCGGAGACGACATTGCGATGAATGCTGGCCGCGAGGGACGCGCTATCGCTTCGGTAATAATACGTCTCGATTCCGTTCGCCCCGACGCGCGACGCGCAATTGAAATGAATCGAAACAAAACTCGCGCCACGATAGGAGTTCGCGATCGCCACCCGCGTCGGCAGCGGCACGAAGACATCGCTATCGCGCGTCATGATTACGCGGTAACCGTCGGCTTGCAGGATGCGCCGCAGGCGCTGGGCGACATCGAGCGTCTTGTCCTTCTCGCTGATACGCTGGCCCGGCACGCCGCCGCGATCGTAACCGCCATGGCCAGCATCGAGCACGATCGTGCGCGCCTGGCCGAAAGCGAAAGAGGCGAGAGCAATGGAACTCGCGAATATGGCAACGGCGATAGGAGGACGGCGATTCATGAAAACGGGATCTTCTAATCGTCGGCGGGCGGACCGGCCGGGCGCGAGGATAATTTCGGCGCGGGACTTCGCGTGGAGGGCGGCGCGGGCACGTCGAGCTTTCCGCCACTCACGGCGATGGCGCCATCGGCGGCGTGCCGCAAACGCGGGCGCGTCTTTGTTTCCATGAAAGTAGAGTGCGCCAAGAGTTCCCCGTTTAACCCAATGTGGGAATAAGCCCAACTTCTGGGCGCGGCGCAATGAAGAACATGCAATTGATTCGCGCTGTCGATCTCGGCCTGGGGCTCATCGAGGGCGATGATATGGCCTAACGAGTAGGTCGTGTAAACGACGCCGCCGTCTTTGTTTTCGACCCGCACATAAAGCGAGGTGTGGTCCGGAAAACGGTTCGAGAGCAGCGAATAGGTGCGGACTTCGCCGGCGCCCGGCATGCCGTCGGGAACGCCGACTGTCTTCTGCCAGATCGCGCGGGCATCCGTGACCTGGAAAACTTTTGTCTGGGAATAGAAATATTTGTTCAGGTCGGCGAAATAGACATTCGCGCGGACGCGGTAAACGCCGAAGTCGTGGACGGGGAAAACCGGGGTCAGATTGATTTTTCGCGTGATGGTCTGGCCGGCTTCGACGTGGAGCGGGGGTTCGGCCGCGTCCGATTTGAGCGGCGCGAGGAGACGGCCTTCGCCCGCGGTGACTTCAAAGCCGAACCAGTGCTGGCCGCTGTCATCGCGGAGATCGACGTCGCGTCCGGCGAGATTGGTGATTTGGATCGAGGCGATGACCGGCTCGTGCGCGATGTACTGGAGGCGTTTGAATTTCAATTCCACCTGGATCTGGGCGTGCGCCGTCGCGCCGAGAAGAAGGAGCGCGAACAGGTGAACGAGCCATTTCATCGCGCGTAAAGTAACGCATCCCGATGCTGCCGGGAAGCGTGCAAAGTTAGGGTGGATCGTGCGCTCCGTCGCACGATGACAACAAGTGCGGCGAAGCCGCGACTAGATAAAACATCGCGCGACGGAGCGCGCGATCCACCTACGAACGTCGAAAGGCGCCGAAGAATCCGCGCTTTTTCGGCGGCGGCATTCCTTCGGGAGCGTTCGGTTCTTCGAAGGGCTGCGTCGCTTCCGGCATCGTCTGTCCTTGGTGGCGCGCGATCGCTGTGATCAGCGCTTCGTCCCACGGCATCGAGATCGTCTCGGGGGCGCGGACCGATTCGTCGTAGGCAAATTCCACCAGGTTCCACCCGGCAATCTCGAGGAGCGCGTCCGTCCCCCGCGCCGTGGCGCTTTCGGCATGCACGATTTTTCCATCGCGCACGTAGACGATGCCGCTCTGCGTTTGCTTCACGATCTGCACCGCCCCACTTCGCCGACTCAGGCAGCACATCTGGAGCACGTCCATGACATGAAACAAATCGGGCGCGCCCGCCTCCGCCGCGGCGGCTGTTTCGATCGCTTCCAGCAAACGCTCGCCGTCAATCGGCTCCGGAAAAACTTTCGTCGTCGCGATCTCGAGCCGTTGTTCCGCGGCGGGGTACGCGGGCAGGAAAAGAATTTGCAGCCCCGGAAAAATTTCGCTGAGCGAACCTCCGAGCGTGAGTCCGTCGATGCCGGGCGCTTCCATTTGCGCGAGCAAAAGACCGCAATGGGCATGCTCCTGCGCCCACTTCAGCGCGGCCGTGTCGTTCTCGACCAGATCGCACTGGTGCTCGGTGTAATCATGGACCATTCCCACCAACTGCCCCCCGACCTCAGCGTCATCGTGGACGATGAGCAGTTGCATTACTGCGAGGGGGCGGTGAAGGGGGGCGGGAAAAGATTCAGCAGTTTCGTCGGATCGGCGCGCACGGCCTGGAGCTGGTCGTTGTAATAAATGCGCACGATGTAGCCGAGATATTTCCGGTGCCCGCTCTCGCCCGGCAAATCCGCGGCCGGCTCCTTCTTGGTCGAACTTTTTTTCTTGCTCGTGCTGGCGGACGGCGTGACGGCGGCGGCCGCGGCGGAGATGGCCGCATCGGACGAAATCTTGTTCTTGGACCGGAGATAAGTCACCGCGAGGACTTCCGGATTCGTGTCTTTCCAATCATGATGCGGGGTGAGCCATTCGTAACTCACGTCGGCGTCGGTCAGCACGACCTCCTTGTTGTCCACCGTGTCGTAGAAGAAGACCTGGATTTTGACTTTGGTGTGATCGACGATCGTGTTCGGCCGCACTTTCACGCCGATCTTTAGCTTCATGTTTGTGTCGGCCTCCGGATCGGGCGTGTCGGTCGCGGTCACCTCAGTGATGCCGAACGTCGAACCGTCGGGAATGCCGTCTGCATCATTGCGGGTAGTGCCGGCATCGAGCGGTGAAGCGCCCGCGAGACCGGGTCCGGTGGTGGCGGGCGCGGGCGCGGTCACACCCAGTTTCAATTTCATGTCGGCCAACTCATAGAGCGCGCCGGCGGAGGGACCGATCTCCTGGATCTTGCGCCAGGTTTCGTTCGAGCGTTCGAAAAGCTGGATCGATTCGTAGATCATCGCCATCTCGGCGAGGACGTTCGCGTTTTTCGGATCGCGTTGCGCGGCATCCTGGAGGCGGGCGAGCGCGTTAGTTGTGTCGCCCTTGTCGCGCAATTCGGTCGCTTCCTTCAAGAGCCGTTCGGCCGTGGAAAGAACGGCGGCGCTTGGAGTCGATTGGACGGTGGCAGGGGCGGGCGTCGTTTTCGGCGCGGCCGGCGGAGCGGTGGCCACAGGTGTCGCGGCGGGCGCGGTCACGACCGGGTGGGCGGCGAGATACTCCGCGCGTCTCTTGCCGACGTAATAAACCAGCACAGTCGAAAGTTGGGCAGCTCCGAAAATCACGACCGCCAAGAGTGCGATCCGGAAAATCCTGTCCGGCGGCGGAGTCGGCGAGATGACCTCTGCTTCCATAATCGTGGGAATTATGCCTCGTAATTAGCGGCACGCAAAGTGGTCTACCGCGAAATGTCGCTCTGGCTCAGGAGCTTGAATCCTTCGCCGAGGAGGACGGAGGAGGCGCAATCGGTATCGTCCACGTGCAGGGCCAGCGCCGCGAACCCGCGCGGATGCGTGAGCAGGGGATAAGTGAAATGCACGTTCACCTCGGCCATGAGCAGCGCGGCCAGAAGTTTCGCGAGCTGAGTAGCGACTTCGCGCAGCTCCACGATCAGCATGGCGCAGACGCCAAAGGCGACGTTGTGCTCACGGAAAAGTTCCTCGACGCGTTCCGGATCGCTCACGACGATGCGCGCTATCGCGGAGTCGGTCGATTCCGAGATGCTCATGGCCACGATGTGGGTGTTGTGGGTGTGAAGCAGCTTCACCACGTCGAGCATGGCGCCGACTTTGTTCGGCAGGAAAATCGAGAACTGTTTTACGAGCGGTCCGTCAATTTTCGAAGTGGTTTGCGGCAGATCGACATCCATGAGGAAGAGAGTGCGCCAGCCGGTCCGTCGACCTGGAGGCGCGCCGCAGTATGTCATCGCGCTGGTTTTGTTTGCAAACGAATATTGGCCCTGACCGTCCTTGAAGATCTCACACAAAGGACACAAAGAGGTTCAAATACCCGTTGTGATCCTTTGTGACCTTTGTGTGAGAATTCTTAAACCGGCCAGCATCCCCAGCCGCGGATTCGCGCTGTTCATTTTGAGGCACCGCTTTAAGATTCGCCACCACAAGATGGACGACGAAAACAGTCTCATCGCGCAGCGGCGCGAAAAATTAGAGGCGCTTCAGGCGCGCGGCGCGAATCCGTTTGGGCGCGCTTTTGAAACTTCCGGAACGATCGCGGAGGTGCGCGAAAAATTTGCCGATGACGCGGCCTTGCGCGCGGCAGGCCGCATCACCGCGCATCGCGACATGGGAAAAAGCCATTTCGTGGACCTGCGTGATTCGACCGGGCGGATGCAGGTTTACATTCACGCGAAGGAAGTGGGCGCGGAAGTAATCGAGCTCTTCAAGCTGGTCGATCTGGGAGATTTCATCGGCGTGGAAGGGACTTGTTTTCTCACCAAGACCGGCGAGCCCACTTTGAAAGTGCACAAGCTCGAGCTCCTCGGGAAGTCGCTCCGTCCGCTCCCGGAAAAGTGGCATGGACTGCAGGATGTCGAGGCGCGCTATCGACAGCGCTATCTCGATCTCGTCACGAACGAACAGTCGCGCAGCGTCTTCGAAAAACGGATCGCGATCGTCCGCGAGATCCGGCGGTTCATGGAGTCGCACGGTTTCCTGGAAGTGGAGACGCCGATGTTGCAGGCGGTGGCGGGAGGCGCGGCGGCGGAACCGTTTCGGACGCATCACAAGGCGCTCGGACTCGAGCTTTATCTTCGGATCGCGCCGGAGCTTTACCTGAAGCGGTTACTCGTGGGCGGGTTTAATAAAGTCTTCGAGCTGAATCGAAATTTCCGGAACGAGGGAATTTCGCGAAAACACAATCCGGAGTTCACGATGCTCGAAGCCTACTGGGCCTACGCCGATTTCGAGAAAGTGGCCGACCTCGTCGAGGAAATGATCTGTCATCTCGCGCAGAGCGTGTGCGGCTCGTTGCAGGTCGAACATCGCGACGCGGAGGGAAACGTGACGCGCACACTCAATCTAACCCGGCCGTGGCGGCGCGCGCGTTACCGCGATCTGATCCGCGAGATCGATCCCGAATGGTTCAACTACACGAGCGAGAAACGGCGCGAGCGTTGTGCCGAGCTGGGAGTCGAGATCAATCCGCGGATGGCGGATTACGAAGTGACGCAACAGGTTTTCGAAAAATTGGTCGAAGAAAAAACATTCGACCCGCTCTTTGTGACGCATTGCCCGAAGGAGCTGGTGCCGCTGGCCAAGCAAAATTCCGAGGACGATTCGCTCGTGGATGTTTACGAACTGATCATCAACGGACAGGAAATTTCGCCGGGTTACTCGGAACTGAACGATCCCACGACGCAACGGCAACGTTTGCTCGAGCAGGCCGGCGAAGAGACGCAGAAGCTCGACGAAGAATTTCTGCTCGCGCTCGAACACGGCATGCCGTCGGCGGGCGGATTCGGCCTCGGGGTCGATCGGCTAACGATGTTGCTGACAGGCGCGGAGTCGATCCGCGACGTGATTTTGTTTCCGCTGCTGAAACCGAAGAGATAGAGAAGAGCGCGACACGCTGTCATCCCGAGCCGCGCAGACGGCGAGGGACCTCGCATCCGCTCTGGCGCTTTCGCGCAACTCGATGCGTCTGCGTCAAGGGGCGCATTATTTTAGCACGTTAGCGCAATTTGCAGTTGTGAGGTCCCTCGCCGTCTGCGCGGCTCGGGATGACAACGCGCCACCACAGAATCAGATGGTGCGCTCGGCGACCCACTGCACGGCGAAGCGCGCGACTTGTCGCGCATTCTGCAAATTCAGCTTTTCCTTGATGTGGGTCCGATGCGTCTCGACCGTCTTGGGACTTAGATTGAGCGCCTTCGCGATGGCTTTGATTTCCTTTCCGGCGCCGATCATCTCGAGGACTTCCAACTCGCGGTCGCTCAAGCGATCGGTGATTTCTTCATCGGGCGCGACGCGATTCACCACCACTTTGGAAATCACCTGGCTCGCCATCTTGGGACTGAGATAAGTGTGGCCGTCCATCACTTCGCGCACGGCCTCGAGGACGCTGCCGAGCGCTTCCTGTTTCGTGACGTAACCGCGCGCGCCCGCCCGCAAACTGCGCACGGCGTAAAGCGATTCGTCGTGCATGGAAAGAATCAGGACCGGAATGCGCGGGAACTCGGCCACGATCATTTTGGTTAACTCGATCCCATTCGTTCCTTTCAATCCCAGATCGGCGATCACCAGATGCGGTTTTACCTTGCGGATAACATCCATCGCTTCGCCCGCGCTGCTGACGCGGTCGCAGCCCGTCACCGCCGGCATGCGTGCGAATTCATTCGCGAGAGCACCACTCGCAAATCCAGAAGATCGACCGGTTTCGGAAAGTACATGTCGAAGCCGGCATCGTGAACGCGTCGTCGATCGGCCGCGGTGAAATAAGCGCTCACCGCAATCGCCACCACCTCCGAATTCTTTTGCCTGACCTGAGCGATGAACTCGTAGCCGTCCTGGTCTGGCAGGCCGATGTCGCTCAGGATCACGTCCACCTCGTTGTCGTCGAGAAAAGTAAGACCGCTGTCCGCCGATTCACTGGCGGAAACCTCGTGGCCCCAACTCCGGAGGAGCGTTGCAAACGCTCGCCGCGTATCGCGGTGATCTTCGACGAGTAAGATGGAACACATGCCCTAAACGCGGCGCAACCGTCACCCGCTCCCAATCTCTCATCGGCTTTCAAGCGCTCGCCGGTCGGGTATTTCCCGAGGACAGTATAGGGATTGTCCCGATAGCAATCTGCCAAATGAAGGGCGTCCGTCGAGTGGAACGGTGGCGATTCAGCTAGTGCGCATGAGCGATTCGAAACGAGACCAAACGCAAGCCTCAGCGGAGGGCTTTCTCTCGCCGCGAGGTCCGGAAGAAATCCGAGCGGCTTTGTTCGCACGTCTTTCGCAAATCAGCCGGAGTCCTCGCGCAAAGTCGTCGGAATGTTTGCAGCCGACACCGGAAGCCGCCAAGAGCCGCACGGCCAGACTCCGGAGAAAGCAGCGCATCCTGATTCAAAAATCAAAGCGCCGCGGTGGCGCACCGCCGCCTTGAATCGAAAGGCGAAATCCAATTCCGATGTGTGGGCGGCGGGAGATCACATTGCCCAGAGATCTATTTCGCCGCGGCGACGGTCCGCCTCTTTCATCGTCGAACAGGAACTGCCGTGGTAGAACCAATCGGCCGGCAGCGAGGGGCAACCTTCGGTCGGGCAATGCAAAGTGGAACCGCCGTTCCCATCTCGCCGGATCTCGATCTGGCGGCCGGTGATCGCGCGATCACACAAGACACACACGCGCTGGTCATCGAGCGAATACCATTTTCGTCGCGTGTCGGCCGCTTGCAGCAGCGCAAGCTTTTCTTCTGGCAAGAGATGGGAATCCATAGTGGGAACGGTCCCAGTAAATTCGAACGTGACGCGTTTTGCCATAAGCAGACCGGACGATCCGGTTATAGGCCAAACCCTTAACCGGCGCCGAAGTTTCTCGTCTTCCCAGGAATCAAAATCGAAATCGAGGCGGTCATCAGGTGCCGTCTCAAAAATCGGCATCTCTAGTTGAACACAAACGAGCGTCCGGCGTTCATCAGGATTTTCCTGAGGCGACGATGCTCCACTTCGCTGATGGCCTGCGGGCGGGGCAAGCCCGAATCAGTCTGCATTATGGCGTTATTCCCTGAGATTCAATTTTCGGCGGCGGATCATGGAATCGGGTCCGCTCTTTGCGATGAGGCGTTGATGGAAAAAATCACCCAGCGGCAGCAGCCGGCGCTGGACGAATTGTATCTGCGCTATGGCCGATCGCTTCGGGTGCTGATCGGCAGTGTGGTGCGCGAAGAATCGGAGGCGGACGACGTGCTCCAGGAATCGTTTCTGCAAATCTGGCGGGAGGCGCGCAATTATTCGCCGCGGGCCGGGAAGCCGCTTGGTTGGGTCATCACTATCGCGCGGCGGCGCGCGATCGATCGGGTTCGGCGGCGCGATTGTTATCGGCGGGCGAAGCAGCGCTTCGAAGATGAAATAAGACCCGCGGCCGTTTCCTCGGGCCGGCGGAACGCGACCCATTCCGAAGTCGCTCGCACCGACTTGAGGCGTTTTCTCGGCCAGCAGATGCGAAATTTGCCGGCGGTGCAACGCGAGGTCGTCGAGCTGGCTTACTTCGGCGGGCTCAGCCAGCGCGAGATCGCGGCGACGACGCGGACGCCTTTGGGCACGGTGAAAACGAGGCTTCAGCTCGGGATGCGAAAACTAACGCAGTGCATGCGGCCGTTGCGGCACAAAATCTAAGCGAGCTTCAGCGGCGCCACGCGCCGGTTGGGCGCCAGAGTCTCCGGGGTTTTGGCTTGGGCGGGGACTCCGGCAGGGTGCCGTTCGATGGAACGCGCAGACGCTGTCATCCCGAGCCGCGAAGACGGCGAGGGACCTCACACAGGCTAACCGGCTCGCTTCCGCGAAGTGCCGGGCGCACACCGCGTTGGGCTATGTTAGAGAGCAACCAGCCGAGCTTTGCAGTTGTGAGATCCCTCGGCGCGCTTCGCCAGCCTCGGGATGACAGGCAATCCGCGTTTCACTGCTTTCAATCTTCTATCCGCGTCCGGCTCTTCACACGAGATCGCACGCGTCCACCGGCATCCAGTGCGCGTCGCGGCCTTCCCACTTCACGTTGCAACCGATCGGATTGGTGACGGGGACACTGATCGCTTTGCCGGCGAGATGCTCTTCCAGAGTGCGATCGAGATCATGCGTCTTCGCTTTTTCCGATTGGCGTGGATTGTCGAGCGCGCGGCCGGTGTAAACCAAGCGCCGCGCGCGATCGAAGAGATAGAAATGCGGCGTCCGCAGCCCGCCATAGGCCCGCGCCGCCTCCTGCGTTTCATCATGCAGGTAAATCCAGGGAAACTTGTGCGCGCGCATGCGCTCGACCATGGAGGGAAAATCATCCTCGGCATAGGTGTTGGCGCTGTTGGAATTGATCGCCACAAACCGGACGCCGCGTGGCGAAAACTTCTCCGCCGTGCGTCGCGTCGCTTCATCGGAGCCGGTGACATACGGGCAATGATTGCAGGTGAAGAAAATCACCAGCGCCGGATCGCTCGCGAAATCTGAGAGCGCGTAAGTTTTTCCGTCAGTAGCCGGCAGGCGAAAATCCGGGGCGCGGTCGCCGATTTGCAAAGTGAAGCTCATGGCTAATCCGTGCACCGTTCGCTCCGCTTGTGCAAACGGCATTGAAATCGGTTTCGAGTCGGCGGCGCGCGTGCTACCTTGGCCGACAATGGATACGCCCAAAATAACCGCCTACGTCAAGACCACCTGCGGCTGGAGCGCCGGCGTGCGCGCCGTGCTCGCCAAATACAATCTTCCCTACACCGAAAAAGACATCATCCAGAACCCGGCTTTCCGCTGGGAAATGGAAACGAAAAGCGGCCAGCCGCTCTCACCTTGCGTCGAGATCGGTGACAAAATGCTCGCCGACGTGAGCGGCGACGAAGTCGAGGAATACCTCATCGATCACAAAATCGTGCAGCCGAGCGCGGCCGATTCCGGCGTGCCGACCAACGCGCCTTGCGCCAACGAGCAGCCGGCCAGCGCGGTGCAGATGCGACTTTGAGCGGCGGTTGATGGAAATTGCCCAGAGGTGGCATCGCGTTCGGCGCGGTCGTTTGCGCGACCTGCTCGCTGTCATTCTGAGCGAAGCGGAGTCGAAGAACCCCGTTCTGTGCGGGCGACGTCGATACGAGAAACCGGGGTCCCTCGACTACGCTCGGGATGACTGATTAACGGTTTAATCTTATAAACGATGAAGCTTTTCGCGCGCGCTTCGAACAAAAAAGGCCGGCGCAAATTCCGCATCGGGTGGAAGCTCGCCTTGCTGGCGCTGCCGCTCGCCGCGTTCTTCGCCGTCCTCTCGTTCTACGCCGTCTGGGCGCAGACCTTCGACATGAAGAAGGTCGGCGACATGCCGGAGCGCAATACGGTCTTCGACGTCGATGGAAAGATTTACAGCCGGCTCGCGGGTGCGAATCGGCTGAAGGTGGCGCTCAACGAAGTCTCGCCGTTTTTCGTCGATGCGGTGATCGCGCGTGAGGATACGCGCTTCTTCGAGCATGGCGGAATCGATTGGCGCGGCATCGCCCGCGCCTTGATCAAGGACATCCTGAGCGCGTCGGCGAAGGAAGGCGCGAGCAGCCTCACGCAGCAGCTCGCCCGCAACAGCCTCCCGCTCGGCGGACGCACGCTCAGCCGCAAAATCCTGGAAGCCATGGTGGCGTTGAGGATCGAACGCGATTTCACGAAGCAGCAGATCATCGAGCTCTACATCAACCGGATTTATTTCGGCTCCGGTTGTTACGGCGTGCAGACTGCGTCGATGGCTTACTTCGGCAAAGACGCCGCGAAGCTGAATCTTTCCGAAGCGGCGGTGCTCGCCGGATTGATTCGCAGTCCGAACCGCTTTTCGCCGTTGAAGAATCCCGAAGGCGCGGCGCTGCAACGCAACACCGTGCTCGATCGGATGCTCGAGTTGAAAAAGATCACGGCTGCGCAGGCGGAGCAGGCGAAACTGGCGAAGGTCACTTCGAATCCGAAGCGGCTACCGCAGGTCCAGGAGAATTATGCGATGGACGCGGTCCAGCGGGATTTGAATCTGCTCCTGACGCCCGATCAAATCGACAACGGCGGCCTGTTCATTTACACGACGCTCGATCCGACCGTGCAGGCCACCGCGACGCAGGCGCTCGAGACGCAACTGGGCAAGATCGAGCACCAATCAAATTTTCATCATCCGACGAAAGCCAGCTATCGACCGCCGGATGAGGGCGAAGATTCTTCGATGCCGTACCTCCAGGGCGCGCTCGTCGCGATCGACAACACGAGCGGCGGTATCCGCGCGCTCGTTGGTGGGCGCGACTACGCGCAGAGCAAATTCAATCGCGCGCTGGCGCCGGCGAACCGGCAGGTCGGCTCCGCGTTCAAGCCGTTTGTCTACACGCTCGCGTTCACGCACGGGCTGCTGCCCGGCGCTGCGATCAGCGATGGCCCGATCGAGCCGGGCGAAATCGAAGGCGCGGGAAATTGGGCGCCGGGAAATTCGGATGGAACTTATGGCGGCATCCAGCCGGTTTCCTACGGACTGATTCACTCCCGCAACACCATGAGCGTGCGGGTCGGCCAGTTCGCCGGACTCGATGACGTTCAGAAGATCGCGACCACGGTCGGTCTCGGCGAAAACATCCCGCGCGGGCCGGCGATTTTCATCGGCTCGTTCGAAACGAATCTGAAAGATCTCACCTCCGCCTACACGATTTTTCCAAACGCGGGCATTCGCAAGCAGGCTTACATCATCGAGCGGATCGACGACGCGGATCACAACCCGATTTATCGCGCGGCGCACGTGGCCATTCCCGCGCTCGATCCCGGCGCCGCCTGGATGACTTCGCAATTGATGGAGGAAGTCCTGATCAGCGGAACGGCGGCGAGCGCGAAGTCGCTCGGCTTCAAACTCCCGGCCGCGGGAAAGACCGGGACGACGAACGATTACAAAGACGCCTGGTTTGTCGGTTACACGACCGCGCTGACGTGCGGCGTCTGGGTCGGGTTCGATCAGCCGAAGACGATCATCCCGCGCGGTTACGGCGCGGCCCTCGCGTTGCCGGTCTGGACGCAAGTGATGACGAAAGCGGCGCAGCGTTATCCCGCGCGAGCGCTCGAGCCGACAATGCCGCAATCGAAAGCGGTGGTCTGTTCCATCTCGAATCATCTCGCGACGACTGGCTGCAACGCGGCCGGAACGGCCTACGAAATCACATTGCCGGATGACAAGGTGCCGCAGGTCGTTTGTGAAATTCACGGCGGCACGCAGACGCAGTTCGCGCAGAAATTGCAGGACCTCGGGCAAAAAGCTGGCACGTTGCCGAGCAAGATCATTCAATCGTTCCGGAAATTTTTCGGGGGGAAATGAGTTATGGCCGTCACGCTTTTCCGCATCGCCGCGATTCTTTGCTTTCTCGCGGTGGGTCTCGGCGCATTCGGCGCGCATGCTTTGAAGGCCACGTTACAGGAGAGCGGAATGCTCGATGTCTGGAACAAGGCGGTCCTCTATCATTTTCTGCACGCGGTCGCTCTCGTCGCTCTCGCACTGCACGGCGCGGGGAATCGCGCGGCGTATTTTCTGATCGTTGCCGGCATTTTGTTTTTCAGCGGCAGCCTCTATGTGATGGCGTTGACGAATGTGCGCTGGCTCGGCGCCATCACGCCAATTGGTGGCGTTTGTTTTTTGGCGGGCTGGGCCTGGCTGGTCATTTCCCCACCAAGGCTGTAGCCGCTTCGCTGTGCGAAGCGTGGGCCAGCGCGATCCCGGCGCCTCGACCCGCGCGTGTGTGTTTACCCTGCAACGCGTGAATCGCGCCGCCCATGGGGCGGCGGCTACAGGGGGCTTGTCGGTCTGTTACCGGCTGGTTAATCTAGGTCCGTCGATGTTTGCATTCCTCGAAACGCAGAAGACCGCCGTCACAGCCATCATTTTCGTTGCGACCTTTTTCGCGACGCTGACCATTGGCCGGTTTCTGAAACGCCGCGCCGGCGTGCGCCTCGGTGTTCCTTTCCAGCTTTTCTGTCTCACGCTCGCGTTTTACGCGGCGATCCTTTTCTACGGGCTGCATGTCACCTGGCAAAAACATGTCGACGCCGTGGCCGTCCTGCTCACGACGGCGTTCGTCGTCGCGCTCCTCGATCGTTACCTCTGGGACGCCTACTTCGAAAAGAAACGCCAGGCTACGATTCCCCAGTTCCTCCGCCAGGTCGTCGCGCTTTTCATTTACCTGATCGCGCTCCTGGTCGTGTTGAGCGTTGTCTATCACGCCGAAACGCAGCTGAAAGGTCTGCTCGCCGGCTCGGGCATCGCCGCCATAGTTCTCGGTTTCGCGACGCAGGATCTTTTCGGCGGGATCATCGCCGGCATCGCGTTGCAGATCAGCCGGCCCTACAAAGTGGGCGACTGGCTCAACATCCAGGACCGCTACGCCGAGGTGATGGAGATCAACTGGCGCTCAACGCGGCTCCGGACCAACGACGGGATTTACCTCGACATCCCGAATTATACGATCGCGCGCGGGACGATCGTCAATCTCCATTATCCGACGCAAGTCCACGCGATGCGGATTCGCGTCGGCGCCGATTACAAGGTGCCGCCCAACCGCGTGAAAGACGCCCTCCACCGCGCCGCGGCCAGCGCCGAAGGCGTCATGCTCGAGCCGGCGCCGAAGATTTATGTCGTGGATTTCGCGGAGTCGTCCGTCATTTACGAAATCAAATTCTGGATGGGAAATCACGTTCACTACAACGATGTTTGCGACGCGATCCGGACCAATATCTGGTACGAATTCAAACGCCAGCGCATCACGATTCCGTTTCCGATTCGGACGATCCATTTGGAACGCCGCCAGCGTCGCAACGTGCCGGAGGGACACGACGAAGCGCGCGCCATTTTGCGCGGAGAGCCGCTTTTCGACTGTCTCGACGACGCCCAACTGGAGAACGTGCTGCACAACGCGCACTTCAATCGTTACGGACGCGGCGAACGCATCATCGAGGAAGGCGCGAGCGGCGACTCGATGTTCATCATGCTGCGCGGCGTGGCGCACGTTACCGTTTCACGCAACGGGGACGACATCCGCCTCGGCCATATGCGCTCGGGGGATTGCTTCGGTGAAATGTCGCTACTGACCGGCGAAGCGCGCTCGGCCACGATTCGCGCTGAGCAGGATTGCGAAGTGATGGAAATCCGAAAGGAAGTTATGGCGGAGATTCTGCGCGAATCGCCGCAATGCCTGACCCAGCTCAGCGATCTTTTGGCGAAGCGCAAACTTGAAGGCGAGGGCATTCTGAAGGACGCCTTGAAACCGGACGAGCAAAAGAGGAAGGAATCCGAGTATCGCGCTTCATTCCTGAAACGGTTGCGCGCTGTTTTCGAGCTTTAGGCCTGTCGCCATTTCGCTCTGCGAAGCTCGGTTCCAAAGCGAAGCCATTTACCCGTTGCCACCGAGGGAAAACTTACTAAAGTCCCCCACTTTCAACGGAGCCACCTATGCCTTTTCTTGCCCTGAACCTTCTTCAATCCGGTGTCCTCATCTCGATGCTTTGCGCGATTGCCGGACTGGTATTCGCGTTCATTCTCATCAGATCGGTCATCAGTTTGTCTCCCGGCAATGACAGAATGCGGGAAATCGCTTCTGCAATTCAGGAAGGCGCCAAGGCTTACCTCAACCGCCAGGTCGTCACGATCAGCGCCATCGCGGCGGTGATCTTCGTTCTTCTTTTCATCTTTCGCGACAAAGCCACCGCGATGGGATTCTTGATCGGAGCCGCTTGTTCGCTCGCCGCCGGATTTATCGGCATGCGTATCGCCGTGCTGGCCAACACACGCACGGCGCAAGCCGCCACCCAGTCGCGCTCCGCTGCGATGCGGGTCGCTTTCAATGGCGGCGCCGTTACCGGCTTGCTCGTCGTCGGCCTCGCTCTGCTTTCGGTAGGAATTTTCTACACCCTCGCCAAGAACTGGATCGGATCTGTACTCGCGGTGAAGAGCCTGGTGGGGCTGGCCCTTGGTTCGAGTCTCATCAGCGTTTTCGCGCGGCTCGGCGGCGGCATCTACACCAAAGCCGCTGACGTGGGCGCCGATCTCGTGGGCAAAATCGAGAGCAACCTCGAAGAAGATGATCCGCGGAATCCAGCCACGATCGCGGACAACGTCGGCGACAACGTGGGCGATTGCGCCGGCATGGCGGCGGACGTTTTCGAAACGTACGCGGTGAGCCTGATCGGCGCCATTCTGGTGGGATCACTGACGCTGACCGCTTATCCCGCCGCAATTATTTATCCCTTTATTCTTGGCGGCATTTCCGTGCTCGGCGCGATCATCGGAATCTTGTTCGTTAACATCAGCGGCGGAAAACCGGGCACGGTTTTGATGGGCGCGGTCGGCGCGAGCGCGGTCGTCTCTGCCATTCTCTTCTGGCCGGCCACGCATTTACTTTTCCCTGAGCCGATCCTGATCGCCGGCGCGCCCCGTTCGGCCAACGATCTCTATTTCGCCTCGCTCGTCGGCCTCCTCATGACCGGCATCGTTGTCATCATCACGAACTACTATACGTCGACCAGTTTCAAACCCGTGCGCAAAATCGCGAAGGCGTCCGAGACAGGTCACGCCACGAACATCATCGCGGGACTCGCGATCGGGCAGCGCGCGACGGCCTTGCCCGTGGGCTTCATCGGCCTCGCCATTCTATTCAGCTTTCATTTCGCCGGCCTTTACGGAATCGCGATCGCCGTCATGAGCATGCTCTCGATGGCCGGGATTATTATTTCGCTCGATGCCTTCGGTCCGATCACCGACAACGCCGGCGGGATCGCGGTCATGAGCAATTTGCCGAAGGAAATCCGCGGCATCACCGACGAGCTGGACGCGGTCGGCAACACGATGAAAGCGGTGACGAAAGGTTATGCGATCGCATCGGCGGGTCTGGCGGCGCTGGTGCTCTTCGGCTCTTACGTGGAGGAATTGAAAGCGCATTTCTCCGCGGCTGGCCGCGCGTACTCGTTCCAGTTTTCCCTGACGGAACCGAAGGTCATCATCGGTCTCTTCATTGGCGGATTGTTGCCGTTTCTTTTCACTGCGTTCAGCATGGACGCCGTCGGCAAGGCCGCTGGCGCGGTCGTGCGGGAAGTGCGGCGGCAGTTGGCCGCGAAACCTGGAATCCTGCGCGGCGAAGACGTGCCGGAGTACGGCACCTGCGTGGACATCGTGACGAAGGCGGCGCTGCGGGAAATGATTGTGCCGGCGTTGTTGCCGATCGTTTTCGTTCTCGCGGTGGCGATGATCAAGCCACTCGGTCCCGTGGTTCTCGGCGGTCTGCTCGTCGGCACGATCGTCACCGGGCTTTTCGTTGCGATCGCGATGACTTCGAGCGGCGGCGCGTGGGACAACGCGAAAAAATTTATCGAAGAGGGCAATCTCGGCGGGAAAGGCTCGTTCGCTCACGCCGCCTCGGTGACGGGCGACACCGTCGGCGATCCTTACAAGGACACGGCCGGTCCCGCGATCAATCCCATGATCAAGGTCGTAAACATCGTCGCGATCCTGATCATCCCGATTTTCTTTTAGAGGCGATCGAGCTTGCCCGAGCGCGGGCAAAAGCTATTCTCGGCCACGTTGCTATGGGACTGACCGAATCTCTCGCGAAACAGTTTCGCGACACTTTTGGGCCGAGTAAGGCCTGACTCGCACGATGGCTGCGCGTGTTCTCGATTGCCCGCAATGCGGAGCACCGGTCACTTTTCAGTCCTCGATTGCCGTTTTCGCCGTGTGCGAGCACTGCCGTTCGATGGTCGTTCTCCGCGGCGCCGCCCTAGAGGCGCTGGGTGTGATGGCGGCGCTGCCGCCGGACCTGAGTCCGTTTCAAATCGGAACCCGCGGCGAGTGGAAGGGACGTGGCTTCGAGATCGTCGGCCGTCTTCGGGTCGAATGGGAAGAGGGGAGCTGGAACGAGTGGTGCATTCTTTACGACGCAAAGACGAGCGGCTGGCTGGCGGAAGCGCAAGGCCTGTTGATGATCAGCTTCGCGACGCCCTTGACTGAGAAGCTCCCGGCCGAAGCCAGCTTTTACGCGCCCAATCTTCAACTGCAATTAAATGGCGCGACCTGGACTGTCACGGACGCCAAGACGGTGAAGTATCGCGCGGCCGAGGGCGAGCTACCGTTTGCCGCCCCGCCCGACGAAAGCCGGGTGAGCGTGGATTTCATCGGCGCCAAAGGCGGCTTCTCGAGTATCGAAATCGACGGCAAGGAACTGGAATTGTTCACGGGCGAATACGCGCAATTCACCGCGTTGAACCTAACGAATCTACGCAAGGTTCCCGGCTGGGATGGCGAGATAGAACAGGAGAAGGGCAAAACGACCGCGCTCTCCTGTCCGTCCTGCGGCGCCGCCGTGAACTTGCGTGCCGCCGGACAATCGATGTCGGCTGTGTGCGGTTCGTGCGGCGCCATTATCGACACGGCGACTCCGGAACTTCAGGTAATCCAGAAAGCAGACGAGGCGGTGCGTAAACTCCTGCCGATTCTTCCGATCGGCCAGCGCGGGAAACTTCTTGGCGTCGATTGCGAAGTGATCGGCTTCGTTTCCCGCACCGAAGATTCGTCGACCTGGTTCGAGTATTTGCTCTTCAATCCCTGGCTGGGATTTCAGTGGCTCGTTTCGTTCCAGGGTCATTGGACGATTGTCGATCGCCTTACCTCGATGCCTGCCGAGAGCGGGAACAAAGTTTATTTCGCGGGGCGCACTTACAAACTTTTCGCCAAAGGCACGGCGACGGTGGGCGGTGTGCTGGGCGAGTTCTATTGGAAGGTTCAGCGTGGCGAACAGGCGGAGGTGGCCGATTACATCGATCCGCCGGAGATTGTTTCGGGAGAAACGTATCCCGGCCTGGCGGAAGTTACCTGGTCCCACGGGAAGTATATTACGCCCAAGGTGGTCGAGGAGGCTTTCGCGGTAAAAGATCTTCCGGCTCCGGAAGGCGTCTACCTCAACCAGCCAAACCCATTCGCCAAAAAGTGGAGAGAGGTCCGCTGGCCGTTCTTCCTGTCGTTGCCCATTTTGTTTTTCGTGTGGGCTTTTACCAGTCCCCGCGAAGTGAAGCTTCTCGAGGCGCCATTTGTGTTTCAGCGCCCGCTCGCACCCGCACCCGCACCCGGGCCCACAGTCACGCCGATCCCTGGATCATTATTCGACACGATCTATAAACTCCAGCAGCAGTCGCGCCCCTCCGCGACACCTACCAGCACACCGGTATCTCCCCCGCCAACTGTCGACACCCAGCAAACGCTCGTCACGCCTCACTTCCAACTGGATGGCGGAGATCAACGCGTGGAGATCGAAGCCAACGCAGGCGTCGACAACAGCTGGCTCGATCTCGACATGGATTTAGTCAACGCCAAGACGAACGAGACGATCCCGGCACCACTCGAAATCAGTTATTACCACGGCTACGATAGCGACGGCTCGTGGACCGAGGGTGACAAAAACTCGAGCATAGCGCTTCCGGCCGTGCCGGCGGGAGAATACTTTCTCACCATCGAGCCGAGCGCGGATGCGAAGATCGACCGGCTGCCCTTCACCGTGCGCGTGAAAAGCGGCGGCGTATTCTTTGGGAATTGCATTGTCGTTCTACTCCTTGTGATGTTTTATCCAATCATGGTTCTGTGGCGCGGCATTCGTCGTGAAAAGGCGCGTTGGAGCGAAAGTGATTTCACCCCGTAAAAAACTATGACGCGGCATCCCATTTACCTGGCTCTCTGCCTCTTTTCGACGGTTTACCTCGGGCTGGCGAATGCGCGCGGATGGAGTTTTGGGCACGCCATCGGCGCGCCATTTCGAGCGCTGGGCCCAACCCGAACTATGAATCACAAATAACAAACCTATGAACTGGCAAATTATCTCCAACTCCGTTCTCTTCGCGCTTCTCGGTGTCATCCTCTTCGTCGCGATATTCGCGATCATCGACAAGGTCACTCCCTATCATCTTTGGCGGGAGCTGGTGGAAAAACAGAATACCGCCCTGGCCATCGTTGTCGGCTTCGCCGCGCTCGGGATCTGCGTCATCGTCGCGGCCGCGATTCATTGAGTCGCGCGCTGAGCGTCGCCGCTGTTCTGCGCCATGAATGATCGCGGCATCCGTCTCTTACTGCTCGCTTCGGTCTTCACGATCGCGACCTGCGGACTCATCTATGAACTGATCGCGAGCACCGTCGCCAGCTATCTCCTCGGCGATTCTGTCACGCAGTTCTCCACGATCATCGGCGCTTATCTTTTCGCGATGGGCATCGGGTCGTGGCTCTCGCGTTACGTCGAGAAAGACCTGCTGCGGGTGTTCATCCAAGTCGAGTTCCTCATCGCGCTCTTTGGCGGTTCGGCGTCGGCCACGCTCTTCGTGTTGTTTGCGCATGTCAGTTCGTTCCGGGTGGTCCTGTATGCCATCGTGCTGGTGATCGGCACGCTGGTCGGCCTCGAAATTCCTTTGCTCCTCCGGATTCTCGAAGGCCGGCTCCAGTTCAAAGATCTCATCTCGAAAGTTTTCACGTTCGATTACATCGGCGCCTTGCTCGCGTCGCTCTTGTTCCCCTTGGTGCTCGTGCCCTACTGCGGCCTCGCCCGCTCGGGATTTCTCTTTGGGATTTTGAATGGCGCGGTGGGGCTCGTGGCTTTATGGGCGTTGCGCGGCCAGGTGCGAGGCGCGCGCGCGTTGCAGATTCAAGGCATCGTCGTGCTCGCACTCCTTGGCGCCGGGTTCGCCTACTCGGAGCGGATCATAACGTGGTCGGAAGCTTCCGCCTATAACGAAGAAGTGATTTTTGCGAAGTCGACACCGTATCAACGGATCACGATCACTCGCGGCGGCGACGATCTGCGCCTCTATCTGAACAACAATCTGCAATTCAGTTCGCGCGACGAATATCGCTACCACGAAGCGCTCGTGCATCCCGGTCTCGCTCGCTTGCCGAACGCGCGCCGCGTCCTGGTGCTCGGCGGCGGAGACGGGCTCGCCGTCCGTGAGATTTTGCGCTATCCGCGAATCGAAAGCATTACGCTCGTGGATCTGGATCCGTCGATGACGCGGCTTTTTTCCACGCAGGAAATGCTGACGCGCCTGAACGCTGGTGCGCTCACGGCACCGAGAGTCCACGTGGTCAACGGCGACGCCTTCACCTGGCTGAAAGACAACCGGGAGGTGTTCGATTTCATCGTCGCCGATTTTCCCGACCCGTCGAACTTCAGCATCGGGAAATTGTATACGACCGCGTTCTATCAACGCGCCCGGCACGCGCTCGCGCCCGGTGGCGCGATGGTGATCCAATGCACCTCGCCCTTCGTCGCGCGCCAATCCTTCTGGTGCATCGACGAGACACTGCGCGCCTGCGGCTTCGTCACGGAGCCATACCACACCCTCGTGCCATCGTTCGGCGAGTGGGGATTCATTCTCGCATCGCTCCATCCGCTCACGGAGGAGTGGAACTTTCCCGGCGGCCTGCGCTTTATCGACGCGAAAAGTGTCGCGGACCTTTCGCATTTTCCACCGGACATGGGACGCGTCCCGGTCCAGGTGAATCGTCTGAACAATCAGGCGCTCGTTCGTTATTTCGACGCGGAGTGGGCGCGCTATAGCCAGCAATGAGGACGACCCGGCGCAAATTCATCGGGACGGTCGGCGCGAGCGCAGCGGCGATGCTGGTCGGCTGCAAGAGAGCGAGAAAATTTTCCGGTGCGATTGTCGGCGCGTCGGCGGCGGTTGGTCACCGGCTGCGGCTCGGGAATTTTCCCGCGCCGAGCGAGACGATCGACGCGGGCGTTGTGATCGTTGGCGGCGGCATCGCGGGTCTCGCCGCGGCGCGCCGGTTGGATCAGCTTGGTCAGCGCGATTTTTTGCTGATCGAGCTCGAGCATCAACCGGGAGGGAACGCCGCCTCGGGGCAGAACGCAGTCTCAGCGTATCCGTGGGGCGCTCACTACGTCCCGTTGCCGAATGACGAATCGGTCGAGGTGCTCGCGTTGTTCGAAGAGCTGGGCATCACCCGCGGGCACGATGCAAACGGCGCGCCGGTCTACGACGAGGAATTTCTTTGCGCCGATCCGATGGAGCGTCTCTTCGATGCCGGCCGCTGGCAGGAAGGTCTGCTCCCGCAAATCGGAATCACCGCCGACGATCGCCGGCAGTATGAGGATTTCTTCGCGCGAATGGAGAGCTTTCGCTCGATGCGTGGCCGCGATGACGGGCCAGCTTTCGCGATCCCGCTCGATCTCAGCTCGCGCGACGCCGAGCTTCTCGCACTCGATGGAAAAACGATGGCCGCCTGGATGACGGAACAGGGATGGAATTCCGTCCCGCTCCGTTGGCACGTTGACTATAGCTGCCGCGATGATTACGGCGCCGGCATCGAACACGTCTCGGCCTGGGCCGGGGCGCATTATTTTGCTTCGCGGCGGGGACGTGCGTCGAATGCGGATCGCGATGCGGTGGTGACCTGGCCCGAAGGCAACGGCTGGCTAGCGAAGAAATTGGCGGCCCCCTGCGCGACGCGCACGCGGAGCAGCGGGGTAGTATTCAATGTCGAGCAGAGCGACGGCGCCGTGGTTGTCGATTACCTCGATGTCGAACGCGAGCAGAGCGTGCGCGTGAAGACGCGCGGAGTTGTGTGCGCCGCGCCTCGATTTGTCGCGCACCGAATGATTCGCGATTTACCGGGCGGGAACGATGCGGTCTACTCGCCCTGGATGGTGGCCAACGTCACGCTCGATCAACTTCCAAGCGGGTCCGGAACGCCGCTCGCCTGGGATAATGTCGCACGCGCGAGCGACTCGTTAGGCTACGTCGTGGCCACGCATCAAAATGTCCATCCGGTCCCGCGCGAGACTGTGATCACCCATTACTGGCCGCTCGATGCCGCCGTGCCCGCCGAGGAGAGGCAGCGCGCGCTCGCCCGCACGCACGCTGACTGGTGCGAACGCGTCGCCGCTGACCTGGATCGTGTTCATCCCGGCATTCACTCCCACATTCGGAACATCGATGTCTGGGTCTGGGGTCACGGGATGATTCGTCCGGTGCCCGGCTTCATCTGGGGCGGAGCACGAGAAATGATGCAGGAACCGCACGGCCGGATAGTCTTCGCTCACTCGGACATGAGCGGGATTTCCATTTTCGAAGAAGCATTCACGCGCGGCACGCAGGCGGCCGATGCGCTCGTCGCATTGATCGGATGAAAACGCACGGACCGTTCGCCAGCCAGATGCTAATCGAGTTGCACGGATGCAAGGCCGAGCTGCTTAATAATCCCGCGGCGTTGAAGGAACTGCTCCTGGAAGCGGTCCGCCGCGGCCACGGCACCATTGTCACCGACGTTTTTCACACGTTCAGCCCGCATGGGGTAAGCGGAGTAATCGTCATCGCGGAATCGCATGTGGCCATCCACACGTGGCCCGAGCACGGCTATGCGGCCGTGGATATTTTTTCGTGCGGGACAAAGCTGGACCACGCGGCGATCCGCGATTGGATCGCCGCCGGAATGGGCGCGACGAATGTGGAATGCCGGGAGCTGACGCGCGGTTGATGCGGCGATTCTGGTTTGACAGGAGAAGCGGCTCAATCCACAACTGAACCCCAGCCATCGCCCCATTCCGGAGCGCATTCTGGGAACGAAAATGGAAGAACCTCGCGATTATCAACTCGTCTCGGCCGAGCAGACGACGCTCAAGAAGGAACTCGCAAAGCCCGATGCGGGCGCGACTCCGTTCAAGGTCGTGGTCGATCCGGAGATGCGGCTGAAACTGCGGCGCGCGTTGATCGAGCTGATCGATTACCATGACGAAGCGCTGGCCGAGCATTTCGCCGAAGGGAAACTCGCGCTCGAATCCTACAAGGAATACATCGAGCTTTTTGCGCGCAGCTTGAAAGAAACGATGGAAAGCCGCGAGGGCGTTTCTTATCTGCTTCGCGCGGTCGGCTTCGACGTGCCGCCCGAGGAGATCAATCTTCATCCCGACTTGCGCTGGAAAAGGGGAAAACCCGGCGCGTTCGGCTCCAGCCTCCTTTAACTGACATGCGCTGTAGCCACGGCGCTCAGTCGCCTCGGCTACGCCCCGACCGAGCGGGCGTACAACTCCTTGAAAATCCTTGGTTTCGTAAAAGTCGCGTGGCAGAATCCGGCCCTTAATGCCCATGCCGACAGTCTTGCTCATCGAAGATGACGCGGAAGGCCGCAAACGCATCGGCCAGCTTTTCGCGCGACACGAATGGAACGTCCTCGAAGCGGACGACGGTGCGCAGGGGATGGAGATCGCCTTTGCGCAAAAACCGGAAGCAATCATTTGCGATCTCTTGCTGCCGAAATTGAGCGGCCTTCAGGTTTGCCGCGCGCTCCGGGAAAAACTGACGTCGACCAAGATCATTATCACCGCCGGCCGCCATTACGACGTGGATCGCTCCGTCATTTTGGACGCGGGCGGCGACGATTATTTCGTCAAGCCGCTGAAGTGGGAAAAACTGGAGAAGGCGCTCAAACGCAAACGCCGTCCGGCCCGGAAACTGACGCCGCGCCAATCGCGCGCGCTCAAGTTTCAGCCGCCCTCGACGCGCCTGAAGTTTTGGGGTGTCCGCGGTTCCATTCCCGTGCCCGGCCCTTCGACGATCCGCTACGGCGGCAACACGACTTGCGTCGAAGTGCGCACCGATAGCGAAATCATTATCCTGGACGCGGGCTCGGGCATTCGCGAGCTGGGGCTCGCGCTCGAGAAGGAATTCGACGGCGCGCCGATCAACCTCACCTTGCTCCTGACTCACACCCACTGGGACCACATCCAGGGGCTCCCGTTTTTTCTGCCCGCTTACAAAGCCAAGAACTCGCTCCGCGTTCTGGGATTCGAGGGAGCGCGCGCCGGCCTCGCCACCATTCTCGCCGCGCAAATGGAGGTTCCGTTTTTTCCCATAAGCTGGCGGGACCTCCCGGGCACGATCAAGATCCGGGAACTCAAGCGGATGAAATTCTCGATCGGCAAAGTGAAAGTGCACGCCCGGTTCTTGAATCATCCCGGCATCTGCGCGGGCTACCGGCTTTTCACCAAGGAAGGCTCCATCGCTTTCTTGCCCGACAACGAACCGTTCGAGCCGTTGAAACTAAAACTGGCCGCGCGTGATGGGACTCATCCGCATAGGGCGCGCGCGCAGGCGGCCGTCGCGCGCTCGAAGCTGGTCGACTTTTTGAAGGAGGCGGATGTCCTCATTCTCGACACGCAATACACCGACGAGAAATATCAGGAGCACGTCGGCTGGGGACATGGCGCGCTGAGCCGGGTGGTTTCGCTCGCGCTCGAGGCCCGGGTCAAAAAGTTGTTTTTGTTTCACCACGATCCCACGCACGACGACCACAAGATCGACGAAATGCTGGAGCGGGCGCGTCTTCTTGTGCTCGAGAGTGGCCGCCCGCTCGAGGTGGAAGCCGCCCGTGAAGGCGCCGAAGTTTGGCTGAGCGGAAAAGTCCCGAAGCGATAACGGTAGCGGCACTTGCGGAATCCGCCCGAACGCGCTTACGTCATCCGCCCGCGTTTGCCTCGTAGTGTAACGGTAGAATTTCTCAGCACACTCGCCGCCATTTATCACCCGGCGCGCACCACTGAAAGCCACTTTTTTACACTTTACGTTTGTGAGACCATCGGAGACTCTGCGCCCGTGGCCTCTCTCCGCAGGCATTCTCGCTCTCCGTTCTGGTACTTGCGCCGACGCGATCTTGATTCTGGCTCTTGGGTTGAGAAATCGACTGGGCTTCGCGCGGACGATCAAGCTGCGACCCACAAAGCTCAACGACTGGCGGAGCGAGCAAGCGTCGAGGAACAACGGATCGGCGGCCCGAACACTTCGCCAGCTTTCCTCGCATGGGTTCCCGGCTACATCTCGACTCACTGGACCGGCAAAGGCGATTCCAGAAGGCGTTACGGCGTAGCCTGGCAAGCCATCAAAGCGTTTCTGGCGGAGCAGGGGATCGTTTATCCGCGACAGGTCAGATATGCTCATGGCGGGGCGTATATACGCTGGCGAATGGCAACCAAAGTTCACGGTCGGGAGGTCTGCCACAATACGGCCCTGCTTGAAGTCAAATTTCTTTCGCAGTTGATAAACGAAGCCATCCGGCGCGAGTTCACAGAGTCCAATCCCATCGCGCGCCTCGGGATTGCTCGTGCTCCGCAGAAGTTGAAGCCGGAATTGACCGATGCTGATATTGCCAAAATCAGGGCGCGTCTCGCCAGCGAACCGGAATGGATGCGGACCTGTTTTGAAATTGCACTCTACACTGGATGCCGGTTTAGTGAATGCTCGATCCCGATGGAGAATATCGACTTGGACGGCGGAACTATTCGGTTGCGCGATGCCAAGCGAAAAGAGGACGACCCACGTAAGTATTTTACTGTACCAATTCACACGAAGTTGCGCGTGATCCTCAGTAATCTCAAACGTCAAGGAGGCGTCCGTACCTGCAATCTTTCGAGCGACAAGAATGGCCGTATTAACAGCTTCTTTCGTGCGTGCGGCGTCCAAGCCTCTTTTCACAGCCTGCGCGTCACGTTTGTTACCCGCTGTCACCGGGGCGGTCTTTCCCAAGTCGAGGCCATGCGACTCGTGAACCACTCCAGTTCCCTTATCCACAGAATTTATTCCCGGCTGAATGTTGAAGACGTGCGGGCTGCTCAGTCGAAGATTCCGCTGCCGTAACCCTGTCGAGATATTCGCGAACCCATGCCACACAGGTTTTCTTGCCGTAGAACCGGCAGCCTTTGCGCTTGAAATTATTGATCTCGTTCGGAGCGAGACCAATCTCAGGCGCGAGCTTCTTGGGGAATTGCAGCGTGTGTTCGCTCATGCCCATTTTGTCCCCTTGCGCTGACGGCCATTGAGTAATTTCATGCCGGGAATTTCGACGTGCGAAACAGTTTCCGATCACGCGGAGAAAGATTTTTGAACCAGCTCTGCATGGCGCCGATCCACACCATCAGGCTCAACCTGGAGAAGGCGTGACGGATGCGGGGGAAAGAAAGTTTGGCTTCGAGACTAAACCCGTCCTCCGCAAACGCTACCATCTGCATCAAGCCGTAATAGATCGCCTTCCCTTCCACCTCGGGGTTCTCTCGCAGTTCCCTTTGACGGGTCGATACGTAGGTGTGATACGTCGGGGAATTGCCGATTTCCGATTGGCGATTGGCGATTGTTTTCATTTGTCGGACCAACCGCGCATCACGAGGACGTAATCCCCTTTTTTTAGTGCGATGAGTTCCCCGTCATAAACGTTCCCGTTGCCATTAAACGGAGCATCGTCGAGGTCGTCTCCACTCTTGACGGTTGAAGAATCAGAAAGTCGTATCTCACCCACTTCTGTCATGTCGTCGTAAGAGAGCCTGCTGGCCTGTTCGCTCTCTCTGGCCTGCAAGACATATCCTTTCCCGACGATCACGCGGCCACCTCCGTTGCTCCGCCAAACCTGAATGGTTTACCGAACCCACCGCAGCCTGGATCGGTTTTCGGGCGAAATGGCTTGAGTGGATTCCCCCAAAAGTTTCGATCGATCGCGCACTCGACCTCCAGTTGCAACCGGTGCGGCTTCTTTTCCGGCATCCCGCAGGTCCGGTTTTGTTTCGCCGGCAGGATAGTCTTGAACTCCGCCGTCACCTTGCGCGCCGCCGCCTGCCGCTTCCACCGTGCCCGCAGTTTTGCCAGACGTTGCTCGTTCGACATCCGACCGCGTGGTTTGAAGAGAGTGGAGTTCATGGCTTGCCTTGGGGCGAGGGCGGTCATTTTACCTCGCAACGTTCTTTTTCTCTGGCGCGCACGTATCGCACGTCATGCTTAAAGATTTTGTGCGCAGACCATGTTACGTCGTTGCTGTCTATTTCGCAGCGCGGGGACGGTTTTTCGTCGCTGTCGCCCACCCACTGCAAAAAAATAACGTCAGGAATGGGCATTCTCATAACACCTCGAATACCGCGTCTCCTTCGAGCGTCATTCCGGTTTCATTGAGCGCAAATTCCGCGACCTTGGTTTCATCTCCGAGAGTGGCACGTAACGGACCGGTGTATGGTCTCAGCGCAGTGATGGAGTCACGTCCTGGACGCCACCAGACTTTGATGGTGTCGCCTATCTTTAATTGCGCAGTTGTTTTCATATTGGTGGTCATTGGCTCACTCCGTTCTTTATTTTGTAGCGGACGCGCTTGAAGTAGGCGTTGAAAATGTCTTGCGCTAGTCGTGATTTGGAAACCTCAAGATCGAAGGCGCGTTTCCTCAGGCGCTTCAACAAGTCGGGGGGGAGAGAGATTCCAGATGACTTCGCCTTTTCCGTTTCGGGGATTTTTACTCTTGCCATGCCGAACAGTAGTCAATAGTTGGTAAGTGTTGTCAACTATTTAAATTGACAATTGAAAAATTATCAATTATTCCTTGGTTTAATGAATCCGAAGAAGTCGCCGGACGAGAAGGTAGTGAATGCCGGAATCGGCCTACCGCCAAATCTCATTAAACGACTCGACAAAGAGAAGGGCGATCATTCGCGATCCAAGAAAGCAGCGATTATTTTGCGGGAGTATTTCGACGATCTGGACAAAAAGAAGCGCCCAAAATCCCCGGGTGACTCGTCCGGCACGAATCGTTTCATCCCCCGTGAACGTGCAAATTCAAACTGAACCCACAAACCCCAAACAGAAAGAACAACCATGAAAACCCTCAGTTACATCATCGCGGCGCTCCTCGTATCTGTTTCCCCTCTCTCGGCCGGCGGCGGCCACGTCTATACGCTGCTGATTCACGATTCGGATCAGGCGTTCAACGTGACCATTCAGAGGAATGAATACATGAAGGTTTTGAACTTCACGCAGAGTGGAGGCACGACGCCTGTCTTTGACCCCAGCACTGGCGGATTCGTAGTTACCTACGGTGCGATTGTCCTTTACCAAGGAGCGAATGGACTGCCCGGAGCGACGATTTTGAACGCGGTTGCGCTCTCAACTTCAACGCAGGTTCCGCACGAAGACACTTATATTGCCGGGCCAGCTGTCGTTTATATTGCCCCAGTTTCCGGCGCGGTTTTGGCCCTCAGCTATTTCAGAGGTTCGAATTGACCGAGATAATCAATATCCCGACTGAGGAAATAAAGTTCCTGATCCACCGCCCACGGGAAGAGGCGGAGTTCGCCATGATCGTGGACTCGATCCGCGAGGTCGGGATCTTGCAGCCGCTCAAGGGCATCGATATTTCGGATTGGAAACCGGCGGACCGGCGGCGGCCTGATGGAGGGCTCTACCGTTATCTCGCGGGATTTGGCGAGGGGCGCACCGCAGCCGCGCAGAGGCTTTACACGGAGACCCATGAAGCGCGCTGGCGTACCGTGCCGTTCATCGTGGTCAAAGTGCCAGTAGGCGAATTGCTCACCTGGTTCCTTAGTGAGAATTTCCAGCGCGAAAAACTGTCGTGGATCGAGATTGCCGAACTGCTCCGGGCGGATTTGAAGAGCGGGATGACGCCGGCGGAACTGGCGGCGAAGAATCACTACACGCTCAACCACGTCACGAAATTGCTCCGGGTAGTGGGCAAGGCGAGCCCGAAGGTGATGGATGATTTGCGCAAAATGACCGTGCAACAGGGGGAGACGTTGACCAAGCTGCCGCACGCGAGCCAGGAGATCATCGTCGAGACGCTCCACGAGCATGGGCTACACGGCTCGCAGATGCCCGCTGTCGTCCACATGGCGCAGGAGCAGGTGGCTCAGACCGGTACGCTCTCCAAGGCCGTGCTGGTGCGCGATATTGCCCGATTGAAACAGAACGTGGCTGATCAACGCAAGGTGCTGAAATTGAAACGGACGCATCTGGCGATTGGCCCACAGATTTACGGGGACGACATTTTGCAGGATAAGAAGTTCCTCGCGCTCTTGAATGAGCGGGGAATACCGTGGAAACCGTTTATGGAGGAGTGGAAGAAATGAAGGAAGTCGAGTTGACGGTTATCAGTTTATGGCAGCCGTGGGCGTCGTGGGTCGCTTGGGGCTGGAAGTCCGTCGAGACGCGGACGCATTGCCGTTTCTCCTCTTTGGTCGGACAGCGGATTGGTATTCACGCAGCTAAGAAGTGGGACCACGATGCGCTTAAAATTGCTGAGAGATATTTAGGCACGGGCCAGGTCAAGCAAACCGTCTCGCTCGGTTACGAGCCGCCGCAGGGTATCCTCTGCACGGTTTTCGTTTTGGCGCATAAGCATTGCGAAATGTCCGACGGTGAAAATGCTTTAATCGAATGCGAGACTTCGCGCTATGGCTTATTTCTTGAGGCGATTCATCGAATCCAGCCGCCGCTGCGCTGCAATGGGCGGCAAGGAATATGGAGGGAAATCTGTCCGGCTCGCGTTCATGGCTCTTACGTGGGTGGAATTTCGTATTCTCAACCAGCCCTCTTATGACCACCGCCCCAAAGCAGAAGTGGCGCGAGGTAGCGATCTCGCTGATCGATGTCCCAAAAGAATACGTCCGCAAACAGCCGAATGAAGACGCGGATAAATCGCTCTCGGCCTCGGTAAAACTCTCGGGGATCATCCAGCCGCTCGCCGTTGTCCCGAACGGGAAGGGCGGATTCGATCTCGTTGATGGAACCCGCCGTATGGTCGCCGCGGAAGAGAACGGGCTGGGAACAGTTCCGATCATCGTGAATCACCCGCCAAAGGGAACGACCGGCAAAGCCCTGAAAGCCTACCGGGACCGGCTCCGCCAATTCCTCAATACGAAGCGGCAAGACTTAACCCCCTCGCAATGGGTAGAGGTAGTGGCCGAAGCGCAAAGGATGTTCAAGCTCAACAACAAAGAGATGGCCGCACTCCTCCAGGTTGACCCGGCGACGATCACGAATCGGAACCGAATCAAGAATTACGCAGCACCGATCGTGGCTGCGATTGACCGGGGCGACATTACGTTGCACCACGCGCAAGCCCTGGATGGTTTGAAGCCGGGCGCGCAAGTGAAGGTATTTGAGAAGATGCGGAATGATTTTGTTAGGGTAAGCGGGCGCGTGTTAAAGGGGCTCGTGCGGGAACAGTTCAATCCGAAATATTACCCGAGAATGTGGGCGGATCCGGAGAAAAGCACAAAACGGATTCGGGGGAGCAAGGCAAAACGAGAGCGCCTTATCGAAGCCCGCGCGCCATCCTTGAAAACACGGGCTGAACTCGACCGGCTATTAAACGACGTGGAGATGTGGCAGACGGAGTTTGAGGAGAACCGAAAAGAGATCGAGCGCGCGAATCTATTGATCCGGTTGGTTGGACCGATTCACCGGGCCGTTTCCAATGATGAGACGTTGCTCGATTATGTGGCGAAGAAGTGGCCGATGCACCTCCCGGCGTTGGAGAGGTTCAGTGAGTTAGTTTAGGCGAGCGCCAGTCCCGGAGTCACGTCGCACCGCGTTTCGATCAGTTTCACGTATTCGGAGTTGAGTTCGATCAGCACGGCCTTGCGGCCCAATTCCAGCGCCACCATGCCGGTTGTGCCGCTGCCGCCGAAGGGGTCTAGGATTGTGTCGCCCGCCTTGCTACCGGCGAGGATGCAGGGCTTTATTAGGTCGGGTGGGAATGTCGCGAAGTGAGCGTCTGGAAATGAATATGTCGGAACCGTCCAAACGCTTCGCTTGTTGCGCGTCAGGGATTCAGTTTCCGTGTACTCAACTTCCTGCGCGCGACCGTCGCGTTGAATAGTCCCGTGAGCCCCTTCGCTTGTGTCCCATCCTGCGGGCTTGCGTTGTTTCTTTCGCGCGTTCTCGATGATGCGGGTTTTCACGCTCGAAGGATTCTGCACGCCGGCGGTTGCATAATCTTTCAAGCCCAGCCCATCGTAACCCTCCTCGATTTGCTGCATCATTGAATCGCTTACCGGCTCCGCTATCGCCTCTGCATCGTAATAATACCGCTGGCTCTTGGTGAGCAGGAAGAGGTATTCGTGCGACTTAGTTGGCCTATCTGTGACGCTCTCCGGCATGGGATTCGGCTTGTGCCAGATGATGTCGCTTCGGAGATACCAGCCGTCAGCGCGGAGGGCGAATGCGACCATCCACGGGATACCAACCAAGTCCTTCGATTTACACATACCGTTTGCTCCACCCCGGCAATTAGCGCCAAGATTTTCACCACGCCTTGTTGCCAGAGATCCGCGATTCGTTCCCTGCTTATCGCCATCTCGGATTGCGCCCGAATTTCCCTTGTTGCCTTGATTGTAGGTGTCCCCCAGATTCAACCAAAGCGTCCCATCATCCTTGAGGACCCGACGCACTTCGCGGAACACCTGAACCATGTTGCAAACGTATTCTTCCGGCGTCTTTTCGAGGCCGAGTTGTCCGGCGCATCCGTAATCACGCAGACCCCAATAGGGTGGACTGGTCACGCAGCACTGAACGGAGCGATCTGGCAGCTTGGTCAACTGCGTTATCGCATCGCCATTCAAGACTGTGAGGAGCGGCTCCATATCTCAATTCACCCGTCAAACGGGAAACACGTCATAGATGGTGGTCGGCGCGAGCAGGCCCCATTCGCGAGCCTGTTTCTTGTTATCGTGCGGCCAATTCCGGCAACCGTAGCAGCTCGGCCGGAACCCTGGCACCCAGCAGAGGAGCCGTCCAAGGCGCCCGCGGTGATGATGAATTTCTGTGGCACAGTTAATCTGGATGTTTTCGGAATGCTCCCTCCGCACTTTGCAAATCTCGCAGAGCGAATTTTCCGGCCGCAACAGGAACGCGGTCGTCAACGCGAAGTAAACCTTGAACCGGCCCCGCAGTGCGCGACTGACTTTCTTCAATGGCTTTCGCTTCAACTCTCTTCCGCCTTCACGCTTGCCGTTCCATGCAAACCGCGTCCCCTGCTTTTTCAGCTTCCGAATGTAGGAATCTCGGATGGAAGTTTTTCGGTTGGGTCCGGTTCGCTCCCGATCGTGTGGTGGGAAATGTGGTCGCGTGATTGGTAGTGCGCTCGGAAGTAGCATCGAATCGCTCTCCGCCAGCGTTGTAGCGATTCGCGTAGCCATTTCACGCTGCGATTGCCTTGCGGAGATCGGACACCCTTGCGAGCCAGCCCTTCAAATACCGCTGGCGTAACGTTAACCGGAGCGAGCGGTAGTGGCTCTCCCGGGCAATCAGGTAACGCTCTACGCCGACGATAGAGGATGCTTTGACTGCCGCGATGCTCTTCGGACCTATGAACCCATCAGCCGTCACGCCTACCACCCCCTGCAGCGCAGGGACGGCCCACCCTTTGCCGAGATTCACCGCGGCATCGAACACCGCCAGATCCCATGGCGCCCCAAGATCATCGCACCGGCAGCGCGTCCACTCGTCGTCGTGGTAAATCTGTCGAGCCTGTTCGAGCGTTAGGTCGCAAACTTTGATGTGCGGATGTGAACGCTGGTCGATTCCATATTTTGTATCCCCGCCCGGGTCGTTCGGATCGTGCTCGCAACGGGCTTGACCGTGCGCGTCGTATTCCGTCTCGTGCTCGAGAACGAAGGCGATGCAGGTCTGGAAACGATCCGTCATGCGCAAAGCTGGTTCGAATCGAAATACACCTTCTTGATGAGATACGCGCTCGGTCCGGTGGAGAGTCCGCTAATCAGGCCGATGCGATCCCCAGGCTTGATCGGCAATCGCTCCGGTTCTCCGTCGTGATGGATTGGAGGAAATGTTACCCCACAACACGCGCAGTCTCCATTTTCGGAAACGATGTGACTTTCGATTTTCATTGTTCGCCTTGAAAATTCCCGGTTGACGCGGCCAGAATAATGAACCCGACCAGCAAGGCAAACACAGTGAAGATGCCGATTTTGAATAGGGTGAGGAAGATGTTCATTTATGTAAATTCGAGCGCGCCTGTTTTATGAAGCTTCTTGGATAGAACTCGGATTCCATCGCTGCATGTTGAAATGCAATCGCTCGACTGGCAGCTGCGGTTCGCCCGCCCGCTTCAATCGTTGTCTAAGGTTCTTGATCTTGCGCATCAAATCATCGTGTTCACTTTGCGCGATGCGCCGCTGAATTTCGATTGTCTTAAGGCCGTTCATGCGTCGATCACCCTCCTTGGCCCATTCTGCGAGATAAGTGAAAGGATCGACGGTGAATTTACAGTGCTCGCACGTCACCGTTCGTTTCACGGAATCGACAATGACTTGCTTGTGGACTCCGAAACACGGGAACAATTCGGCATCTTGTTCCTCCCCCCTGATGCACACTACGTTATCCATGCTCGGGTCGATTGGAATAATGTTGTCAACGTCGATTATCATTACCATTGTTCCTTGAAATGATCGTGCTTGTTTAAGCTGGTTCCTTGCTACCGCCGCCACCTGCTTTTCTTGCTCCCGGAAATATACTTCCGTTATCTCGTCCTACGGCTACGGGGCCGAAACTTCCTCGTCCCGGCCACCGGCCATTTCTGGAGACTGGGTTGTCCCGATAAAATTGACGGCACTTCCGTTGCATCCGCCAGCGTTCAATAAATCCGATTTTCATTCGCCTTCCTCGTTGTAATTGTTCCGCATCGTGGGAGATGGGCCGTCCCAAACGCTACCGTGCGGTTTGTTGACGTGGCTCGGGCCGGATGATGGCGCATTGTAGTTGAATTGACGGAAGCCTTCTATCACCCCGCAGGATGAGAAGAGGAAGGCGGTTGCGATGATGTAAAGAATCTTCATGCTGGCGCTGAAACACCCGCTGCGCTATCGGACTTCAACCCGCTGGGGGCAGAATAAGGTTTGAGGAACTTACGTGCCCGCTTTACGGCTTTCCACCATTTGCTTCCGTCGATGCAGTAATGATCGCAATGACCTGCAACCGCTTCGGCTTCGTCATTCGTTACGGCGCGAAGATGAGCGAGTAAATCCTTAATTTCCAACCGCCGATCTTCGCATAGCATTTCCAAGCAGCGTTTACTGGACGACAACGCGCAATATCTCGCCGCCAGTGAATTGCTTTTGCGCTCCTTCTGTCCCTTGCGGGTGTTTGGTATCACGGCTCTCGGTTCCCCTGAATAATTTTTATCCCCTTCGCGAGTATCAGGATAGCGATCCCAAGCGCAACCTGCCCTGAATTAATCTCAAACAACCACGGGCCAAGGTAGGCAAGCACAGTTGATTCCTTTTATCGCGCCATACGCAGACCAGCGCGAAGATGACGGCAAGCGCGACGCACCCGAAGATTTCGTAAACGATGCCGTCCATTATCGTGCGGCCACAATCTCGAAAACCGGATGTAGTTCGACGCATGTCGCGCGCCAATTATTTTTCCCGCCCGGATTCGTATTCTCCGCGTTCTGCTTGTGCTCTTCGTCGAAAAAGATGTCCCCGGTTACCGTCACTTTTTTGTGCAACAGCGCTTTCAAACTCGCTTGATTAATACCTGCCTTGCGTGTGTGCGGCGTCACTTCCACGATCACGTAGCGCCGTCCATTCCCGAAGTCTTTCGGGTCGGCCACGAGTGCGATGTGCGTGTCACGATTCGGTAAATCTGCCGCGTGACAGTTGCAGCTTTCAAGACCGCCCGGTTTCACTTCCGCTACGTAGCCCGTGACTGTAGCGCCCTTCGCTGTCGAGAATCTTTGCGCGTCGGTTCCAGGCTTCAGGATCGCCGCCAGCGTGATGGATGAATCAACCGCTAGAACTGAGCCCTGCCGGTTCTTGAGCACGTCCAGAGCCGATACGCGCGCGTTCTTGGCGTCACCTTGTGGTGGACATGGCGCGGCGAGAATGCGGGTCGCCAATAGGCAGAAAAGAATTGCGCGGTTCATGTCTTTTCGATCTCTGCCATTTTTGTTCCGGGTTGTGGAAGCTTGATTGTGATGACTGCCACGACCTGCGCTCCGTCGATTCGATCGAGCGCGGCCTCGACAATCCCGTTCACGCTTTTCAAAGAGGCTTGCACTATTCCATCCACGCGATCCTCGAGTTGTTGCAGAACCGGCTCAAGCGCGCTCGCAATCTCTGGCGGAAGTTTTTCGAGTCCGAACATGGCTCACAGGGTTCCAAATTGTCTGGTCACGCGGAACAAACTGCGGAGAGTTGATCCGAGGCCGAACTTTTTGATGATCCCGCGCAGTGATTCGTCCAGGCTCGGAGCTTTGCGTAACTTCGGGTTCGACTTTTTCACTTTAGAAATCCGAGTGTCCACCAATCCCGACCGTCTCGATTCGCTTCCCGGTTTTCTTGTCTGTCTCGAGCGAGGCCGTGGGTCGGATGCTGCTGAATAATCGTTTCCAGAACGGCCGCGGATCTTCTGCCGGCGGGTCCGGTGAATCATCCTTTGGCATTGGCGTCACCGTGTCGAATTTCAATGGATCGCCCATCGGCTACGGGCCGTTAGATACCGTTGATGGTGAAGGCGTGGGGACCGGCATAAGATCGGCCCCTTTCAAAGCAGCGGCGATAGCAGCCGCGCGGTTCACCATGTCCACAGTCTTTTGTGAGATGGGCGTTTTAGAAGGAATCTGCGCGGCGATCGCGGCCCCTACGCCTGCGATGCCAGGGCTGTTCTGCACAACGGCCGTAGGCACTTTCATACCGACGTATCCTTGCAGGACGGCTGCGAGCCCGGAGAGGCCTGCGCTGGCGAGTGCTCCGGCTTGTGGGCCACCGTAATAAGTCGCGGCGGCTGTCCCGGCGATGCTGGCGAGAGTTTCGGCACTGGTAATGAATGCCTGTTGCTGCGGTGTAACGTTCGCGCAGCCGAAAGCGATCAAGCAAAGAATGGAGAGTGCGATGTTTTTCATAGTGGATTTCTTAGACGTTGATGTTGACCGGGAATTGTTGCGCCGCCCGTCTCTGCTCAGGCGGCGGCTCAACAGCGGCGGACGGGGTCGCCAATGCGACTTTCGTCACGTCGGAACTAACGGTGGCGATATTGGCGGATTGGGTATCGAGGCGGTTCGCTTGCGCTTGCTGGCGCCCTTTGAGTGATTCGATCGCTTCGCGGACCTGGGCCATGAATGGCGAGAGTTTGGCAACGGCCACTGTGACGACGCCGGCCACAACTACAATCGCTCCCACCCATCCTATTGCGGCTGCTTGAAATTGCTCAGGGGTCATAGCGAGGAAAGTCATGTCTCAATCTGCCGTCCCGTTGAAGGGAAGGCAAGCACTAAATTATGTCTCAATCTTTCGGGTTCAATTCCTTCGCTCGTCTCCGCAGCGGATCGCTCGGGGTTGCGGTCGGCGGCGGCGTTGGAGTCGCGACTACTGGCGGGTCAGGCTCATCTGCTTCGTCGATCGGAAATGTGGTGGGAGAATGATAGTGGCGAACGTGATGATGTCTTTTCGGCTTTGGCGTTTCGCAGCCGGCAAAGGCAAGTGCAACCAAAAGTAGCGCGCGGATCATTGCTTGGGATGCGCTTGGTTTTCCAGAATCAGGTGGCTGAGATTGTCGCTCGTTTTTTGGGCCACTAGCGCAGTCGCTTTCGCCTCTTCGGCTGCCTTTTCAATCCGGTTGATCGCGTCTTTCAATGTTGATCCTGAATCGCTCTTGAATTGCTTTGCCATGTCGAGAATTACGCTGTGATATTCTGAGATGTCTGCGACGAGCTTGGACGCCTTGATGAGCAATTTCGAAATCGCTACCAGCGCCCCGAGCCCTATCGCGACAGAAGTGATCCATGCCAGTGAAATGGAAATCGGAAGGTTGAAGCTGACTGGAACCGGATTCTCATGGATCGGGACGACCGTGGGAGGCACAACGTCTGCGGAGGTCATGGCAGCGAAAATGGCGATACAAAAAGCCGCGCCCATCACCATACCGATGAGATCGCCCCAGGGTGGAACGTATTTCCGCAACGCTGAGATTATGGAAGGGGAGAGCATAATTAGCGGGTGCGCAGCGTGATGATGCGGAAGTCGATGGAGCTGCCGTTTTTGTTTTGAAGCGTCAGCGTGCCTGCACTGTTATAAATGTTCACCTTGCCCGATGTGTTGATAGCTGCGGAGAACGCATTTTCTCCGCTTTGAAATCCGATAACAGGTGCGCCGCCCCCACCAGGACAACCGATAACGGCAAATCCTCCAGTCACTGTAGTGTCGCTTATTATCAAAAGCCCCCCGAAGGCAACTCCGGTAAGCGCAGTTGTTACATTGTTCGCCACAGTGAGGACCGATCCGGTGCTTGAATCCAACGTTACCCCGGAGCCATTGCTCGGCACGTAAACAGGGCCAGTCATTGTGCCACCGGCTTTCGGCAGCGCGTTGTCGGCAGTTGTGCCTTGCGTGGAAGTCGCGTAAGCGGTCGAAGCGGTGTAGGCAGCCGTTCCGAATGATCCACCGGCGGCGCTCGTAAGACTGCTCCCCGTCACTCCACTTGCCAAGGATGATCCAGTAAGAGTTCCGGCCGGGGCCACCACCGCAGCAGTCGTGATTCCTGTGGTGCGCCCTTTCACATCAATCGTAATCACTGGTATGGCCGTCGAAGAACCCGTTGTGCCCGCCGTAGCTACGCTGGGAAGTGTCCCCGCTGCGGTGACGTTCCCGGACCCGTCGAACGAAGGTGAAGTCCATGCCAGGTCGCCAGTGATCGCTAAAGTCCTACTGGTCGCGAGAGTTGCCGCGCTGCCCGTGGTGCTTTGATTGAGAGTAGGGAAATCTCCCGCAACCGCGATTGAAAGCACGCCAGTTGTGGTCGTGTTTTTTACGATGCCCGTGCCAAGGGCTCCCAAGAACTGCGCCGAAGAGAGTCCTGTATCAGCGGTGCCTTGGACAACAAACTTGTTTGCGAAAGCAACGTTCGCGGAGCCGTCAACGGAATTGCCAGCAATATTTCTCGCAGTCGTCCATTTAGCTGCACTGCCCGTGATGCTGGTAATGTCCGTGTTCGCACCACTGGCGGCGTAGCTTCCGCTGGCCTGTGCGCCGATGTCACTCAAAACTTGCGCGGGAGTGCGAAAACTAACCGTGTTATCAGCCGCGACTTTCGGGAAGCTGATCGCACTCGGGTTGGCAGCACTGAACAAATTCCAGCCGACAGTTGTTTCATCGGTCAATAGTGCCTTGAAATTCGCCATTGTCGGAGTGGCCGTGAAAGTGTCGTATCCACTCGCGCGGGTTATCGCCGCCCATGAAGCAAGGGTAGCTGCATGTGCTTCGACATTCGTGCCGATAACCAACCCGAGCGTCGTGGGAGTCACCGCTGCGGCTGCCCCGGCTGCGTCATACGCACTTGATGCGGTGGTAGCTGCCGTGCCAAGTCCGAGCGCGGTGCGCGTGCCGGATTGGTCGGTAAAGATCGGAGCTACTGTAAACGTTTGCGCCAGCGCCCATGTGTGAGCGGCTGGTTGCGCAGTCGCGAGAGTAAGAGCGGTCGCGCCAGTCACGTCGCCGGTGTGGGTGGCGTTGCTCACCAGGCCTGAGTAAAGCGAATTGACGGCGTTATCACCCGTGTTTGTGCCGCTGCTTGTGCCGCTGAAATTTGAGGCGCCAAACGTGCCTGGGATCGTAGCGTTCCCTGTTTGGTCAACGTCGAGGAAGGGCGTAAGCGTCGCTGGATTCGAAGACGCTGGAGCATGGTAAAGCGTGAAGTGCCCTGTGCTGGCCGACGAGTTCATAAGAAGCAGCCAGCCAGGCAAAGTTACATCCTCAAGATTCCAGTTGCCGCCCGAGAAAAGTAAATTCTGCGTCAGATCCGTTGAATTGTTAGCGGAGGACCAATGGGCGCTTGTTGAGCCCGAGGAATTAGTTACGATGCCGGTGAAAGTAGGAGCGGCCAGATTCGCTTTGAGATTGAGCGCGGTTTGTTGCGCGGTCGAGACAGGCTTGTTTGCGTCGGTCGTGTTGTTCGCGTTTCCCAAACCCACATCCGATGCTGTGACAGAGACGTTTCCGCTCAAGGCGTGTCCGTTGACGGTAGTTGTTTTGGGAACTAAACCGCTCAGGTCTTGGTCGCCAGTGTTCGTGCCGGTGCTGGTTCCCGAGCCGGACGGAGCACTAACATCGGCTGCCGTCACCGCGACATTGCCGGAAAGAGCATGGCCGTTTACGGTGGTGGTTTTAGGCACCAACCCGCTCAAATCCTGATCGCCGCTATTCGTTCCGCTCGTGTTCCCAATCACGGTGCGCTGCGCATCCGTAACGTATCTCTTATCCGTGGAATCCGCGATATCCGCAGTGGTAGCATCCGTGCCGGCAGTGACCAGTCCTTTTGTGTCGTAAGTGATTTTCGTTTTCGTTGAGGAAACAATCGTGCCGTTCGCGTTAACTTTGAGGTTGAGGGCCGTCTGTTGGGCAGTGGAAACGGGCTTATTCGCGTCCGAAGTGTTATCGGCATTCCCAAGTCCGGTTTGCGTCTTGGTGACGGAGTGGGGGTTGTCTGTGCGGGCCGCATGGGTGGCGGCGATGGGCTCGGTAACATCTGCCTTCCCTGCCAATGAGCTGTCCACCGCGAGCCCGTTACTGAACAGCTTCCCATTGCCGAACTTTACGTCGCCCGTATTCATCACGTTCCGGGTCATGCTGTTGATGGTGAGCGATTCCTGCGCGAACGCGGAAGAGAGACCGAAGAGGAAAATAAGGAAGAGCTTTTTCATCTGGTCCGCAAAGTGATGATACGGAAATCGATTGAATTGCCTTGCTTGTTTTGGAGAGTGAGCGCGCCGCTGTTATTATAGATGTTCACGGTCCCGGAATTGTTTAACGTGTTAGAGAAACTGGAGGCAGTCTGTGAAACTAGGACGGGCGAACCGCCGCCGCCGGCGCAAAGATAAATCGCGCTATCACCCGTGACTGTGACGGCGTGGACGATGAGCAGACCTCCAAATGCCACGCCCGTCAGCACACTCGATGCATTGTTAGCCACCGTGAGGGGGGCGCCCGCGCTCGCGTCCATTGATATGCTCGAACCGTTAGCTGGCACCCAGTTTGAAATCCCGAGCAAGAATGGATTCGGATAGTTTAGCGACCAACCAGCCGGCAACTCACTCGAGGAACGCGGGACGCGGTGCGGCCCATCATTCGCGAGTTGAATGAGCGGTGAATTTCCCGCGCCCATTGGATCAATCCTGTTGCCCGTAAAATCGAGAGTGGAAGTAGCTCCCGCGCTTCCATTCTCCACGTAGAGCAGTGGCTGCCCATAATCGCCGCCACCGTCCTTGTTCCCACGGCAAATAGAATTCCCTTCAAGGATAAGATGATTGACCGAGCCGTTAGAGCCAGTCATGTGGAACATGCTGACATCGTGCGTAGTGTTGCTGTCTTCTATGGAGCTGTTAGTGACGCTCAGAAGCGGACTCCGGCCGGATTCCCCGGCGCTATCAAATGCCAGAATACAAAATGAATAATTCGATGGACTGGCACCAAGGAGGGAATTGGCAACATATGTTTGCCCTCCGGTGAGATTAAAGCCAACCCCCGAAGTCGCGCCTGAAATAGCATCGTCAAACGAAATGAACCAGCAATTGCTGAAAAATGTTTTCCCGGTGTTAATCGAGATGCCGTGGGTCTGATCAAAGACCGTGTTGGAGACGTAAACCGTCCCTTGCGCAACATTCGCAGCACCCTTATTCCGAATGAAGTTTCCGTTATAAAAGAGCGAGTTGGAAATGGTAAGCCCGTCAGCTTGCCCGATGACGAAGATGTTATAGGAAGCGTTGTAGGCAATCGCTCCGTTTTGATTATTGGTTCCTCCGAATATCCAGCCCTTGACGCCATCAACCGCGATGCAATTTGCGGTGTAATCGACGTTAATTCCTCTGTTGAAGGCAGAGAACCAAAGCCCATTGAAAGAGCCGCCACCGGATCGATAACTGGCGTTCAGGTTCGCTGTCCCCATCGTGTTGGTAACGGCGTTCCAAGCACGCTCGATCGTGACATCCTTGATGCTGACAAGGCCGGTGCAATCGAAATAGATCGCGTCTGGATAATGACGCATGTCGGCAATATGCGGCGAATCCGGCTGGTCGAATAGAATCGACAAATCCTCCACTGAATATTGGCGCCGCGCAGTGTCTGGGAGCGCCGTTGTTCCGATGAACTGGAACACTCCATTGCCGGAAGTGGTAAAGGTATTCGGAATATGGATTCGGGTGATGTCCCTACCGGCCCCGCGAACCGTAATATGTTTGTTCGTGACAGTTACCGGCGACAGAAGGGTCCAATCACCGGCCGGGATGAAAACTACTCCGTCTGAAGCTATCGCCGCGACAGTCGCGTTGTAGGCTGCGGTGATGTCGGTGCTAATCAGCGAGAGATCGCCGTAAGCTGTGATGTCATAGACCTGCTGGCCTTTGTCCCTGACCTTGCCCATGAACTTCAAGGAGGGCGCAATCTCAAGAAGCAGGCTGCCGTCCTCTAGGTTTACGGTGTGGTCCTTGGTGTTGAACTGGACTTTGCCGCTGCCGGCCGCGAAAGCGGGCTTCACACAAAGGATGCAAAGGATCACAACAGTGAGGAGTTTTTTCATCCTTGCCGCTCCCAGTGTTTGTTATTCGTTCCGGCGTCGTAATCAAAGCCCGCTACCTGGCCGGTCGGATCGTCCACGTCTGCCGCGTCAGCCTTGAGCACGAAAGTGTTGAGCACGTCGTTCAAATCGAAGTCGTAGCGATACCCGAGGGATTTTTCTGCCATCGTGATTCCGCTCAAAGGGTTGATGCCGGTAGTCAATCCTGAGATGGTATTGCTCCAGGTGAATTGCGCGGCGCCGAGTAGCGCGCTCACCGATGTCTGATAGCCAAGCAGTGTAGACGAGAGAAGCGTCGCGGTGTTGATGATGTTCCGAGAGACTTCCACTTCGTCGGCAAAGATCGTCCGCGGATCTTCACCGGGGAATTGCAGTTGCACCTGGAAAGGCAACGTCAGCACCTTTTTCGTGTTCCCGACAAACGCGAGATAGATGCCGCGCACGTTGAGCGCGAGCGTGCCTTCCACGCCCATCGGCACGACCAGTTGCGCCGGGTCGATAGTGATCGGATTAACCGCGCCGTTTGCGATCTTCTTGAGCGTCCACGAGTTGTTAGCTTTCTTCGCGGCGACGTAATTCGCGCCGACCAGCGTTTGCAAATCCTTCGTGGAAATGTCGAACGGAACTTCCGTGAAGGTTACGCCGTCGTACGTCAAGTTGAACTCCCCGTCGTAAGGGAGCGGGTCGAGCGTGAACCGTTGAACGCTCTGCAATCCGCTCGTGCCGACTTGCACTTGTTCGACCGCGTATCCCGGCGACGGGAGCGGGTTCGCAGGATTACTGAAAGCGTAGGGGTTCTGGGTGAACTGAATTAGCTCGATTTGTTGGAGATCGTCCGTCCCTGTCTGAATAAGCGACACCGTCCCAACCGATGGAGGGGACAGCCGCCCCGGATGAACTTTAATGGATGCGGTTGCCATCTTAGAGCCCCTCCACGCGCACGAGGTTGACCGCGTTGAGCACCGGATCGTAGTCGGTGGTGCGGATGACTCCCACGTCGATATTAGTGATGGCCGTGCCAGCCTCAAGCCGACATACATCCATCACGCCGCCGATGACAAAAACGAAAAGCGAGTTGAGCGCCGCGCCGATCGTCGCCGTGCCATCCGCTTTCGTGGCGCCCCCGCCGGTGTAACCCGTCACAAGTGGCATCGGGTAAATCCTCGGGGTAGTCGAGCGGAGCAAAGTCGCCGGGATACTGCCTTGCGTGCCTGCCTCGTTCCACGTCACTTGCACGAGACCGGGGCCGGGAATCTCCACCGTCACGCCGCCCTGTGCGATAACGCCGGGGAGTAGGTTCAAAGCCGTCTCAATCGCCGCGGCATCGTCAATCGCGACCGCGGCTGTTACGTCCGAGCCCACCTGGAAGAACGCCGTCCCTTTATCTGGCACTTGATCTGGCAACCCCATTGCCGCACGGACTGAGGCCGTCGAGATGTCCACTTCCGTGAACTCGACCGCGCCCGCATCGGACGGATCAGCCACGCGGATCGTGAGCGGTTCGCCGTCGTTACGTATCAATCGATCGAGCCGCGCCGTGGACGCCACGAGCCGCCCGCCGATCTGGGCGAGCAGTCCCCGCTTGCTCGGGTCTTTGCGGTTGATGATGAGTTCCATCGGTCTGTCGCAATTATGCGAGAAATTTCAAAAATGACAAGACTCGTCTCAATTCTGCGAAAACTATGGCTTGGGCGCGTTCACATTCACTATGCAAAGGGTCGCGTAATTCGCACCGATGCCGACGAGGACGATGGTGAGATAAGCCCCGGATGGCAGTCCAGCAATGTCAGCCAATTTTCCCACCTGACCGGCTGCCCCCCACGACAGGACCGCGATCTCATGCACCGCGAGCGTGAACCCCGGCTTGAATTTCGTGTCGGAGCGGACAAAGGAAAAATCCTGCCCCGGAGCAGCGTCGTTCAATGCCCATGCAATCGATTTGTATGCTGGCGCCGCTCCATTGGCTATCGCCGGCTGCCAAGTGCCGTCCGGGAGTTGGTAAATAAGTGGAGCGGTCCTGGCAATCGCAACTGGCGATCCAGAGGAACTGACGATGCCCGTTTCGAGCGTTGAGTTATTCGAGCGAAGGACGTTTGCAGCGGTAATGGAGTAATCGGCCATAGGATTTCTAAGGAACGTTTGTTCCTGGTGGTTGGTAGTCTGGAGGCGGTGTGCTTCCGCTTCCGCCTGTGTCTGCGGAGGCGGATGTCGTTGCCTTGTTGTTTATCAGTGCGTCAGCACAAAAAAGCTTCCATTGCGCCTGTCGCGCGGCAGTGTCGGCGTCGGACCAAGCAAGATAGGCAGGGAAAGCGTAATAAATTTCGTATGCGTTAACTGCGGTTATCACATCTGGACTACGGAGTCTTGCCAGCATGTCATCCGTTGGGTGATCCAGATAGGTCTGTAACTGCGCTAGTTCGTAGGAATTGAACAAGCTTGAATCGGGAGGCAACAATGAGATTTGCGATGAGTGAGTCCAGGTCGTCGGAGTCGTTCCGGTCGCGACGAATATCACTCCGGTCGTATTCGAAGCAGCTCCGACGTTCGTGAAGCTGTCCCCCGAGACAAATAGGAGAATCGAATAGCGCTGTCCAACAACTAATGGCCCGGCAGTTTGCACTGGGGCAGGCGGTGAGACATGCCGAAACCACGCCGGCGCTATGGATATTTCCTGTGCGGCGTTGTATTGACGCTCGTAAAGTGTCGCGGTGAGGTTCGTTGCCATATCACAAGATCGTTAAGTCGATTCCCTTTCGTGCTAGCGCAGCGACCAACCCGGAGCAATCGGCTACCCATCCGCCGCCGTTCACGTAAACGTTTATCAAATGCGGATGAGATGAAGTGGCTTGGTAAAGCGTTTCCACATCGTCAATGAGATTATCGGTCCGTCGCCATTCCGTCCTTATGTCGTCTGGAGGAGCGCCCAGCTTTTCTGCTTTCATTATATTTTGATCTCCCAATGGGTTTTCATCCAGATGTTGCCCATCCAACGAGTGAGTAAATCATCTCGGGCTATGGTGGTGGTGCCATAGGCGAGATTCACGTAGCCATCAAAAAGCGTGAAACCTCCTCCGAAGACCACAGCACGCGGCAAGCGAGACAATGAAATCAATTGAGGAGCAGTGGTGCGGATAAAGGTGCGTGTTCTTGTCGCGGTGCGATTTAAGGGATAGCTCGCAATTGCAGCCTGCCCCCCGATGGTGCCCGTGATCTGCCAGACGTAGTTGATCTCTTCGTAGTCAACTAACGTGGGCGGAACCTGTGCCCAGATCAGTTCGAAATTCACCAAGTCTGCCCCGCCAACGTCTTGATCCGGTCCTATTCCCACGATACCCGCGGAGCTGTCTCTCGGACACGCTGCGTCTAGTTCCCAAATTTGACGAACGGTGCGCAAAGCACGCCAGGGCTGCCGATAAACTATTACGTCTAACGCCTCTTCAAACGGGTGTTCGGTCTTCAACACAGCTATAGGCCATCCGTAGGGTGCAGTGTGATCCCCGTCATAAATGATTCCGGCGGAACTTGAAGGCGGTGGTATCGGGGGAGTTCCTGCAGTCCCGACAGATCCCGGTCCACTGCCGTCTGTAGAAGTAAGTTGGAATTGCGCGGCGTAACTGCCGTTAATTAGAACCTCCAAATATGCAGGAGCGTTCGCGGTAAGGAATAGGTCTGTGAAACTTCCGTTAGTCAGCGGCACCGAGACATTCCATCCGAAAGCATAGTGGATATTCGATGCGTTGACGACGGTCAGTGGGATTGGTCCCTTGTTCGGGCTTCCTTGTTGGAATTTAATGGAGAAATCGGTTAGATCGCTTCCGGTAACAAACAGATAGACCGAAAAATCACCCGTTACCGGAATGGGAGTACTGGGATTGTAGTTATAGAAAGGGAGCGCTCGAATCGCGGCTTGAACGTCCGCTATCGAACAATTCCAAGGCAAGGTTACCGTTCCCTTCGGACCGACTTTTTGACTGTTTCCACCTGGCCCGTCAAAGGTAAGCGTGAAGTATCCCGTGAACGGGACCGACGGGAACTGAATACGTTGGATTTCTTCAATGCCTCCCCCGCTTTGAGTGCGTGTTACGGTAGGAGCAGTAGCAGCCGGAGCTATTTCGGAAGATGAATCGCCAGTAGCGTAGATGGTTGAGTCACCAACCGCGCGCAATCGAACTGTAGTAGTTGAACCGGCAAACCTTTCTCCCAGAAAAGGGAAAGCCCCGCTGCCGTCGTATAAATAAAATACTTGAAGCGCTAAAGTGTCGCCCGCATTCAAGGCGGGAATAGCCGGAGTGCCGCCGAGCGTGCCGTAGAGCAGTCGATTATGAGTGCTATCCAGCGGATCTCCGCCTTGATACCTGACGTAAAGATTGGCGTTTACCGTTGCCATTTATCTTCCTTTGAAATTGATGTTCCGAATCGCTTCCAACTGGTCTTTGTAGATTTGAGCGCGCTCGATCGCGTTCAGATAATCCTTCTCCGTGTCCCTCAATGGGACGATCTGGTTTTTGAGCGCGTCGGCATTCGCCTGATGCCGGAAAGCCTCTGGGTAGTGCTCCGCGAGCATTTCCTTTTTCGCGAGTTCTTCTTCTTTCAACGCGCGTTTGGCGAGCTTGCCTGCGCCGGCCTGCGAATCATCGCCCGACGCCGTGTCCCTGCCTTTCTTCGCAAGTTCTGCCAATGTGAATTGCAGCCCTTCTAACTGCTTACCGGCTACCCCAGACAACCTACCAGACTCTCCGGCTAGCCCGGACATGGCCTCATCCCCCGGCTTCCCAACTCTCCCTGTTAGTCGAATTCTCGCATCCTCGTCAGCTCGTCGTTTTTCCCCCAGGATCCTTTGCCGTTCGGCCTCATCCTCGTTAATTTTCTTTTGCAACGCATCTGGATCATCCGGCCCCATCTGTTTGCTCCAGCTTTTGTCGCGAGTTTCATCGATCGGGATGGAACCCATTATTCTCATGTCCTGATCTCTGGGATCAAGACTTAGGCTTAGCCATTTGTCTCTCCTAGTTTTCTGTAGCGGCCCAGAATTTGCAACCGAACCATCCGGGTTTATCAATGGCGTTGCTGCTTCGTCAACGGTTCGGCCCACACTTCCTGTCAACTTCTCCACTAACCCGGCGAAAGCGCCGAAAGTGTTGTTGAGCAGGCCTTCCACGTGTTCTTGGAATGTCTTGCTCGCACGACTCTCCGCAATGATCTTCCCGGTGGCGGCTGTTTGCTCTTTGGTTGGCGGTGGGGCGCCCGGTTCCGGCGGTTTACCGGCCTTCGATAGCTCTTCGTTTAATTTTACGGCATCCGAATGCGCTTTCGATATTTTCGAGATGAGTGCCCCGACGACTTCCAAACCGATCAAGGCCGGCAGGCTGACATTGGTTGCCATTGCCAAAGCCTGCATCGCGGCCCCGGCGTCAGTGAGCGCATTTCCGCTGGCAATAGCGTTCGCGGTCAATCCACGCATCGCCGCGGCAACGCGGTGATCGCTTCGCAAAAGGGCGTTGTGGCTTGTCGTGACGCCATCGATGTCGTGCATCAGCTTGCCCGTGCTTTTATTGACACTGGCCGCAAGTCCTTCCATGTCGGAGCGCACCTGGGACGAATCCGAGGTGATCTTCATTTCGATAACGCCGCTTTCGCCAGCCATATCAGTCTTTCCTCCCGTAGTAATCGATCATGCGAACCTGGAGAGGATCGAATTGAGGTATGTCTGGATTGATCTCAATCCATTTGATGTATTGATAGAGCGCCGCCATTCGCTCGCGAATGATCTGTTCTTTCGGCCACCCGTAGGCACCGGCGACCTTGTTGATGATCGACGCCGCCGTGCATGTGCCGACGCGAATCCCGCTGGTTGGCGCGGGCGGAATGTCCATTAGCGATTTCACCCACAGGAATCGGTAAATCGCCCGGTAGAAAATACGGAACTGAGGAGTTGCGTATTCCTCGAAAAGGATTCGCAAAAACTCGCGCCGAAGTTCGCGATTATTGCGATTATAGTGCGGGCTCAAAATCCAAAGGAACAGCCCCACGTCTTCCGGTTGCGTTCCCATGCCCGCGGTGAGGAACGGAGATTCGACGCGTTCGAGTTCCTGAATGTGCCAGAGCGTCAACGGCAGCACGTTCCATCCGTTGATGCGTTGCAGTTCCGGTTCGCGTAACGCTTCCTCGCGCCAACGATCTTCCACGCGCTTGACCCGCGCGATGTTTTTAGCGAGGCCGGGGATTTGGCTGAGTTCCGGTGAACTCATGTCTCAATCCCCCCGTTACGGATTCAATACCTCGACGATATCGACCGGAATCTTCGTGATGCCGCTTTGGGTGAACGCCTGATGCTCGGAAATCGCCATCACCTTCCGTGGCGTCCCACCGCCGTTCGGAACGAAGGTGCATGTCTCGCCGCGGGTGACAGAAACGGTGCTGCTTGAAAGAATTTGACAGACGCAACTCCCGCGACCCTTGATCGGGATGTATGCCGCCTTATTCGGATTGCCAACTTCATCCTCGGAATCGAGTTCCCGCATCCCGAAAGTCATCTGAAACTCTTCGGCGATGAGCTGACCGGCGGTTGACCAAGTGACTTTTTGCGCACCGAACTTCAGCGTTTGCGCCGATGGAGCGTCAACGAATGTTGCCATGAATCACTTTTTACCGTCTCAATCCTGCGAATGCAAGCAGAATTGAGAATATTTTTCGCACGGATGCGAAAGTCTCTACTTAAATTCCGTCCCAAGCGTCGTCCCGTACCACGATCAACATCTCGTGGCTGATCTCCGTCCGGTCGGTCAATCCGTCCGTTGTCTCAACTAGCCCGCTCTGTTTCATGTCGAGCACGGCGTGGAAGGGGAGTGTCGCGGGATTGAAGCGCATTCGGAACCGGGCTGACTCCACCGTGACGAGCCCGACCATCGGAACGTGTTTGTCGCTGTTCGTGTTTCGGTTCGTGACGACGCGCGTAATCATCGTGCCGCTCCATGAAGTGTAGAGAAGTTCTTCCTCGCTCGTGCCGGATTGGTAGGGGTGTTGCTGCGGTTTATCCGAGACGCGCAGATTCGCCAAGGTGCATTCGATGTAGGGCGTGATCTTGCTTTCCTCGAGACTGAACACCGGGAAAACATTCGCGTTCGCTTTTTTCAAGATCGCCGTCCAGCCGTCTTCGACCTGCTGTTTCGGATTCAGGATTTCGTTGAGCGTGCTCATCTAAGTGCGGACTCCGTTCCGGCGAAATGGAAAATCGAGTCTCCAATCATCCCCGTCTGGCTCGATTTGCCACTGCTCGATGCGATCTTTGAATTTCAGGAAGACGGTCGTGCAGGCGTCAACCCTTTGGCGAATCCTGATTTTCAGAACGCCTTGTGGCATGTTGGTGATTGGCCGGATTTCTCCGGTTCCCCAAATTATCGCGCCGTCTGTTATCATCTGACAAATACTCCCGGGTAAAGTCTCGCACGCTCCGCGTAATTCTCAAAGACGCCCTTTCTAAAGCGGACGCTGAATACCTTGATGCGCCCATTGACGGCGACTTGCAAAATCCGGTTCCCGTCGATCGTCCCGAGCAGGACTGGCGCCGAATTTATCAGACGCAATTCCAATCCGTTCGTAGTCTCGGTCTTGATCGAACGCCCATTGACGTGCGCCGTCCCTTTGAAGGGTGGAGCGTTCCGCACGTAAGCTGGCGGTGGCGGGGAAAGTTCTATGCCGAGGGAATTCCCGATCTGCACCCATGATTGACCAGCGCGACCGAGCACAGCTTTTACGTCAATCTGTTTGTCCATCAATTCTTGCTTTAAAACTTCGTATTTCCCGAATCGAGGATCGCCATATCGCCAAAACTCCGTCATTGGATGGAATGTTCCTCCGGCCACCAGGCCGCGTGCGCCCATTGCCTTCCCTTCGTTTCCGGGGCCGGGCGGATCCCAAAACCAACCGACTCCACCGACTTCGTTTTTCTTATCCTTCGTGAAGTAAAGAACCGGCGGCTCCGACGTGCCGAAACGCAGTGTGCGATTCTTGAACTCAACGCTCGTCTTGATCTTGTCGAATTTATCCTCGGTAGTGAGCTGGACGCACCGGCCAAGGATGTGGCCGACTTCCGATAGAATCACCGGCCACAGCGGCGTTCCGCTCCCTTTCGACAATTCCTTGCAGACCGCGTTAAACCGAGAGAGATCGATCGTGGTCCGGTAGCCCATTTATTTCGGCGGCGACAAGAACAGATGAACAACTGCCGACATCGGATGAACGTCGTTTTGCACGTAGGTGAGCGGATCGCCTCCGTTGACACTCACTAGGCTCTTCAAATCCTTCAATCCGTTCTCAACCCATGTCGCAAAATCCTCGTTCAGCATCGAAATCGACGTGCTCCCATCGATGAGATAGGAATGAAGTTGCTGAATCCGTTTGATCGAGAGCGTTTCCGCAACGCACTTTACTTTGATGCCGTTGAAATCCGCCTCGCCCGGCATGACCCGATAGAGCGCCAGCCACGCCGACCGGCTACGATCGATGAGCGACATACCGTAGGAACTTCTACGTGCCGGCCGGTTTCTTTTTCGCTTTCGCAGCGTCGGGTTTCTCGGTTGCGCCTGTGCGCGGAAGATGGATAATCTTGCCCTCCGCGGCCTGCTCTTTTTCCCAAGCCTCGTGCCGGTCCTTCGCTTCCTGTTCGGCTTTGTTCATGTCTGCGACCTTACCGCCGCGTCTCAATCACCGCAAGACAAAACCGCCCGGCGACCTATGTGGAGGCAGGGCGGTTTCGGAGCAAAGAAATTATTTCGCTGACTTTTTCGCGCGAGTATGTCGCTTGGGCATCGCGGCTTCGCGATTTTCGGGAGCAGCGTTCCCCGCGGCGGTCGGAGCTTTCTTGGAAGATCCTATCAAGGCTATCGCGCCGTCGTATTTCTCGGCGGTTGCCTGGTCGATTTCATGGCCCGCTTTCACGAGTAAGAATTTTGCTTCGGGGCCGGCGGCGACAGCGGTCTTTCGGTCTGCGGCGAGATAAACGGTTTTGCTGGCAATCATAGGTCTTTAGGCTGAAACGGCTCCGTTGAGCGCGAGGATAAACCAACCGCGAGTCGTGGCGTATTGGAGAGTTGCCGTCTGGCCGACGTTCGTAAATGTGATGGTAGAAAATCCAGTCTTGGTGGTCGGCGTAAGGACTGCGCTTCCGCCGTATACGTCATGGATGATCGTGATGATCTGTCCGTCAACGCCATTGGCTAAACTAATGGCTTGAGATGCGCCGGTCGTAGTCAGCTTGGTTGTTCCTTTCACGACGCTGGCTGCTCCTGCGCCACTTAGCGCCGCGGTTGAGAGGACCGCGCCGCCGGAAATAGTCGTTAAACCAGTGGAAGTTTTGAACGTGCCGGTCGAGCCGGAGAAATCATTGGAAGCCGAACCGCTGGCCGTAAGTCCACCAGTGAATACCGAAAGGCCCGCAAACGCCGTCCATGTCGGGGCTCCCGCAGTCGTGCTCGTGTTTTGATATAGCGTGCCATCTACCGAATCAATGATGAGCGTGCCGGTCGGCGCGTTCCTGAATGTCGCTTTGACGCCAGGAGTTGTCGTGGTAATTGTCGGGGCCGCCCCGCCCGTCAGTGAATTTGTGCCGATGCTGAGCAAAGGGAAATCCTGTGCGGCATTCTTGCCCGTAAACGTCAGCGTGTAAGTTCCGATGCCGCTAGATCCTGTTCCGGCTGCCACGGTGCACCCGTTCACTCCGACCTCGCTCAATGCTTCTACCGCAGCTTTGATGTTCGCGATAAGCGTAGCATCGGTCGCGCTCCACGCGATTGCCCTCGTGGTCCTACCGCTCGCTATCGTGAGCGTGAACGTTCCGGCTGACGTGCTGGTTTGAATTGTCAGCGTATCAACTTCGCTCGTCCCGCTGGCCGGGATGCCGGCGTAAGCGTAAACCGCCGATGTTGGCACTGTATTGTCCTGCGCGAATGCGGTCGTGAGCGCGATACACGCGATGAGTGAGAGGGCTGTTTTCATTTTTCGATTTGTCATGTTGGTGAACTTAACCGCGGGCTGGGAATCCGGTGAACTCCAAAAATGCGACCGGGCGATAGCAGGCGAGCGCGAGCCGATGTTCGGCGCGGAGCGCGATCAAGTTGCGCTTGAAATCGTCTTCGTTCGCATTTGTCATCTCGATCCGCATACCTTCGCGAAGGAAATACTGCGCACCGAGTTTGCCCGCTCCCGCGATCGGCTGGCCGTAGGTGATCGATGTGCTGACCACGACCGGCTTACCCCAGAACGTGTGCAGTTCCATGAAAGCACCACCAGTGTAGGGGATATAATAAGGGCCGCCGGCCAGGAACCGGCCGTTCGTGTCCTTCAAGAGTTGCGCGGTTTCCCAGTCAAACGGGTGGAACCCGAAAAAGTCCGGCTCGAATTGCGCGTTGACCTGAATGTCCGTTAATCCTTGACGCAGTGAAGCGGCAATCGTCGCGTCACTCGTGAGAGTGATCGCACGGGTCTGGACGTTCGCGAACGTCATAATGCCCTTGAGGTTGTTGTTCAGGCCGTCTCCGTAGAGGAGTTGAAACTCGGTCTCGAGGTCCACCATGTAGGGCAACCGCTCGTCGATGTAGCTTCGAGCCGCGGGGAAATCGGCCATGAATTCATCGGGGACTTTCGTCACCGCGGCGATCTTGCGGACATTCGCGGTGACGGTCGTTAGGTCAGGATCCCAATTTGGCTTGAGACCGCGTTCCCCTGTCGCCTTACCGCGCGGGTAGGTTCCGGCCGCAAAAGTTACGCCGTCGATCGTTCCGAAGCTGTTTTCCTGAGCATAAATGATTGCCGCCGCGCCGGTCGTGCCGGGCGAGATAACATCCATGATAGTCAGTTTTTGGACACCCAGAACAACGATGCCTGGCAGAACTTGAATGTTGACGGCGGATAGATCGCCCGAAGTGAATCCGGCGCGTTGCGCCAGAGCCGCTTTGCCGCGGATTCCAAGCATTGAACAGTCCGGCAATTCCAAACCGACTGTTTTACCGCGCTCCAGTCGCCCGCCGCACGACTTGTAATCTTTCGAGCTCACGAATCGCTCGCCGACGCTGCCCTGGACGCGCTCACCTATCACGCGAATGTTTTCAGCCGGAGGGTCAATTTTCGTCTCGGTCGTCAAATAAGGGAGCAGCTCGCCGTGGAACGAAATGAAATCCGCTTCGCCGTCCTTGTGCTTTTGCGCGATCTCAACGGCCTTCGCTTTCCAAGCTTCGTTTTTGATTGCGCCGACAAAATCATCGATTTTTTTGCAGCGCGTCTTAAATTCGGTGATCGCTTCCGAGCGTTCCTTTTTCGCGTCAACGGCGGGTTGAGGAAGAATGGCGGGAGTTGGAGCAGCGGGAATTGTTTCCATATTGTTTTCTCGTATTTGAGAATCTTTCTCACTTTTGCGAATATCGTCAAGACTTTTTATTTCAATCTCGACAAGTTTTTCGTCAGGCAAATGTTTACGCTGGCGACCGACTCCTACCGACGCATCGGCGGGAATCGTGACGAGGCTGCCTTCAAAAACTTTGAAGTGGAATTTGTAAATTGGAAGTTCATCCTTCGCACCGACACAAATCCCGTCGCCCACGAGTTCGTATCCGACGCTGGTATCAATCAGCACGCCGGTTCTCACTTCGCCCAGCTTCTCCTGCGCGAACGGTGACTCTGAAAACTTCGCTTCCACTGTTATCTTGTGCCCGTCGTTCACGAAAGAAACGCTCCGGCCTAACAAGGAGTCGCGATCGTGATTGTAGAGAATTGGGAGACCGGATTTCAGGCGCTCTTCGTCAACCCCGCCGGGACCGTGGTCGAGCACTTCCCAGTAATCTTCGTCGTCCATCCAATCATATCTCAAGTAAGGCTCATCACTCGAAATGCTCATCTTGACCGTCTTAGATTCTCCGTCCATCGCGGCCATTGTGGAAGCGGTTCGGGTGAGCCTCTGCGGGACTTTGATGCTTTTTACTGGCATGGGATTACCTTCGTTTTCTCATTTCTGAGAATTGTTGCAACTCATTTCTCAAATCGCGTCGGCCATCCGCGAGTGAGTCTTGGATTTGCCGGTGCCATTGCTCGCGGGAACAGTTTACTTTGGAGTGCCGTCCGGGTTTGTCCCGTCAACCGAATCGTCAACGCCTGCATCGGGCTTGATTGGCTTCACTCCTTCGGTGCTCGTTTCGGTAGTGAGTCCGAGTTCGTTCAGCAACATTTCTTCCTCCGCCAACTCAAGGGCATTGGCTTCGAAGTCGAATCCCTCTTCCGCACACTCTTTGTTTCGACTGCTCAATTTGTTCGCGATCCGAAGGGCGGCGGCGTTCGCGTCTTTGACCTCATCGATTCCCTTCCATCGGCGCCCCTGGAAAACTTTCGCGTTGAACTTGCTGTATTTCTTTGGCGGCAACGGAACCACCTGCATGATAAGCGCCATTTCCAGACCGTTTTCAAAGATGCTGTTCTCGGCTGTTTCGATATGCCAGCGTTGCAGCATTTTAATATTTTCTTGGCTGTCCAGCCGGGTTGTGCGCCCGCTCGAAAACGACATGTTCCCGTCGTTGAAAATCTGATAGTAATTCGCGCCCGGCAATCCAGCGCTGGCCGCCTGTCCCATCCCTTGCCGGAATTTTTCGAAGTTTGCGCTCGGATATTTCGGATCATTGCCCTTGAACTTCACTCCGTAAGGCAACCCATAAAGACCGCCCGGCGTAATCTTGATAGTGCCGGCGAGTTGCCGGATTGAATCCGAGGTTGGAAGTAGTTCCTGCGGAACACCGCCCTCTGGAACTATATCTGATTCGAGCCACCCCGTTTTGCACGCTTCGGCGCGGGCCGCCACGACGGATGCAATCTCGTATTGGTCAAGCTGTCGAATTTTCCCGAGAATGCTGATGCCCCACGGCGCTGGGCGCGTCGATTCGGTATCCATGAATCGCGCGTAGTGAATAATTTCCTCGGCCATCACGCGATCTCGCGCGGAATATGAATTGTTCATCCCGCCGCCGTAGCGCGCCGCGGTCTGCCAGTCCCGCGGAATTCTGCGAATAAAATGATATGCGACCGGCTGCCCGATGCCCCACGGCGTAAAGGGATATTCAATCCCCATGCGGACGACGTTCCCGTTGTCGAGCGTGGTGTTATAGAAATGGTCGCACCATTCATCGTTCACGAGCTGGATTGCGTATCCCATCTTGTTGACACGAGTGTCTTTGATATGCCGAATGAAATGTCCGCCGTCTCTGGCTGAACTCCAAAGCATGATCTGCCTCAACATGTTCATCGTCCGTCGGCCGCGGATGTCGATAAATTCTGCTCGCTGCAATTCTTCCCACCATGCCTCAATCCGCTGGCGCGCGTAGAGATCCGGTGCGCCAACTTCGATGAGCGCGGCGCCGCGAATCACGTCGCTCGATTTTGCGCGATCAAGGCCGTCCGCAAGTTTGAAGGCGTTGTATTGCGCGATGCTTTTCCCGCTTTGCTTTTCGGCCCATACTCGCAGGCGGTTTATCCGTTTCTCATGCTCAATCAACGCCCATTTTTCTTTCGCGGCGTAAACAACGCGGTCTTCGGTTTCTTTCACTCGCGAGCGCAACATAATGCCGTGCTCGCCGAAAGTGTCAGAACTGATTTGCTCGGCGTATTTCGCCATGTAGGGATTCGTTAGCCACGCATCCCGCATCGCGGCCCGCATGGAAAACACGGTCTGGAAAACTTCGGCATCGATTTGAAGACCGCTGGAAATCCAGCCGTCCTGGTTCACTGCCGAAATGATTTCCGAAAGACTGCGCTCCGCTAACTTCGGTTTCTTCCGATTTCGCCGTTTCTTTTTTAGTGCGGCCATGATGCTGGATAAAGTCCAAGGGTTGCCCTCGGTCGATCAAACGTGACTCCGATTTCGCCGCCTGTTCGGATACCGCGTAGGGCGTCAATTTTTTTCTGCTCCGAGATCACGCGCGACTGCCAGTAGACGAGTTCCTTCCGATATTCAGAAACGTTGTCGCGCGAAAATGATTGCCCGTTGAAGCTAACGGTTTTTTCGGTGGCGGCGGCGAGCGCCTGCAGTCCCCCAAGCAAAAGTGCGACCATCGCTTGCGCTTCGGATGGTTTTGCTGTTGCCGTAATTCCCGGCAGCACATTAAGCAATCCATCTAGTCCAACAGCTTTTTCTGTCGGCGTTGCAATCGACGTGAAAACTTCTCCCCAAGTGTAGCGTCCGGTCGCAAGTGCGGCCGTCTGGACCGCGGTCAGCGTCACGGTGAAGCCGGTCCCGGGCGAACTATCCGGCGTTGCTGTCACCAACAAGGGAGCGTCAATGCCGTTGTTGAGCGCGAACTGCATCGTCCATCCCGTTGCCGGGTAACAACTATTCGAGACCGTGAAATGATACGTCGCGCCGGATTCAATAACGGACGGGGCGCAGGTTTTTGTAGCTACTACGGACATTTACGCGCGACATTCTCATTTATGAGAAAGGAACGCAAGCCTCCTTTCAACGCCAACCAGCTATCGTTACCGCACTCCGACCGCGCGATATACGATCCTGCGCGACTTCGGGCTTTTTCTTCGGCGTGTCACCTTTCAATTCCGCAGCGCGTGCATCCAGGTCTTTCTCGATGGTTTCAAAGTCCCAATGCCCGTGCCGGAACGCGGCCAGGTTGCCTACGAGCAAGTCAAGAGCTTCGTTCCGGTTCATCTCGGGGTTTTTGAACGTCTCGATATTTTTCCCGTTGATGATCTTGAAAACAGGATTTTCGGAAACGGTCTGGCGAATGAACTCGTCCGAGTAGCATTTCCCGTAGTGAATGAACCCTGCGCTCGGTTTCTCTTTTGCGCTGTGCCAGTTCAACCGCTCGTATAGGAGGGATTTTGCGCACCACGTCCCGATGTGAACGCCTTTCGCTCGGTCTTTGATCGTTCCCCAGCGGCGGTAAACCACCGATTGCCATTGCGGTACGCCCTTTGAAATCCTAATCTTGCCACTGACTCCCGGCACGTTCACAACCGCAAGCTTGCGCAAGGTAGCGATCACGGGATCGGTGCGCCATCCTCCGTCAACGAATGCCATCGAAAGCCTCAACTCGGCGCCGCTGGCGTGCGGGAATGTGCGCTGCAAATGTTTTGTCCAGTCGTCCCATACTTCGATTCGGTTCGTGTCGCCGAACAAAACGAAATGGCCGCAGCCCCAATTCTCTTCCGTCTTCGCCCATGCGCGCCACTCGATCTCGAGCCGGTCCGCGTGCAAGTCGGTCATGGAGGTCAAGACAATTCCCGGCAAAGGGACGAGAACTTTTTCGTCGGTGGCGTAATCTTCGCGTCCGTCCAGGATCGGCTGGTAAGGCGGTGGTGGGGTCTTGTCTTCGTCGAGCAAGATGGGTTCGGTTTTGACTTCGTTGGTCCAGACCTGTTTTTCTTCGGGTGTGCCGTTGAGAGCGCGATCTCCTTCGGCTTTGAACTGGTGAAGCTTGCTCGTGAATCCTTTGCCGGTCGGGAGCAGCGAATTGAACCCGTTGATGAAGTAGCCGCGGACGCCGTTGATGAACGGAGCGGTGGGCATCCAGAGGCCGCTCAATACCATCCGGCGCCATTGCCGTTCGTTGTGGTCGGCATCGCAGTCTTCGCAGATGTAGTAAAACAGATCGCCGCTCTTCCGCTTGATTGCGCGGATCTGCTCCCACTTCAACCAATGTCGTGCGCCGCATGATCGGCATGGGCAAAACCATTTCTGTTGATCACTCCGGTCATACCACATCTCAATATTCGAATTGTAAATCTTGTTCCCGGTATCGGGATCGATCTCAGTGGCGTAGGTGGGCGTGCTCTCGATAATCTTGATGGCCTCGAAGCCTTCCGCGCGTCCGAACAATTTCGAGATGGGATCGCCTTCTCCCTGCGATGAGACAGGGTAAGCATCAACCTCGTGCGCCATGACGACGCCGGCCGCCATGCCTTTGGTCTGCGACTTCGATCCGGCGTAATTGATGATGAGCGAGCCGCCGTGGAATTTCTTAAAGTTGATCGTACGCCCGCTGTCCCGGCTTTTCTTTTCCACGAACCGATCGCGCAACTCCGGCGTGGCCTCGATGGTTTTCTCCACCACGTCGCGACTGAACCGATCCGCGGAATCTTCCACGGGCCACATTGAAATCATGTTCGTCGGCGCATCGGTGACGCCCCGGCCGATGACGTTCATGCAGATGCCTTCGGTCTTCGCGAGTCTCCGCGCCATTTTCAGTACGATGATGTTGACTGTCGGATCGTCCGCGTCGTCCATCGGCTTGACGGCATGCGGCATGACGGCGTGATCCCATGCGATGTCTTCGCCCTCTGCCAGTGGACCGCCGGACGCGATCCTGCGCACCTGTTTCGCCCAAACACTCGGGAGCCGCTTGATCTTCGCCCGCCAAGCATCCCAAAGCGCGTAGAACTCTTCCCGCGTCTGCTCGCGGACTTCATCGCGCCATGCCAGGCGCTTCATTCTGCCTCGATCTTGGCGAGTTTTACGTCACGAATCGCAGTGAAAACGTCCGCCTTCTGCTTCGCGGTAAGCGTTTTCAATTTTGAAATGTTCCGCACTCCCTGCGCGATCGCGTCCGCGTAGCAGTGCCGGAAATCGGACTTGAGCACAATCGCCCCGATCGCCTTCCCTCGGTCAATGTCGCTTTGGTCTGCCTCGTTCGCCGTGATCCTGGCCCGGTTCTTCTTCGCTTCCGCCGCCGATTTGTCGCCCTCCACGTCCGGCGGCGCGCTCCGCTGGTCCCGGAGCCATCGGATGTATCCAACCGTGACGACGAAGGGATTGTAACGGCCGCGCTTGACCTTTTCGATGATGCCTTCTTCCACGAGTTGCGCGAGCCGGCGCGGGCTCACGTCGATAAACTTCGACATCCGCTCCGCCGGCCATGTGAGATCAGCGGTAATTCGAGTCTTGGGCAGGGAAGCTGACATCTTACGTTTGGTCGCTAACTAGGATTTGTGGGCACTACGGAATTTGCGTATCGGGCAAACCTTCCCGGAAGAACCTAACGCACGTATCATAGTCTCGAATCTTCTCCATTGCGTGATGCAATCCCTCTTCGCTTGTCAGATCGATGATTGCCTTGCGTGTCTTGCCGCGCTTCGTGGTGGGATGGCGCGTCTTCACTTCCTTCTTTAACGCTGAGACCGTCAGGTTCTCGCTCTCTGCCACGATCGTGGGGATCGTGAGTGCTGCTGTTCCTGATTCGTCTGATGGTAATTTGCTCATGGTGATGTTTTCTCTGGTAACAGTCCTGCGAAATTCGATTCCTTAAGAGCTTGGTAATACGTGCGGCGTCCGTCGAACACGTAGGGAAGAAAGACCTGAATCAGATCGGCCTGTTTTAGTTGGATCATCGACATCTGAACTTCGACCCAATCCTGAACGATTTTCCACGCCGTTCGCGAAGCCTGGTCGGTGAAGTCTTTTTTCTTCTTCTTTTTCCGACTGTAATAATTGCAGCAGTTCACATCGGTATTGGAAATGTCGGCCCCGGCGTAATCCAGCCAGAGTGCTTCCAGTGCACGCTCTTCTTCAACAGGGAGACGAATTGTGATTTTCCCGCCAAGGACTATCAACCTGGAATGTGACAGCGACGACCTTTTGGTTGAGGCCGTATTCCTTCATGATGCCCGATACGCCGCAGAGAATCAGCACTTTCTCTATCCGATGGATTGTATCGTTTATCGGCACCGTGGACGTGTAGTTTTTCAGGAAGATCATATCTCAATCCTTTCTCCGGCTAATCTTGCATCTGGCCATGCAACGCTCGTAGCGCGCCGATCAGTTCGGCCAACTGAGATTTGTTAAACGTCAATCCAAAAGCTCGGTCGCAAGCCTCTTCGATGACAATTCCTCGCTTGTCGGAAGTCATACCAAGCGCAGAAATGATGCAGCTCTCTTCCAAAAATTCGAGGATTGGCTGGCCAGGAGTTCGCGCTGACCAAAATTTCTTTAGCCTCGGAGCGTAATCTTCATCTAGCCATTCCTGATCTTCGACGGTCATCCTCAATCCTTTCTCCCTTCGCCGGGAAAGTGAGTCCAAGGGAAATATATCCCGACCAAGATAGTGGCAGCAGTTAGACCAATCGCGACTAAGGAAATTATCCAAGCCAGACCAAATGTTGCGGCGGTGGCACCGGGAATTATGGGATACATCACATCATGCCATAGCGAGACGGCCATCCCCCAAAATGAAATCGCAAGACCTGCTGGGATTATGGCTAAAAACTTCATCTCCACTCCACCGCAACCGCATCATGCCGCAATGCTCGGTATGCTTTGAACTCAGCCGCGATCTCAGATTGGTGGCCGGGAGAGAATCCGATTCCGATAAGAAACAAGGCCGTCAAGATCAACAGCGTAAACCCGAGCCCCATCCAAGCAAACATCGCGTCAACCTTTTGCGTTGCTGTCAGTGGAGGGCGCGGCGGCGGGTTGGGTCTGCTCCCCGGCGAAGGGCCGTTGAACCCTATCGGCAATCTATCGCTCCAACACATTCTCGGTTTGCCGCTGCCCAAAGTTCCGCATCTCACCCTTTGACGGGAGCGGCGAGACATCAATGCACGGTCGATTCGCTCGATGCTCATACTCAATGTCCTTTCTCTGATTGGCGAACCACCGCGTCTATTTCGCCTTGCGTTAGAAGTCCTTCACCCATGGTTGTTGTAGAAATCAATTCACATAACGCGAGATATTCTTTATCTGTTTCCAGGGTCGAAACGGCGGGTTTGTTTACCACAAGTTTAGGAACTCGGTTTGACTTTCGCTTTACCATCACCCTAACGATTTGTCCGTCGCTCAGTCGGTGTTCAAAGATAAGTGGTTGAAGTCGCGCCATGTCCTCAACGTCCTTTCTTCGCTCTCGCCCGCTTTTTTGGGAACGCGATCGTGCTGTATACCCAAGATTTTCGGACACGGATGCGAGCTACCAAGCCGCAGGCTCGCAGACATTCGAGACGATTGTTGACCGCGTTTACGGTTATTTGCGCGTCTAGTCTTTTCAGCACTTCTCGGGCTGTCGCGCCGCGACATATCGCTTGCAGCGTCGCAAATAATTCATCGTTGACTGGCACTGCACCTGATCCGTGGCAATACTCACATTCAATGTCTGGCCGTTTCATTGAATCACAGTTTCATGTAATCGTCTCAATCGGTCAAGACAAATTATGTCTCAATCCGCGCCCAGACAATCTCCACGGTGGTCCGGTCTTTGATCGCTTTCTTGGCGAGGAGGAAGTCGGCGTATTCTTTCGTGCGAATCGTGACGCGATCGGGTTCAACCTTCACGTCGCAATGCACGCCGCTGTTGGCGAAGATCGCGTCTTGCAATACGTCGCGCGCTCGGGTGCTCCGGTCATGGTTGCCCTGGAAAACTTGCGCTGCGTTTTTGCGGCCTGAGATGCTCATTGGGTTTTCGTGTCTAAGAAATTAGAGGAATGCGTCATGTCTCAAAATGGAAGGGCTGGTTCAAGCGGTCGGACACGGAACGATTCCCAGTTGCATTCGATTATCCGTCCGTGCTCGCGCATCCTCGAAATAATGCTTTCGTCCGTGTCATCCTCAAACTCGCGCGGCGTCTGGTTCGTAATTAAAAGTGTGTCGTTCCTCGCCGCATATCGCCGATCAAGAATGTCGATCATCACCCGATCCTTTGACTTCTGCTCTTCGCATTCGTGGATCTCGTCAATCACGAGCAACGGGAATCTCGCGTAATCTTCCCGGCGTTGAATCAGCTTCTCGGTGTTGCGGCTCCCGTAATCGGAATAGAGCGGTTTGAAGAGCGCGACCACATCCGACATTTTGCGGTAGGGCGGCTGACGCGCGGCCGGCGTGAGCGACGCATCACATGCCCGCTCGATTATCAGTTGCGCCGCAATCGTGGTCTTGCCTACTCCGCGCGGACCTACCAGCACCACGATTGCACCCGTGCCCGTCAAAATGGATTTGCATTGTTCGAATACGAAAAACTGCGGAGTTCCTCCCCATTCCAGCGGACGGCAAAATCGTTTTGGAAGCTTCGTCGCCGTTACCCGCGGTCTGAGGTCATGCTTCCAATTCCACTTGTCTGATTCTTCGTCGCTCACGCGCGGGATGCTCGCCATAAGCTTTTCGATCTGTTCTGCAATCATATCTTTTTCACTCCAGGTGGGCGCCACACGAGGCTGTCGTCATGCGGTGGCTCGGGATATTCGCCGCTCCGTTTCTTGGCGCGGACACCGGCCACTCCGTTGCTGCTCGGTTTCCATGTTGAAGGGTCGTCGTTGAAACGTTCCTGATTGAACCACGTCGCCGGGTGCGGAACGAAGTCGAGATTGCCGGCGCGGGCCACAGCGAAGGCTTTCGTCTTTTCGAGCAGCAATGGCGCTCCGAATTTGGAGATGGCTTTGCTTATGGCCTTCAGCGCGTCTGGACGACCTACCTTCTTTGGGTATTCCGCATAAATCGATTCGGAATCCTTCGGGTCGGAGAACAGTGGCACTGTTTCTTCTTTCCTCTGCTTCTGCTTCTGCTTCTGCTTCTGCTTCTGCTTCTGCTTCTGCTTCTGCTTCTGCTTCTGCTTCTGCTTCTGCATTGGTTCACTGTGGTCAACTGTGTTCACCAACTGTTCACCACGACCGTAAGAAGGGTCTTTTTTGCGCTTCTCGGCCATCCACTCCCGTCGATATTCGCGCCTGGCCTCCTCGTCGCGCAAAAGCCGGAACTTCTCATAATTCACGATCATCCAGCCCCAATCTCGATGATCGTCTAACCGTTTTATGCGGGCTCCAGCAAAGTCCTTTGTGCGACTACGGGGATCCGGCCCCTCAAGTTCGATAATCGTCTCGCGAATAATGCGCAGAGGACGATTCGTGCGCCGCGCAATGGCCTCGTGTGTCATGTCAACAACGCCGTTGATGTCGCAGAGCGTAAGTAGGTCGGTAAAAGTGAACCGGACATCTGGCTTTTCGACAATACTACTGTCGAAGATTTGAGTGAAAACCTTAGCGAACATCTGGCCTCCCTGTGCCGGCCCCGAACAGTCTGGCGGACGTGCCCGACCCGACGAAGGGAAGAGCTTCGGAACCGGCACAGGAAAGCCGGAAGTGTGTTTGCCAGACTGTCATATTTGCTACTCTCTCAGTATTGCGAAAAGCGGATGGCATTGCAAACTAATTCTGTCTCAATTCCCGAATGACAATCCATGCTCCGACTTGATCGCTATAGAATTTCTCGATCGTTTCCTTCACAATCTGGCAATCGTCGGAATAGCAAATGGCCGACATCGCATCTTCTGTGCTCCTGGCCAACTTGAGACAGTCCGGCCTAATGACGTGGTATGACGGCGCACCTGGACGCAGCGTTACCCCGTCAGATCGGTAGTGCGACTTCGGCCGCGGCATCTGGAATATCATCTCAAACTCAATCGCTCCCGTCAAAGGGGCGCGGTTCGCGTTCTGCATGGCCGTGAATGCAGTCGCCGCTACCGCTTGCCGCCACTGCTTTGTTTTCTCTCCCCCGGCGTCCACCACCACAGCCCGTCCCGTGTAAACGCCGTCCTTTTTCAAGCAGAACGCCGACTTTGACCCGCCTGGGCTCGGGATTCCGGTGACGAAAAACCGAAGTTCAGTCATGTCTCTCCCAAAGGTTCCATGGCGGCGTCAATGGATTTCCGTGCTCTTTCGAGATCGCAAGTGTCCGATACAAAGAACGAGACATGTCCTCTGTTCATCAGCCAATCCAACCGCCTCGTGTCAGCCTCTCCCGCTGCGAGTGCAACGCCAATAGCGGGACACAAATCATCGAGCGTTAGTCCAACTTCATATAGCCATCTTTTCAGGCCGGAAAGTTCTTCGTCGAGTTGCTGCACGCTTTCAAATTCCTTTTCGCAAGCTCTGGTCAGTCTTTCGTTTTCTCGACGTAAAGAAGAAAGAGAGGCGTTGGCGTGTTCTACAATGTATTCGGCTTTATCGGAAGGCACGTCGATAATTCGGCCCCGCAGCGTTTGAATATCTCGCACTCCGATTCCACCAACATCGTAGACCGTCCACTCTTCGGATACCGGCGCCGCAACTTTGTCCGCAGGCGGCTCAGATTCCCCTAAGAAAGTGTTTAGATTCTTCCACGCGCAAGTGGCGCAAACCGAAGAAAACTTGGCGAGTTGTTCCAGCCATCTGGGAGTAAAATGATTGCCACATTTGCATTGCAGTTTCTGTGTAAACTCTCCTTCTGAATTTCCGAAGCGAAAGTAAAACGACTTCTTCTCGCTCTGGTTGTCATCGCTCATAGGACAGAAGCTCCTTTCATTGTAGCTACAAAAGCGAGGCAGCGTTGTTCGGCGGTGGCGAAGATGTGATAGTCCGTTGCGCCCGTGCCGCACTCATTGGATAGAATATTGCAATATCTGTATCGCTGGTCTGGAGTCATAGTTTTCTTAAACTCTGCGCAGGCGTTGAGGTCGTTCGGATAGTCGGGAATTTGGCGAGAATGTTGATCGAATCCGGTAGAGCCAACACGAAGTCCACACAACTCCGCGACCTTGATTCGCAACTGCTGTTTTTCGTTGTCGCTCATTTGAATTGAAGGTTAACTTTGGGGCGTGGGTACGGGCATGATTTCGAAACACAAACCGTGACTGGCTTCTTGAGTTTGCGAAAGTAGGTTCCACCACCCGTGATTCGATGTAGTCCAGCACCACATTTGCAACGTTTGCTCATTTCTTGTTCTCCTTTCACGCTATCTCCAATTTTCGTAATTGTGGCTTGAGGTCTGCCATTTAAGGCAGTGACGACATTGACGCTTACTCCCGGTATAGCACTCCAAATAATACCACCACTCGTGGATGCCGAATAACAAACAAAGCAGTGCTCTCATTTCTTGTTCTCCTTTAATAGCGCGGCGGACCTTGTTCTAGGCGTTCCATTCGCTTACGAAGGTCTTGGATTTTTTCATCGGTCGTTTTTGCGTTCCATTCGGCTGTGCGTTCCCGATACTCTCGCTCCGCGCACACGTTACATTTGGTGTTCGTGTGCGTCGTTATCTGCTCGCATTTGCGGCAGTATTCATCTCTTACTAGTGCCATTTGTTCTCCTTTAGGATGGCGGTGATGTCTAACAAGCATTGGCCGCAAGGAAAGCGCGGATCATCAGTTATGTCTCTTATCAGGTCTATCGTCCTGCGCAGCGCCTTTATGAGCAAGGGAACGTCAACATCCGTTACCCGATCGAGCTTCGCCTTGTATCCCGGCTTCCCCCAAGCCGCCGACGCAGCTTCGGCGCGGTTATCGATCTCATCGAGTATCGAGGCAAGCTCGTCCTGTCCTGTTGGTGTCGATGCCTTAAATGGTGGAGGGGCTTCGTAGAAAACTCCGCATTTGGTGCATCTACGAGTAACGCTATCGTAAAAGTGTTTACAGTTGCTCATTTCCCATCCTCAGTTTGTTCAGGCTGCGTTGCCTCGGATACGGAAGCACGTTTGTTCCACGCATTTATTGCCCAACTCTTAGCAGGCTCTTCTTCGTTGCAACCGATACCCATGACTGAGCCACCGCAACTAACTATGTTGATGCAGTTGATGGACGCGAAGTAGATGTCGCCATCTGCTTCATCTCGATGCTCAATGTCTACATCAGTTGCTTTACCACCACAAAAAGGACATGGTAGAAGCTCCTTCTGTCCGAGCACTGCAACTTTGTCCGATGGCGGTTCGGGTTCCGCCGGAGGCGCAAGTCCGCGGATCGCTCGCATTTTTGTTGAGTATTCGGCCCGTTTATTAACGGGGATTTCTCCGTCACGCACAAAATCACACATCAACTCCCGCAAACTTGACACGTCTGGACTCTGTTGCTCCCACTCTGTTAGGGCTGAGACAACTCGTTTTGTCATTACCTCAAAGTGTCCTTTGTTGAAAGGAATGTTCAGCCCGCCGAAACTTTCTACTGCCTCTCTCGCTATTGCTTCCTTGTCTTTCATGGAATCAAATCTCCTTTATCTTAAGCTTTTTCTTCACTCGCTCCCAAATATCAGGACGGCGTTGGCGATACCTCTTCGCAAATGCGCTATCCCCGAGCATCATAAATCCGGGGCCACGATAGACGCTGAATCTCAATTCGACGGGCACTTCCATTTTTTTCATAAAGCTGGTTTTCGTTTAAGTGAATGGATGGAATTATACAAGAAGGCGCTTGCGGGATACTTGGTCGCCAGTGGGCGATAGTTTTTATCGCCCTTTTTGCCGCATTGCTCGCACGACATCTCGGGGATTACCCAGCGATGGAAGTAATCATCGTCATAGCCGCACGATTTCTTCGTGGCCCCGCAATGCTCGCACTCGTAAATAGCGGTGAAGTCACGGCGATATTGGGAAATGATTTCCTTGATTTTCATGTTTCGGTAATTCTGTCGTGTTGGTTGGTTTGTTCTTGTGGGGCTAGGGTTTCTGATTCCAAATACTTTCGATGGAACGGAGTGAGCCGGCACGTCTGGCTCGGCCCTACATCGATCGTTGCGTAAACCAATTGCACCGTTCCCCTATATTCTACCTCGTCATGGCCGAGATCGTATTTGGGATATACCGTGCGGCATGTCTCAATCTCTTTGTAAATGGGTAACGGCCCGGGGTATGCGTAGACCTCACCAATCTGCGGAGGAATCCAGAACTTCATCTTGCGCGGGTCAGTTTCCATTACGCTATCCTCTTAAATTCCAAGACCCAAACCCACGGGTTCTTGTCCCACGCGCCTGCTCCGTTGATCGAGTCCCAAAGATCAAAGTAGGCTCCGCGTGAAGGCGGCTGACACCCCTCTGCCATTGCGTCCTCTTGGCTGATTTCCTTCAACCGCTCGACTCGCACTTTTGTTATCTCCAGCGTGATACGTGAGAACTTTCTCGGCATGAAGATCGGGGGCTTCCAGTTACCATCGCTCTCGTAATTATTGGCGTCATCAGCGCGGTAATAACCAATTGGCGGTTTCAGATCATCATGCAGCGCGAAAGTCTCCCTCACCCAAAGCCGATCGCCAGACGTGCCATATCGGCATCGAAAAACGGGGCTTCCAGTAGCGGCCGTCAAAACAGCTTTCTGGTTCTTGTGTCGGAACGCCCATTCCGTGTAGCGAATCTCGATTGGTTCATATCCCGGATGATCCCAAAACGCGCCATGCGGATAAATCGTGCGGCTCTCCACTAATCTCCGCGTCTGAGTCTTGCGCCCGTCCAAGATGGCGCGAACCATCGCGGCTTTGAAAATAATTGGGCGCTCAGTTTCCAAGATCAATACCTCCCGATGAGTTTTCGCCGTCAAAGAAAGGTTCGACTTCGCGCTTTGCGATCAGCGACGCCGTGGTCTCGTCGAATTCCTCTTCGGGAGTGTAATCACGAAGCCGCTCTGCCCGCTCCGTTACTGCGTTCAGCATCTCGTGATTGATGTGCCTCATGCTGCGTTCAGCTTTTGCAATCCGATGTCCACGGCCGCCTTTAGCCGATCGTCTTTAGGCGTTGGAGGATTTCCCCACCGAGTCCCTTCGCCAGGGCCGAAATGTTTTTGTAACCAATCCAAAATCTTGGGGTGAATGTCGCTCACCTTTTTACTGAGCATGTCGCCTTGTGCTTTCCCGATGTGGCAGATCACTTCGCCGTAATTCTCTTCCGTCACTTCGTTAATCTCAGGGATGATCTCGGCATCTACCGTGCTCGGTTGCGCGTTCGAGGTCGCTTGCTTGACGCGATCTTCTGCCGTTGTCATTTCGGGCACCGCGCCCGGTTCCATCTCGATCTCGTCGAACATCCCGAGCCCGCAGATGCTCAGAGTCACGCGCCGCTTCGCTTTCGTCTCCGCCTTCATCATTGCGTTTGCCTTGGCCTCTCCCGCCGAAGGGAGCGGCACCGAGCCCACGGACTCATCTTGTCGGCCATTCGGCATTAGTGCCCGGGCAGTGACGGTGATTAAACCGTCTGCGATCTCGCGAGAGAGGATCGTGAGTGAAATGCCATAATTGCGGCGAAGTTGTTCCGTGCAATCCTTTCGCGGATAAAGCGTCAACTTCCCGTTGAGCACGATGTATTCGAACGGCTTTGTCAGCGGATTCAACCCGAGAGATCGACATACCGACTCGTAATAATTGAGGCGCTGCGGCGGCGTGAGGTTTGCGAGGTCGCCGGTAATCAACACCTTCTCCATTACGTCGGGTGACGGGGAAGTGTAGGTGGCGATTGACTGATCGGCAGCGGGAGGGACCGCATGAATAATTCGTTGTAACCAGTTCTTTTTTTCTTTTGCCATAATTGTTTTCCTATCGGACGTGACTCTTCGTTTCCACGAAAACCCTCATGCCCGCAGGCCGGACAATCCTCGAATCTTTTTTCTCTGGCAGCTCTTCGGGAAAGTGGGTGAGATGGAAACGGCCCTTGCAATCCTCGCGATTTAGTTCCTCTAGGATCTCGCGCCGCTTCAACTTCAACGTCTCCGTCTCCGCATTCCAGGTGAAGAACTCCGCGAACCCCTGGCAGAACACGATCGCGTCCGTGATTTGGAAATTGAGCTGCGACCGGACGACCAATCCTCTCGGCTTCGCGATCGCCACGGTCGCGCCGGCCAGTTCACCGGACATCTGCGCGTCGAGAGCTTTCGCTTCCAGCACCGTAGCCTCTTTCCTCAATGCCGGATCATTCGCACGCTCGGCCTCTTCGCGTTTTCGTTGCGCCTCGTCTGCCAACCGTTGAGCTTCCGCCTGCTCGCGACGAATGCGTTCCTCCTCTGCTCGTGCGGCCTCTAGTTGTTTTCGCTGAAAATGATTGATGAGCCCTTGCAGCCGCATCTCTTCCCGGTTCGCGTCCACGAGGAAATCGTTCGCAGCCGAATCAATCCGTTTCCCAAGATCGATCACCGGCGCCTTTACCGATTTACGCGCCGCCTCGATCCCGGTTCTGATCGACTTCAAATCCCGGAGTGCCGCCACAGCCGCGGCCTGCTCCTTTTCCGTCTCGACTTTGGTAATCGGGATTGCCAACGCGAGCGCCCGCTTTTTCAGCGTCAGCGCATCCGGCGCAATCTCCAAAGTTCCCGAAAAATTCCTGAGTGCCAAAAACGAAGATGTGTCGCTCATACCGCCGCTGCCTTTCTGTTGTAGTGGGGAGATAAATTTTTGAGCGGGCGGGGCGCTACTCCCGCTATTGCTGGCCTTCAGCACCACGTCCGCAGCCAGTCCTTCGTCCGACGACACATCTTTCGATGCGGATACAGAACCGTCGTCTCCAGCCCGATGAATCTGCGTCTCGTCGGCACGCAGAACGGTTACGGGTTTAAGTGCACGTCTGCTTTCCGTGCTGCCGCTCAAATTAACAAAACTGTGTCCTGTTCCGTGTCCGGTCGCCCGTTGCCCTTTGGCCCAGGCTGCGCTACGGTTTAGGAAGTCGAAATGTGAGACTTTTGTGAGACTCGCTCGATTTACCGAGGGGAAACCCTGCCTCGTAGTGTAACGGTAGCACCAGAGATTCTGGATCTCTTTGTCAAGGTTCGAATCCTTGCGAGGCAGCCATTCCAAGTTTGCATTGGGAGGGCCACGCCAATCGCCCTGCTTGTGTCAGGGCATGAAACAACGCTTGCCGGACTGGAGCAAACCAGTCGGCCAGTCACCTTGGGTTAGCTCGCCAGCGCGCTTAGCGCGCGGCTCTCTCGCCTGCTTCCACCTCAGCGATGGCTCGGTTCACCAGCTCGATCGCGCGCTCGCGATGACCAGCTTTGTTCGGAACAGCTCTCTCCAGCGAGGCGCGCGCATCGCGCAAATGCCGAAGCGCTGCTTCCATGTGTGGCTGGCCCGCGAAGGCCGGCGCAAACGACATAGCTGTCAAAACGACCAGTGCGACCGACACAGTTTTGATTGTCTTCATGGCTGGCGAGTGTCTCTCGGAAGAAGAATCGATGTCAAGGCAACACCGTTCGTCCAATTCGGATTCCCCGCGAACGTGCTAAGGCATGAAGAGCGCTCTGCGCACCGGGACACTGAGATAACCGGTGACCCGCTGAGCATGGTTCTTTTGCACGCGCGCGATGGCTTCGGTCACTTGGTCAGACATGATGCCGTCGATCGGGCCGCAATAATATCCGCGGCTGCGGAGGACCACCTGAAGCGCGCCGACATACGCCGGATCAGTGAGCAGCTCTCTTCCGGATTTGAAATAGTAGAAGATGCGGGCGTTGTGGCGGTGCGCAAAATCGGTCGGATACAGATTCGTGCTTTGATGGAGAACGCCCCATTCGTCCCTGGGCGCGAGCGGATCGGTCGAATGGAAAAGCGGATCGTCCAGGGCCCACGCCGAGCTGGCAAACAGCGCCAGGAACAAAGCGACAACGAAGCGGCGAACAGCAACGGCAACCATAAGACTCCCAAACTAAATCACGCCTCGCGCGCGCGAGCGAGCGCAAAAATTACGCCGCTTGCGTCTCGGCGACGAAGTCGCGGGAGTTCACGGCTGCTTTCCTTCACAGAGCTTCTGAAAGCGCGGATCGTTTCGCAACGGGTCGAACTCAGATTGACGCGCAACGTGGCCAGCGTCACTGGGGGACGGCCGCCGGGCAACTTCAGTAGACGCTCCAAACCGGGAATGCCACGGTCGGCATCGCCGAAGCGGACGCAGATGAGTGCGAGCGTCATTTCGGCGACCCGGCCGGCGAGCGCGTCCTTTGATGTCGGCATCAAGCTCACGGGGAAGATAGAAGGGATCAGGCTGTGAATCTCGCTGTGTCTCCAGGTCCGAAAAGGGGGACTTACTTCTCGTTGTTCTTCGGCGCGAGGCTGGTGATGATTTTTTCGAAGCAAGGTTCGCCGCGCAAAGGGTCCCAGTAGGGATGCAGGCGCAGCTCCCCGTAGCTCACGGACGCGGGAAGCTGGAGCGTGGTCGAGAGTTGCTGGCAGGCCAGCTCTTTCTCGCCCGTCAACCCATAAATAATCGCGAGGAACTCGCGCACGCGCACTCCATTGAGCGCGTCTTTCTCGAGCGGCAGTAGCTCGACGGCGCGCCGGCCTTCGCGTAACGCGTCTTCTTTTCGTCCGAGGCCGGCATCGATCAGGCCCAGCACGCATAGGGCCGGGCCATACTCGCCTTGCGAGCGGATCGCCTCTTCCTGTTGCGCGCGCGCGGCGGTGAAAGCGGCTTTCGCGGCCGCGGCATCTCCCTGCATTCGCGCGACGAGACCTTCGCCGAACTTGCGGGTAAAGAGGATCGCGTCGGGACCGAAAGTATTATTGCCCAAAGCAGTGAGGGCGCGGCCGGCGGCGGTGGGATCGCGCTCGCACAAGGCGAGGTAAAGCCAGTTATCCGCTGCGGCATCCGCCGCGGCGGGATTTTCCGCGAGTATTTTCTCGATGACCGCATGCAGTGGGCGGGTATCGGCCTGCCAGTCCAGGTTTACCTGAGCCCGGGCGACCTTCGTCTCCTCTGCGACGTCGGCCGGGACGATCGCGAGCGCGCGATCGAAAAATTCTGCTGTCTCCGCGTAACGGCGAAAGGACTCATAGCTCAAGGCAATCTGCTGGAGAAGTCCGAAGTTTCTCGGATCGAGTTCGAGGGCGCGCTCGAGATTTTCCAGACCTTGCTTCTGTCGTCCTTCCCGGCGGTCGATGTAACCCGTCAGCTCGAGCACGCGCGGATCGTTCGGCAAAGTCTGGCGCGCGATGGCCAGCTCGGCGCGCGCGCCATCGTAATTGAAGTAGCCGCGATAAAGATGTTGCGCCTTCGTCAGGTGAGCCTCGCCGCTGTCGGGCTGGAGCTTGAGCGCGCTTTGCACGGCTGCTTCCGCGAGAGCCAGGCGGGCCGGGGTGTGGTCCGCGCCGTAGAAGTAAATGTAGTCATGAACGCCCGCTAGCTCGCAGTAGGCCACCATGAATTGCGGATCGAGCGCGACTGCTTCATCGAGCGAACGCGCTGCGCGCGAAAGATCATCCACGAACCGCCCGCCGAACGCGCTCGTGGCGATGAAGGCCTTGGCCCGGTTATAAAGGTCGTAGGCCGCGACATTCGTCGTGGGCGGTTTTTCGATCGCCGCTTTTTCCGTGGGCGAAATGCGCGCGCGCAACTGTTCGACGATCGCCTTGGCGATTTCGCTTTGGATGGCGAAGACGTCGTCGAGAGGACGATCGTAATGTTCGGCCCAAAGCTGCGAGTCGGCGCGCGCGTCGATGAGCTGCACGGCCACGCGCACGCGGTTCGACGCACGTTGCACACTGCCTTCGAGAACGTGCGTCACCTTCAACGTCTGTGCGATCTCCGGCAGATTGCGCGCGGCGGTGGTCTTGTATTGCATCACGCTCGTGCGGCTGATCACTTTCAAATCGGCCACCTTCGCCAGGTCGGTGCGGATTTCGTCCTGCACGCCATCGGTGAAGAAGGCGTTCTCCTCGTTCGCGCTCCGATTCTCGAAGGGCAGGACCGCAATCGATTTCCCGGGTGGCGCCTGGGCGGTTGCGACCTCAGTGGATGACGGATTTTTCGCAAGCTTCGTGCGCACGTAGGGGAACAAAAAAAATCCCAGGGCAATCAGAGCAACGGCTCCGAGATAGACTGGCAGTTTGCGGCGCGCCTTCCGGAAGAGGTGCGAAGTCCGCCGGCCCACAATCGGCTGGTCGTCGAGATATCTTTGGAGATCATCGGCGAAGGCCGCGGCGCTCGGGTAACGCTCGCCCGGTTCCTTGGCGAGACATTTGAGGCAGATCGTCTCGAGATCGCGCGGAATTCCCGGCTTGTGCCATGCCGGCGAGACGGGCGTTTCCGTGATGACGCGGACGGTGATCGAAGTATCGCTTTCGTCCGGCAAAAACGGCGGACGTCCGGCCAGCATTTCGTAGAGGATCGCGCCGAGCGAATAGATGTCCGCCGCGGCGCCGACATCGCGGCTCGTCCCGCGCGCTTGTTCCGGCGCCATGTACACCGGCGTTCCGATGATGGCGCCGGAAAGCGTCATGGCGCTCTCCGCGGAGAGTCGCTTCGCGATTCCGAAATCGGTCACCTTCGGGATGCCCTGGGGATCGAGCAGGATGTTGGCGGGTTTCATGTCGCGGTGGACGACGTGGTTTTGATGCGCAAACTCGAGGGCGCGCGCCACGCTGATCAACAACTGTGCGATCTCCCGAGGCGGCAGCGCGCCCGCACGCAAGCGGTCTGCCAGCGAACCGCCTTCGACGAATTCCATCGCGAAAAACGGCGCGCCTTCGTGCTCCCCCACATCATAAATGTGGACCATGTTCGTGTGATGCAGACCGGCGGCGGTTTCTGCTTCCGCGAAAAAGCGTTTCAATTCGACCGGGCCGTAGTAGCCGCTCAGCATTTTCAGCGCGACGACGCGGTTGAGCTTTCTCTGCCACGCGCGATAAACGACACCCATTCCGCCGCGGCCCAGTTCCCCTTCGATCTCGTAGCCGCCGACGGTGCGGACGCCGGCGCGTGATAATGGCGTTGTCGGATCGGAAGAAGTGGAATCGGAGTTCGCCAAGGAACGTATTTTGGTCGCTTTCCGAGCGTTGCTCAAGCGCTCGTTGCCGAGGCAGCGGTTGCTACGGTTTTCCCAGCGGTCCGTACGTCTGCAAGAGACGCCGTAGTTGCGCAAGAATCTCAGGTTGCTCTTTGAGTGCGGCGAGCGGCTCCAGTTCTTCGATGATCAGATCGGTGTTCAGCTTTTCGCCCTGCCGCTGAATGATGTGCTCGACGTCCACCCAATCCTGGCCGCGTGCGGCAAAGGATTTGTGGACGATAAGGTCCTCGGCGCAACACGTGCGCAGATCACAACCATCAGTCACGTGCCAAAGCGAACTGCGCTCGACGGTGCGAGCTTCAAAGGGAAGACCGCCCAGAGCTATGTCGAATGGAATGCCGTTTGGGTGTCGAAGCAGGAGCACGCGGGCTCGAAGCGCGAAGGCCGCCGCGTTTGGCATTCGCTCCGGAAAAGCTTTCAAGAGCACATCGATGAATTGCTTCTCCGCACCGAAGTCTGTGAAGAGGGTGATGTCGACGTCGTCGGTATAGCGCGGTTCACCCCAGCGTTGAAGGGCAAGGCCGCCAATGAAACAGAAGGGCCAGCGATTTCGAAGGCACAATTCCTGGAGTTCCAGGGCGGCGCGAAAGAGAGGAATCACGATTTCCGCGCCAATCCAAACAACCGCTGTTGCTCCACCAAGCCTGAGCTGCGCGGCGCGGGCGACCAATCGTGTGGACTGGGAGCGGCACTCAAGAGTCTTTCCGAGATCACGCGGCTTTCCTCTTCGGTCATTGTTCTCAATCGTTCGACTCGGATTTGTTCGAGGAGTGGACCGGTCACGCGCCACTGTTCCACCCACCGCCGATTAGCTGCCGTTTCGTCGCGTTCCATCCATCTTGATTATCGCAAAATGCGGCAACCAGAGCAAGCCGCGCGCTGTCTCCACAGTTCTTATTTCGGAGCGGGTTTGGATTCGGATTGAGCGAGAAGCTTCTGGAAACGCGGATCGTTCCGCAACGGGTCCCATTGCCAGCGGTGGCGCAGGTCGTTGTAAGAGATGGAACAGTTCGTGTTATCGACCTGGCTGGGAGAAGTGAGGAGCGACTCGAGCAATCCAAGGGAGGCGTTCGCTTCGCCCACTCGCGCGTAAATTATCGCCAGAAAACCTCGCATCCAAGGAGCGTTCAAGATGTCCTTCGATTCCGGCTCGAGCTCGACGGCGCGGCGGCCTTCGCGAATCGCATCGTCCTTTCGGCCCATGAACGCAAAGAGAAGTCCGAGATTGGCATGACGCAGCCCGGTGGCGGGCGATTCGCGGACCGCGGCTTCGAAAAGAGGCAGCGCGACGTCGAAATTCGCTTTCGCAGTGGATGAATCGCCCCGCGCGAGTGCGACACAGCCGCGAAAAAAACTCTTGGGCATCGGCTGCCCGTCGGAATGAAATTCTTCGACCGCACTCTCGGAGAGGGCGCGATCGGCGGCAGCGTAGTCGCGTTGGATCATCGCCACGTCCCAGCGCGCCCGGGTCACGAGGCCCGATGGATCGACGCTGGACGGCACCACCGCCAGGATTCTCGCCAACGGCGCGGTATCTCCGGCCGACCAGAAGTCGACATAGGCGCGATTAATTTTCGCGTTGGTCGAATTGGGGGCCAGCGCCACAAGGCGATCCCGCGCGCGCGCCGTTTCCGGCCAATCATGGAGAAAGCTGTAGGTGAAGGCCAACTCTTCCATCACGTTCGCGTTTCCCGGATCGATCGTCTGACATTTCTTCAACAGATCGAGGTGCTCGTTCCATCTGCCCTGGCGGCGCCGGATGGCCGCCGAGAAGTAGTCATTCTCAATATCATTGGGCAGAGCGTTCCCCGCGGTCGCGAATTCCTGGAGCGCTCGTTCGTAGTTCGATTCCGTCCAATAATAATAGAGGCCGAGGGCGAGGTGCCCTTCGCCGAGATCGGGATTGAGCTGCAAAGCTTTTTCGGCTTCCGATTTTATCCGCGCCTTGCGCGCACCGGTGGGATCGAACCAGTGATAAATCCGGGCGAGCGTCGCGGAAAGGCGCGCATGGGCAAGCGCGAACGACGGGTCATGTTGGATCGCCTCGTCATAGAGTTGCTCGGCTACTTTGTAATCCTCGAACAAACGGTCCGGGCTCAACTCGTATCCCCGCGCCTTGAGATAGATCACGTAAGCGTCCGGATTCCCCGTCGGCTTGGTTTCCACGCGGTCCTTTTCCGCGGGGCTGAGCGTAGCGCGCAGCTCGGCCGCAATCTCCTCGGCCAGCTCGCCCTGCAATCCGAGGGAATCGGCCAGCGGCCGGTCGTAGCGCTTTCCCCAAAGGTGCCGATCGTTGAGCGCATCGATCAACTGCACGCTCACGATCACGCGGTTTTCGCCGCGCCGCACGCTGCCTTCGAGCACGTTTGCGACTCCCAGGGCCAGGGCGATTTGCGGCAGATTGCCTTTTGCTGCACCGCGGTACGGCAGCACTGAAGTGCGGCTGATGACCTTCAGCTCGCGGATCTTCGCGAGACTGGTCAGGATATCGTCCTGAATGCCATCCGCGAAAAAGGCGTTCTCCTTGTCGTCGCTCATGTTTTCGAAGGGAAGGACGGCAATGCTTTTCTCCGGCAAAGTTGTAGCCGCCGGCGGGTGGCCGCCGCGGAACCGCTGGAAAAGAAGAAATGCAATCGCGCAAAGCAGAACGCCGATAATCAGGAAGTCGAGCTTGCGGCTGGCGTGGTGCGCCGCGGATTTCTCCGGAGACACTTCGTCGGCGCGCTTGATTCCTTCCGGCGTGAGCTCGTAGGCCCACGCCAGAATCACGGCAATCGGAAAACCCAGAAGAACAAGAACAACCACGAGCCGCACGCACCAAGTCGGAATTTCAAAAAATGGAAATACCTGGGTCGCGATTTGGATTAGCAGCCAGGCGGCGATGCCGTAGGCGACAGCGACTTTGTAAACGTTGCGCCGCTTGAGTTCGGCGAAAAAATTTCCGAAGTTCATGCGCTTCCGCCTTGATAAGTACCGGCCTTGACCAAGGTGGCGAGCCAAAAGCGAAGCGAGCCTGAGTTGAGCCGCGAATGCGAACTTCTGGGGAGCGCAGGCTGCCAGCCTGTTCGTCTCGGCAGCTTGCCGAGACGCTGTTTGGTTCGACCACCTTCAAGAGCTTGTTTCGTCGCTCGATGTTGCCGGCAAGCTGCCGGCAACTGCAGGCTGGCAGCCTGCGCTCCCCAAGGCAGAGCGATCCCACCATGACACTCGCGTCCTGAATGCTATTTTGATCGATGGCGTTTGAACTCGAATCCAACTACAAGCCGCGCGGCGACCAGAGCCAGGCGATCGCGAAGCTCTTGAAGTCCATCGAGGCCGGTAATCGCCATCAAACGCTCCTCGGTGTGACCGGCTCGGGCAAGACGTTCACGATGGCGAACGTCATCCGCGAGCTCGATCGGCCCGCGCTCGTCATCTCGCATAACAAGACGCTCGCGGCCCAGCTCTACTCGGAGTTCAAACAATTCTTCCCGCGCAACGCTGTCGAATATTTCGTGAGCTACTTCGATTACTACCAGCCGGAAGCCTACATTCCGCGCTCCGACACCTACATCGAGAAGGATTCGTCGATCAACGAAGAGATCGAGCGGCTGCGGCTCTCGGCTACGAGCGCGCTGCTGTCGCGGCGGGACACGATCGTGGTCGCGAGCGTCTCGTGCATTTACGGCGTCACGTCGCCGGAGGATTATCTGCGCATGCTGCTGACGGTAAAACGCGGCCAGCAAATCACGCGCGAAGCCGCGCTCGGCCGGCTCGTCGACATGCTTTACGAGCGCAACGACATGAATTTCTCGCGCGGCAAGTTCCGCGTGCGCGGCGATGTCGTCGAAGTTTATCCCGCCACCGCCGACGAAGAAGCGATCCGCCTCGAGTTTTTCGGCGACGAGATCGATGCGATCACGCGCTTCGATCCGCTTACGGGCCACGCGCACGAAGGCCTGAGCGTGATCACGTTTTATCCCGCGAAGCAATTCGTCACGCCGGCCGACAAGCTGAATCGCGCTCTCGCGTCGATCCGCAATGAGCTGGATCATCGCATCGTCGAGCTGGAATCGCAGAGCAGATTGCTGGAGGCGCAACGGCTCAAGATGCGGACTGAGTACGACCTCGAGATGTTGCAGGAGATGGGTTTTTGCAACGGCATCGAGAATTATTCCCGGCATCTCTCCGGCCGCATGCCGGGATCGAAGCCATTTACGCTCCTCGATTTTTTCCCGAAGGATTATCTGCTCGTCGTTGATGAATCGCACGCCACGATCCCGCAGATCGGCGGAATGTATGAAGGCGACAAATCACGCAAGACAGTCCTGGTGGAGTACGGCTTCCGTTTGCCGAGCGCGCTCGATAACCGGCCGTTGAACTTCAAGGAGTTCATGGGAATGGCTAATCAGTTGACGTATGTGAGCGCGACGCCGGCGGAGTTTGAGATCAAGAACAGCATCGTCGGGAACAGGGAATATTTTCCGCACAAGCGGGAGCGGATCGGGGAGGCGGAGCTGGTGCCGTTTGTGGTGGCGGGGGAAGGGGCGGACGGAAAACACCGAACGCCGAACGCCGAACGCCCAACGCCGAATGGAAAGACAATCGTCAGCCGGACCGATCAGCCGCCAGAAGATTTCGATGTGCATACGCCGGGAGCACCGCTCGTCGTCGAGCAGATTATTCGGCCGACGGGTTTGCTCGATCCAAAGATCACGCTCAAACCGTTGAAGAATCAGATCGATGAGACGATCGATCTTTGCCGGCTACGCGTTGAAAAGCAGGAACGCGTTCTGATTACCACGTTGACGAAACGCACCGCCGAGGATCTCTCGGATTACTTGCGCGATGTCGGCTTGAAAGTGCGTTACCTGCACAGCGATATCGATACCATTGAGCGCGTGGAAATTCTCCGTGGCCTGCGCGCGGGGGACTTCGATATTCTCGTTGGCATCAATCTCCTTCGCGAAGGCCTGGACCTTCCGGAAGTTTCGCTCGTCTGCATTCTCGACGCGGACAAGGAAGGTTTCCTGCGCAGCCAGACTTCGCTCATTCAAACGGCGGGCCGCGCCGCACGTCACATCAACGGCGAGGTCGTCCTCTTCGCCGACACGGTGACGGCGAGCATGCAGGCGCTGATATCGATCTCGGATTATCGCCGCACGAAGCAGATGGAGTACAACGAGAAACACGGGATCACGCCGCAGACGGTACGGCGCGCCGTGCAGGAAAGTCTGCACACGATTCTGCGCGGGCGCGAGATCGCCGCCTCTGTCATCCAGGAAGCCGGCGGCGATTTCAATCTCACCGAATTGTTGCGCGAGCTCGAAGAGGAAATGCAAACCGCCTCCGCGAATTTGGAATTCGAGCGCGCCGCGTTGCTGCGCGACCAGATCATGGAAGTAAAAAGCGGCACCGGCCTGACGAAGATCGAGCCGCGGCGAAAGCCCGTGAAATACTCACGCGGCGGCGCGCAACGGCGGCGATCGCGGGTGTGATTGGTTGTCATCCCGAGCCGCGCAGACGGCGAGGGACCTCGCACGTGCAAACAGCACCACCTTATTAAGACAGCGCGCAACTTGACGTAGAGGCTCCGAGTTGCGCGAAAGCGTAAGAGCGCTTGCGAGATCCCTCGCCGTCTGCGCGGCTCGGGATGACAGCCGCTACTTGAGAGCAAAACGCATGTCGGCTCTCGCACGCTACTAGCTTCATTCCGGGATGATGCGACTCCCTTCAAAATTTGTTCCCGCCTCATTGCTACTCACCATCGCGCTCGCGCCGCTCGCTTTCGCCCAGGCGCCGTCGCCCGGCCTAAACGCGTTGCCCGAAGTGGAGTTTTCCCGACTGAGCCAACGCGATCCGAATCCCCTCGGCGAAAAGGCGCTCGCCATTCATCCGGAGCAATGGAAGCACGGCGAAACCGAGCATTTCATTTATCATTTCGTCGACAGCTTCGTCGTCACGCCGCTCTCGGTGGAAGCGGAGTTTCATTATCGCGTGGTGGCGAAGGAGCTTCAGCGCGAGCCGCCCGCCGGCGATACCAAGTCGCACATCTATATTTTTCAACAGCCGGCCGATTGGCGGCAATTTCAAACGATTGGAAAGCTCGAGCCGTGGACCGGTGGAATCCATTCGCAGGGGAGCCTTTTTATTCTGCGCGACCCCGCCTACAAATTCAGCGGCAACGTTCTGGGCCACGAGATTGCTCACCTCGTGATGCATCGCTATTACCCGGATGGAATCCCGTGCTGGCTGGACGAGGGATTTGCGCAATATGTCTCCAAGGGCGCGCGGGCCAGTTACCAGCGCGCGCGTAACTACATCTCGAAGGCGCATTCGCAGGCGATCGCGGCGGAAAATCTGATTCCGCTGACGGCGCTTACCGCCATGACTTCTCCGCCTTCCGATCGGGTGGAAACGTTCTATGATGAATCGGAGAGGCTCGTGCGCTTCCTCGCGTCGACCGACAAGGAGAGCTTCCTTACGTTCCTGGATGCGGTCGCCCGGCATCAACCGATCGATTCCGCGCTCGTGCAGAGCTACAACGAAAAATTTCCCACACTGACCGCGCTCGAGGAGCAATTCCGCCAGTACGCCACGACGGAGTTTGGAACCTCTTTGCAACAGGCGGGTGGCGGCTAAGATTGCCGCCACCAATGCCGAAGGCGAAAGCGAAGACAGCCCAAGCAGAATCGAACATCCACGCCGTCGTCGGATCGGACGAGAGCGAGGTGAAACGCGTCGCGGCGGAGCTCGCCGCGAAATTGGCGCCGCCCGATGCGGGCGAATTCGGCGTGGAAGTGATCGATGCTTGCGCGGATAACGTCGATCAAGCCGTTTCGAAAATCAGGTTGGCGATCGAGGCGTTGCAGACGCTCCCGTTTTTCGGTGGCGGAAAACTGGTCTGGTTCAAGAACGCAAACTGTCTCGCCGACAGTCCCATTGGCCGCTCCGCAAGCGTGCTGTCTGCACTGGAGGATCTCGCGGAACTGCTCGACGCGGGCCTGGGCGCGGACGTGACCTTTCTGATCAGCGCGACCGAGACCGACAAGCGGCGCTCATTTTACAAGACGCTGGGCAAGCGCGCGGAGTTGGAAGTGATCGACCGGCTCGACTCGTCGCGCGCGGGCTGGGAAGAGGAAGCGACCGAGATTGTGCGGCGGCGGGCGAAGGCGAGAAAATTGCAGTTCGAAGAAGAAGCGCTCGATCTCTTCGTGCTGCTGACCGGCGGCGATACGCGCCAGATCGAAAACGAACTGGAGAAGATCGATCTTTATCTGGGCGCAGAACGGCGCGTGAATGTTGACCAGGTGCGCGAGCTGGTGCCGCTCTCTCGCACCGGCGTGATTTTCGAATTGGGAAACGCGCTCGCAGCTCGCGATCTCGAACGCGCGCTCACTCTCGTAAAGCGTTTGCTCGATCAAGGCGAAACGGCCATCGGCATTTTGCTCGTGGCGATTTTGCCCACGATCCGAAATTTACTTCTGGCCAAAGATTTGATGGAACGAAACCGGATCCCGCGTCCGCACGCGCCGTTCTCCTTCATCTCCGCGCTGAATCGTCTCCCGGCCGAAGCGACCGAGCATTTGCCGCGGAAAAAAGATGGCTCGATCAATGGTTACGCGCTCGGGATCGCGGCGCAGCAAGCGCACCGATTCGAGACGCCGAAATTAGTAGCGGGCCTCGAAGCCTGCCTCGAGGCGAACGTCCGCCTTGTCACCAGCCAGCTCGACCACGAATTGGTGCTGACCGAGATCGTGGTGAAACTGCTCGCGTGTTGATCAGACGACGGGGCGAGACTCTGTCGAGGCCGCACACGTGGACGGCTCCGCAGAGCGTCGCCCTACCGACAGTCCCCGGGCGAGCGGAAGCTCGTCCCTCTGGGATCAGGCGACGGGCGTTTCGCCCATCTGCTTGCGCGCGAGCGGGCCAACGTACGGAATTTCCCAGCGCACGCCGGTGAACGCTTTCACCATCGCGATCACCGTGAGGACGAAAAAGCCCAGATGGATTAGCTCGGCCCCGAAGGACCAAAGTCTCGCAAAAAATTCTCCGATCACCGGCACCGACCAAAAGAGGTCGTGGAGAATGTGGGCGATGAAATGGAACAGAAACCAGATGCCGCCGAAGATGATCGATTGCATCGCATAAAAGCGAACGAACTGATCGTGCTTCTCCCAGATGTAAAAAACCAAGCCGCCCACGAGCGGAATGCAGGCGAGCGCCGCCGCTATATTCGCGGGCAAGCCGGTCGAGGTCGACGCGGTGGATGGCGCCGGAGCTGGTGAGATCGGAGGCGGCGTTGGCGCTGGATCGATGGGCTTCGGCATGTGACTAGTGTAGTGGAGTTTGGCGGCCGCTTGTCAAGGCAACATACTTTCTGATCCCATCAGCCCGTGACACCAATTGTCATTCAAGCCGGTAGCCAGAAATACGAAGCGCTGGTCGGTTCGCGACTGCTCGAAAAAATCGGCGCGTTGCTCGCGGAAAAATTCCGGGGACCGGCATGCGCGATCGTTTCGGATGGGAACGTGGCCCCGCTTTTCGCGCCGACGGTCGTGCGAAGTCTCACGGAAGCGGGTTTCAGGCCGGTGCTCATCACAGTTCCCGCAGGCGAACCATCGAAGTCGTTGCGCCAGGCCGAAAAGATTTGCGATCAGATGATCGCGGCGGGTCTGGATCGTTCCTCGTTTGTTGTCGCGCTGGGTGGCGGAGTGGTCGGCGACCTGGCGGGATTTGTCGCGGCGATTTATCATCGCGGAATTCCACATGTCCAGGTGCCGACGACGTTGCTCGCGCAAGTCGATAGCTCGATTGGCGGAAAAACCGGCGTGAACACGGTGGCCGGCAAAAATTTAATCGGCGTTTTTCATCAACCCACGCTTGTGATCTCAGATGTGGATTCGCTAGCCACGTTGCCGCCGCGAGAGTGGAAGCAAGGCTTCGCGGAGATGATCAAGCACGCGATCATTCGGGATGCGGCGATGTTTGAAACGCTTCAGCATTTTGATCGCAAAGAAATCGCGGCGCTTGTCCGCCGGAATGTTGAAATCAAGGCGGCCATCGTGGCGGCCGACGAGCGCGAGACGACGGGGGAAAGAGCGTTGCTCAACTTCGGTCACACTGTCGGCCACGCGATCGAACGGGCAGGGGAATATCGCGATTTCCTGCATGGCGAGGCGGTCAGCCTCGGCATTGTGGCGGCCTGCGAAATCTCGACCCGGAGAGCGGGGTTGTCGGAAACGGCGCGCGGAAAAATTGTACGGACTCTCGAGGCGTTCGATTTGCCGACGCGTCTGCCGGCGAATTTTCCGCGCGAGAAAATTATCGAGGCGATTCAGTTCGACAAGAAATTCGAGCGCGGGGCGGTGCGCTTTGTCGTGACGCCGGCGATTGGTTCGGCGTGCGTCGCGACGGATGTAACGATGGAGGATGTCGAAACGGCAATCGCTGCGCTCTAAGTGGTAGGGCGAGACTCCGTCGAGCCGCGCGAGTTGGCGGCTCCGCAGAGCGTCGCCCTACCAAGGATCATCTGCGCGCTGCGCGATAATATTCGACGAGACCTTCCACCACGCTGTCGACGTACTCGCGATAAATGCTCGGCCGTTCCACGCCGTTGATTGGGCGCGTCCCGTCGTAATCTCCCGCCTGAATGCGCGCGAAGACTTCACGGCTGTTCATCACGTAGGGCTCGAAGTAAACCACCGGGCATTGATAAAGCCGCGTCGCGACGAGATTGCGCGCGTAGACATAACCGCTCGTGCCGACTTTGGTGACGTTGTCCGGGTGGGTGTATTCGTAAGGAGGAAGCTGGGTTTTCTTCGCCATTACGGCAGCTGCCGTGTCAGCGATCTTCAGCTCTTCGTCATAGGCGCGACGCAAAAGGCGCCGCAGCATCTCGAAACGAACGTCATCGGATTGCAGCTCGGCCGGGACATAGGCGCCGTTGACGAGAAGATGAAGATGATTCTCGTCGCTGAGGGTGGGGTTCTGCTCGTCGCCCCAGGCTTCGGCATTGAAATGCAGACAGAGAACAAGATCAGGTTTGAGTTTCGAGTTCACGAGGCGGGCGCGCTGACGAATCTCGCTGTTGCGGTAGAAAAGAATTTCGCTTTGCCAACGAACGGTCTGGTCTTTGAGGGGATCGTCCGGTCCCGCAAAATCATCGCGCGGGTTTTCGATTCCGCTGGTTCGGAGAACTTCTCGCGCTACCTCCTTCAGATCGTCGGGGCGCAACGATGTCACCGGTTCCGTCTTGTCGCGCACGAACGAAACACGCGCGCCCAATTCCCGAAGTTTCGGCGCCAGCATTTGGGCGACATGCAAAGTCATTTCGCCTTCCTCAACCGGCGGCGCGTCGCCGACCTTGAACCAGCGCTCTTCCATCTTCGCCCACGCGCCCCCAATGTGGCCGGGATCGAGCGCGATCTTCAGTCCCGAAAGAATCTTTTTTTCGCGTTTCGGCCGTGGCAATGACGGCGCCGTCCGCCAGGGCGGCGCGGCCGGTCTGCGCGTCCGCTCGTTTTTCGCAAACCGGAGCGTGAACCACGTCTGCGCGTCCCGGTCCATCAGAATGCACGCAAACTCCGGCTCGACCCGGATGAGTTCGTCGCCGATCCCGTGGCTGCAATAAACGCCGCGAAGCAATCGCTCGAATTCATCGTGCGTGATCGTCTTCTGATATTTCGCGAGCGTTTCCCACGCGGGCGGATCGGCGATGGGGTTGCTGAGACGATCAGCCGCGAGGGCGGAATGGAGCAGAACGAAGAGGGCAAGGAAGAGGAAGAGCGGGCGAAAGATCACGGTTTGGATTTCGGTCTTTTCAATACGATGGTCGCCGGATGCTGACGATTCTTTTTCTGGGCGACGTGGTGGGCGAGCCGGGCCGCAACGCCGTCATCGCGCAATTGCCGCGCTTGAAAGAATCGCACGCGCTCGATTTCATCATCGTGAATGGCGAAAACGCGGCGGGCGGCCGCGGCATCACGCCGAAAATCACGATCGATTTATTGCGCGCCGGAGTTTCGGTCATCACGACTGGTGACCACATCTGGGACCAGAAAGAAATTTTCGCGTTCATCGACACGGAACCGCGTTTGTTGCGCCCGGTGAATTATCCCGCGGGCGCGCCGGGCAACGGCTCGATCGTCCTCGAAACGGCGAAAGGGAAAGTGGGCGTCACCATTGTCCAGGGACGCACGTTCATGCAGCCGATTCTCGAAAATCCTTTTCGCGCGGTCGCGGCCGCGGTCGAACAGATGCGCGCGGAGACGCCTGTGATTTTCGTGGACGCGCACGCCGAGACGACGAGCGAGAAAATCGCGCTCGGCCGTTTTCTCGATGGAAAAGTTTCCGCCGTCATCGGCACTCACACCCATGTGCAAACCGCCGACGAACAGATTTTCCCCGGAGGCACCGCGTTTCTTTGCGATGCGGGAATGTGCGGCCCGGCCAATTCCATTCTGGGCCGGGCGATCGATCCGATCGTGAATCGTTTCGTCTCGAATCTCCCCGCGCTGTTTCCCGTGGCGAAAGGCGATGTCCGCTTGTGCGGCGTAGTTGTTTCCATCGATGAAACGACGGGTCGCGCGCTGAGCATTAAGCGAGTGAACGAATTGATCTCCGAAACGCAGCCGCCGGTGTAGCCACGGCCCTGCGGGCCGTCCATCGAAACGCCAGAAGCAAGAAACCTGACGGCCCACAGGGCCGTGGCTACACCGGACTATTCCTGCATCGCCGCGGCGCTCTTCTCCGCAGCTTCCTCTTCCGCGTCGTCAGCTTGCACGGAGAAGCGGCGTTTTCTGCGTGCGGCCGGCAGCGGCGAGAGAGTCATCGTCACGTTGCGACCGGCGATCTTCGGTTCCATTTCCACCTGCGACATGCCGGCAAGATCGTCGCGCACCTTTTCCATCAGCTGCATTCCAAATTCCTGGTGGGCCATTTCGCGGCCGCGGAATTGCAATTGCACCCGCACCTTGTTTCCCTTGTCGAGAAATCCTTCGCCGTGCCGGATTTTCGTCAGGTAATCGTGATCGTCGATGTTCACGCGAAACTTGATTTCCTTCAGTTTCGTCCCGGAAGTCCTCTTGTCTTTTTCCTGCTTGGAGATGTCGTAACGGAACTTTCCGAAATCGACGATTTTGCAGACCGGTGGATTTGCCGTGGGCGCCACCTCGACGAGATCGAGGCCGACACTCTGAGCTTTGCGCAACGCGTCCGAAAGCTTCATGACGCCGAGTTGCTCGCTGGTGGATCCGAGAATGACCCGTACTTCGCGGGCGCGAATCCGACCGTTTACACGAATTTGTGGTTGCAGATTAAATCAAAGCTCCTGGCCGGCGACTCGGGAAGTGAACCGCGCCGCCGTATTTTTTTCCCCGCACTTCTTCCGGGCTCATTGCTGAGGGCCGGAACACTTCTGCCTCACCGCGGCTGCGGACCGTCGCGGTGACGGGCCTGCGCTTTTCGCAAGCCGACTGCAAGATGTAAGCAACATTCGTGCGGTGGCAAGGCTAATCTCACGGCAGTCAGGCGTTCGGCGGCTCGCCGAAATGCGCGGCGTGCGATTCGTACGCGGCGAGGTCGTCGAGCATCGAGTCGATCGTGGCCGCGAGCGGTCCCACTTTGGCGAAGCCGGAGAAGATGGCGCGGTCGCCGATCTCGCTGTCGATGACGAAGGTGGGACGTTGCGTGACTTGAAGAGCGTGGAATTCCGCCGTGCTCGCCCGCGCCCGCGCTTCCACCTCGGGCGAACGCGCGCGCTCGAGCAGTTTCGTTTTATCGAGATTGGCCGCGCGCGCGCCGATCTCGACGGCGAGTTCCCACTGGCCGGTCGGCAATCCTTCGCGCTCGGTCGCATGCGCGAGCGCCATTCGGACGCGGTCGTCCGTGATTCCAAAATCTCGCGCGGCTTCGGCCACGAGATTGGGCGCGAGACATTCCTGGAGGTTCGGTTCGAACCAGCCCGGCTTCAGCATGAACGGCGAACGCATCATCATTCCGCTGCGGCGATAAAACCATTCCGCTTGTTCGATCGATTTCGGAAAACCCGACGCGTCCATCAGCGCGATCTTCCAGGCAAAATCCACGCGGTCGGCGTAGCGCTTCTTTAATTCCTCCCAGGCGGGCTGGGCCCAAAAGCACCAGGAGGAAATCACATCGAGGTAGATGGTCACTTTCATTTTCATATGTTGAAGCGTTGAAGCGGTTGAATCTTGCTACTCGCAAGAATCCATCAAACATCAAGACACTCGTTCCGTGCTCGATCTCAATCACATTCTTCTTTTCCTGGCGTGCGTTTCGCCGCTCGTCCTGCTCGGGCAAACGTGGCGGCGCGGCGGCTTGGATCGCGGCTGGCGGCTCGCGGCGTTCGCGGTGCTGATCGTGACCGGGGTTTCGTGGATTGTGCGGCCGGCAACGGCGGGATTCATAGGGGGCGGCGCGTGGTTCGCGTTGTTGCTTTTGCCCGCGGTCGGATTGCGCAAGACAGCGGAGCTTGCCGTCACGCAACGCTTCGCGAGCGCGCGGCGGCTCGCGCGTCTCCTGCGCCTTTTGCATCCCGCGGATGGATTGCTCGAGCAATCCATCTTGCTGCAAGCGCTCGAGCTGGCGCAACGCGGCGACTCCGCGTCCGCGCTCGCGCTTCTTGCGCCTTTGCGGAACAATCATACCACCCTCGGCCGCCAGGCGATCGCGGCCTCTTTCCGCATCCAGGGAGACTGGGAGAGTTTGCTACGCTGGACTCGCAGCGAGTTGTCACCGGGAATCATGCAGACGGACAACGCAGTAATCCCGCTCTATCTGCGCGCGCTGGGTGAGACGGGTTCGAGTGACGAACTCGTGGTGGAATTCGCGGCGAATGTCGCGAGCCTGACCGCGGGACAGCCCCCGCTCTGGAGTTATTATTCGAGTTTACTGGCGGTCCTGGCCTTTTGCGGTCGCGTCGAGTCTCTCGGAAATCTGCTCGAAACAAAGCTGCGCAAACTTCCGCGCCACGTGAAGGAGTGTTGGATCGGAACGAGCGAGATCGCCGCGGGCGCCGTGGCGGCCGGCCGGGCTCGCCTCGAGAAGGGGCTCGCCGGTACGAACGACCATCTGATTCGATCCGACATCAGGCGACGTCTCCAAGTGGCGAGCGAATTTCCGCTCGCGCCGCTTTCACCGGGAAGCGACGCGTTTCTCCGCCGTATCGAGCGAAACGATCGCGCGTCCGGCCGTGCCTTCGCTTCCGAAACAATGCGGCCCACCACGGCCGTGCTGATTCTGATCGCGCTGAATGTCGCGATGTTCGCCGCGGAGATCGGCAACGGCGGCTCGATGAATGGGTGGACGCTGCATCGGCTCGGCGCTCTCGAATTGGTGGCCGTGCGAGTCGACGGGGAATATTGGCGATTGCTCACCTCGCTCTTTCTCCACTTCGGACCGCTTCATTTGCTCTTTAATTTATATGCGCTTTTTATCATCGGGCCGGGTCTGGAGCGGGCGCTCGGAGCGATTCGATTTGGCATTTGCTATCTGCTCTCCGGACTTGGCTCGGGTCTGGGCGTTTTGTTCTTGCGGCTGATTGGCTTGAATAGCGCGGAACAATTGGTCGGCGCATCCGGTTGCGTCATGGGACTGGTCGGTGCGTGGGCCGGACTGCTTCTGCGGCATCGGGATTCGCCGCTCGCCGGACGCCGCTTGAAGAACATTCTCATGATCGTCGCGATCCAAACCGCCTTCGATCTTTCCACGCCGCAAATCAGCATGGCGGCGCACATGAGTGGATTGGTAAGCGGCTTCGCGCTCGGGCTTCTCTTCGTGCCGCGGCGCGGCGTTGCCTGGTAGGGACAGCGCGCTGCCTGTCCGCGGACGCCGCAGCGCGGCGTCCCTACCCGCGATGGAATGCTTGATGCTAAAGCTTTTCCTGTCAGATTCACGCTTCTCTTTTATCCAGGCCGCACTTCTCCATGCCGACCTATCACACCTATAACGTGATCCCCACGCTCCCGGCCGCGCTCGAGCCGTTGCGCGAGATGGTTCTCAATCTCTGGTGGACGTGGGAACCTTCCGCCCGCCGCCTCTTCCGCCATCTCGATCACGAGCTCTGGGATCGAACGAATCACAATCCCGTCCGGATGCTGCAACTTTCCCGGCAAGCCCGGCTCGTCGAAGTGGCCCAGGACAAAAATTTTCTGCGCGAGTTGAAGGAAGTGCACGACGATTTCCGCCAGTATCTCGCGCGTCAGGACACGTACGGCAAAACCGGCGCCGGCAGCGCCATTACAAAACCGGTCGCCTATTTTTCCGCCGAGTTCGGCTTCCACGAATCGATTCCAAATTATTCCGGCGGCCTCGGCATTCTGGCCGGCGACCATTGCAAATCCGCCAGCGATCTTGATTTGAATTTCGTCGCGATCGGGTTGCTCTACCGGCACGGCTACTTCAAACAGCAGATCGACAAGGAAGGCATCCAGCACGCCGTCAGCTTGAACCAGAATTTTCATCATCTGCCGATCACGGAAGTGCGGCGCGGCGATGCCAAGCTGCTCATCTCCGTCCAGCTTCTCGATCGCGAAGTTTGGGCGAAGATTTGGCGCTTGCATGTGGGACGCGTCGATCTCTACCTGCTCGATACCGACATCGCGGAGAACAACGCGGACGATCGCCGCATCACGGCCCAGCTTTACGGCGGTGATCTCGAAATGCGCATGCGCCAGGAAATGGTGCTCGGCGTTGGCGGCGTGAAAGCGCTCACTGCGCTCGGGATCGAGGCGGAAGTTTTTCACATGAACGAAGGTCACTCGGCTTTCCTCGCCCTCGAGCGGATTCGGCGGAACGTCCTCGAGAAAAATCTCGATTTTTATTCCGCTTTGCAGCTCGTCGCCTCCGCGAATGTCTTCACGACCCACACCCCCGTGCCGGCGGGCAACGACGCGTTCCCGCGCGAGATGATGAAGCGTTACTTCGGCGAATTCGCGACACAGCTCGGCATTCCGTTCGATGAATTTTTCCGGTTCGGCCAAACGAGCGTGAATCCAACGGACACGTTCAGCATGACGGTTCTCGCGCTGCGGGTGAGCCGGCACTCGAACGGGGTGAGCAAATTGCACGGCGAAGTGAGCCGCTCGCTTTGGAAAGACGTCTGGGCCGGCGTGCCCGGCCACGAAGTGCCGATCACGAGTATCACCAACGGCGTGCACACGAAAACCTGGATGGCGCCGGAATTTTCCGCGCTCTACCAAAAGTATCTCGGCGATTGGGAAGAACATCTGACCGAGCCGGATTTCTGGCGGCGGGTCGCCGACATTCCCGATGCGCATTTGTGGGAGACGCACCAGAAATTGAAACTGCGTCTCGTTGAATTCGTGCGCGAGCGCGTCCGCACGGCGCGAGAGCGCGCGGGTGAATCGCCGGAATCGATTCGGAGCGTGAACCGGATTCTCGATCCGGAAATCTTGACGATCGGGTTCGCGCGCCGTTTCGCCACCTACAAGCGCGGCGCATTGCTCTTCAGCGATCAGGAGCGCCTCAAGCGTTTGCTGAACGATGAGACGCGTCCGGTCCAATTCATCTTCGCCGGAAAAGCGCATCCGCAGGATGAAGGTGGCAAGGCGCTCATCCAGCAGGTTTACAAATTCAGCCGCGAACACGGCTTCGAGAACCGGATGGTTTTCGTGGAGGACTACGACACCTACATCGCGCGCCGCCTCGTGCAGGGCGTCGATCTTTGGCTGAACAATCCGCTCCGTCCGCTGGAAGCGAGCGGCACGAGCGGAATGAAATTGCCGCCGAACGGCGGCTTGAATTTGAGCGTGCTCGATGGCTGGTGGTGCGAAAGTTACAATGGCAACAACGGTTGGGCGATCGGCGCGGAGATCACCGGGGGCGTGGTCGATTTCCAAAGCGAAGTCGACGCGGGCAGTCTCTATCAGTTGCTCGAGAACCAGATCATCCCGCTTTATTACGCGAAGCCGGATGGGAAACTGCCGCTCGCGTGGCTTCAGCTCATGCGCGAGTCGATCCGGAGCGTCACGCCGGTTTTTAACACGCACCGGATGGTGAAGGAATACACCGAGCGGCTTTACGCGCCGGCGGCGAGAGCCCACGAGGAATTCGCGCGCGACGAATGCGCCGCTGCGACCAGGCTCAGCAAATGGAAGGCGCAGATGCGAAAGGATTGGCCGGGCGTGAACATCCTCGACGTGCAGGTCGGCAACGAAGATCGGCAAAATATTCAGGTGGGCGAGACACTGCAGATTTCGGCCCGAGTGCATCTCGGATCGGTGGATCCCGCGCACGTGCGTGTGGAAGCGTATCACGGTGAAGCTGACAACGGTGGTATCAAGAATCCCGCCGTGACCGTCTTGGGTGAGAGTTCGCCGGCGGAGGGCGAGGGGAATTATGTTTATCGCGGCGTCGTTCCGGCATCGGAAAGCGGCACGTATGGTTTCAGTGTCCGCGTCGTCCCGGTTCATCCGCATCTCATGCAAACACACGAGCTGCGTTTGATCACGTGGTCGTGAGAGAATTGTTCGTTATCGCGGAGGATATGCTTGTCATCCCGAGCCGCGCAGACGGCGAGGGATCTCGCAGGTGCCATGGCGCTTCCGCGCTACGTCACGCGTCTACGTTGAGCTGCGCGCCGCACGACCTCCGGTAACGCAAACTGCAGTTGCGAGGTCCCTCGTCGTCTAACGCGACTCGGGATGACAGCCTAATAACGCGCCAACCTTCCAAAGAAATCCCCCAGCTCCATCTCCTGCCTCAGGAGGTCATTGAGCTTTTCAAGCCGCGCATCGCCGGCCGGCTCTGGCAACCTGACCAAGTGGGAACGCGCGCGATTTGAGAACGCGATTTCATCCCATTGAATCGACGTGATCGCGTCATTGTATCGCGCGACAGAACGGCCGCGGAAAAACGCGCGCGTCGTTTCTGGCGGAGCGAAAATAGCGTTCCTGATTTCCTCCTCCGTCACGATGCTGCGCATGGAGTCCTGCCGCACCAGCTCGTAAAAAAGTCCCTGCTCGGGGAAAATGTTGTGGTATTCCAGATCGATCGCCTGAAGCCACGGATCAGTCCACGAAAGCTTTTCCTCCTCGCGGAATTCGCTCAGCAAGAATTTCTTGGCCACCCAATCCACTCGATCGCGCGTCAACGCGATGTCGCGTTCGAGATCGTTCAACACCGCTTCCCATTCCTCGAGCAGCCATTTGGTTTCCGCGTCGTCGCCGCCGATCTTGTGCGCGGCGTTCAAGTACAGCCGTTGCACATCGATCGCCGAGATCTTGCGTCCGTCGCTCAGCTCGACGGTCCAATCATAATTCTGATCGCGGCTGATTGCTTTCGTCGCCTCGATTGGCTGCGCAATCTCGATCCGCGGCGTTGTCCCGCGCTCAATCAACTCCAGCACCATCGCCGTGGTCCCGATCTTCAACGCCGTCGCCCATTCACTCATGTTCGAGTCGCCGAGGATGACGTGAAAGCGCCGGTAGCGCTTCACGTCCGCGTGCGGCTCATCGCGCGTGTTCACGAGCGGCCGCTTGTTCATCGTGTCGATGCTCACGAGCGCGCTGAAAAAATCCGCCCGCTGCGAAATCTGAAACACGCCAGGCTGGGCGGCGCCGCTCTCCGCTTCGATCCCCATCTTGCCCGCGCCGGCGAATATTTGGCGCGTGATCAAAAACGGAAGCACGCCGGCGACCAATCGCTCCCAGGGCACATCGCGCCGCATCAGATAATTGTCGTGGCATCCGTAGCTGTGTCCGGCGAAATCGGTGTTGTTCTTGTATAACCGCACCGTCTCCGCCTCGGGCAGTTTCAGGTTCCGCCGCCGGGCGCACTCCGCCAGGATTCGCTCCCCGGCTTTCTCGTGCGCGACCATCTGCCGCAACGTCGTGCATTCCGGAGTCGAGTACTCGGGGTGGGCGTGATCGTTGTAAAACCGGGCGCCATTCGAGAGCACGAGGTCGCTCTTGATTTCCTCGTAACTCAGCGGCCGATTCTTATCGATTTCGTAATAAGCCGATTCATCTGTGTCCTGCAGCAGCGCCCCGGCGCGAAACCCACGAGCGTCGCGATGCGGGTCTTCGAGCCCGTAATCCCACTTCATGTGCGCCCCATGTTCTGTATAAGAACGCACCAGCTCGATCGATTCCGCTACCACGTCCACCGACTCCGCGCCCTGAATCGTGATCCCGTATTCCGTCTCGATCCCAAACACTCGCTGCATCCTGTGCCAAGATAACCTCGGGAACGCGGCGCTGTCATCCCGAGTCCCGCGACTGCGGGATCGAGGGACCCCGTGGGACGTCCGATATGGTGTCACGGGGTCCTTCGACTCCGCTGCGCTCCGCTCCGCTCAGGATGACTTACGTGGCGGCGACGATCAAACGCCAAAGAGCGGCGCCTTGGGCGAGAGTGTGTTGATGGTCGCTCTCCGGCGGCAACGCGTCTCCGGTCTTACAAGCTGCCTCGCGACCGCAACCCTGGCATTTGTAAATTCCCGAGTGCGCCACGACCGCGGCGGGCTGGTGGGTGGGATCGAATCGCGGATCGGTCGAACTCGTCAGGTAGTGAGAATATTTATACAATGCCATGGGGTTAATGCGCGGGGGTTTTGGCCGGTTCGAATTCTTTGGAATAACAACCGGCGCTCATTTGCCAGGGATTGTGCCGTGGACCGCGTGAATTCGTAAAGTGGGAGAATTCCTACACCCTCCGCAAAAGTCCGTGATCCAATGGCGTGGCTTGCGATGGCGAACGAGCTGGCTGGAGCGTTTCCCGCGCGCGGGCTCTTTCCAAGAGATCTCCTTCCGCAGAAAAATGAAGAGTCTTGGAAAAATTCGGAAACTTCAGTCCGCAAACACCGTAGTCACCCATGACCGCATGTCATTGGAATCCTCCCGCGAGCAACCCCGCCCCAAGTCGGTTGACGCTTTGCGAGGGCTGCTGGTCGTATCGCCGAATGGCCTGATTCAATTCGCCACAAAACAGGCCAGGTTTTTGTTAAAGAATTTTCTGCATTTCCCCCCCGATCGTCTCCCGGAGCAAGTGACCCGTTGGCTGGAAGGCGGGTCCTCCGGGAGGCACTCCTCTCGATTTATCGCCGACGAGACAGGAATACGATTGTGCATCCAGTTGGTGTGCCGCGAGCCGGGCTCGGTCTGTCTGCTGCTGGAATTGAATCCGGAACTTGCCATCACCAATGGCGCCCGCCGCGCTCTCACGGAGCGGCAAGTCGAGGTGCTCGCCTGGGTGGCCCGGGGTAAGACCAATGCCGAGATCGCCAGGATTCTTAGCCTCAAACCTGGAACAATCGGAAAGTATCTCGAGCGAATTTTCCCCAAGCTCGGCGTCGAAAACCGCACCGCCGCTGCGAGTTTCGTCTCGCGCACGAGCGACGCCTCGTAGCTCCTTAATCCAGGCTGGAATAAGTCGCCGCGGCCAGGCCCGCCCGCGTGCCGGTCGCGAAACAGCCTTGCAGAAGATAACCGCCGGTCGGCGCTTCCCAATCGATCATCTCGCCGGCCACGAAAATCCCGGGAAGCTTGCGCAGCATCAGAGTCTGGTCGAGCTCGCTCCAGCGGACACCTCCGGCGGACGAAATCGCTTCGGCGATCGGACGCGGTCCACGCAGAGGCAGCGGGAATTTTTTTATGCGCGAGAGAAGCCGTTCACGATCGGAGCAATCGCCGGAAAAAAAAGTTTCGAGCAAGGCAATGGCAGCGTTGCTCAATTTCCAGGCGCGAAACCAGTCGCGAGAGTCGGGCAGATTAAGGATGCGTTCGCGCAGTTTTTCGATCGTGAGCTGCGGTTTGAAGTCGATCTCCAAGCTTGGTTGTGGCATCGCGCGAAGAACGCGGCCGAGCCGATAGATAGCGCCGCCTTCCAGCCCGTGTCGCGTAATGAGGAGTTCGCCCGAGACCGATTCGTCGCCGGCGCGCACAGTAAGATTTTTTAGCGGCAATGCTTCGGCGCGCGCCAGCAACTCGGCGGGCCAATCCACTTCCCAACCGCAATTCGCGGGCAACCACGGAGCGATTTCAACTCCGTCCGCAGCGAGAATTCCCGTCCATGTTCCTTCGGAGCCGGTTTCCGGCCGCGATGCGCCGCCGAGCGCGAGAACGATCGCATCGGCTGTAAGCGAAAAGTTGGCGTTGGCATTTTGAAATTCGGCGCGCCAGGTTTCGTCCTCGCGCGCCAGAGCGGCAAAGCGCGCGCCGATGCGGAACTGCACGCCGCTTGCGCGCAACCGCCGGATCCACGCGCGCAAAAGTCCCGCGGCTTTTTGTCCGCGCGGAAAAACGCGCCCGCTCGTCCCAATGTAGGTCTCCACCCCGAGGCCAGCCGCCCACGCGCGCAAGTCGTCCGGGCCGAACTCGCGCAACAAATCACGCCAGCGTTCGAGTTCGTCGCCGTAACGTGCCGGAAAATTTTCCACCGGTTCGCCGTGCGTGAGATTCAGTCCACCGCGGCCGGCCACGAGAAATTTTCGGCCGACGGAACGTTGCGCATCGCACAGAATCACGCGTGCACCGCGGGCGACCGCCACTTCCGCCGCCCGCAATCCCGCCGGACCGCCGCCGATGATGAGGACCGAGCGAGCGTGCATCCCTGAGTGTAGCGCTCCTCAGCTGGAACTGGTAGGGACGCCGCGCTGCGGCGTCCGCTTGCCAGCAACAACGCCACGCCTTCGAATCCCGGTGCGGACGGCGCAGCGCGCCGTCCCTACCTTTCCCGCAGCACCTGTTCGATCGACGACGGATCGTCGAGCAGGATCCATTCGACAATCGAGAGCGGGAGGCTGCCGTTTTTGATCAAGTCATCGTGGAATTGGCCGAGGCGAAAATTTGGGCCGGCTTTGTCGCGATAACGCCCGAGCAAATTCATGATCTGCCATTTGCCGACGATGTAACTGATTTTTTGCGTCGGACTCGAAGCCGCGCCTGCCGCTTCGCCTTCGGCCGCTTCGCGATCCAGCCCGCCCGCTTCCATGAAATATTGGACGGCCTGCTCGAACGGCCACTTGCCCGTGTGCAGGTTCACGTCCACGCCGATTCGCGCCGAACGATATCGCGAGAGTCGCAACACCTGCCCCTGCGCCGCTGAGTTCTCCGGGTAAAATCCAGTGCGCACGAGCATTTCCTCGCCGTAAAGCGCCCAGCCTTCGACAAAGACGCCATCGCTGTGCTGGCGGCGGATTTCGTCGGTGAGATGATTCGCGATCGAGAGCTGCATGAAGTGCCCGGGAATGCCTTCATGCCCGAGGATCGGCCGCGGGTCTTCGATCGCGGCGCGGATGTAGAAGTTCTTCGACTCCGGGTTGTAAGTCGGAATGAAATAAAAACCGGTCGGATCTTTGTCGTAAACGCCGGGCGGATTCATGAAACCGCCGGGACTCGTCGGCTTGAACGCCTCGGGTAACTGCCGGATTTCGAAGCGGCCGAGATAATCGGGCAGAGTCACGAGTTGATGACCTTTCAGGAAATCGATCATCTCCTGCTCGCGACTCTCGTACGCTTTCAGGAACGACGCTTGATCGGGCGGAATATTTTTGCTGCGCGCCGGGTTCGGATCGGCCAGCGACGGATCGGGCAGGAGCGATTCGAGCGCGCGATAACGCGCCAGCTCCGCACGCCCCAGCATTTCGACCTGCGAGGCATCGAGCGGAAGGAGGAGCACGTGCTTAAGGTAGTAATTGTAATTTGCAGTCCCCATCGGCGCGAAGGCGACCATGGCGGGGAGCCGCTTTTCGAGGTGATCGGCAAATGCGTGGATCGCGCCGAGGGCCGCGTCGCGCGCCTTCACGAGATCGTCGTGCTCGTTAGGCGCGAGATCGCGCGCCAGCGTCATGAGGCTGTCGTTGAAGAGCGAATCGATCGCGCGCGCGGAAGAAATCGCAAGCTGCGCGAAAAGTTTGACGGGCTTTTGCAAATTGCGTTCGCCCTGCGCGAGCATCGCCGGCATCTGCTTGAGTCGCGCGCTCGCGGCGAGCGCGCGGTTGCGCGGCGTGTCGTATTCTTTTTTCAGGAGCGAAAAGATTCCGCTCGAACATTCGCCGACGTAGACCTGTGGATCGGTGTTTTCGGATTGCAGGACGCGGTTGCTGAAATCGGGACCCTCGAGCTGCGCGCGCAAGAGGAGCCAATCGATGCGGTCGTCCTTCGGCCAGGTCGCCGTCTGCATCGCACGCACCTGATCGAGGAGCTTGCGGATGTGCTGCGCGCGCTCCGCAACCTTCGCGGTGGAATAATCGGTCAGCCGGTTGTCCCACGTATGGAGCCCGGAATCGCTGCTGCCGACCGGATAATTTTCGTTTCGCCATGCGTAAAAATCGTCCGCCATCTTGCGGAGCGTGGCGCTGTTTGCTCCGCCGGACTTGATCGCGGCGGGACTGACCGCCGGCGTTGTTTTCGTGAGCAGCGTCTTGTTGGAAACGTCCATTTTCGGTTCGGGCGTCGGTTGGGCGAGCAACGTTGCGGCCATGAATACACTCAGAGCGACGATGGGTCTCATAGCGCCGATGCTAATCAAGGAGTGACCGAAAGCGGAAGCGATTTTCAAATCGCGTCAAGGAGCGGCGGTTTGCAACCGCCGTTTTGTTTTGGTCGGCGATTTGGAAATCGCCGCTCCTTGGGGGGAAAGCGTGAAACTAAATCACGCCGCCGCGTGCCGGACCTTTCGATTGGTCGTCCCGCCGCACCGGCGCAATCTTCACGACGTTCTCCGGGTCGTAATCGATGAGCTTGAGCCAATCCTCCGTCATGTCCGCCGGCGGGAAGATATCGTTCTCGGTGAATTCGGCGATGAACGAGAGCTGCAACTCGCTCTCGCTGATTCCAGCGGGCGATTGCATTGAATCGCCGCTGCCTTGATCGGCGATCGCGCGCTTGATCGCCATTCCTTTCGCCCGCTCCACGATCGAAGCGATGATCGCGCCGCTCAAAAGGTCGCTGCGATAAAGCACATCCTTGCGTCCGCTCCGCAGCGTCACTTCGAGAAATTTGTTATCCTCGCGTCGCGCGAACTGCACTTCCAGAATGCGCTCGATCAGCCGCTCGATCGCGTTGCCGATGTTGCTCGCTTCCTTGGCGAGCGCGCCATCGTAGGGAAGGTCGTTCGTGAGATAGATCCGATAAATCTCCCTCGCGCCGTCCTTGTTCGGCCGGTTGACCTTAATCTTGCGGTCGATCCGGCCAGGCCGAAGAATCGCGGGATCGATCAGGTCCGCGCGATTGGAGGCGAGGATGATCACGACGTCGTGGAGCGAATCGATGCCGTCCATCTCCGAGCAGAACATTGGGACGAGCGTCGAGAGGATGTTGGAATAACGCGAGGCCCGGCGCGTGCCGAGAATGCTCTCCGCTTCGTCGATAAACAGGAACGGCAAATAACCTTCGCGCCGTTTTTCGCGCGCGGTCGAAAAAATCTCGCGCACGATCCGCTCCGATTCGCCCACCCACATGTTGAGGATCTCGGGGCCTTTGACGTGCATGAAATATTCTTTCATGTCGTCGCCGGTTTTTTCGCGAAGCTGTTTGGTCAGATTATACGCGGTGGCCTTGCCGATGAGCGTCTTGCCGCAGCCGGGCGGACCGTAAAGGAGAAACCCTTTCGGCGTCGCGTGCTGAAATTTTTCAAAAAGCTCCTCGTGGATGAGCGGCAGCTCGATCGCGTCCTTGATCGCTTGCAGTGCCTGCTCCTGGCCGCCGACTTTTTCCCAGGGAAGTTCCGGCACATCGTCGAGGTAATGTTCGCGCGCCTGTGGATGAGGGAGCAGCTCGAGCGCGACGCGATAATTCGGATCGACCCGCACTTCGTCGCCGGATTTGAGGGTCGTCTTCATCAGCTCGGCGGAACGCTGGAGGATCAACGATTGCAATCCATGCTCGGAGCCGACCCGGAGGCGGTCCGATCCGATCACCTCGGTGATTTTTGTGACGGGCCCGGCGGTCTCGAAGCCGAGATCGCCCACGATCACGTAGGCTTCGTTCACCAGAACGCGCGTCCCTTTCTTGAGCTTCGCGAAGCTGATCCGCGGATCGACGTTGCAATAATAATCCGCGCCGCCGACCACAATGTGCGCGGTGTCGCGCGCTGGATTATTGAGGTAAGTGCCGATGCGATTGGCCGGCGACGTCACTTTCTTGATGACTTCCTCGAGCTTCTCGATCATCTGCCGCGCCTCGGCCACGGTTTCCTCCTGCCCCACGATTTCCGATCGCACGATGTAGAGATCGCGGCGACGCCGGTGCTCCGGCGGAATGGAAGCGACGACGAGATCGAACGCCTCCAGCAAACTGAGCTGGCGCGGGCCTTCGCCGCCATCGGCGCTTTCAGGTTCTGTGTGCTCGTCTTCCATTTGGAGAGATCACGCGGATTATAAACCGCGCGGGCCGCGCCGCAAACTCTAGCCGCGGCTACAGGCCGGAGCCCTGCATCTGCGAGTGAGGAAAAAGAGGTTGAAGGCGCGGAGGGTGCGACCTAACCTGCTTCGCTTTTCGGGAGGAGTCTTAGCTCAATTGGTTAGAGCGCCGCCCTGTCACGGCGGAGGTTGCGGGTTCGAGCCCCGTAGACTCCGGTTTATTCTCTTCTGCGAGAGCGCCCGCGACCGTCATTTTCATGCTCTTGCTCTTGATCCTGATCCTGCTTTGCTGGTTCGCCGCCCGGCCATTATGCCAATGAGAAATTTCTTCATGACAGCTGCGCTTTTCCTCGCGGCCATTGCCCTGCGCGCCGAGCAACTCCTGCCGACGTCCCCGGGAACTTCCTGGCAATATGATTCGAAGGAAGAATTCGGCGGACCCATCGCCGATCGCCCGGTGGAATCGGTCGTCACGATCCGGGCCGGCACCCAACTTTTCGAGGGAAAGCAGTTCGTGAAACTAGAGACGTTCTCTGGCGACGCGCTCACCGGCACCGAGCTGGTCAGTTTGAGCGACGACGGCTTGCTTCGCGAAGCGCGCAGCGGCAAGGACGGGAAGCTCACGAAGCTCGATCCCCCGCAAATTATCCTGCCGGCTGCGCTGAAGGTCGGCGATACTTGGGATTCGGAAGATGAAATTCTCCGCAACCCGATGCAGCAGCACTTCGCTGTTATGGCTGAAGAAACTATCGTGGTGCCGGCCGGACGCTTTCGCGCGTTTCATCTTCACTGCGAAGATTCGTCGACTCTCGTGATCAAACTCGATCGCTGGTTCGTTCCCGGAACCGGCTTCGTAAAGGACATCGCCACAGTGCGCGGTCCGACCGGCGGCTTGCTGCAACGTTTGACCCGCGAGCTAAGAAAGGCGCCCGAACCAGTCAGGCCATCACCGACAGCTACCCCTGCCTCGACCACTCCAGCTCCGCCATCGTCGGCCGCACCGGCTACACCTGACGCCAACCAATCGCCGGCGAAGAAACTCACCGTGGAAGTTTCCGGCGAGCCGGGTGGCGGTTTAAAAACCGAATTCAAATCCGATGCGCCGAACATCTACGTCCGCTGGCATGGCCACGACCTTCCGGAAGGCGCAACGGTGCGCGTCACCTGGGTCGCCGAAGACGTTGGTGATCTGGTCGACCCGAACTTCATTATCGACGAAACCGAATCCGTCGCGCCGACTCCCGACGCCAGCGCCCGCTTCACTCTGGGTCGCCCGCCTGATGGCTGGGCCGACGGTAAGTATCGCCTCGAATTCTACGTCAACGACGAGCTGGTCGAGACCATAAAGGTAACCATCGCGAAGTAATTCTGCCGCGGGCGCGTGTCATCCTGAGATCGGAGGGGTGTAGGAATTCTCCCACTTTACGACTTTCTGCTTTCCTTGAGAGAATCCGGCCGCACCCGGAACATTTCTCGAAAGGAAAATCGTATGAACACTCGACTCAGTAACTCCCTCGGCCTCCACTTGGTCCTGCTCCTGTTAGCGGGATTTTGGGTAACCACTAACAGCGTGATGAGTAGCGAGCCCACGCCCGCGGAAGAAAAGAGCGCCGTCGCACCTCCGCAGCAAAAGGTGGATCCATTCGCTAACACCACAAACCCAACGCCGCCGCCTTCCGTCTACAACGGACCGCTCTTCAAGCTAAGTCACAACTATTCTGGTGTGCCGCCTGCGCCGCCCGTTAATCCGCCCTGGATCCAGGCGCTCGGCGGGAAACCGATCGGCGCGGGTAACGCCGTCGCCTACGTGAACGCGCTGAAGAACTACGTCGCGGCGGACATGAAGCAGCTCATCTTTAACTACGCCAGTTGGGATGCGGGCAAGGCCGGTTGGTTTAACCAGCCGTGGCTGGCAGGTGAACGTGAGGCTATTCACGGGACTTACATCGGGAGCACGTTCCCGCCCGCTACCTTTCCATTGCAGACCAACACCATGACCACCTACGTCCTGACTTACTACTCCCAGAACGCCGGGTTCACGGTCGGGATGGTCTGGGGTAACACGGCCATGACTCCGAATGTTAAGGAGGCCCAGTTCCGTGAGGGCGCCATTATCGTCAAGCTCGCGTTTAGCTCCATTACCGGCGACCAATGGCCGCCCATGGCCGGCGCGGCGACCTGGCCCATTTACGCTTCGACTAACCCCAACAATCTCATCGGCCAGGACCCTTCGCTCTTCAACGTCGCCCTCATGCAGCTCGATATCATCGTGAAGGATACCAAGACCGCGCCCAAGACCGGGTGGGTCTTCTCCACTCTCGTTTACGATAACTCGCTCCCGGGCGATCCCTGGGACCGGATGGTCCCGCTGGGCGCGATGTGGGGTAACGATCCCGAAGTAGCGGCGAATCCCAACGCGCCGCTCAAGGAATCGGTGATCAATCCCAAGGCGCCGGCTTATTCCATTGTCACGCTGGGATGGGGCGGAAGATTGTCCGGCCCGAATGACGGCGCCGTCGTCGCGCCGGGTTACGTCAACGGCGTCATCGCCACCGTGGCCGCCTCCTCGTGCATGAGTTGCCACAGCCCCGCCGAGTATCCCATGAAATCCTTCCTTCTCCCTGTCCCGACCCAGAACTACAACCAGGAAAGTAACCCCGGCGCCATTCCCGTTATCGACAACGGCTTGGTGCTCTTTGAGCCGGGCACGCTGGGCTGGATGAAGTGGTTCCAGTCCCGGTCCGGCTCCACGCCAGCCGACCCGGGCACCGTCGCCTTGGATTACGACATGATCTTCGCCTTCAAATCGCTTCCGAACTGGGCCGCTGCCACCGGGAAACAAGACAAGCTTCTTCTCCCCCTGTTCAAGAGGACCGATGCCTTTAGAAGGGGATTCAAGTATAACGGCTTGCCCAAATGACGATTTTTCATTCTGACATGCGCTCTTGGATAGGCGAAAAAATGTTCGCCTTTAATTGCGAACTTTCGTCTAATTCTCGTTAGGCGAATGCTACGCATACCGTGAAAACTCTGACGCTCATCATTCTTGCCTCGGCATTGTTGCTCGATTGCACCGCACAGACAGTCAGCGCCGCCCCGAACCATTCCGACTACTCGAAGCGTATTCTTGGCAGATGGCTCGGCCCAAGAAAGTTCATCATATTTCACGCGAACGGCACATGGGCCGTCCAACGAAACGAGGACGCCCCCCAAGAGATCAATGGACGTCGCTGGCACATCAACGGCAACAAGCTGACGCTCACGTTCCCGGGAGACCACGGCACTCAGAGTGTCGTCGACACGATTGTCTCGTTCACTCAGAATAAGTTCGTCACGAAAGACGACGGCATTGCAACTACCTATGAGCGAGCACCCCAGTAACCAATCCGAAACGCCTAGGCTCAACTTTGTAGTGCAACATTTGCTAGGTCTGAAGGAAGCATTGATTGGGTGTTTTGTAGCCATGTCTTTTTCTTGGTCGGTTGTTGAGGTGTTGGGCGATTAAGTCGCATTCGCTTTGGGTGACTCGGGCCATGGTTGCTCCTTTGGGCAGATACTGCCGGATGAGTCCGTTGGTGTTCTCGTTGGTCCCGCGCTCCCAGCTGTGATGCGGGGTGGCGAAGTAGAACTTGACCGGACTGACT
>PMSN01000029.1 GCA_003167555.1 Spartobacteria bacterium
CACTACAAAGTTGAGCCTAGGTGGCGGCGTGTTCATACTTGGCCGTGGCTTCGTCTCGTGAAAGTACGTGGAGACGGCGTGGACCTCCACCATGCATCTCGCCCTGTGGATACGTCACCTCCCATAGCCGGCCATCTCTAGGGTCACGATAAAGCGTCTCCCAGCCTGACCAATCCTTCGCGATGCGTTCAAGCTTCTGCGTGGTCAGCCACTCGATGCGCTGCTCTGTGGCGTCGGCGACAACGGCGCGATCTTTCTGCACAAGCCAATCGCCACGGAGCTCGACTTCTTCTGGTGTAAGCTCTGACATCGGAAAAGCCATCTAACGAGAATGAGCTCAGGCGCCGCTGGCGGGAGCGAGCCTGGATTGCAACGGATGTGTTTTCATGATCTTTGGTGAGATATCGGAGCGGCCAGCGGTTGCCTGCAGCGACCGGTTAGACCCTGCGGTGCTATGCGACGCTAAATTGTCGTGAGGAATTCTGTGGCCATAAAACGTGATACTCATCTGCGTCGGTGCGACGGTAAGCTGCGGTGATCGCCGCCATGAATCCAATGCGCTCCAGCAGCGGTGCAATCTCGCGAAAGGTCTTCTGCGGGTCAGACGTGGGAAGAAATATGTTCGCTTCGCCGGAGCCCATGTCGTGTCCATCCACCGCAGCTTCTCCAAGTGCAGCGATAAGCTGACTCTCGATCGCGATGAGCGCGTCGTAATCAGAGATCGCGTCTGCGGCGAACTGGAGGACGAGCTGATACTGCATCGTGGCTTTGGGTCTAACGAGAATAAGCTCAGCGACCGCTGGCGGGAGCGAGCGTGGAGTGGAATGGCAGTGTTTTCATAAAGTTGGGCGACGCGCCAGCGCGGCCAGCGATTGGTTAGATGGTCGGCGCGGCATGCGTACGACGTTTGTAGAGCGAAATGAGCAACAGAACAAGGCCGACGATGAAACCAAGGGCAGTCACGACGACGGCCACTGCTACGACCGTATCGAGAGTCGAAATACCGCTGTCGATTATTTGCCCCTCCCGCTCGGGGTGGTCTAAACTCAAAAACAGTCGAGTCTCAAATCGCGGCGGCTCGAAATACATAGCCGTGAATCCCACCAGAAGTGTTGCCGGAAATGCGGCCAGGAGCACGAAGGCCAGTTTGCTCAGCTTCGCATTGCGTACCTTCCATCGGACGGGCGTTACCATCTAACGAGAATTAGACGAAAAAGTTTCGTCTAACTCGGAATTGGGAAGTGGTTTGGGGCGGGGCCGTTCGTCATCGAGCGGACTGCGTATGCCCAAACCCGGTTTGTTTAGAACGTGGGTGTAAATCATCGTGGTGGAAACGTCTTTACCCCGTGAGATAGTTTCGCAGCCTGTTCTTGATGTACCGTTTGCCCCACGCGCTCTTGAGGTATTTCTCCCGCTGCGTTGCGTCCGTCTGGTCGAGACAACCTTCCCAGTAAACCAGTTCGAAAGGGACCCTATTCCGAGTGGAAGAAACGGTCCCCTTATTGTGCGCTTGTAATCTTGCCGGCAAGCCTTTGGTAAACCCAACATAAAACTGGTGGTCTCTATCGGAACGCAGGACGTAAACGTAGCAGTATCGTTCCATAATCTTATCTCATAGGGTGAATGCCCAAGCAGTTCCTGCACGGTGCGAATATCATACCCGCTCTCCAGGAGATGGGTAGCAAAACTGTGGCGAAAGGTATGGCAACTCGCCGCCTTGGCCACCCCCGCAGCGCGGATCGCTTCTTTGACCGCGTTTTGCAGGTCTCTTTCCGCGGTGTGGTGGCGCCTTTTCTCGCCACTGCGCGGATCGACGGAGATCTTTTCGGCGGGAAAGACAGGCGGCGCTGGGGAAGCGATCATTATTCGAAGGGAATTGCGGAGGGTTGAGCCGTCCAGGGAGGCATGATCGAAAACGGTATCAGATCAGTCACATTTCATCAATGACTTTCCGAGCGGCGTCCTGGTCTTCTGAGTGAATGAGTAGTTCAATGCGGTTGTTTCTCGCAGGTCTAGGGTACGGATCGCGCCATGAAACGTCGTCGATGATATCGGCGCTCGCTACATCAAGCCGACTTGCATCGCGTGCTGTGAAACGAACGTGATGCCGAGTAAGGCGATCCATGATGCGCCTGCCGAGAAGCGGGTCAAGATAGCCGAAGCTGATGTACTCGTCGGACTTACCTTGCAGATCAGCATCATCGTCCATTGAAGCGGGAAATCATCTAACGAGAATTAGGCCCAGTTGTTGCGCCTTTAAAGACGCATTTTGGAGGTCTATCCAATTCATCGGGGCAATACGCGGGCTGGGGAACATGCCCAAGACTCTATCCCCCACCCTTTTCCCGGGCAAGCCGAAACCGCTCGAACGACGCTCTAAAGGTGGCGTCAACGGCACTGGCGTCGATGCGATCGGCGGGGATGCCTGCGCCAAAGCTGGCGGCGACGCGAACTCGTCTTTTCGAAAATGATCTGCTCACTTCCCGGTCGCGTTGATGCGGCTGGCGCGGGAAGGGTCTGTATCCAGGGTGACGCTGACCGTCATGCCCGGCTTCAAGTCGGCCACGACTGCCTTTCGCCCATTCACGTTGATCTCGGTGAACTGTGTGATCGTGAGTGTCTTCGTTACTTTGTCGTCCGCCACAGTGATCGAGGTCGCGGTGACGCTCGAAATAACGGGAGGGTGTTGCACCGGCGCCGACGCCTTCTTCCTGGAACCCGCGAAGCTCGGGCTGACTACAACCATTCCAAGCAGAACAGCGATAACCAGGAGAAGGAAGCTAGGTCTCTTCACGGCGCGCTACTTCTTATACAATGGAACTTCCGGCAGGATCGGCGGCTCGATCACGTCTTCGGATTCTTCTACTTCTTCTGTCGAATTGACCGGCTGGCCGCCGGGGTTCACCAGGCGGGCGGTCACGAAGATGACCAGATTGCGTTTGATGTGCTGATCCACGTTCGTGCGGAAAAGGCGGCCGACAATAGGGATGTCGCCCAGGATCGGCGTCCGATCTTCCGTCCTTTGCACGTCCTCCCGCATCAAGCCGCCGAGCACGACGGTCTGGCCGTCCCACACGCTCACGCTCGTCGTGACTTTCCGGGTGCTGAAGATCGGCTGGTTAATGACATTCGGAGTGAGGACCGTCGTCGTAGTCACACCTAGGATGTTAGTCGAGGAAGTCTGAATCGGGCTGCCGTAGTTGATGAAGCCTTCGAACTCGACCACCTGCGGGACAAGATTCAGATCGATGGTCACGCCATCGGGTCCTACGACTGGTTCCACTTCCAGAGTCACACCGGTGTTGCGGGTTTCAAACGCGGTCGGCGTGGTAGGTGTCACCGGAAATGCGCCGTTCGTACCTGTGCTCGAACCGGTCCCTAGCACCCCGCTATTGGTATCGCGCACACTAAAGCTCTGCGGAATCTGGGGCGGCTCGAACTGGGTGGGATAACGAAATTCGCGGACGATTTCGATCACGGCGCGCTGGCCGCTCTTGGTGGTCACTCTGGGCGCGGAGAGGAGGTCCACGCCTTTCTTCTGGTTGAGCGCGCGAATCACGACTTGAAATTGGGGATCGGTAAAGACGCCGCTCAGTCCAAAAATTCCCGGCGCCAGTGAAGTCGCGCCGGGCACGCCGAAGAGAAGGGAATCGATCGCGTTCGCGTTGATCGCGAGATTGCCGCTGCGATTTCCGCCCGTTATTGGGAACTGGCCCACGGGTCCCCCGCCCGGCTGGATGAATGGAAAATCTGCAGGGTTTACACCGGGCGCTGTCCCCGATGTTCCGCCGCTGCCGAACACGCGATTAGATCCGGGCACGTTGAACTGCCCCAGCAGCCAGTCGAACCCGAGCTCCTTCAAGTTAGTCTGATTGATCTCGATAAACTTCGATTCGATCTCGACCTGCTTCGGCCCCGAAACATTGGCCTGCTCGACGATGGCATCGACCAGCTCCAGATTGTCCGCTGTGTTCCTGACAATGAGGCGGCTGCTTTGCGGCAGGAAGTTTGCGCTCGATCCCGGGACCGTGAACGGCACGCCCTGGCTCTCGAGGAATTCTTTCGCGCCCTCGCGATTCACCAACTGATGTCCACCGGTGGATTCCACGGTGTCCTTTGCGGTGCCGAGGCCTTTGCCGGAAGCGGTCGCGCGCTGGTTCAAAGCCGAGCCGGACGCACTCAGCGATCCGCTGATGAAACCGGGCGGCACGCGATATTCTTTCGTGAGCAAATCGTTGCTCTGCTCGCTCAGGGGAATAATCGAGATCGCGTAGGGTTCGATCTTCACTTTCAATCCGGCCTGGCTCGCGATGTAACGGAGCGCTTCGCCGAGCGGAATCTGATGCAGCGTGATCGTGATTCGCGCATCCGCGGGTGAAATGGAAGGTCCCGTTATCGTGGCGGGGACCGCTGCGGGCGCCGGCGCGATGGGTTCCGGCGAAGCACCCGTCGCAGGCGCAATCGGCGCGATGGCGGTGGTGGTGGTCGTCGTGGTTGTTTCCGCCGTCCGGCCCTGCGTGTTCAGCCGCAAAACAATATCCACGCCTTTGCGGCCATCGGCGCCCGGATCATTTTCCGCCGCCTGTTGCCGGATGAACTCGACCGCTTCACGGATGCTCGCATCGCGAAATTCGATTTTCGGAATGATGATGGTGTTGAGTTTATTCGTGATCCGCGCGGTGCCCGTGGCGTCTTTCGTGAACGCATCGGTCACGGTGCCGACGGTTTCGCCATATTTTTTGACCGGCTCTTCCCAGCCTTTCTGCACCTGCCAGAGCTGGCGGGAACGCGTTTCGTTGTAGGCCTCTTCGCCGTAATGCGTCTTGGTGAGATTGATTTTTTCTTCACCGCGGCGCGCGGCAACGTTGTAAGGATCGAGACTCAGGACCTGCTCGTATTTCTTGAACGCGAGATCGTAGCGGCCGCTGTTGTAGTAACCCTCCGCGTCGGACAGCAGCTTTTTCACGTCCTCGACTTTCGAGAGGAACTTCGGGCCCATCGTCCGGTTGAAATAACCGGGCTGTTGCAAATGGGCCAGCATCTCCGCAGCCGCGCGGCAATTCGGATCGTAACGATTACTCAGCATCTCCAGGCAAATTGCTTCCGCCTCGGCGTATTTGCCCTCGGCGATGCGGTGCTCGGCAAGCTTGAGTCCACTCGCGCAGAATCCGCGCAGAGCGTCGTCGTGCGATTTCTCGCTTACCACCGCGTCCGGCAGAAAGTCGAGCGCCGCGCGAAATTCCTTATGCGCCACCGAGAATTTTTTCTCGGCCATGGCCGCTTTGCCTCGCGCAAGGGCTTCTTCGCCTCGCGGAAGCGCCTCCTGGCGGCGTGTAGCTTCGCGGTCCGCGACGTGATTGACGTTCTGCGCGAAACTATCCGCGCATATCCACGTCAGGAAAATGGCGGCCGGTGATAGAAAAAGGGCAGAACGAGGAAAGGACGTGGTCATCGGGGGATCTCCGGGGTTAGGGGGTAAGAAGGGCTACTTCGATTAGTTCATTTGGCTCTTGAATGTTGATGATGACCGCCTTCGCGGCCTGAACATCTACCAATTTATATTTGATTTGTCCTTCCGGTTTCAAGGAAAATTCCTGATCTTTTTTTACGGCGAATTCCAGCCGGCCGCGCCAGAGGTAAACAAAATTCGCGACCGATTCGGGTGAGACCATGATCTTCTCCTTTACCAGGATGATCTGCTCGTGCGTTTCCTGATTTTCGAGCGTCAACTCGGAGAGATCGATCTTCGTCCCGTATTTGTTCGGTTCATATTTTTCGCTGAAGTTCACGAGCTTGAACTTCGTGCCGCGAATCGAATCGCCGATTTTCAGGAATTGCGTCGGCTCTTTCAAGTCGCTCGTGTTCAGCGCGAAGGTGTCGCCCACCCACGACGCGAAGACGAGGCGGAACGGCTCCTGCGTGAACGATTTCATCTTGAGCTTGGCGATGAACGGCGGATGCGAATCCTTGTCCGTCGGGTTGGTGTGATTCTCCCATTCCTCCAGGTTACTGAATCCGTCCGTGTCCGGGTCCTGGGTCAGCACATCGGCCTCGGCGATCGGCAGACCGCATTGTTCCAACCACTCGTTAGGCACGGGCGGATGCACTTCCGTGGTTTGCAGCGTCGCCGGGAGACCGTTCGCGGCGATGAAATGTTTCTCGGGCACGAAGAGGCCGGAGCGCCCGCTGAAGGTCCATTGGGCCGGCTGGTGAAGTTTTTCCGCGGCCTGTTCCAGCTCGACGGCTTTCGGCAGCGGCGCCGTGGGTTTGCGCGGTCCGGCCATTTGCAGGCCCGCGAAATTTTCGCCGAAGCTCGCGACGTTCTTCAAGATGAGCACTGAAGAGCAAAGCAGAAAGAGCGCGGCCGCCAGCACCGCCACGCGATCGTAATGGGCGCGGATCCAGTTCATGGCAATGCAGCGAAGCGCAACATGGTGGATCGAGCGCTCCGCCGCTCGATGAAAAAACTGGCGGCAAGGCCGCGTCGACTAAACATCGCGCGACGGAGCGCGCGATCCACCATACTGAAAGGATTTTTCAAAATACAAACCTCACGATCTCGATCTTGGCGGATGTTTCGATCCGTTCGTTGCCCACGATGAAATTCAGCGCGGCGCCCGGCGTCGGCGAGGGCTTCGCAGTGGGAGAATTTGCCGGAGCCGCCGCCGGATTCACCGCATTCGCGTCCGCTGCGACCTCGCGCGCCGGGCCTTTCTCCTTTCCGTTTCGCACGTGCCACAAGCGGATGATGAAGAATTGCTGGTTCGCGCCCGCGATTTGATTGAGAACTTTTCGCGCCGCGGCCGGCGTGGAAACAAACGTCGCTTCCACGACATTCCGTTCGATCAGCTTCGACGCCGTCGCAGGAGTCCGCCCCGGACCAGACTTCGGAGTCGGCAAAGCCGATGAAGCTGCGTGTTCATCCGCGAGGGGCGCGCGGCGAAAGGAAGTCAGCGAATCGATTCTCGCGTCGATGAAAAGATTCAAAAGCCATTCCACCTGCGCCAGTTCTTGTCCGAGCAACGGCGCCACTTCCGTCTTCGGCAAGGCCGAGGCGAATTCATCGAACCCGAGGAAAAAATTATCGGGCAGCTTCACTTTGTTGGCGCGCGCTTTCTCGCTCACCGCCGTCATCGCCACGCGCAATTGCGATTGAAATTCATTCGGGGCCAGCGGCGCGATCGGGCCGCCGCGCATCTTCAGTTCGTCCTTCAGTTTGGCCAGGGCCGTGGCGTAATCCTCCCCATACACCTTCATCTTGCGCACGTTCTCCGGGCTCGGATACGGCGCGAGGCGCTCGAGGCGATTCAACTCCGCCGCGGTCTGATTGAAGCGCGTCGATGCTTCATCCCAATCGCTTTTTGCGCTGAACAAAAACCAAACGGAGCCGGCCAGGCAAAGAACAAACGCGATTAGAAACGCGCCGAGGAAACGATTTTCGCGGAACCAATTCATGGGAGTTTGACCGGTTTGCGCAGATCGAGACGCAGCTCGTAAGGAAAAGCCCACTCGCTGTTGTTGGGCGTCGTCGGCTTGATCACTTTCGCCTGATTGTTGGGATCGATCGCAAACCAGGGCGAACTCGTCAGGTTGCGGAAATAATCGACCACCACTTCCTGCTGCTTTGGATTAAACAAATAAAGACCGCGCACGAGCAACCCATCGATAGCGGGGGCGGTCGGCGTGGCGCCTGGCCGCGGAGGTGATGGGGCTGGGACCGGAGTCGTCGCGGCGATCGTGCGCGTATCCGGCACGCCGAGCGGCTTTCCGCCGGAAGTGGGCACGAGCTCGGTGATCCAGATGTCTTCCTTCGGCAAACGCGCGTTCAGTTCTTCGAGAATCTGCGGCCAGAAATTTCGCTCGTTGATCGCGGCAACCAAGGGCGCGGATTGATTATCGAGCGCGGCAGTTTGCTTGCGCACTTCGTTCAGTTGCGCTTCGAGCCGCCGCAATGCGTCGACCCTTTCTTCGAGCCGATCGGCCGCGCTCTCTTCCACCTGCGTCGCGCGCCAGTAGTATGCCCCCCAGCCGAGCAATCCGATGATGACGCACGCTGCCGCGAGCACAAAATAAGGACGACGCCGTTCCAGTTCCTGACGCCGGATGACGCTGACGGGTCGAAGGTTTAACTGGATCGGGCATTCGGTTGCGACCCGAAGAGCAAGACCTACCGGTTCCGCCAACAAGTGGGCTGATCGCAAGATTTCCTCGGCATCCGCAGCGTCTGCAATCGCGACCTTGCGAAGTGGATTAAAGAAGTGGACCGGCTGCAGTAGTTTCTCCTGGAAAAACTCCCGGATGTGGGCCGTGCTCGCGACGCCTCCGGAGAGAAAAGCGCGCTCTGGAGCATGGCCTTGTTGCTGGGTGCAATAATGACTGACCGATCGCATTACCTCCGCGTGCAAGCGCGTCATGGTGTTGCGCACAATTCTTGTCACCCGCGCCACGTCTGCCCCCGGCGGCCCGGCACAAGCCTGCGATGGACTTAAAGAGCCGTCTCGTTTTTTGCGAAACTCGGCCGCGGCCAAGGGCTCGTCGAATTCCTTCGCGATGCCGGACGTTATGGAACTCCCTCCGATCGAGACACTGCGGGTGAAAATCCTTCCCGGCTCGATGAAGAGAAGATTCGTCGTGCGCGCGCCTATATCGATGAGCAGCGAACAACCGCCCAAGTCGCCGTAGTTATAACAAAACGCGTTATAGAGCGCCATCGTCGCGAGATCGACAATGGATGGGCGCAGACCCGTTTCTTCGACGGCGCGATTGAGCTTCTCGAGCCAGTCGGCCTTGATGGCAACAAGGACAACCTGGATTTGTTCGCCGGCGCCGCCACCGACGATCTGATAATCCCAAACCACTTCATCGATTGGGAACGGAACGTTCTGTTGCGCCTCGAAGAAGATGATCCGCTCGATCTTTTCTTCCTCGATCGCAGGCAGTCGGACGAAGCGCGAAAAGACCATCTCCTCCGCGACCGTGTAGACGACGTTTCCGCCCCTGATCCGCAGATCGGCCATCATTTCCCGTAGCGCCGCGACGATCTGCACGGAGCGCATCGCTTCGCTCGCTGGTTCGAGGTCGCGAGACCGGTAACCGGACAAGATCAAGCCGCCTTGCGGTTGGGCGTGGAACTTAGCCAGCTCGATGCTCTGCGCACCGATGTTAAGCGTTGTGATGTGTGCCCGGGGAGACATTGCCAGCCGTACACTTCCACAGTTGATGGTCCCCACGCCAGCATAAAACCGCGAAATTTTAGAAGGCCGCGGTCTGATCGGATTAGCCCAGGTAGGGATGTCGCGCTGCGGCGTCTGCGCCCAGTGGCCAGCGCGTTCCCCCCCCTTGTCATCCTGAGCGGAGCGGAGTCGAAGGACCTCTAATATCCGCGAGCGTAGCGAGAATCTGTTCGCACCTTACGGACGCCGCAGCGCGGCGTCCCTACCTATTGGATCCGTTCCCCCAGCTCGCCGCGCTCGAGGCACCCGCGGAAATACTCGATTGTGCGCGTGATTCCTTCGTCGAACTCCACCTTCGGTTCCCAGCCCAGGACTTTCCGCGCCCGGGTGATATCGGGCTGCCGCACTTTCGGATCGTCCACCGGCAACGGTTTGTATTCGATCTGCGATTTCGTCCCGGTGATGCGAATGATCTCTTCGGCGAACTGCTTGATCGTCATCTCGCGCGGGTTGCCGATATTGACCGGCTCGTGAAAATCGCTCATGGCGAGCCGGAAAATCCCGTCGATCAAATCGGACACGTAACAAAAGGAGCGCGTCTGCGAGCCGTCGCCGAAAATGGTGAGCGGCGTCCCGCCGAGCGCCTGCCCGATAAATGCCGGCACCACGCGCCCGTCGCGCAACCGCATCCGCGGGCCGTAGGTGTTGAAGATGCGGACGATCTTCGTGTCCATGCCGTGATAGCGGTGGTAGGCCATCGTCATCGCCTCCGCGAAACGCTTCGCTTCATCGTAAACTCCGCGCGGCCCAATCGGATTGACGTTGCCCCAGTAATCTTCTGTTTGCGGGTGGACCAGCGGATCGCCATAGCATTCTGAGGTCGAGGCCAGGAGAAAGGCCGCCTTCTTCGCTTTCGCGAGACCAAGCGTGTTATGCGTCCCGAGCGCGCCGACTTTCAGCGTGGGGATCGGCAATTCGAGGTAATCGATCGGGCTGGCCGGCGAGGCGAAATGGAAAACGTAATCGAGTTTTTCTTCCGGGAGGAAGATGTAGCTCGAGACGTTGTGTTTGACGAAGCGGTAATTCTCGTTCCCGGCGAGGTGCGCGATGTTCGCGAGATTGCCGGTGATGAGATTATCGATCGCGATGACGCGATGCCCTTCCGCCAGGAGCCGGTCGGTGAGGTGCGACCCCAGAAACCCCGCGCCCCCCGTGACGACTGAAATCTTTTGCGAAGCCATGCTCCGGTGTTTTTAGGCCGCCAAGCGAAAGTTGGCGAGCGATTTTCATTTCGAGGCCAGCTCGGTCCCAGTGTAGCGTCCAATTCGAAATCTTGGGTGCAAAGAGGTTCGATTCAAATTCGGTGGCGCTCAAACAGCGCAAAAAACCCCTTAGAGCTTGTAAATTCCCGGCTCCGTCGGCTTGGTTTGCACGACCGGAGAAGGTTCAAGCTTGTTTCGAATCGCCTCCGTCCTTTTATCGGAATCAGGCTTTGGCGCTTCGAGTGTTGACGCAATCCGCCGAAGATAACTGGCGATCTTCGTGAGCAACGCCAGGCCGCTCGAAAACCCGATCAGCACAAACCCACCCGTCAGGGCCGATATGCCGAGGGGAAATTCCGCTACGTTAGACGAATCAGCCAATCCAGCGATGATGCAAAGGCTGCCAACGATAACCGAGATAACGCCAATCACCTTCAGCACGGTCCGCGCAGCCGGTTCCGGCACTTCATCTTTGTTTCGGTCCACGGTCGAAGCTTTATACGGCATCTAGTATCGAATTGGCGACAAAATTACGGTCGTCAAAGATTGACGTAGAGGCCGTGACTGGTTAAACGGTACTGCTTTCCTCCCCAATGACGGAGCGCATTTACGTCTCGCGAAACGGAAAGGAATTTGGCGTTTTTTCCCGGGCTCAGGCTGAACGCGCATTCCGAGATTTGGAACTCCATCACACAGATTGGGCTCGCAAATCGAAAGACGACCCATGGCGACCCATCGGCGAGGTAATTACATTGCTCGCGAACGAGGAGCAAAAAGCAGCGTTACGTTTTCTGGGGAGCAACGTTCCGCGCGGGATATCGCATGAGGCTGCTGAACAGAGAATCGCGCAACTAAGTTTTGAGAGCGGAAAGACCGAGCAATTGCGATTGTGGCGAGCGCGATACGCATTCGTGTGGCGCATGAGTTTCGGCTGGGACCGTGAGAACGACGTAGGGCGACGGATGTACCAGCCGCACGAGGAACAGATTGACGCAGCTGCGGCCACTTTGCAGAAAGAACGACCCGGCGCGCTGGAAACCATATCCCGCGATGAATTTTTCACTTTTGTCGCCGACCGCTACCCCGACCTGCGATCCTGGGCCCACAAACCAGCCACCCCGAAGCAACTAAAATATCTCCACGATCTTGGCGTGCAGTTTCGAAGTGACATCCTGGCTGGGGAAGCCTCAAACCTCATTGATGAACATATTCAGACGCACCCAGAACCAATCACCGATGGACAGCGTCGACGATTGAAGTTTTACGGCATAGCTGAAGCCGGTCTCACGCGTTATGCGGCATCGCAGGCAATTGATGGTTACATAGGCGAGAATCCCGAATCGGAGATTGCCTATCAACGATGGAAAGTCGCCCAAGGGCTTCCGGCAAGCCCGCCTCGTCCCGGGTCCCTCTCCAACGAGATATTTCGCAAAAAGGGTCTTTTTTTCGTTTGCACTCCGTGGCGTGTTCTCGTTTGGATTTCGGCCGGTTTGGTCGCCGTCCTATTTCTCGTTGCCCTCTGGCCTTCTAAACCCAGCGATCGACTTCATTCGACTGATCGCGGCGCCTCATTAAAGCAGCATAATTCGCAGCCCCGGGTCGCTCCGTCGACAACGGAACCATCCGCGGAGGAGTCACGCCTCGCGGTTGACCAATGGACACCTCCACCAGCAGAATTCGTGAGATTGACGGCGGCCGTATCCCTACATAACTCGCGCGGCAAAGAAGTGAAACGACTTCCCGCGGGGAAGCGGCTACGAGTAACGAAACGCGCGGGCGATGAGATCATCATCAATTACCTTGGCGATGATTACACAATCTCAGCCGCATCTACCGAACCATCACAATGAAGCGCAACGGCCCCTTAGGAATCGCCTGGTAGTCCTAGCCGGGACTTGATCTCATACTTCAATGCTTGGACAAGGATGCCGAAGGTGAAAGAAGCCGCGGGCCTCATCACCTTTTCCCTTACCTTTTTCCAGATCGTGTCGTCTCTAGCGGCGTCGATAAAATCGTGACCCTGCCACGTGAGGCGAAGAATTGCGCCCTTAGATGGAATACCCTTTTCATCATTGCTCACCAGCGCGATGATCAGCCCCGCTTCCTGCATAATCGCGATGTGGTGAGCCCTTGTGGGGAGGTCGTATTTTTTGGCCGCTAAATCGTACTCACCACCGTCCTGGCCAGCTTCCGTCCTCAATAGGAGCAGGCCGAACGAGATCCATATCTCTCTTCATGATGTTAATCTTGCACGCGGAGGAGCATTACGGAAATTTGAGATTGCGACTCGAAAGTTGGCGAGAACGAAGTGAGTCAACATGCGCACCGCCCTCGATTGTAGTGGCGAGAAAATTAACCACGGGGATCACACCCGACGGGTGAGACTTATTCCGTCACGCTGACCGCTGTAAAAACTCCTCGTTAATCGCTGATAGCGCCGAGAGGAATGACGGCGATTTGGAAATCGCCGCTCCTTGATTTCGCTCGGTCGAGCCAGCGCGGCTTCCCGCCGCGAATCTCGCGTCCCTATTTTCTTACGAGCTCGCAGTCTTTCAATTGGACGCCCATCTGCAAAATGGAACCCACACAGCGGCCGCGCACGGTCACTTGCTGGTCTTCCTTTAGAGCCGAGACCGCGGCGGTGGCCGAGACTGGAAATTTACAAACGATGCAATCCTTGCCGTCACTATTCTTCAAGACAACGCTAACGTCATTCTTCACTAGCGGGCTGACCCCAGCGAAATAGACCGGGCCAGTAACAGTTACCGTCTTATCTTTGTAAAGCTTGTCCGCGCCGGCTTCATCGGCCTTGTAGGCCTGGCAGAGGGCGCTCGAAGAGATGGCAGGTTGTTGTTCCTGAGAAGAGGTTAGCTGGCTGCTTAGGGCTCATCTCGGCCTGACTATTCTGTTGACCGAGAGCCGCGAGGTAGTCAATCGCAAATTCTTCGGCTATGCCAAAGCCAGTTTTGGGCAGGCCCTTGCTGCTGTTATGCAGTGCCTCAGCTTCAAAATAATAAATGCCATCTGTCCACCTAACCTCTTCGTAGTCGTTGCTGCCGCGCGTGCAGTCGAAATTATTGAAATCGCCGCTGTGGGTAACGACAATCTCGCCGCCATTTTGGTGGCGCCATTTCTTAACGATTTTCTCCGGCCCCCCGAAGTCGTCATTGTCGCTTTTCTTGCCCTTACATGGAGGCAGCTTTACTTTGGCCGCTTGCGCTTCAGGAATCGCTCGAGCCAACTTCTTCTTGAAGAAAGCTTGTGCTTTCTCGGGAGACGCAAATTCAAAAATTTCCAAACCAACATCCGTGTTATAGCTGTGGAATTTGTCATATCTTCCGTCTTGATAAGCGAATTTGTAGTCAACATTCTTAACATACCCCTCGGATGAATCAAAAACGCTGAATGATTGAGTTTGATAGAATTTCTTCGTGTCAATTATCGAGAATTTCTCGAATCCAGGAGCCGGCGGATATTTACTCGAAGGGTTAGGAGTGTGTCTTGGGTGGGCGTTTTCAGTTGGCGCGCCGGTCAAGCTCCTAAGTCCACTCCAAAGGAACCCAGAGCCCAGAGCGATGGCGACAATTACAATTCTGCATGAGCCTGGTTTAGTTGTTCTTTTCATTTGTCTGTGTGTGATATCGCCGGCGGCGATTCCAGCGAGGGTGAATGAAGCCTGAGCAGGTGTAAAGACTATTAATATACGACCATCTTCTTGCCTTCTTCGTCTGCGGGTTGAGAACCTGTTCTTACTCAAGGAACGGCGGTCTTCAGACCGCCGAGAAGAATGACGGCGATTTGCCTCCTTCGCCGAGGCTACGGCGAGCCGGGGGAAATCGCCGCTCCTTGAGAAAGCAGCTTTTCAAGGAGCCTATTATTCCGCAGACTTGATCGAGGCTATAATGTCGTGCTGATGTTCCAGCGCGGGTTTTCCGGTGCTCTGCGGCGTCAAGCCAAAGACATAGAAATAATAATCCCCGTCCAGCGAGAAGATCGCGAGGTCGAAAAAGAAAGGCTTCCCTTTCATGTTACCCTCGTAGGTTGTAATGAAAGCCTTGTTCCCAGCGATCGTCATCTCACTCGGCGGTTTCGTGCATTTCAGGTCGGTGAACTTAATGTCCTTAGTGATTTCTTCGGAGCGGCGTTGCGCGAACCCTTTCACAGTGGCATCACCGTGCATGCTCAATCCCCTGAGGGCAAAATCCCAGAGGGTGGAAATATCTTCGCCGGTCGTGGTGGAGATGAGCAGGGTGCCGTCTCCACGAATGTTCGCCTTCCAGCCTTTTGGCAGCTCGAGGGTGAAGAAGGGATGGTCTTTCGGGAAACCTACTGTCCCAGCGGCAAGGGTCGAGGCAGCGATCGATTCCTTGAGCGCCTGGTTGCGAGTATAATCCGCGGTGCTGGTATAGCTCCGGAGGCTCACCATTAGAAAATATTTTTTTTCGTCGAAAGAAAAGGCGGTGGCCGTGTAGAAAATCCTCAAGCCGCCTTTTTTGCCCTCGGCCTCGACGGCAAAGCCCTTGATCCCTTTGAGCGATTCTTCAGCTACGGGAGAACGCTTGATAACTTCAATCGCGAGCGCACGCAATTTGCTTTCGACATATTGTTCGACAAATTTTCCGGCTGACTCGCGATCGTGCGCCTCGCCCGGAGACAATTCAATGAAAACGAAAGAGGCGAGATCTTTCGGGTCTTTCGTCCTGAGAACCATCGCGTCAGAGTCGACCTTCACGGTCATATCTTCTGGGACGGTGATGGTGAAGACAGAATCGTATTTCGGAAACGCGGCCGTATCAGCGGAGAGAGTGGCGCCAAGAGCTAGAAGAACAAGAAGGATGGTGGTTAGCTTTCTCATCCTTCGATTCTCTAAAGTGGAAAAGCTTTAGACAAGATATTTCGGATTCCTCCGAGCCATGACCACTTCCCACCAGCGGGAAAGTTGGGGAGACGGGACCCGATCCGCCGCGGCCCAGGAGAGAACCGCGGCGGATAATCTACAGGAGATTGCGGGCCGGGACGTTCTTAGAAGGAGATGCGGATGCCGAGCTGAATTTTCCAGCGCGAATCGAGATCGTTCTCGGATTGAATGGTGGCTTTCGATCCAACGCCGGTGTAGCTGTAGAGGCCGGTGGTGCTATTGAGAGTCACCGGTTGCGGCGTGCCGAAGGAGCTGTAGCGCTTGATTTGACCCCAGTTGTCATCAAGCAGGTTGGTGAAATCAAGAATGTCGGCGGTAACTTCCGCCCAAACCCATTTCACCGGAATCCGCTGCGAGAAGTGCAGGTCAAGACGATTGATCCACGGATCGCGTCCCCCGTTACGGGGGGCGATCGACCCGCGATAGTTCCTAAGGAAGTTGTTGTGGGTGATGTAATCATTGTAGGCGTACCAGTTCGTGCCGGTGGGACCTCCCACGAACTTCGCGCCCATCGGATCGGTCAAACCCGTTGGAACGTAGACCAAATCGTTGCTGAACTGGCCGTCGCCATTGGCATCGCCGTTGTAGAGGACGCTGTAAGGATGACCCGAGGCTCCTTCGTAAACTGTGCCGATAGTGGTGTCCCATCCTTTCTTAAAGGCAAAGGTGTAGGTCAGGACGGCCAGGACGCGATGCTTCAATTCAAAGTCCGAGTGGCTCAAGACGTCCGTGTTGGGATTGCCGGCCACGGGGTTGAAACCGAAATTCGACGAAGCCTGGCTCGAGGTGGTGGGGTTCACATCGTAGGCCTGGCCATAGGTGTAAGCGAGCTTGCTGTACCAACCATCACCCGGGTCCGGCCGCTCGAGTTGCGCCGTCAAGTTATAGGAATAGCCGCGGTGGGTGTTTTTGAGCAGGATAATGCTACCGAAGTGGGGGTCCCCGGCAAATCCACCAAAGATCGGGCGGCCATCTTCGGGCCGGACTCCGGTCTGCGGCTTCAGATTGAGATTCGTCTCGGTCACGGCCTCGAGGCTCTTCGTGTAGAGGCCTTCGACCGTCGCGATCAGGCCAAAAGGCAGCTTCTGATCGACCGCCAGGCTGTTTCGCCAACTTGAAGGCGTCTCGAAGTTGGTATCAGTGAGGTCGATTTCCGGAGCGACGGCCGTTCCTCCTCCCCCTGGGCAGCGAGGCGCGCTGTGGACATGCCGGTCGTCATGAGCGCCGCGCTGGTGATCAAACCCCTTTCTGCAAGACGCCCCAATAATAGAATAACGACGAGAGCGCCGAGATGAGGATGATCGTCGCCGTGACCGAGATCGCGAAGACGTAGGCGCCGGAGGGGCCGAATGTTTTGCGGAGCATTTCACCATCGGCCAATGGACCGAAGACCATCTTCGCGCCGTCATAGGCGTAGGTGTTGAGTTGATCCATCACAACCTGCGCGCCCTGGAAAAGCCGCAAACCGATCGGCGTTTTCAGAATGAAAATCGCGAAGACAAACTGGAGGACCATGCCCCAGATGACGGTGCGCCAGGGGAACTGCTTGCGATTGTTGGACAACAACCACGCGCACGCGAGCATGGCCACGAGGCCTAACACGCTGATCAGTTGCAGCGGCATGTGATCCCTTCGCAACGAAGCACGATGGCGAGGACTGAAACTATTTGCGAACCCGAAGCCATGCTGCCGGTGTTTCTAAATCGCCGCAAAAATAATGGCGAGTGATTTCCATTCATTAATCGATGATCGCGAAGGGATACGAGACATCTGGTAGAATTGCGATCAAAGAGCTCCCGTGGCATAGGTGCTCCTGTCTGCGGAAGAGGGAAATTGCTTGAAGATAACCAAAAAAAAACTCCTGATCCTCGCGCTGCTTCTTATCGGCGTCGCACTGCTCGCTCTGTTTGGGCTGGGCGGGAGCGACAGCGTCTCTTATTCGACCTCTCTAGTTGAAAAAGGCGATATCTTCCAGGTGGTCGATGCGACCGGCACGATCAACGCGGTCACGACCGTGCAAGTGGGATCGCAAGTCTCGGGAGTGATTTCCGAGTTGCGCGCGGACTTCAATTCGCATGTTTCCAAGGGCGACGTGATCGCGCAGATCGCCCCGGAGCTTTTCGAGGGTGCCTTTGCTCAAGCCAAGGCGGATTTGGCGAATGCCGAGGCGAATGTGGCGGTCGCGGCCGCGAACACCGTCAAGGCCAAGGCGGCCCAGGCGCAAATGAAGGCAGACTACGACCGCAACGTTGGCCTGACCAAGAGCGGCGCCGTAAGTCAGCAGGCGTTCGAGCTGGCGAAGGCGAATGCGGAAAGCGCGGATGCACAGGTGGCCGCCGCGCAGGCGCAGGAATTGCAAGCGCGCGCCCAAGTGGATCAAAAACGCGCGGCCGTGCAAGTGGCGCAGACGAACCTCGATTACACGACGATTCGCGCGCCTATCGATGGCACGGTGGTCGCCCGCACGGTCGACGTCGGCCAGACCGTGGCGGCCTCCTTGCAAGCGCCGACGTTATTCACCATCGCGCAGGACCTGACGAAGATGCAGGTCTATGCAAAGACTGACGAGTCCGACGTGGGCGGGATGAAGCGCGGTCAGAAGGTCACTTTCAAGGTCGATGCTTATCCGCGAGAGACTTTTTCGGGGACGGTGTCGCAGGTCCGGATGAATTCCACTGTCGTGCAAAACGTAGTTACGTACGACACGATCATCGAGTTCGATAATCCGGAACTGAAACTCTTCCCGGGTATGACCGCCTACGTCAACATTCCCGTGGCCACGGCGACCGGTGTCATCAAAGTTCCCAATGCAGCGCTGCGTTTCAAACCGGATTTGCCGGCAAGCGAACTCCGGGCGCTCTACCAGAAGTTCGGCCTTCCAGAAGAAGGCGACAGCGCGAAAGCCTCGGAGCGTTCTCCTGCGCCGAACAAGCCTGCTTCAGGTCCCAGGAACGAAGCTCGAATTGTTTGGAAGCTGGTTTCGCGCAAGGCGCTCGAACCGGTCCGCATCAAGACCGGCATCACCGATCATACCAACACGGAACTGCTGCAGACATTGAATGGGAGTCTGAAACCTGGCGATGCCCTGCTTACTGGCGTGATGCAAAGTCGCTCGGAAAAATCTTCCGGCCCCGGCGGCCCACGGCGGCCGTAGAATTCCACTGTGCACAAGTAATGAGCGCTTTAGTGGCAACTTCCGAATCTCCGGTTACCGGAGCTCATTCGCACGCGAGCGTTCTCCGCGTGGAGGAGCTGCATAAGTATTATCAGATGGGGGAGAACAAGGTCCACGCGTTGCGCGGCGTGAACGTCGAGATCAATCGCGGAGAGTTTGTCGCGATCATGGGCGCAAGCGGCAGTGGCAAGTCGACCTTCATGAACATCCTGGGTTGCCTCGACAAGCCCAGCTCGGGCCGTTACCTGCTTGAAGGCATTGATGTCGCCGGGCTGGACAAGACACAGCTAGCTGGCATTCGGAACCGCAAGATCGGGTTCGTCTTTCAAGGCTTCAATCTCCTATCCCGCACCACCGCACTCGAAAATACAGAACTACCAACTCTCTACGCACGCCTCGATAAAGCGGAAAGGCGCGCGCGCGCGGTTGAGTCACTCCGCCTGGTCGGGCTCGCGGATCGAACAGATCATTTTCCGTCGCAACTTTCCGGCGGCCAGCAACAGCGAGTCGCCATTGCTCGTGCTCTCGTGAATCGGCCGTCGATCCTTCTCGCCGATGAACCGACTGGGAACCTCGATAGTAGAACTTCAGTAGAGGTGATGGAGATTTTCCAGGCACTTAACGACAAGGGCCTAACCATTATTCTTGTGACTCATGAGACCGATATCGCCAACTTCGCCCGGCGCAGCATTGTTTTTCGCGACGGCACGATCCGTCGCGACGAAAGTATTTCGAGACGGTCCTTCGCCGCGGAGCTGATCAGGACAATGCCGGCGCTAGGGGACTAGGAGAGTCATGGACTTACTTTCCACGCTCCAGATAGCCGCCCGCGCGCTGCTTCGAAATAAAATGCGGTCGATCTTGACGATGCTCGGCATCATCATCGGTGTCGGGGCGGTGATAGCGATGATAGGAATAGGCCAGGGCGCCGATCAGACGGTGCAGAAACAAATCGCGACCCTTGGATCGAACATGCTCTTCATCAGTTCGGGCTCGGCCACTGGCGGCGGGCTTCGCATGGGCAATGGCAGCACCAAGACATTGCTCGAATCGGACGTGACGGCGATCGCGCGAGAATGCCCCGCTGTGGTGGCGGCAGCGCCCGGGACGCAAACATCGGCCCAGATCGTCTATGAAGGAGACAATTGGGGAACGCGAGTAGTCGGGACAACCCCGGATTACTTCGATATCCGCACATGGCCATTCCAAAGTGGGACAAGTTTCACCCAGGACGATGTCACGAATGCCGCGAACGTGGCCGTGATCGGCGAGACTGTGCGAAAGAACCTCTTCCCTTCCACCGAGGCCGTAGGGAAGAAGATCCGCATTGGAACTTTGCCCTTCCTGGTGGTCGGTGTTCTGATCGCGAAAGGACAATCGGCCGCGCTCAGCGAAGATCAGGACGACACGATCATCGCTCCGCTTACAACCGTGCAGAAAAAGATAACCGGTCAACCGTGGTTACGGTTTGCCATGGCCTCGGCCAGATCGCGATCGTCGAGCTATGCCGCGCAGCAACAGATCCAGGCTCTCTTGCGCGATCGTCATCGGATCCGCGCCGGCCAGACAGATGACTTCACCGTTCGAAATCTTGCCGACATTGCCGATGTTGCTTCAGAAGCGAGCAAGGTCATGACCGTGCTTCTGGGCTCGATCGGCGGAGTGTCGCTTTTCGTAGGCGGCCTTGGGATCATGAATATCATGCTTGTTTCCGTGACGGAACGAACCCGCGAGATCGGCATTCGCATCGCGATCGGTGCAACCGAAGGCGACGTGCAGCGGCAGTTCTTGTTTGAAGCTATCGCCATAAGCCTGCTCGGGGGCGTCATCGGAATTCTAACGGGGGTAGGAGCTTCGTTTATCATTTCCTCGACGGCGGGATGGCCCATAGCTGTCTCTACTACCGCCATCTTGGTCGCCACCGTAGTTTCAATCGCGATTGGCGTGTTCTTTGGTTACTACCCCGCCCAAAAGGCGGCGCGGTTGGATCCTATCGAAGCGCTTCGTTATGAGTAGGAGCGTTGTAACCTAACGAGACCAGCAATGTTCTTTGACACGATCATGCGGGAAGCCTTCAAGGCGTTGCTGCGGAACAAAATCCGAAGTGTCTTGACGATGCTGGGCATCATCGCGGGCGTCGGTTCGTTCATCTGCGTGGTAGGCGTCGGCGAGGCAGGATCAAAGCGGGTCGCAGACCAGCTCCATAACGTCGGAGACAACCTCGTCTGGCTCGAAGCGGGCGGCCGCGCGCGGAATGGCGTGCGCGTCGGCAGCAGAGGAAGCAAGACGCTTACGCTCGGCGATTGCCGGGCCGTGCTCGACCAAGTGCCGGGGATCAAGAGCGCTTCTCCCAATGTGGATGGACACATTCAGGTCATCTCCGGCAACTCGAATTGGGGAACGCAGTTTCGCGGAGTGAGCCCGGATTATTTCGAGATCAGAAAATGGCGAATCGCGCTGGGATCGCCTTTCATCGAGGACGACGTCGAACAGGCCTCGACCGTTTGCGTGATCGGAGAGACCATCGCGTCCAACTTATTCGGAACCGCCAATCCGGTCGGCGAAGTAATCCGAGTTCAGGGCGTCCCATTCAAAGTGCTCGGCGTGCTCCAAGCCAAGGGATTCTCCGCCACGGGGCAGGATCAAGACGACTTCCTGGTTATGCCGATCACGACCGCGCAGAAACGGATCACAGGCCAAGAGTGGCTGGATGACGTTTACTTCTCGGCCACGCGCCGGGAAGACATTCCGGAAGCGGCCAAACGCATTATCGCGCTCGTGCGGGAACGGCATCACTTGCGCCCTGGCGAAGAGGACGATTTCAACATCCGCACGCCGGAAGAAATTATTCGCGCGCAACTGGCCGCCGCAAATGTTTTCACTCTCTTGCTCGGAAGCGCGGCGTCGTTGTCGCTCCTCGTGGGCGGCATCGGCATCATGAACATCATGATGGTCTCGGTGACGGAACGCACGCGCGAGATTGGCGTGCGCATGGCTGTCGGCGCAACCGACCGCGATATTCGAATGCAGTTCCTGAGCGAAGCGATCGTCATGAGCTTGATCGGCGGAGCGATGGGCGTCGCGGCAGGAATTGCCGGTTCCTTCCTGTTGCGAAGTACGCTGCATTGGGAAATGCGGCTGTCCTTCAACATCATAATCATCGCAGCGCTTTTCTCCGCCGGGGTCGGGATCTTCTTCGGTTATTATCCGGCACACAAGGCCTCGCAGTTAAACCCGATTGAAGGTCTGCGCTTCGAATGATGGGCGCTCCTCCGGCCGTCATCGCTCTGCCGCTTGGACCCTATAAAATGAAGCGCAGGATTTTGCTCCTTTCGCTTCTTTCGTTGCTGCAATTCGTGCTGGTGCACTTTGTCCTGATCCAGCAGTTCCCTAACTCTGGTGACGAACAGGCTTATCTGTACGAGGCGCAATTATTTTCCCACGGACAGCTCTATGCGGAAGACCCGATCTACGACCGGGCACATCCGCTCAACAAGTTCGTGGCCGCGGATGCGATGGACGATACAGAGGGCCGCCGCTTCTCGAAATACGATCCGGGCTGGCCCGCGTTGCTTTCGCTTGGCGCCCGGCTGCGGATTGAAGGGCTGGTTGCGCCATTGCTCGGAGCGCTGACGGTTTTCCTGCTTCTCTCCTACGTGCGCAAACGGATCGGCGCTGAGTTTGTAGCTACTACCTGGTGGCTTGTGACGATTTGTTCGTTCTTCTTTCTCAGTGTCGCCAACTTCGGAACGCATACCGCTTCCATGGCATTTCTTTTTGGCGCATTCTTTCTCTACGACGGCACGCTCGAACGCCCACCGGAACATTGCCGCTGGCGACTGCTCAGTGTGGGACTGCTTCTCGGCTATTGTTCTTTGATCCGCTACATTGATTGGATCCCTCTGCTGGGATGGATTGCTTTCGATTTGTTGCGGCAGAGAAAAACCAAGGGACTTCTCCTGGTTTTGCTTGGGTTCGGCCTGCTCGCCTTCCTTCATTTGATTTACAATAAGCTTCTTACTGGAGACGCGCTCACACCGCCGGGCGTCCATTTCGCGAGAGGAAGTGTGGAGGTCCACTTCGGCTTTTTCCTGACGGGCTTCGAAACAACCGCGATCCGGCTTCGTCGAGTGCTCTACGCTTTTCCACCGGCCATTTTGCTTCTCCTATGCCTGACTCGGTCCGGCCGGAGCGTGAGACTGAGATCGTACCTGACGCTTTTCGCGCTCAATGTGGCCGTCTACTTTCTCTATGCGGGAGGCGTTGCCGGGCCGGGACCGCGCTATTATTTCCCTTACTTTCCATTTCTCTTTCTCGCGGTCGTTGAGGTTTACCGGCTGACCCGCGGGCAGAGGCCCGTGAAAATCGGATGGAGCGCGGCCATCGCGTCTCTCGTCGTGTGCAGTTTCATTTATGCGGACGGTCAAACTCGCGATATCTACAAACGACGAGATCTCGAGCGCACGGTCGCCACCATTCCGGAGAAGAAGAAGATCATCTTGCTCGAGAGCGGGACCTACAAGATGGAGATACCCGATCTCGTCCGGAATCCCCCCGATTTGTGGTCCGCCGATCTGCTCTACTTTGCTTATGGCGGCGGTGGGGGAATCGCCGACCTCCTGCAGCGCTTTCCCGAGCATAGCGTTTATCTCTATCGTTATCCTGGCTCACTTAGACGGTGGAAGGGATAGAGAGGGTCAGCTGACCAAAGTGGCCTCAATCTCGCACGCTTTTTTGCGTAATCCCTGAATGAGAGTAGCTTGGGGGTATGAAAAAGTTCAGCTTGCTCAGTTTTGTAACCGTGGCGCTGCTGGGATTCTCTCCAAATCTGCCCGCAGATTCGCAGCACAGAAGCGACGGTTATTACTACCCAGATGACTCCACCTATGACAGCCTCGGCAGAGTTCCAACAGTGCGAGACGTGCAGTTAGCGCTGGAAGCGCTAGGTTATTATGTTGGAGATAACCGCGGCAATTTTGGCTACGAGACTAGAACAGCAGTGAGACGCTATCAACGCGACAGGGGGCTGGCGATAACGGGCAAGATTGACACGGCGGTGCTCAACGCTCTAGGCCTGCGCTAGCATCCGACGCGAAAGACATTGCTGAGCCACTGTTCGCTGGAGCGCCAGTCGTTTCAGATCAACTCTGCGAAACTTTGGTAGAGTGCGCGCCGAATTCGCTTCGCGGCCTTGCCTGTTACTTCAAACGGCTCTTCCACCATGTTCAGAGCAAAAGGCACCAGAGCACCCTTGCGCTCGGGAAGCTCTATGGCTCCGATGTGAAAGGATCTAATCTTGCGGAAAGGCCATCGATCGAAAAGCCATTCCGCTCCGTAAGGCATTCCTCCCTCCAAGGTTTCTCCGGCTTCTTCCGCCTTCCTGCCATAGGTGCCTAATTGAATGTCATGCAACACGATCCAGCCGCCGCCTTGGACATGAGGCGCGAGACGGAGCACATCGAGCAACGGCCAGGGATGGCGGTGATCGGCATCGATGAAGGCGAGGCCGAATTTATCGCGCGTTCCCAGCTCCCGGAGGAAATCCGATTCGCGTTCCGTGTGCACTCGCACATTCGAGGCGAGCTCCGGAATCAGTTCGGGAATCTCAAAGCCGATCGGGCGCGTCTCGTCGATGCTGCAATGAGTGCGGGCGTCGATTGTCTCGACCGTAATCCCGTTGCTGCTTCCGTGTTGACGATGGATAGCAGCAGCGATGATGGCGGCCGAGAAGCCGGTCAACGTTCCAATCTCGACGACACGGCGAGGCGCGAGAATGCTGACGAGGGCCGTGAGGAAAAAGTAATCGCGCGAACCGATCCCGCCCGGATATCGGACATCATCCAGGTCCACCATCGCATGGAGGAAATCGAGTTCGCCGGGCGGAGGAATTTTTCCCGCGCATCCTAATTCTGCCGCGAGAATTCGATACTTGATCTCAAACTGCTCGAAAGACTTGAATTCGCCGATGTCACAGTAACCGCCTGCGACATTCGATGGCTCCTTGGTAACAGCGCCTCGTATTTTGCGCGCGACTTCGAGACGGCGGCCGCGAGGCGCATACCGCAAGGCATTGAAATAACGCGCAAATCGCAACGGTGAGTTCTTCTTTGGTCCTGACCGTTGTAAGTCTTACGCCCTATGACGCAGTCGCGCAACGCGCCGTCGCAGACAGCCACAAACGGCGGGGATTTTCGAGGTCTTCACAAGTATCCTGGAGATCTGCTCATCGTCATCTGCTCGGTCACGTCCTTACATCTTATGCTGGCAATTACGCCTGATTGTGGCGATTCGAGGAGCGGCTTGTCAAGGATATCATTCGATCGTGCTTCCGAAATAGGCTTTCGCTGGTGCGGCCGCAGCGAGGCCACGAGGCAGGTCGGTTCCAGCGCGTCCGGGATTAATTCCGTTGCCTGTTCTTCCCCGGGCAAGTAAAACCGGGGCGGATTACTGCCCAATGGTGCACGACGTTTTCATTTCCCATTCGGCGCAGGACAAAGGGACAGCCGATGCCGTTTGTGCCGCCTTCGAAGAGGAGGCGATCCGTTGCTGGGTGGCGCCGCGCGATGTCCGGCCCGGGCGTTCGTTCCCGGGGGAAATCACGCGCGCGATTCAACGGAGCAAGGTGATGGTGCTGATTTTCTCGCGCCACTCAAATAACTCGGAGCAGGTGCTGCGTGAGGTGCAGCTGGCGGTCGATTCTCACCTGCCCATCGTCCGGTTGCGGATCGAAGACGTAACTCTGAGCGACGATCTAAGGTATTATCTCAGCACTCCGCATTGGCTCGATGCCCTCACCCCGCCGCTCTCTCAACATATTGCGCGTCTTGAAACCGCGATCAACGAACTCCTGGCTCAACCCGCGGAAGAGCAGGTAAAGGACGTAGTAGCCAGGGGAGCGCCCTCCGCCGAGTTGGCGGCGGGAAAAAAATCTGCGCCGATCGAACAGAAATCTCCCAAGAATCGGACGCCGCTTGTGATCGCCGCGGCTGTGATTCTCGCGGCCGGGGTTGCTGTCACGATATGGGCATTGCGGCCGGAGCGAACCAAGGAACCGAAAAGCGCTTCGGTGATCGCCCAGCAGACTCCTGCGCCGACACCTAGTGCTACACCGCAGCTTACGCGGACACCCGAGGTGATAGCTGTGGCAGTTACCCAATCTCCCAGCCCGCCTGAGAAGCCACAGTCAGAGGCAAGCCCCACATCCAGTGTTAGTGAACTAACTAAGAAGGGCCTTTACCCAGGAATGACCGAACATGGCAGGTATGGATGGATGCATTCGTTCACGACTTCATCGGTAGTAACGAATCCAATGACGTTGGCCTGGCCGGCGCGTCAGTTCGCCAGTAATGGCGGGTTTCGGAGACCCGATTGCGGAAAGGCGGAAAAAAATGGCCCTTCGCGTCACCCTTTTCCGCTTTGGATAGGAGACGGAGGATTATGAACCACAGCCCATCTGCAGTCTGCTCATCAAAAATTACGCGACTTCGGCAAGCATTATTGGTTTGTCTTCCGGCAGGCAGATGAGGTAATAGTCAGGGCGGCCCGAGACGAGGAAAATTATCTAATGCATCTTACCCGGCATCGAGTGCTCACTCTGAGCCTGGCTTTGCTTGCGTTCTCATGTCTTCTCCAGCAGCGGGCCGACGCATTCTCCTACGGCGTCAACCTGATCCTAAATGGAAATGGCGACGTCGACGCTGGCTCGCCAAGTGGCGCGCATGTTTCAGTATCAAATTGGACGACCAGCAGCGCGTTCACGGTGATTCCCTATAGCGCTGGGAATGGATATCCTGGGCCCGGCGATCCGGGTCCGGGCGATCGCGGCAATAATTTCTTTGCCGGTGGCAACGGCGCCGCGGTCAGCACAGCGACCCAGAACATCGATCTATCCGCGAACGCGAACGACATCAATCAGGGGAACGTCATTTTTGAACTCTTGGGTTATTTTGGAGGATTCTCCTCCGACAACGACAATGCCCGTCTCAGCGCAACGTTTTTCAATGGCAACACGAGCCTTGGCATTGTCACGGTGGGACATGCGACGGCGAAAGATCGCGGCAACGCCACGGGCCTGATTCTTCGCCGCGGCAGCGGCATCGTGCCCGTGAACGCCACGCGGGTTGTGATCACCCAGACGATGACGCGCATCTCCGGCAATTCCAACGATGGCTACGCCGACAGCCTCTCCTTCATCTGTAACCTCAAGGCGGGATCGCAAACTACCGCGGAGACATTCTCGGGCAACGGGACGGGGACGGACGCAACCGGCCCATGGAGCGACTCTAATCATTGGTTGTCTGCGCACGTGGTGCCGAACAACGCCGGGAACAACTTCTTCGACGTGACGATCATGGGGTTGACTGTAAGCGGCAAACTGAGCAACGAGGACCGGATCATAACCCGGCGCGTCGGAGCCGCGAAGCTCGATATTTCCGCGACCGTCTCCAACCTGACCCTGATCGATGCCGGCCTGACCAACGACGGTTTCACAACGGCTGGTGAAAACCTCCTGACGGTAACCGGCACCACCACCGACAACTCTTTGCAGAATCAGACTGGGGACAATTTCACCCAGACTCCCGGGTTTACCGTCCAAACCCGGACCGGCGGCGCCGACGCGATCCTTTCGTTAGGCCATTTCACCAATTTCTCGGGAAACACCTTGAGTATGACGCGATTGACTCTCTTTGCGCAGGGACCCGCGGCGACGGTGCAGTTCAATGGCGCTGATATCGTCACCCTCTCGAACACCTCCATCACTCTCACGGGTTCGAACGCTCATATCATCGACGAAGTTGGAAATGATGCGCTGCGGCATCTCGCCGTCATTGGGACCAGCGCGGCCCTGAGCATTGGGGCCACGGATTTCGTGACCGGGGGAAACCTGACGATCAACGGCGGCGTCGGTCTCCTCGACAATGGACTCGATACCAGCTTCACGGTCACCGGCGCGCTCACGAACTTCGACCCAGCGACACGAACGTTAAGCGGGGGGAGCATCGGCGTGCAAACCTTTCTCTCCGCCACGGCGAATGTCATCTTCCGGTTCAACGGCGCTGACATAGTCAACAACGCCAGCTCGATTAGTATCACCTCTCCCACCGCCAAGATCGTCGATCAGAATGGTCTCGATGCGTTTCGCAACTTCGCCCATAATCTCGCGGCCGGCGTCGTGAGTTTCACCGACCACAATTTCTCCTCCGTCGGCGCATTCACCAACGACGGCACCCTGACTGTGAACGCGCAAAGTCTCCCGACTGCTTTCACCATAAACGGCCCGCTCACGAATCTCGATTCTGCGGCCAAAACATTAACGGGCGGGGTGTTTCGAATTTTCGGAAGTTTTTCCAATGCGTCCGCGACCGGAACGCTCCGGTTCAACGGCGCCGATATCGTCCACAACGCCGCCGACCTTACGCTTGGCGGCGCGGCAACGATCGTCGACCAATCGAGCAACAACGGTGTGCGGAATTTCGTCGACAACACGAAGACCGGCACCTTCTCACTCCTCGGCCAGTCTTTTGCCGCGCCCACGGATTTCACCAACGCGGGGGCGCTATTCATCTCGAACTTCGATCCCTCGCAAGTTTTCAGCGTGGCCGGCGGACACAGCTATATCCAAACCGGCGGTGAAACATCTCTCGGCGACAGCGTGATGACGGCGGCAAACGTCCTGATCCAGGGCGGCATCATCCATCACGGCGGCACGATCAATGGCAACGTCAATGTCTCGCGCGGTACCATTGCTCCGACCAGTGGCGGTGGCGGCGGCGATGTCGATCTTAGCGGAGCCGGAATCATCGTCGTGCCCGGCAGCTATTTGATTCCGGGGCCGGACACGATGACCATCAATGGCAACCTCGCTCTGGCCGCCGACGCGCACTACTCGATGGTCATCCGCAATAATACGGCGGGAGAATTCGACACGATGACGGTGAGCGGCTCGGCTACCTTCGGGGGCACGCTCGACGTGACTTTGGTCAACCACTTCGTGCCGCAGCCCAACGACAGCTTCACGGTCCTCACCGCCGGTCCGCCGATCACGGGCGCATTTACGAACGCGCCCAACGGCAGCCGTTTCCCCACGACCGATGGCAGCGGTTCCTTCATTGCGACCTACAGCGACAACCATCTCGTGCTTTCGAATTTCGTGACCAAGCCGCCCGATCAACTTCTGAATATCTCGACGCGCATGCGCGTGCTGACCGGCGACAACGTGCTCATCGCGGGTTTCATCATCACGGGCACCGATCAGAAGAAAGTGATCATCCGTGGACTTGGTCCGTCGGCGGGCGTCCAGGGCGCGCTGACTGATACCACTCTGGAGTTGCATCAAGGAAACAACACACTGGCAACGAACGATAATTGGAAGATCAACGACCAGACCGGGCAGTCTCAACAGGCCGAGATCGAAGCGACGACGATTCCGCCCAAGAACGATTTGGAATCTGCCCTCGTGGCGACGCTGAATCCGGGCAATTACACCGCCATTCTCGCGAGCAAGAATCAAACCACCGGTATCGGCGTGGTGGAAGTGTACGACTTGAACCAAAGCGCGAATTCAAAGCTGGCGAATATCAGCACGCGCGGATTTGTCGACACCGGCGACAACGTGATGATCGGCGGCTTCATCGTGGGAGGAACCGGCGGCGGCGCGGCGAAAGTGATTGTCCGCGCAATCGCTCCCTCACTGCCGCTCAGTGGAACACTCCCGGATCCCACCTTGGAACTGCACGACGGCAACGGGACCACGATCGCTTCGGATGACAATTGGAAAGACAGCCAGCAAGGCGACGTTCAATCGACAACGATTCCGCCCACGAACGATCTGGAATCGGCGATTGTGCGCACGCTCGTTCCCGGAAACTACACCGCAATTGTCCGCGGCGTGAACAACACTACCGGCATCGCAGTGGTCGAAGTTTACAATTTGCAGTAGCGATCATCGCTGAGGCGGCCGGCCGTCTGCCCGCCGCGGCCTTGCGGACGAGGGCTAAACGTTGAACACTTCGCTTCCAAGCCATGCGCATTCTTTCCGGCATTCAACCCACCGGCATTCTCCACATCGGAAATTATTTCGGGATGATGCGGCCGGCGATCGCCCTCCAAGCGGAGGGCGAGGCGTTTTATTTCATCGCCGATTATCACGCGCTTACGACGATCGATAATCCGGAAACGCTCCGAGCAAACAGCCGGAGGATAGCGCTGGATTTTCTTGCTTGCGGTCTCGACCCGGACCGCGGCGCGCTCTTCCGACAGAGCGATGTGCCGCAGGTTGCCGAGCTCGCCTGGATTTTGTCCACGGTCACTCCCAAAGCTCTCCTCGAACGCGCGCATTCTTACAAAGACAAGGTCGCCCGCGGTTTGCCGGCCTCGGCCGGATTGTTCACCTACCCGGTGCTGATGGCGGCCGATATCCTAATTTATGACAGCGATCTGGTGCCGGTGGGTAAAGATCAGAAGCAACACCTCGAAATGACGCGCGATATCGCGCTGAAGTTCAACGAAACATTCGGCGGAGTTCTAAGATTGCCCGAGCCCCATATTCAGCCGGCCACGGAGACGGTCCCCGGTCTCGACGGCCAGAAGATGAGCAAGAGCTACGGAAACACGATCGACATTTTCGGCGACGAAAAAGAAATGCGGAAACGAGTCATGAGCATCGTAACCGACTCGAGCCCGGTCGAAGCGGCGAAAGATCCCGGCAGCTCAACGATCTTTCATCTTTACTCGCTGTTCGCGAGCAAGGACGAAACCACGGCCATGCGCGAGGCATTCCAGCGCGGAGGCACTGGCTACGGCGACTTCAAGAAGCAACTGTTCGCGAAGCTCTGGGAATATTTCGAGCCGATGCGAAAGCGGCGCGCGGAAATTCTCGCCGATCACGATTACATCGATACCGTCCTCGCGCGCGGCGCCGAGCGCGCGAATCTCGTGGCCGACAAAGTGATGGCGCGGGTGCGAGAGGCGGTCGGTTTGTGATGTCCTAGGAAGCGCGGAATTCAGGTAAAGGCGCTATCCGCTGCGGAGGAATAGTTCTACCGAGCAATGTCCGAATTCTCTGATTGTCTTCGCAGGATCTAATCCTGCGTCAGCCAGTAATCTCCGACAACGAGCTATGTCACACTTGTCGTGGTGGAACTCGAAAACCGCCCGGTCGGTTCTCGCCAGCAGGTCGGCGTAGTTGCCGAGGAATAATTCTTCCGCGCCTTCGATGTCGCACTTCAGTAAGTCGATCCGTTGCCAGGTCGCGACGACTTTCTCGAGATCAACGAACGAGACCTGCACGCCGCGGGATGCATCCCCCAGGATGGTATTTTCGCCATGCGCAACACCTTGCCCGATTTGGCCTTCTCCGGTCCGTTTTCCAACGAGGCCAGGGACGGTGGTGACGCGGTCGCGGAGTTGCTCCTTGTTTGCTCCGAGACGTTCCAGCAGTTCAGCGTAAGTTGCCGGCGAGCCCTCCACCATCGTGACGCGGAAGTTCGTGCGCTCCGCCCGGAGGAAAAGGTGCGCGAGGCGCAAGGTGAAGAAACCGACATTTCCTCCGAGGTCGAGCACTTGCGCCGGCCGCTGCCAGCCGCGGCTGTCCTGCAAGAGGTCATCGATTGCCGTGTCATACTCTCCTTCGACAAAGATGTCGTTGTAGATGATCCAATCGTTGTAGTTCAGAACGCGAATGAGCAGGCCTGAGTTCAGCCTCCAAGACGGGTTGAGGCGCATCCAGACGAATTTTCGCAGCCTGTTCTTGAGCGACTCGGGAACGAGCGCGCGAACGATTCCCCACACCATTGGACTAGGCTGAAATTCCAACGGCAGACGACGATCGCTGCTCGGCATTCCCTTTGATTTCGGCGAAGATCAGGCGGCCCGCTCCGGTTTGGAGCGCACTCGAAACCACCACAGTGGCGACTTTTCCCAAATGCGGACGGGCATGGTTCACCACGATCATGGTCCCGTCTGGTAAATAACCGACCGCCTGGTGTGGCTCACGACCTTCTTTCACGAGATTCAATTCCAGTTCGTCGCCGGCCGCGAGTGCGGGACGCAAAGCGCGGGCGAGATCGGCCAGGTTCAAGGCCGCGACCTGCTGCAAACGCGCCACCTGGCAGAGCGCCTGATCGTTCGTGAGCAGTCGCGCATGCAGGACTTTCGCGATGCGGACAAGGCGCGCGTCCGTTTCGAGATCGCCGTCGCCGCTCGTATCGTGGATGGTCAAGTCCAGTTCGCGCGCCTGTTGGAGCTTGTTCAAAATGTCGAGGCCGCGCCGGCCGCGCTCGCGTTTGAGCGGATCGCGCGAATCCGCCAGCGTTTGCAATTCCCCCAGAACAAAGCGCGGCACGATGAGCACGCGGCTCAGGAATCCCGTCGCGCAAAGATCGGCGATGCGGCCATCGATAATAACGTTTGTGTCCACGATGATCGGCTCGCGCTGCGTCGTCTCGCGCGCGAAACGCACATAGGGAATGATGAGCGAGAATTCGTCCCGATTACTCCGCATCGCGAGCATCATGCCGAGATATCCGAAGGTGCAATAGATGACGAGCCGCGCCGCCCATTGAATCGTCTCGCCCTGGTAGCGCAAGATGTCGGAAGCCATCAGAAGATTGGCGAAGAGCAGCCCGAGCAGCAGGCCGAAAGTCGCGGAGGAAAAGGCGCGCAATGAAAAGCCTTTGAGCAGTCGATCCACCAGGACAATGATGAGCGCGAAGACCGCGCCGATCAGAATTCCCGGAACGGGGTTGCCTTGCAGCTCGGAGGTCACGATCCCGCCGATCGCCACGCAAAAGGTGAAAAAAAGCGCGCGCAGCAAATTGACGGTGAGCAGCGGCGTCATCAGCGTCCCCCACTCCGGCGCGGAGTGTTTCGCGGCCGCTCCGCCGCGGCTTTGGCCTCCGCCTTGGCCGCGCTGTCCCGGTAAAAAAGAACTCCGTGCGTGCGCAGATTACTGACAAGCGCGCGCAAATCCTTCGCCAGCTCCTGATTGGTCAGCAACGTGGCGAGTAGTCCCTTTCCATCCGCCGCCTCGCGGATGACATCCGTCGCGGCTTGAATCGTTTTGCGAGCGTCGGCGATCGCGAGCTGCACGTCGTCCGCCGCTTTTTTTGCCGAGGCCATCGTCGCGTCGGATTTGTCGAGCACGCCATCCATCTTTTTCGACGACTCAGCCAAGGCGGCGGTCGCCTCGCTGAGATGTTCGACGCTCGCTTTGAGATTCTCCATGTTCTCGGGCGAGAGCGCCTGATCGTTCAAGCGCGTGATCGTGGTGTTCACATTCTGCACCGTGGCGCGGAGATCGTTCACGAGCAGTCCGCCTTCCCGCGTGAGATCGTCGAGACCGGTCTCGCGCGTTCCCTCGATCATGCTGTCTTTGGCAATGTAACTCGACGGCTGCCCGGGCGGCATCGCGACCGCGACAAAGCGATCGCCGAGAAGTCCTGAGCTGACGACGGTGAATTTGCTCTCGGCGGGAATCTTTACGTAATCATAAATTCGCAACGGCACTTCCACGCCCTGGCCAGCCTGCACAAGCCGCGGCCCTCCGGAGACGTGGCCGATCTTCGCGCCCGCCAGCAAGACGTCGGAGCCTTTCAAAAGACCGCTCGCATCCGAAAATCGCACCGTGAGGCCGTAGTAGGTTTTGAATCCTTCGCCGAGCCGGCCGAACTGCACTACCAGGGCAGCAAGGATTCCCAGGCCCGCGAGGACAAACGCGCCGACCTTCAGCTCCAGAGATCTCTCACTGTGACTGGTTACCATTTTTTCAGGGGGAAATTGTCATGATGGCGGAACTTTACCACTGGATAAGCGCTCGCGTCAGGTAGATTCGACTGGCTCCAGTTCTCTCTCCGAGCGGCCCAGCAAAAAATCCTGGATCAGCGGGTCGCTCGAAACTTCGAGTTCCTTCGGTGTGCCATAAAAATAAATCCGCCCCTCGTGCAGATACGCGATGTGGTCCGCGACGTGAAACGCGCTCTTCATGTCGTGCGTCACCACAATGCTCGTGATGCGGAAACGCTCCTGCAATCGGCGGATCAACCGGTTAATGCTGTCCGAAACGATCGGATCGAGACCGGATGTCGGTTCGTCGTATAAAATGCAGGAAGGCCGGCGAATGATGGAGCGCGCAAGACCGACGCGCTTTTTCATTCCGCCGCTCAAGTTCACGGGCATTTTTCGCTGCTCTCCCTCCAGCTCGATCACTTCGAGTATCTCGCTCACTTTCTCGCGAACGACCTTGGGGTCGCGCTCGCCCGCTTCGTGTAAAGGGAAGGCGATGTTTTCCTCGACTGTCATCGAATCAAAAAGCGCGCCGCCTTGAAACAGGATGCCGACTTTCTGCCGAATCGCGGCCAACTTCCGCTCGCTCAGGCCGATAATATTTTCGCCGTCGATCCAAATCTCGCCCGCGTCCGGCTGCATCAAACCGATGATAAGTTTGAGCAACACACTCTTGCCTCCGCCGCTGCGCCCGATGATCCCGAGCGTTTCTCCCCGCGCTACTGTTAAATCGATTCCGCGCAATATTTCCTGCCGCCCGAATTTCTTCGTCAAACCGCGCACGGCGATCATCGGAGATGAGTTGGGAGTTGGTGATTGAGAGATGAGTGAGGAATCGGCGGATGGCGGCGCTTCGATCATCGCAACGTTCCCACTTTTAACTCTCGACTCTCAACTCTCAACTTTCCCGCCCTCATTGAAACCCGGCCGGGAAAACGATGTTCAACGCCATCGTCAGAAAGAAATTAAAAATCAGGACTGCAAGCGACGCATTCACCACCGCTTCGGTGGTGGCCCGGCCGACGCCGACCGCACCTTCCCGGCTCGTCAGGCCTTTGTGGCAACTTATGAAGACGATAAGCAACCCAAAGCACAACGCTTTCGTCAAAGCCATGATGAGGTCGCGCAGCAGCGTCCAGCGCACCATGTTCGCCACGTAATAGGTGCCGTTTAATTCCAGCAAATGGACTCCGACGAAATATCCGGCAACGATTCCGATCCCAATGGATTCGGCCACGAGGAGCGGCATGGAAACCATCATCGCGAGCGTGCGCGGCACCACCAGATAATCGATGGGATGCACCGCGAGCGCCCGCAAGGCATCGATTTGCTCGGTCACCTTCATCGTTCCGATTTCGGCCGACATCGACGCGCCTACCCGCCCCGCGATCATCAGACCCGTCAGAACCGGTCCGAGCTCGCGACAAATGGAAACCGAAACGACCGAACCCACGGCTGATCCCATCCCGAGCTTGTTGAATTGAAAATACGTCTGGGCGGCGAAGACCGCGCCGGTGAACGCGCCCGTGATCATGACCACGAGTTGCGAACGCAAACCGATGTCGACGATTTGATACTGAAACAAGCGCCACCGGATTTTGTGCGTGAAGGCGGAGGTGAGTGTTTCGGTCGCCAGCAACACGACCTCGCCCGCGTAAATGAAAAAGGAAATGACTTTCCCGCCGAGTGCGGTGAACAATCGAGCGAACATCTGGGCTCCTCGCGGTCTATGATTCGGGCGCCGGACTCGTCAGGCGCTCAGCGGCTGGGTTTTTGTTTTCGGACGCAACTCCGGTGGAATGGCGCCGACGAATTTTGGTTCGAGGCCGAGCTTGCGAAAAGTCGCCCGGATCTCGCGAAAGGTCACGGTGGGTCCATCGAGCTCCATGTAAACGATGTCGTGGTTTCGATCGACCTTATAACGCAAACCGGGAATGGCTTCGAGCTCCATGTCCAGCTCCATGATCTTGTTCAGATCGCGCACCCCGTCCGCGTAAACTTCCAGTTCGAGCATCCGCGCCATCTTAGGAGGAAGGCCCGCCCAATGCAAAAGTTGAATCTGAGATCAATTGCGCGCATGACCGGTCTGCGATAAAGGGAGTTGTCCATGATCAATCGCGCTCTTCGTTTCGTTTTCGCCGCCGACATTTTCCTCGCGGTCTTTTTCCTCGCGGGCTGCGAAACGATGCCGCAGGGGATTCAGCAGGCCCGGATCGAGGCCGCACAAAAAATCCAGGCGGAACCGCCCGGCGATTATTTTATTGGCCGCCGCTATTTCAAGGCGGCGGTCTACAAATTCTGGGGATACGTGCGCCGGCCGGGTCAACCCTGGAGCACCGCGCAGCTCGTGGTCATGAACGAAAAGCAAAAGCTCACGCCGGATCGTGAGCAGCTCAATTTCGGGAGCGACAACAATTACGAATACAAACTCTATGGCTCGTTCACCGGCCAGAAAGTTTATGAGCCGGCCAGCGACGGTTTCTATCCGGAATTCATTTTGCAGAAGTACGAGCTGATCTCGACCAATCCCGCGCCGATTTTCCGGAGCCAGTTCAACGATCGCGCCAAGGCGGCGACGACCAACCGGACGATCGAGAAGCCCGAGTAGTTCCGTGGCCGCGCACAACTCCCGGGACCCGCTCGCGGAGGAATTTCTGCGCTTCCTCCAGGTCGAGCGGAACGTTTCGCCGCGCACCTTGATGGCTTACCGCCGGGCCCTGGAAAGTTTTCGCGCGCAAAAAAAAGTGCGCTCGTGGCGCGACTGCCGGGCGGATGATTTCCGCGATTATCTTTTCGACATCATGAAGAAGCGGCAGGCGCGCGCTTATATTCGCCTGCAGTTTTCCGCTTTCCGCACCTTTTATCGCTTCCTGGTCGAACGAAAAAATTTTCCGAAAGATCCGGTGCGTGAACTGCAACTGCCGAAAGCGGAAAAGAAACTGCCGCTGGTTTTGACGCGCCAGCAGATCGACGAACTGCTCACCGCTCCTCTCCGCGCGCCGAAGTCCAGGTCAGCGCCCTCGTGGATGCCGCTGCGAGATGCGGCGATCCTCGAGCTTTTTTACAGCAGCGGCTTGCGCTTGAGCGAACTCGCTTCCTTGAATGTCGCCGATGTCGACATCTACACGGAATCAGTCCGGGTTCTCGGTAAAGGGCGGAAAGAGCGCGTTTGTCCCGTGGGCGCGCCTGCGCTCGAGGCGGTGTCGCGTTATCGCGCCGCGGCAAAAGTGCAGAGCGGTCCGCTTTTCATCAACAAATCGCGGGGGCGAATTTCACCGCGGTCGATCTGGCTGATCTTGAAACGCTATTTGCGCCACACCTCGATCCCGATCGCGATCAGCCCCCATAAGTTGCGGCACAGCTTCGCCACGCATCTGCTCGATGGCGGCGCCGATTTGCGCAGCGTCCAAGCATTGCTCGGTCACGCCAGTTTGTCGACCACGCAAATCTACACGCACGTCACCGTCGAGCGGCTCAAGAAAGCCTACGCCGACGCGCACCCCAGAGCATAATCCGTCATCCCGAGCGAAGTCGAGGGACCCCGTGATTCAGTCGATAGGGTTGCCACGGGGTCCCTCGACTTCGCTTCGCTCCGCTCGGGATGACGGCGGAGTTGACGATGCTCAGCTCGCGCTGGCCGCCGTGCTGCCGTGCGGCTCGGTCACGTGAAAGCGCAATTTGTCTTCACCGGCGACGGTCACTTCCACAATGTCGCCCGCCTTTACCACGCCTTTCAGCAGGTCCTCCGCGAGCGGATCTTCGAGATAACGCTCGACCGCGCGGCGCATCGGACGCGCCCCGTAGGTCGGATCGTATCCCTTGTTGATCACGAATTCATGCGCAGGCTCGTCGAGCACAATCTCGATTTCCTTCAGCTTCAGCCGCCGCTTCACCTTGTCGACTTCGAGGTCCACAATCTTCAGGAGATCGGGCTTGCTCAGCGAGTGGAACACGATGATCTCATCGAGCCGGTTCAGGAATTCCGGCTTAAAGACGCGTTTCGTTTCCTCGAGAATTTTGTCGCGCATCGTGTCGTAATCCTGCGTGTCCTTCGGCGCGCCGAAGCCCATCGTCGTCTGCCGCCGGATCAGGTCCGCGCCCACGTTCGAAGTCATGATGATGATCGTGTTCCGGAAATCGATTTTCCGGCCTAACGAGTCGGTCACCTTTCCATCCTCCAAAATCTGGAGAAGGAGATGCATCACATCCGGGTGCGCTTTTTCGATCTCATCGAAGAGCACGACCGAATACGGCCGGCGCCGGACCGCTTCGGAAAGCTGGCCGCCCTCCTCGTAGCCGACATATCCCGGCGGCGAACCGATCAGGCGCGAAGCGGTGAACTTCTCCATGTATTCCGACATGTCGATCTGGATGAGCGCATCCGAATCGCCAAACATGAATTCCGCGAGGATGCGCGCGAGGAACGTCTTGCCCACACCGGTCGGCCCGAGAAACACAAACGAGCCGATCGGCCGCTTCGGATCCTTCAGATCGGCGCGCGAGCGGCGCAACGCTTTGCTGATGGCCGTGACCGCTTCGTCCTGGCCGATGACGCGCTGCTTCAAATCCACTTCCATCGCGAGAAGCTTCTGCGTTTCCTTTTGCTCCATCCGCTGGAGAGGAACGCCCGTCACCTTCGAGACGATGTGCATCATGTCGTCCGCGGTCACGAGTACTTCCTTCTCCTCCCGCTCCTCGCGCCAGCGGATCAGGATGCCGTCGAGCTTTTCCTTGGTTTGCTTTTCCTTGTCCCGCAGCGCGGCGGCTTTCTCGAAATCCTGTGCTTTGATCGCGGCTTCCTTCTCGATCCGGATTTCCTCGATCTCTTTTTCGATTTCCTTCACGTCGGGCGGCCGCGTCATCGCGTTGATCCGCGCGCGGGCGCCGGCTTCATCCATGACGTCGATCGCTTTGTCCGGCAGGAACCGGCCCGTGATGTAACGCTCGGAGAGTTTCACCGCGGACTCGAGCGCTTCGTCGGTCAGCTTCGCTTTGTGATGCGCTTCGTATTTCGGGCGCAATCCTTTCAGGATCAAAATTGTTTCGTCGATCGTCGGCGCCTCGACTTTGACGGTTTGGAACCGGCGCTCCAACGCGGCGTCCTTTTCTATATACTTGCGATATTCGTTCAGCGTCGTCGCGCCGACGCATTGCAACTCGCCGCGGCTTAGCGCGGGCTTGATGATGTTCGACGCGTCCATCGCGCCTTCCGCCGAGCCGGCGCCGACGATCGTGTGCAGCTCGTCGATGAAGAGAATGACATTTTTCGAGCGGCGAATTTCGTCCATGACCGCTTTGATGCGTTCCTCGAACTGACCACGATACTTCGTCCCGGCCACCATGAGCGCCAGATCGAGCGTCACCACTTTTTTGTCGCGCAACAGTTCCGGCACATTGCCGCTCGCGATTTCCTGCGCGAGACCTTCGGCGATCGCGGTCTTGCCGACGCCGGCTTCGCCGAGCAGCACCGGATTATTTTTCGTGCGCCGGCAAAGCACTTGGATGACGCGCTCGATTTCATTGTGCCGGCCGATCACCGGATCGAGTTCGCCTTTTTTCGCGAGCTCCGTCAGGTCGCGTCCGAACGCGCGCAGCGCCGGCGTCTTGACATCCTTCTTGCCTGAGGTGGGCTCACCTCCGCCGTCCTGTTCCGATTCCGGCGGGGTGAAATTCGGATCGAGCTCCTTCAAGATTTCGTTACGCGTCCGCTCGATATCCACCTCGAGGCTCTTGAGGACGCGCGCGGCGACACCTTCGCCTTCGCGCAACAGCCCGAGGAGAATGTGTTCGGTGCCGACGTAGGAATGATTGAGCGCTTTCGCTTCCTTGCCCGCGAGCGCGAGAACTTTTTTCACGCGCGGCGTATAGGGAATGTTCCCGACCATTTTCGTTTCCGGGCCGGAGCCGACCTGCTTCTCGACTTCCATCCGCACCGTTTCGAGATCGAGACCCATCTTCTGGAGGACGTTGACGGCAACGCCCTGCCCCAGCTTGATCAGGCCCAGCAACAGATGCTCGGTGCCGACGTAATTGTGATTGAAGCGGTCCGCTTCTTTGCGAGCGAGCGCCAGAACCTGCTGGGCGCGCGGCGTGAAATTATTCATTGGTTTGCGGCTCGGGACTCGATCCGTTCTCCGATTCCTTCGCCACTTTAGTAATATCAGGTTTAGGGAACACTCGCAAACGCTCGCGGATGATTTGGGCGCGCAAATGGTCGCGTTCCTCCGCGTTCAACTTCTGCTGCGAGCTCTTTTGCAAATGAGCCGGCTGCGTGTCGATGAACAGCTCGTCGATCGGCAGACGCCGATCTTCCGGAAACGCGCCGAGGTCCACGCCGAGCTTGATGATGGAAAGAAGATTGAGCGCTTCCTTCGAAGTCATGGCGTGGGCAAACGTGAGCACGCCGTAGGCGCGCCCGATCTGGTCCCAAAGCGTGTTCGATTTTTTCTGGATCAACATCTGCCGCGCGTCGTGTTCCTTCTCGATGATCGTCTCGATCACTTTGCTGAGGCGGACCACAATCTCTTCTTCCTTCTCGCCGAGCGTGGTCTGGTTCGAGATTTGAAATAAATTTCCCATCGCCTCGGTGCCTTCGCCGTAAAGGCCGCGGACGGCGAGACCGATCTTGTTCACGGCCTGAATGACCTGGTTGATCATCTCGCTCAAGACGAGGCCGGGAAGGTGCAGCATGGCCGACGCCCGCATGCCGGTGCCGACGTTCGTTGGACACGCTGTGAGATAACCGAGGCGCGAGTCGTAGGCGAAATCGAGTTTCGCTTCGAGCGTGCTGTCCACTTTGTCGACGAGCTTGAACGCGCTCTTCAATTGCAAACCGGAGCGGATCGATTGCATCCGCAAGTGATCTTCTTCGTTCACCATGATGCTCAAGGTCTGGCGGCGATTCATGATGACCGCGCTGCCGACACTCTTCGCGGCGTGCTCGCGGCTGATGAGATGGCGCTCGACCAGGACCTGCTTCTCGAGCGCGGAAAGGTCCTGCAATAATTCGGAAAACGAATCCTGCATTTCCGGCAGCTCTTCCACGCGCGGCTTGATCAATTCGAGAATGGCCGTGCGCTCGGCTTTCTTGGCCCAGCCCGGGAAAGCGCGCTGCTTGAGATTGCGCGCGAGCCGGACGCGGCTGCTGATGACGATCTGATGATGCGGCCCTTCGCCGCGCAGCCATTCACCGCCGGTCGCCATGACATTATCAAATTTCATCGCTAGATCGCTTTCTCGTGCTCGAGCCTCTTGATCTGATCGCGCAACGACGCGGCCGTCTCGTAGTTCTCTTCCTTGACCGCCTTCTCCAAATCTGAGGTCAACGCTTTCATCCGGTCGCCCAGCTCGATCTCGCGGTGGGCGCGCTGCGGCAATTTGCCGACATGCTCGGTCCCCTTGTGCATCGCCTTGAGCAAACTCCCGAGGCCTTCCGAGAACGTCACATAACAAACGCTGCAACCGAGCCGGCCCGTCTTTTTGAAGTCGGCCTGGGTGAAACCGCAGACCGGGCACTTTTGCGAAGGCGCGCCTTTCTCGATCTCTTCCGCCGCGCCGATGCCAAGGAGCAAATCAGCCAGCGCGAATCCGGTCGGATCCTGCACGCCTTTTTCCTTCGAGCAGGCATCGCACAGGTTCACCTTCTGCATTTTGCCCTCGAGGATTTGCGTCAGGAAAACTGTCGCATCATTGCATTTGCAAACGTCGCACAACATCTCTGTAGATTAGACCTCGAAACGCGGGAAACATTCAACCCCCGAGATAGCCCAGCACCTTCTGCGCCGATTGCGCATGCGCCCGAGGTCACGCAAAAATCGGCGTCCCGGTTTCGCGAGTCAGCTCACGAAAGCGCTTGATCATGCGCAACGTGATCGCGCTCGGCTTTCCGTTTCCAATCACGCGTCCGTCCGCCTTGATCACCGGAATCACTTCCGCCGCCGTGCCGGTGAGGAAACATTCGTCCGCGACAAAAACGTCGTGCCGCGTGATGTCGGTCTCCTTGATCTTGAGGCCCAGTTCGGCGGCGATATCGAACACGACCGCGCGCGTGATTCCGCGCAACGCGCCCGCCGCGATGGGCGGAGTGAAGATGTGACCGCGCTTGATGATGAAGACGTTGTCCGCCGTGCATTCCGCGACATTGCCGGCTTCGTTCAACATGAGCGCCTCATCCGCGCCGGCCAGATTGGCTTCGATCCGCGCCATGACGTTGTTGAGATAGTTAAGCGACTTCACCGCCGGGTTGAGCGCCGCCGCTCCAGTCCGGCGCGTGGCGCAGGTCACGACCGTCAAACCTTTTTCACAAACCTCCTTCGAGTAGAGCGCGATCGTCGTGGCAATAATGATGATACTGGGCCGCTTACATTGCGTCGGGTTCAATCCGAGATTGCCCACGCCGCGCGTGACGATGAGACGGATGTAACCCTCGCGCAGTCCATTTTGCCGGATCGTCTCGAGCAGCGCTTCCGTCATCTCGCCGCGGCCGATCGGGATTTCGAGACAGATCGAGCGCGCGGAATCCCAGAGCCGTTCCAGATGTTCTTCCAGGCGAAAAACGCGTCCGTTGTAAAAACGGATTCCTTCAAAAATTCCATCCCCGTAAAGGAGGCCGTGATCGAAGACCGAAATTTTCGCGTCGGCTTCCGGGAAAAATTTTCCGTCGATGTAGATCGTCGCTTCCTTCTCGGTCGAACTCTTCGCGCTCTTCTGCGAATCGATCGCGGGCTTGACCGGGGCCTTCGCCACCGTCTCTTTGGGTTCGTCCATCACCAGTCCACCGGCACCAGCTGTCGAAGTTTTTGTTAGCACGAGAAAAACGTTCGGCGGTTCGGAAGGCAATTCAAGAGGAAGTTGGTAAGGGATCTGGTAGGGCGAGACTCAGTCGAGCCGAAGATGGCAGGCATCGGACACGTTGCGGCTCGACTGAGTCTCGCCCTACCAGAGATCGGGAATCCTAGCTATTCCAGCACCCCGTCCGCGATGTGCAGCGTGCGATCGCCCAGCTCGGCGAGGCGAGCGTCGTGCGTCACAACCAGGAGCGTTTTCTTCCGGCTCCGCGCCAGTTGCAGGAGCAAATCGATAATCGAATCGCCGGTCTTTGAATCAAGGTTGCCGGTCGGTTCGTCGGCGAACACGATATCTGGATCGTTCGTGAGGGCGCGCGCGATGGCCACGCGCTGTTGCTCGCCACCCGACAGCTCAGCCGGCAAGTGATGCAGCCGTTCTCCCAGGCCGACGTCCTTCAAGCTCGCTTCGCCGGCCGCGCGTTTTCTGTTTCCACTGATCATTCCCGGCAGCATCACGTTTTCCAGCGCGGTCAATTCCGGCAGCAAGAAATATCCCTGAAAAACAAAACCCATTTTCTTGTTCCGCAATTTCGCCTGCGAAGAAGCGCTCCCGCTGTAAAGCCGGCGTCCTTCAAATTCCACCGTGCCGGATTCCGGCCTTTCCAATCCCGCGAGCGTGTACAGCAGCGTCGTCTTTCCCGCACCGGACGCGCCGCAGAGAAAAACCGCTTCGCCCTGCTCCACGCTCAGGGAGATTCCGCGCAAGACATCGATGCGCCGGGAACCGATGCGGAACGACCGGCGCAGATCATGAGCGACGAGTTGCGGTTGAGACATCGAGCGTCAGCATTCGCCGAATCGGCGGCCGGCGCAATCCAGTGTGCAAAAAAAAGCCGCACGACGGAGACCCATCGTGCGGCTTCAAACTGGAATGCGATTCCTTTAACCCAATCCGAGCGACTGAAGTGTTCGCCGATCGATCGTTGCGGTGATGGAAAGGCCGTGGTCGCGCTGGAAATTAGCCAGCGCCGCGCGCGTCGCCGGTCCCATCACGCCGTCCACAGCGTAGCGGAAATAGCCGAGGCGCTGGAGTTCGGTCTGCACACTTGCGATCACCTGCCCGGGAGCCATGTCTTGATAGCCATAGACCGGCTCGTCGTAGGAATACGTGCTATAGTACGGATCGTAACCGTAGGCGGGGTACCAATAGCTGTTGTCCCAGTAGTAATATCCGCCACCGAAAAGCACGAACCTGTTGTAGTGGCTTCTCCACCAACGGCGGTCGTGGCGTTGCCGAACCCGGTTCGCATTGTCGCGATCGAAATTGGCCGTCGTCCGGTTCTGAACGTTTGTATTCGTTCTGTTCCGCCAATCGCGATTTCGAGCATTCGTATCCGACTGAACTGTGGTCGTCGTCTGCGGCGTCCGCGGGCTCACGACCGTATTCGTGTTAGTGCGAGTCCGGTTCCGCCAATCGCGATTTCGGACCGTGGTATCGGCTTGGAATGTCCTATTCGACCGCGGCATGTCCGCACGTGGAAGGGTGTTGCGAAAACGTGCCGCCGAATCCGGATGATAGGTGCGATTGACCACATTTGGGTTCGTCCGCAGCTGGAAGTTCGGCGCAAAATTCCGCTGCACATGTGGCGCCTGAACCTGAGTTCGCGCCGGGGCCACGTGGCGAGCTTGTACCTGCGGCCGATTTTTCGGCGCTTTCACCTCGTCCTGGTTCTCCGCACTAAGCACGGGCACAAGCGCCAACGTGAGAGCGGAAGCTAGAAGTAATGATTTCATAATTTTGTCCTCGGAGTAGTTAGACCTGCGCCGCGCGCATTTATTCAATGGCGAATAGTAACGCCCTAACCGTGTAGCCACGGCCTTGGGGCCGTCTCGCACGCCGCCGTCCTGCGCGCTACCATCAACGCTGCTGCCGCACCGCTTCAAACAGCACGATCGCCACGGCCGTCGCCAGATTCAGACTCCGCGTGCCTTGCATCGGAATGGTGAGCAACCGCTCTCGATTCGCCGCCAACATCGCTTCCGGCAATCCTTTCGTCTCCCGGCCGAAGACCAGGAAATCGCCGGACTGAAAGCGGACATCGCAATAGGCCCGGTCCGATTTCGTCGTGAGAAAAAACAAGCGAGCCTTCTGCTCCCGCGCTTTCAACAACTCCTCCAATGAATCCCAGAGCCGCACATCCACTTCCTTCCAGTAATCGAGCCCGGCCCTTTTCAGCGTGCGATCGTCGATCGCGAACCCGAGCGGTTTGATCAGATGGAGCGTCGAGCCTGTCGCGAGACAAAGCCGCCCGACGTTGCCCGTGTTCGGCGGAATCTCCGGCTCGACCAGGACGACGTTAAACATGGTGGATCGCGCGCTCCGTCGCGCGATGTTTATGTTCCCGGTTTCGCCGGCATTCGTTGTCATCGAGCGCGGAGCGCTCGATCCACCTACCCCAGCTTGCCCGCGACGAACTTCTCCAGTTTCACGATGTCGGCCGAGAACTTGCGAATGCCTTCCGATGTCTTCTCGGTCGCCATCGCGTTGTCGTTGAACAGATATCGGAACTTTTTCTCGTCCATCTCGAGCCGCTCGATGTTCGTGCTCTTCGCCTTTTCCGGATCGAGCTTGCGCTCCACCGGCCCGTCCGATTCCGCCAGCTTCTCCAGCAAGTCCGGGCTGATCGTGAGCAAGTCGCAACCCGCCAGCTCCAGGATCTGGCTCACGTTGCGGAAGCTCGCTCCCATGACTTCGGTCTTGTGGCCGAACTTTTTGTAATAGGTGTAAATCTCCTGCACCGATTGCACGCCGGGATCGTCCGCGCCCGTGTAATCGCGCTTGTTCGCGGCTTTGTACCAATCGTAAATCCGGCCCACGAACGGCGAGATTAATTCGATGCCCGACTCGGCACAACGCACCGCCTGCGGAAGCGAAAACATCAGCGTCAGGTTGCAGTTGATCCCTTCTTTCTCCAGGACTTCGCCCGCTTTGATCCCTTCCCACGTCGACGCGATCTTGATCAGCACCCGCTTCCGATCGATCCCATTCTCCTCATAAAGCTTGATCAATTGCCGTCCCTTGTTGATCGAGCCTTCCACATCGAACGAGAGCCGCGCATCTGTTTCGGTTGAGACCCGGCCCGGCACGATCTCCAGGATCTCGCAGCCAAATTTCACGAGCAAGTGATCGATGATGTCTTCGATCTGGGCCGCGCCGGACAGCCCGGAATTCTTTCGGTCGGCCAGCACTTCATCGAGCAGGTGAAAATACTGCTCCTTCTGCGTAGCCGCATAGATCAGGCTCGGATTCGTCGTCGCGTCCCGGGGTTTGAATTCCTTGATGCTTTGGAAGTCGCCCGTATCGGCCACGACTACGGTGAATTTCCTCAGCTGATCGAGCTGGCTCAGTTTCGTTCCTGTTTTCTCTTGTTCGGCGGCGGCAGTGGTCATGTCATTTGGCTCCTGGGCTTCACCGAAGCGAAAAGCCCCGGTTCATTTGTGAGCTTACTGTCCCATCAAAAGGGCGACAATAACAAACTCTTCTCTCCTGCCAAGGGCCTTAACCTCCGCACTTAAGCGGTCACCTTCGAAGCTTGCGCGTTTTTTTTCGAACCGAGTGCATGCCGGACGAAATTTTGCCCGATCTCCCACATGGGGCCGGGGAATTTCCGGCATTCGGTCAGGACATCGTCCAGCGCGCTGACGAACATCTCGACTTCGCGTTCGCCGATGATGAGCGGCGGCAAAATTTTCACCACGTCCATCGCGTGCCCGGCCACCTGCGAGAGGATGCGATGTTTGCTCAACATCTGGGTCACGACCATTTGCGCGAAGAGGACCTTGTCGACTTTGTGCAGAAGCTTCCAACCCATCTTGAGTTTGAATTCCGTCGGCTCGTGGAATTCAATCGCGATGATGAGGCCTTTGCCGCGCACTTCCTTGATGAAAGAATGCTTCGCGCGCAAGGCGTCGATCCGCTCCATCAAAAGCGCGCCCATGCGCGCGGAATTCTCCACGAGCTTCTCGTCGTCGATCACTTCGAGCGAGGCGAGGCCGCACGCCATCGCCAGATTATTGCGGCCGAAAGTGGTCGAGTGCACGACGCACCGGTCCATCCGGCTAAATGTCTTCTGATAAATCTCACGCCGGGTCACGATCGCGCCGCACGGGACGTAGCCACCGCTCAGACTCTTCGCGAGCGTGATGATGTCCGGCTCGAGGTTCCAATGTTCGAACCCGAACATCCGGCCGGTGCGCCCGAGGCCGGTCTGGATTTCGTCGCAGACGAACAACGTCCCATGCTCCTTGCAAAGCTCCTGCGCGCGCTGGAAAAAATCAGTCTTCGGCGACTTGCAGCCTTTGCCTTGCACAGGCTCGATCACGAAAGCCGCCACGTCGCGTTTCGACAGCTCGCGCTCGAGCGTTTCGATGTCGTCCAGAGCCACGCGCGTTTCGAAACCTTCCATGAGCGGGCCGAAACCTTCCGTAAAACTTTCGCAACCCATCAAGGAGAGCGATCCGAGACTTAACCCATGAAACGCGCTTTCGAGTGAGATGACTCGCTTTCGTTGGGTCGCTGCGCGCGCAAATTTCAACGCGCCCTCCATCGCTTCGGTGCCGGAGTTGCAGAAGAACACAGCGTCGAGATGCGGCGGCGTGCGCTTCGTGATCGCTTCGGCCAGCAGGCCGCTCAAGAGCGAGCAATCCATCTGCACCATGTTCGGCAAATCGAGATCGAGCACATCGCGGATCGCCTTCTGCACGACCGGATGATTGCGCCCGATGTTGAAAACGCTGTAGCCGCTCAGGAAATCGAGATACGGCGTGTCATCCATATCGTAGAGATACGCGCCCTCCGCCCGCGCATAGACCTTGTCGAAACCGATCACGCGCTGCGCCGCGACGAGCGTTCGGTTGATGTGGCGCTCGTGCAGTTGGTAGTTTTCTCCCAGCCGCGCCGCAACGATCTCTTTTAGGTCGAAGGCCATGAAGATCGTGTAGCCGATGTAGCAGGAAAACGCAACGCACCGCCACGCAACAAAAAGCCGCAGACTCCACGCGGGAATCTGCGGTCTCTTGGTTGTTATGTTGCTGAACGATTATTCGTCGAGGACCACGCGATTCACCACGCGGGTTTCGCCGGCGCCGTCATAATAAACGTGGACGCGCGCGCCCGGTTTGATCAGCGAGGCTTCGATTGTTCTTCCGGCCTTGTTCACGTAATGGACGGTCTTGCCCAGCACATAGCTGATCGGATCGGTCATACCCTCGCGACGGACGACGATTGCCCCGTTCGAAGGTCGTCACTGTGCCATCCGTAGAGGTCGTGGTGGTGGTGGATTCGGTCGTGACGGGATTCGTCGTCGGGCTCGTATTCAACGAATCGGGCCGATTTTGGAGTTCATTCAAAAAACTTTCGCGAGTTGAGGGAGCGGTCGCATCGGCTAACGTGCGCAACAGATGCCTGCCGATCCTGCCGTCACACCCGAACTCGTCGCGAAGCATGGGTTGATGCCGGAGGAATTCGAGCGGATCAAGAAAATTCTCGGCCGCGATCCGAACTTCACCGAGCTCGGCATTTTCTCCGTGATGTGGAGCGAGCACTGTTCCTACAAAAATTCGCGCCGCGAGCTGAAAAAATTTCCAACGAGCGGGCCGAACATTCTCGTGAAAGCCGGCGAAGAAAACGCCGGCGTGGTCGACATCGGCGATGGCTGGGCCGTCGCGTTCAAGATCGAGAGCCACAATCATCCGAGCGCGATCGAGCCTTTCCAGGGCGCGGCCACCGGCGTGGGCGGGATCATCCGCGATATTTTCACGATGGGCGCGCGCCCGGAGTTTCTTCTCAATTCGCTCCGCTTCGGACCAATCACGGAATTTCGGAGACCGGATACCGGAAACGGGAAAGAAAAAGACCTTTCCGCAATCCCCAATCCGAAATCCGAAATCCAGAACAACCGTAGGTTGTTCACGGGCGTCGTTTCGGGGATCGCGCATTACGGGAATTGCATCGGGATCCCGACCATCGGCGGCGAAATCTATTTCGACGAAAGTTTCGAGGGCAATCCGCTCATCAATGTTTTTTGTCTCGGCGTTCTGCGGCACGAACAACTCGCGCGCGGCGCAGCCAGCGGTGTGGGCAATCCGGTTTTTTATGTCGGTGCCGAAACCGGGCGCGATGGATTGGCGGGCGCGGCCTTCGCCTCCCGCGAGCTGACGGAAGAATCGCGCGAAGATCGCCCGGCGGTGCAGGTGGGCGACCCGTTCAAGGAAAAATTGCTGCTCGAGGCCTGCCTCGAATTGCTCGCGACGGATGCCGTGGCGGGAATCCAGGACATGGGTGCGGCCGGGCTGACCTGCTCGACTTGTGAGACCGCGAGTCGCGGCGGCACCGGCGTGGAGATCGATCTGGCGAAGGTGCCAAAGCGCGAGCCGGGTATGACGCCCTACGAAATTTTGCTGAGCGAATCGCAGGAGCGGATGCTGATCATCGCGAAGCGCGGCCGCGAAAATATTGTGCGCGAAGTTTTTGAAAAGTGGGATGTGCCCTGCGCCGAGATCGGGCGCGTCACCGATGACGGCATGATGCGCGTGCGCAACAACGGAACGCTCGTCGCGGAGATTCCGGCGAAACCGCTGGCGGACGAGGCGCCACTTTATTCGCGCGAAGCGAGAAAGCCAACCGCGGATTTCGCGGATGACACGGATGGATCCTGGAATCAGAAAATATCCGCGCCATCCGCGGTTGAATCTCTTCGTATGCTCCTGCGCGATCCGTCGATCGCGTCGAAGAACTGGGTCTACCGGCAATACGATCACATGGTGCGGACCGGGACGGTTGTCTTGCCGGGCTCGGATGCCGCCGTCTTCCGCGTGCGTGAAGCGAACAAGATCCTGGCGGCGACGACGGATTGTAATTCGCTCTATTGCCGGCTCGGTCCGCGCGAAGGCGGGCGGATCGCGGTGGCGGAAGCCGCGCGAAATCTGACCTGCTCCGGCGCGACTCCGCTGGCGGTGACAGACAATCTGAATTTCGGAAATCCCTACAAGCCGGAAAACTTCTGGCAGTTGCGCGAGGCGGTGGAAGGCGTGGCCGAAACGTGTCGCGCGTTCGGCACGCCGGTGGTCGGCGGAAATGTCTCTCTATATAATGAGAGCCCGGCGAGCGTGGTCGATCCCACACCGACCGTGGCGATGGTCGGGTTGATCGACGACGAAGCCCACATCACGACGCAATTCTTCAAAGCGGAAGGCGACGCGATTATTCTCGTCGGTGAAATCGGCGACGAAATGGGCGCGAGCCATTTTCTGAAAGTCTGTCATGGCCGCAAGGAAGGCTTGCCTCCCCGGCTGGATGTCGAACGCGAGCTGGCGGTGCAGAATTCCGTGCGTGAATTGATTCGGGCCGGGCTCGTGAAAAGCGCGCATGATTGTTCGGAGGGCGGGCTCGCGGTCGCGCTGGCGGAATCGTGTTTCAATCCGGATGGACGCTTCGGCGCGGAGATCGAGATAGCTTCCACGCTGGAAGATTATGCGATCCTCTTCAACGAATCGCAGTCGCGCATCGTGATTTCTTGCGCGGCGGATGATGCGGAAAAGGTTATGACGATCCTGCGATCTAAAAATATTCCGCACAGTTTGCTCGGAAGCGTTGCGATAAAAACACTTTGCATCAAGACAGCGGCCGCCGAGTTATCCTGGCCGATCGACGATCTTTACGACGATTGGTTTCACGCCATTCGCCGCGCGGTCGAGACCGATTCGGAACCGGTGCCAAGCTTGTAAGCAATTGTCTTCATTGATTCGCGTTTCGATTGGCGGATGCTTCCATACGATGTCGCTTAAATCGACGCAGGATATCGAAGACCCGCGCCTCGCGTTTCCGCAACACGAGTGCGGCATCTTCGCGGTCTTCGGTCATCCGAATGCCGCGGTGCTGACCTATTACGGTCTGTTCGCGTTGCAACATCGCGGGCAGGAAAGCGCCGGCATCGTCACGAGCGCCGGCCCCGCGGCCACCTTTCAGCTTCATCGCGACATGGGTCTCGTCTCGCAGGTTTTCGGCGCGGAAGAGCTGGAGCGGCTAAGAGGAACGCGCGCACTGGGCCACACGCGTTATTCCACCACGGGATCGAGCACGTTGAAAAATGCACAGCCATTCGTGGTCGATTGTTTCCGCGGTCAGATCGCGGTCGCGCACAATGGGAACCTGATCAACGCCGCCGTCCTGCGCGACGAACTGGAACAGAAAGGTTCCATTTTCCAAACGACGGCCGACAGCGAAATCATTCCGCATCTGCTCGCGCAGCCGTCGAAAAACGGCGGCACCCCGCTGAGCGTTCTCCGGCGTCTCGAAGGCGCGTTCAGCCTTATTATTATGAGCGAACGCGAGATCATCGGCGTGCGCGATCCGTTTGGCTTCCGACCGCTGGTGCTGGGCAAACTCGATGGCGCTTACATTCTGGCGTCCGAAACCTGCGCGTTCGATCTCGTGCACGCGGAATTTATTCGCGAAGTGGAACCCGGCGAAGTCGTGATCATCAGCGAAGACGGAATCCGTTCGGAGTGGCCGTTCCGCGACGAGCAGCAAGCGTTCTGCATGTTCGAGTACGTTTATTTTGCGCGGCCCGACAGCATTATGGGCGGCGTCAACGTCGCGAAAATCCGCACCGAGATGGGACGCGAGCTGGCGAGACGATTCCCGGCCAAAGCCGACATCGTCGTGCCGGTCCCCGACTCGGGGAACTACGCGGCGCTCGGCTTCGCGCACGAGCTGAACATTCCCTACGAACACGCCTTCGTGCGCAATCACTACATCGGGCGCACGTTTCTGCAGCCGAGCCAGCTCATCCGCGATTTCGATGTGCGCGTGAAATTGAATTTGATCAAGGAAGCCGTGGAAGGGAAACGCGTGGTGGTGGTGGACGATTCGATTGTGCGCGGCACGACGGCGCGCGCGCGCGTGGTCAATCTGCGCGAAGCCGGCGCGAAGGAGGTGCACATGCGGGTGAGCTGTCCGCCGCATCGCTTCGCCTGCCATTACGGAATTGATTTCCCCGATCCGGAAAAGTTGATCGCCAACCAGATGCCGATGGATGAGATCTGCAAATATCTCGGGGTCGACAGTCTCGGTTATCTGGACGTGGAAGGAATGGTGCGCGCGACGGGAAAACCGGCGAACCAGTTTTGTCTGGCGTGTTTCACCGGCAACTATCCCCTGCCCGTCGATCCGGAGCTGGACAAGTTCATCATGGAAAAACGCGAAGGCCGCTCGAAAGCGCTCGCGGCCGAGGAAGCGCATCCAACGTTATTCGCGGATCTAAAGTAATTGCAGATTGTAGATCTCAGATTTCAGATTGAGTGAGGACAATCGGCATTCTGCAATCTGAAATCTGAAATGGAAAAAGCTTACGCGCGCGCCGGGGTGGATGTGGATCTCGGCAACTTCGTCAAGCGCCGCATTCAAGCGCGCGTAAAGAGCACCCACGGGCCCGAGGTGCTCGGAAAGATTGGCGGCTTCGGCGGGCTCTTCGCTCCGAATTTTTCCGACCTGCGCGAACCGGTGTTGGTGGCAAGCGTCGATGGCGTCGGCACGAAATTGAAGGTCGCGTTCGCGCTCGACCGGCACGATACCGTCGGCGCCGATCTCGTGAATCATTGCGTGAACGACATCGCCGTTCTGGGCGCGCGCCCGCTTTTTTTTCTCGATTACATCGGCGCGGAGAAACTGGAGCCGCGCGTCTTCGATCAACTGCTTTCCGGTTTTACCAAGGCCTGTCGGGCGGCCGGTTGCGCTTTGATCGGCGGAGAAACCGCGCAGATGCCGGGGATGTATCGCAAGGGCGAGTACGATCTCGCCGGCTACATTGTCGGTGTGGTCGAGCGCTCGAAATTGATCGATGGCCGCAGAATCAAACCGGGCGACGTCATTCTCGGCTTGCCTTCGAACGGCTTGCACACGAACGGCTACTCGCTCGCGCGGAAAATTCTTTTTGAGAAGATGCGGCTGAAAGCGACTTCGAAGGTGGATGGGATCAAGAACTCGTTAGGCGTCGAGCTTTTGCGCGTCCACAAGAACTATCAACCTTTGCTCGCGAAGGTGCCGGCGGAAAAGATTCATGGCCTGGCCCACATCACCGGTGGCGGTTTGATCGATAACTTGCCGCGCGTTCTGCCAAAGAATTGCGACGCAGTCATCGAGACAAAAAGCTGGCGTATCCCAGCCATCTTCGAGTTGTTACAACGCAACGGAAAAGTCGAGCGCGCCGAGATGTATCAAGTCTTCAACATGGGTATCGGCATGGCCGTGATCGTTTCGGCGAAAGACGCGACGAACGTGGCGCGACAGTTAGGAGCGAAACAGATTGGCCGAATCGAGCGTGGATCAGGCTTAACGATTATCAGGTAGGGGCGATTGACCAATCGCCCGGCCGGTTGTGTGAACCTTGGCGTTTCACAGAAACGCCCTACAATTACAAAATGGAAAAGCGGCAACTCGGCCAGACCGACATGCAAGTGACCGTGCTCGGTTTCGGCGGGGCCGAGATTGGCTTTGAAGGCGCGGCGGAAGAAACGGTCGCACGTTTGCTGAACAGCGCGCTGGATGCCGGGCTGAATGTTATCGACACCGGCGAATGCTATGAAGGAAGCGAAGAGCTGATCGGCAAAACCGCGAGCCATCGCCGGGACGAATACTACCTCTTCACAAAGTGCGGTCATCCGCGCGGCGTGGGCACGGAAGATTGGTCGCCTGCTTCGCTCCTCGAAAGCATCGAGCGCAGCTTGCGGCGCTTGAGGACCGATCATCTCGACTTGATCCAATTGCACACCTGTTCGGAATCGGTCCTGCGCAAAGGAGACGCGATCGCCGCGCTCCGGACGGCACGGGAGAAGGGTTATACGCGTTACATCGGTTACAGCGGTGACAGTCTCGCGGCGAAGTATGCCGTGGAATGCGGCGCGTTCGATACCTTGCAAACCTCGATCAACATCGCCGAGCAGGAACCGCTCGAGCTGACTCTGCCTTTGGCGCGCGAGCGCGAGATGGGCGTGATCGCGAAGCGCCCGATTGCGAATGTGGCCTGGAAGGAACAGCACAAACCGATTGACTCTTATCATCACACCTATTGGCAAAGATTGAGCAAGCTGAAGTACGAATTCATCCACCAGCTTCCGTTGGAGGAATCCGTCGCGCGTGCCCTACGCTTCACGCTCAGTGTTCCGGGAGTGCACACGGCCATTGTCGGCACAACCAAACCCGAGCGCTGGAGGCAGAACGCGAAAATGATCGAGGCCGGCCTGCTCAGTGAGAGGGAATTCGCGGCGATCCAGGAGCGATGGGAAGAGATCGCGCCCCCGACGTGGATTGGGCAGACTTAATTAGAAGTCACGGCCGGAAGCAGCAATGGCCCCAAAAACAATCAACGCGAGCCTTCGCTTTGAAGGCTCGCGTTGATGCGAGAAATCGAGATTAGAAAACGAAGCAGCGGCTACTTCTTGCCGGCCGCTTTTCTGCGCGCGGCCCATCGGGCCTTCATCGCATCAGAAAGTTTTTTCCTGCCGGCCGCGGTTAGTCCGCCCTTCTTCTTCCCCTTCGCCGCGCCACCGCCGGTTCCTTTGCGCCGAGCCCAGCGAGCCTTGGCCGCGGTCGCGAGCTTCGCGCGTGTGGCTGCCGACATTGGGCGGCGACGACGCCGGCGACGCCGGATGATTTTGCCAGAGCTAGCCGCTCCGGCTGAGCTGCTCGCGCCACCACCCCCGAAGAGTGTAGACAACTGGCGTTCGAGCGTGTCGATCTGTTGCCTTATTGAAAGTGCTTTCGATAGTTTATTAAGAGACAGGTCCATGGGCTCCTAGATAGCTCACTCAGGAATAACTGCAAGCGAAATACTCAAGTAACTTAAGGTGCCTCAAATTTAGTTACTTGATCCGCGTAGAAGAATGATCCAAAACAAAAAGAAAGACGACAGCTTTGCCTTAGGTATAATGCCGAAGTTTCGGGCGGTTAGCTCAGTGGTAGAGCGGCTGGTTTACACCCAGTAGGTCGGGGGTTCGAAACCCTCACCGCCCATTTTTTTCCACCGGCCGATGGCGCCGAGTGCCAGACACCTCCGTAATATTACTGACGATTACTTTCATTCATTCTCATGTCAGTCATCGACGAGTTCATGCGCGCCGCGATTGCCCAAGCGCACAAGAGCCGCGGGGAAGGCGGCATCCCGATCGGTTCCGCGCTTGTCCTGGACAACAGATTAGTCGCCGTCGGCCACAATAAACGGGTGCAGGAAAATGATCCCGTGACCCACGCCGAAATAGATTGTCTTCGTCAGGCCGGACGGATCGGTGGCTTCCAACGCACCGTTCTCTACTCGACTCTCATGCCTTGTTATCTTTGCGCCGGCGCCGTGGTGCAATTCGGCATCAAGAAAGTGGTCGTGGGAGAAAGCCGAACCTTTGCCGGTGCAGCGGGACTCATGCGCTCCCATGGCGTGGAAGTGATCGATTTGGACCTCGAGGAATGTGTCGAAATGATGCGGAGCTTCATCGCGGCGAACCCGGCTTTGTGGAATGAGGATATCGGGAGATAAGGACTCGAGCCATTCGCGGATGAGCGAGTCACGGATTGCTCGAGGGCTTGTCGGATAAGAATGCTGGAAGGCGCCGGATTATTCTTCGCAATGCGAAAACAAAAACCGCGATAACCAAAGCCGGCGCGCCAAATAATGCGCGCGGCGTAATCCAACCAATGGCCGTGGCAGCTACCAGCAACGCGAGAATAAGTGCCAGGGCGTATTGGCTGACCACGCGGCGCCATTCTCGAAGACGCGTCGATTCGTCGAGCGCCCTTCCGCGTTGCCGAAGTCCACGCAGCCGCAGGGTGGAAAGTGTAGTCAGGATGAGGGCGATATCTCCGAAGTAGAGATCGAGAGACTTCGGCTCGGCCCCGAAGCGCAGAAAGGTCAGGAGCGCGTAAGGAAGACTCGCGAGCCCGAAAAGGAAGATGAAGTTGACGATGACCTCGAAGGGCCGCGCCACGAAATGGTGCCGAAAGATGCGGTAATGCTCCAGCCAAAGCGCGCAGATGATCCCAAAAGTGATTACGAACGCGGCGATCTTCGCGCCATTCAGAATCTCTGCCGCGCTCGAAGGAACATCCAGTCGCGCGGCGAGCAGAGACAAGCTAAAACCAAAAACGAGGTCGCTGAATGCTTCGAGGCGCCGCGTGAATCGCTCGTCATCGCCGCTTCCTTGCGTCCCACGCGGATCGATCATGCCAGCGGCGGTTCCCACAGTTCGATGCGGTTTCCTTCCGGATCCATCGCCCAGCCAAAGTAACCAAACTCCGATTTCTCTGCCCGCTCGTCCACGGTCACTCCTTCGCGGCGGAGCTTCGCCAGCAATGCATCAAGGTCGGCCACCCGAAAGTTGATCATGAACGGCTTGTCGCTCGGCGCGAAATATTCGGTGTCGGCGGCGAAAGGAGACCAGACGGTGTAGGCCTGGCGTCTCGGCGACGGCCCGGTGTTAGCGCCAGCGTCTCTGAACGTCACGCCGCCATATTCTTCCACCTCCAGGCCGAGATGTTCCTTGTGCCAGCGCCGAGTTTTTCGGGATCGTTTGCTTTGAAGAAAACTCCGCCGATGCCGGTGATGTATTTCATAAAGATGGCAACGCTAGTCAAGCCACCCCTTCATCGGCGAGAGAAATTGGAGGCCGTCTCTGTGACGGCGATGGTTAAGAGTGGATGGCAAAGAGGGATTCATCCTACTTCGCCTGCCTGTGCCAGGCAGCAAGAACTTCTGATTCGCGCTCGCGTGTAAGACCGGCTTTTAACTTTGCCTGGCGTTCGGCTGGTTGCGACTTGAACCAGGCGAGCGTGTCGCGCGCGGTGTCGACGAGCGGGCGAAAGGTGAGACCCTTGGCCAGGGCGCGCTGGATGCTGATGCGCGCGCCGCCCGCTTCTTCGCCGCGCGGCGGAATCCACACCGGCATGTCAGACCATGGAGCGACCTTTTGTGCTTCGAGGAAATCGGCGTTCACCCAGGTCAAGGTCGCGTTCGATTTGTTCGCACTCTTAATGGTATCGAGCATCCGGCCGATACCGAGTTCCTTCGCTGGGCCGGTGGCGTTGTAGATGCCGGTCTCGCGTTGTTCCACCATGCGAATGACCCACTCCGCCAGATCGCGCCCGTCGATGATTTGCACCGGATCGCTCGGATCGCCCGGCGCCATTACTTCACCTCCGCGATCGAGCCGCACCGGCCAGTAACTGAAGCGATCGGTTTCGTCGCGCGGGCCTACAATCAATCCGGGCCGGATGACCAGCGTCTGTTTCGGGAACCACTTCTCCGCTTCCTGCTCGGAGAGCGCTTTGAGCGGGCCGTAAAGGGCAAACTTCGAGGCGATGACTGTGTCTCGCGTCTCCTTCATTGGGTCCGCGCCGGTGTACTTCGCGAGCGGCGCGCTTTCATCCACGCCGGGCTTGCTCGTGTCGGCAAAGACGGAAATGGTCGAGATGAAAACGTAGCGCTCGACATTTCCTTTGAGGATCTGCGCCGCATCGCGCACCCAGGCGGGAAGCATGGTGGGGTTATCGATCACGACATCCCATTTCCTATTCTTGAGCGCATCGAGCTGGCCGTTGCGATCGCCGATGAGTTGCTCGACTTCCTTCGGCGTTTCGCCCGGGTGCGTTTTCCCTCGATTGAAAACCGTGACCTTGTGCCCACGCTCGAGCGCGTAGCGAACTTGGAACGGTCCCGTGAATCCGGTTCCGCCCAGAATCAAAATGCGCAATGGCTTCGCTGCCTTTTCCGTCGCGCTTGCCGCTGATCGTAATCCCAAACCTAACGCTCCTCCGGCTGCGGCCGAGACTTTAATGAAGTTCCTTCGTGTGGTTGATCTCATGCAGAGCTGAGCATGATCGCCCTCGCCGCGGAGCGCAACTGACAACCAAATAACGAATCAAATTGGATGTTTTATCGTTGACGAAGCGCGGTCGAGCGCGCTGGAATCGGCGCCATGGGAAATCTCACTGGCGGTTTGATCAGCGGTTTGATTTTCGGCGCGGTCGTCGTGGGAACGATGCTGCCGATGCAATTCCCAGACAAGACGACTGCATTGCTGGCAGCGTTCATCAGCCGGTTCGGCCTCGGTCTGGTCATCGGTTGCGTCCAGCTACCCTGGCCCGGATGGCTCATCGGGTTGGTTTTTGGGTTACTCCTGAGCGTGCCCGAGGCCTTAATCACGAAGGCTTACGCGCCGATTCTCATTATCGGTTCGATCGGTGGCGTGATCATCGGCGGGATTTTGCACGGCTGGAGATAGGGCGCCTGACCAATGCGCACCCTTGCGACCGTTGCCGGCCTGGTTATCACGCTTCTTCTGGGCGCTTGCGGCGGCGGCCATTTCCGCAAGACCAGCCCGGGCGAGACAACATCGGCGCCGCCTTATCTTGAAATGCGATCCGAAGCTTCGGCCGGGACTCTTCATTTCCCTCGCGGTGTCTACGTTCTCGATGCCGTGGACGACAATGGCTTCTACTACCGGGCGCCGCAAAAAATCGTCCAGCATTCCTGGTCTGGCGGGTTACCCCACGAGGGCGGTGTCTTCGTGGCAAAGCGAAACCATCGCAAGCTGCGAGGCTACGTGATTACGCCGTCCGGACTAACTCACGTGGGGAATCTGTCTCGGACCGACCACGTATTTCGTTATTACACTAACTAGTCGGAAGGCGCTTCAGTCGAAGCGCTCCGATGAAAATCAGAACGTGCGACGCAATGATCAGCGGCACGAGAAACATTGGCAGAAGACTGAGCGGCAATTCGCGCAACGCGCGCATCGATTGCCAGTCGGCGAGTCCAAGACGGAGCGCTGTCATGACTACGAAAAGGATATCGGCGAATCCGATCATGTTCCAAAAAAGGAGCATCTTCCAATTTCGCACACCCGGCAAAGCGAGTAACAGGATCGCGAGCGCCGCCACGATAATGTCTCCCCAGCCCGCGGGCGTGGCGAAAGCAGACGGCAGTTCGCCACGGCGACAGAGGAAAAGGAAATAGGACCCGGCGACGAATCGCGTGAGGTGCAGGAGGACGAGCCCGCGAAGGTCGACCTTCATTGCCCAATGTCTGAGCGACGATACCTTCCAGCACGCGAGAAGGATGAGCGCCGTTAGCGTCCATACCGTCGCGGCAACGAGTGGCGCGCTCGCGGTCCTGAACCATCCAGCTAGTCCAATTGCAGAAGCGACAAGAATCCACCCGGCGAGGACTAGCGCGATATTCTTACCCACTGATCTTTGCTGTAATGGCTCGAACGACATCTTAAGCTATTGCATTATGGAAGTGAATCGCTCCCAAATGTCGAGGCGCGATGCGACGCGCTTAATGGCTCAGAGCGCTGCCGGCTTGCTTTTGACCCGATCGTCGTTCGGCGCGGATAGCACTGAGCAAATGAGTAACATCGCCCTCGTGAAACGCACCATCCCATCATCCGGCGAGTCGCTCCCAGTCCTGGGCCTGGGCACCTGGCAAGCTTTTGACGTGGGTCCGGCGCAATCGGAACGTCAGCCGGTGGAAGAAGTCCTCGCGCTTTTCACCAAACTCGGAGGCCGCCTGGTGGATTCGTCACCGATGTATGGCCGCGCGGAACAAGTCATCGGCGATATCGCATCCAAGCTTCATCTTCGATCCTCGCTGTTCCTGGCCACGAAAGTCTGGACAGCGGGGAAGCAGCAAGGCATCGAATCGATGGAGCGATCGTTCGCAAAGCTCCAGGCTCAACAAATCGACTTAATGCAGGTGCACAATCTCGTCGATGTCCGGACGCAGCTCGCCACCTTGCGCGCCTGGAAGGAACAAGGCCGGGTGCGTTACCTCGGCATCACCCATTATGTTTCCAGCGCCTACGGTGAGGTGGCGAAGCTTCTTCGCTCAGAGAAGCTCGACTTCGTCCAGATCAACTACTCGCTTCTCGAACGGGAAGCCGGAGACCAAATCCTGCCGCTTGCTCAGGATCGCGGCGTAGCGGTAATCGTGAACCGTCCTTTCGGCGGCGGCGACCTTTTCGCGCGCGTCCGGCAAAAGCCGTTACCGGAATGGGCCGCCGAATTCGATTGTCATTCCTGGGCGCAGTTCCTTTTGAAATGGATCGTCGCGCATCCCGCGGTGACATGCGCGATCCCGGCGACAAGTAATGCGCGCCACCTGGAAGATAATATGCAAGGCGGCGGCGGCCGTCTCCCTGATACGAAACTAAGACAGCGAATGGTGGAAGTTGTTTCGGGGTTGTAGTCAAGAAAGCGAAGGCCCCGCGCCGGTATGCGACGCGAGGCCTTGCAAGTTTGCAGGAGGCTCGGTTAGTCGGAGCCGATTTCGTATACTTCAACCAGCGCAATGCCGGTCGCTGTACCTGCTCCTGAAACGACCGTGGTATAGGCGCCGGGCTCGAGACGCACGAGCAACGCAGATTCCAGATCGTCCGTTGGCGGAATGCCAGTGCCAATAATTTCCGCGGCATTCGCGTTCGTCTTCCAATCGTCATTAGAGGCGAGCAAGGTCGAGCCAGTGAAGAGTTGGACGGACGGATTTGCGAGCACGGGCGAGACCCCCGCAGCCGCGAGCGATGGCCCCATGGCCCGGATCAGGACGAGCTTCGGTCCTCCCGTGATAATGAAACCGCCAATCAACTGACCTTGTCCCGTGCCGACAAGGCCGCGCGTCGAGATGTTCGCCATCCGATTGAAGAGCGAGCTCTTGAAGGTATTGACCGTAAAGGTTCCGGCGCTCGTCTGGAATGTGCCCGTGAAGGTGCCTTCAGTGATGGTGAAGCTGCCCGTAATGTTGCTGCTGCTTCCGATGACATGATCGAGCGTGAACGTGTATTGGGTCGCAGGCGCGACCGGCGCGGTGACGGTTCCAAAACCGCCGCTCAAGACCGTGCCCGTCCGTTGAATCATGATGATGTGGTTACTGGCGTCGATAATGAACATGACCTGACTTTCACCCGTCGGCCCATTCGCGACTCCGAAGTAACCGCCCGCGATTTTCGAGTTGGTGCCAAAGGTAGAAAAGCGCCCGGCTTGGAATGGTTGTCCGGCCAGAGTAAACGCGATGCCATTTTCATTGGCTGTGCCGACGATACCTTGCCCTGTGGTAAGCACGAGTGAGAAGGAGCCGTTGGAAAGCGGACCCTCAGCAAAGCCGAGCGTCTGACCCGCGACATCGAGCACATGAATTTGCACGTGGGTATTTTTTTCGATGTAAAAGACGATCAAGGAACCGGTCGGCGTGGTGCTTCCATAGAAGCCGCGCAAACTAACTTCGCCGTGATGATCATCGCCCGGCTCGGGAGTAGGCGTGGCCGATGGTGAGGGACGCGGAGTAGCTGACGGTTCCTGATGCGGCGTCGCAGTCGGGGTAGGTGTCGGTTCGGTATGCGGCGTCGGCGTTGGCGTGGCCGAAGGCTCCGTGTGCGGCGTTGGAGTTGGGGACGCGCTGGGTTCGGTGTGAGGCGTAGCGGTCGGTGTTGGGGATGGCGTCGATTCGGCATAAACCGAAAGCGCCGCAAACACGCTTAAGAAAGCGAGTTTGGCGATGTGTTTTGTAATGAAGTACATTGTTTGTTTCGAGTTGGTTTTTGTTGCCTTTTGGCGCCTGGAGAAAAGCACCGAGTTATGGAAATTATAGCAGAAAGCGTTCCTGCTCCGGCTCTTTCCCAGCGGGATTGCCGGGGGCGAATTGCACCCGCCTTCGAGTGTTGGCGGAGGCTACAATGCCGGAAGGACCCGCCCAGTTACTTCGCCGAATCCAACGCGATATCCGTCGCCCTCAGCCCAGCCGGTGATCGTTAGGCTATCGCCATCCTCGAGCCACTTGCGGCTTTCGCCGTTCGCAAACGTGAGCGGATTTGCCCCGCGCCAGGTGAGCTCGAGCATGCAGCCGCGGGATTCTTCCGTCGCTCCGCTGATCGTTCCGCTCGCGAGCAGATCGCCGGGCTGAAGGTTGCAACCATTGACCGTGTGGTGCGCGAGTTGTTGCGCAATGCTCCAGTAAAGGTTCTGGAAGTTCGTCTGCGTGATAACGTGCGGAGTCGCCATTGAAGCTGTTTGCAGACGCGCCTGAAGCTGGATGTCGTAGGTGAAATTGTTCGGCGCCCGCAAATAAGGCAACGGTTCGGGGTCCTGCCGCGGCAACGGCTTCCGAAATGGCTCGAGCGCTTCCAGCGTCACGACCCACGGTGAGATGCTGGTGCAAAAATTCTTGGCGAGGAACGGGCCGAGCGGTTGGTATTCCCAAGCCTGCACATCGCGCGCGCTCCAATCGTTCATCAAGACCAGGCCGAAGATGTGATCGGTCGCGCGTTCGATCGGGATCGGCTCGCCCAGCGCGTTCCCCGGCCCGATAAAGAAAGCGGTCTCGAGTTCATAATCGAAACTGCGGCTCGGGCCGAAGACCGGCGCATCGGCATCGGGCGGTTTGATCTGACCGTGCGGCCGGCGCACTTCCGCGCCGCTCACGACGATCGAGCTGGCGCGGCCGTGATACGCGACCGGAAGCCATTTCCAATTCGGCATCAGCGCGTTTTCCGGACCGCGCAGCATCGTGCCGACGTTGTGCGCGTGATGGTAGGAGGAATAAAAATCGGTGTAATCGCCAATGCGCGCGGGAAGTTGCATCGTGACATCTTTCTGCGCGTGGAAAGCACGGGCGCGGAGCGTTGCGTCATCGCGCAGAGCTGGCGTGTCGGCATCGAGCAGATGTTGAATTACTTCGCGCGCTTTCCTCCAGGCCGGCCGACCCAATGCGAGAAAGGCGTTGAGCGCACTTTCCGAGAACACGCGCCGATTTTGAAACTCCGGCGTCTGGAAATGACCAAGCTCTTCGAGAACTGAAAGATCGAGCACGAAGTCGCCGATCGCGACACCCACGCGGGCCGTGCCCGGCGCCGGCCTGAAAATTCCGAAGGGAAGATTCTGGATCGGAAAATGCGAATCGGCCGCGACTTCGATGAAAGACTTGAGCGGGGCTGGCACGGTGTAAAGCCATCGCACAAATAATGCACTGCGCTCAAACTAAAACGACGAGCTCGAAGCGAAGGACTGAGTCTACTCAGCGCCGACTTTAGCTTTGCGGCGGAAGAGTTCGAAAGTGTCGTACTCTTCGACAAGGATGAAGTACCTCTTTTTTTGTGTGCAAGAGTTGACCTTCTTTTGGGTGGCCTCCCTTGCGATCGTCGTGGCCGGCGGAGCAGTTGTTTATTCGAGGGTTACCTTCACTCGGACCTTTCTCTGGGCCTCGCTCTCCTCAATCCTTTTGTTGCTGGCCGCGCTCTTTGCCATCCACCGCCCTCATCAACCGTTCTCTCACTACCTGCTCTTCTCGATTATTCCGGTGAGCTTTTGTGTCGCAAACGTGCTTGGCCTCTTGCACCGGACAGATCTGAAAAAGGGTCATGCCGTGTTGGCCCGCAGCTTATTCGTCGCTCTGTTCCTCGTTCCAAACGGATACGCCGCACTCACGGGCGTCGGTGACTTCAGTCCCCAGGCCAGAGTCCCGCCCCGTGAGGACGTGTTAGCTCTCGCTCGCCATGTGAAGCCCGGAGATCGCATGGTGGTTTGGGCATGGCGGCCCGAATACTATGTTAAGGCGAAAACGATCATGGCGACCAGAGATCCGGGGATTCTAGCTCTCATGGCGCCGTCTCGTTATCGTGAATATTTCCGCGAGCGATTCATGTCCGAGCTTCGAGCGCATCCACCGCCGGTCTTTGTCGATGGCGTCGCGCCTGGGGCGGATGTATTTTTCGACCGTGCTACCCAGGGAATCGAGAGCTTTCTCCTTCTCGAAGCCTTTGTGCGAGAGTACTACACGCAACGAGAAGAAGTAGCGGGAGTCCGCATTTTTGTGGCGAAGAATCTCAGATAGCTAGAAAAGTTTCAGAGCGCGCAAATCTTCGCGTGGCTCATCGAAGCTGCAACTGCCAAGCGAAGTCACCATTTTGCGGTGCATTCTGATGCGATCGGTCGCTATCTCCCATTCGCGCCACGCGAACGATGCATCGTCGAAGGAGAATGACTCCGCCCTTTCATCATCGAGCATGTGCCCCGTTTCTCCCTCACTCCAGTCATGCTCGATCGCGAGCACACCCGCGCCGAGGACATTCAGAAAACCGTGCATCTTCGTCCCGACGCTCGGATGAAATTGCCGGACCGGATGGTGCAGGCCGGCGGTGAATTTGATCGGAACGTGATGTTGTGCCGCCGTGACCAGCGCCGCCGCAATCTCGGTGGAAGTCGGGAACGCATCGGCCGTCACTCCGCCAGTCCGCAACTTGAAGCCAAAAGCGCGGCCAGACTTCGCGGCGTTGCTTTCCGAGATCAGGTTGATGACGCGCTCCGCTGCATCGGCGGGCGCTTCCCAAAAAGCGTTCAAGCGCAGCTCGTCCAGAATTGCGCGCGCTGCCTTCAGCAGTTCGGCATCAGCCTCATCTGGCAACGGCATCTCCAGTTGCGTAATCGCCGCGGCCACGCCGTGTTTTTCGCGAAACGCGCGAATCGAATCGCGGGCGGCGATCAGTGATTCCTTGAAGTTCGCCACGTCCGCCTTCTTTCCCAAGGCCGAAACGCGCAACGGATGTTCCCGATCGAACCGCGAGATGCTGCCGGCGGCGGCTTCGAACTGCGCGACTGGCAGGATGAACGCGCCCAGCGCCCAGGCATCCGGCGTGCGCACATATGCCGCCTGGTTTTGCAGCGCCGGCTCGAGGGCAAGCGTCGTCGGTGGGAATAGGCCGGCGTAATCGATGGAATGCTCGAGCAGAGCGCGAAGAGATGCGGAGGGCATTGGTCAGTCAGCTGCGAACGTGTTCAGGTGGAATCTTATGCGCGATCCCAGAGGCGCTGCGAAGAGGAATCTTCGGTTCCATGCCCGAAACTAACCCAGCGTCAGGAATATCGCGAAAAAGTAATCTCGGAGATGGACATCGCACCGCATGTTCGCTAGCATCGCCGCTCCTTCTCGCCAAATGTTTCTGGAAAGCTCTCCCGTCCAAGCCTTGCCCGAGGATGCGCTTTTCCAAAGCGCGTTTGAATATGCTTCGATCGGAATGGCCCTGGTCGCCCCGGATGGCGCCTGGCTGCGGGTGAATCATTCTGTTTGCCAGATCACCGGCTACACCGAGGCCGAGCTTCTGGACCGCACCTTTCAGGACATCACGCATCCGGACGATCTCGATCTCGATCTCGCCAACATGCGCAAAATGCTGGCCGGCGAAATCGACACCTACCAGATGGAGAAACGCTATTTCCACAAGAACGGCGCCGTCGTCTGGGTGCTCTTGAGCGTTTCGCTCGTTCGCGATGACGACGCGCAGCCGCGGTTCTTCATCTCGCAAATCCAGGACATCACGGGGCGGAAAGAAAGCGAGCGGCAATTGAGCGAGGCCGCCACCCAGATCGAGGCGTTGCGGAACGGTCTGCTCAAAATTTGCGCGTGGACAAAGCGGATCGAGATCGATGGACGCTGGATTCCCGTCGACGAGTTTCTCAGCGACCACCTGCATCTCAAGCTCACGCATGGCATGTCTCTCGAAGGGGCCCAGCTTTTCAAGAAAGAGTAGGCGCGTCCGCCGACTCACCAACACCAACCAAGAAAGTTCATCATGAAAATCAGACTACTCGTTGCCACTCTCTCCCTCGCGCCGCTCTGCGCCATTTCTCTGCACGCCGGCACACCCGCGCAGGAGAAGGCGTTCGTCGACAAATATAAAACCGCCTTCGAAGCCGGCGACAAAGCCACGCTCGAATCGTTTCTTTACACCAAAGGCGCCAATCCCATGGCGCTCGAGTTTTACAAGATGATGCAGGCGGAAGGGGCCGGTGGAAAAATTACCAAGATCGAGCTGGTCGATCTCACTCCCGAAGACGTGAAGAAGGCTTCCGAAGTCCAGACCGGGCCGGACGGCAAAAAAGCGCAGCTTCCGCTCAAGCCGACCAAGAAGCTAAAGATCACGGTGGAGACGAAGGACGCCAACGGCAGTTCCTCCAGCTCGACCGAAAACTTCGTCGCGGAGACGGACGGCAAATACGTCATTCCGGTGCCGGCTGAGGTGAAGTAAGTTCACCGCCTACACATTTGGTATCGGCGGCGGGAATCCGCGCGGCATTGGCTTCGAGGCGAATTTGTCGACCCAATTCACCTTCGCTGTCGCGATCATGAGCAGGGCCAGCGTGATGATTGCGCCGATGGTGATCGTCAAGCCGGTGAGCCCTTCGAAAAAAAAGCTGTAGCTGAACAGGACCATGTAGGCGAATTGCGCGAGCGCGCCCAATTGGGCGAAACGCCGTCCCACCGCGGCAAAGAGATAACCCGAGACCAGCGCGAGCGACACTAGCGCTGAGATCGCGAACGCGATCGGAAGTGGAATCAGATCGACGAGATAAGCGAAGAGGAGTTGGAACGCGAAGCACCCGGCCGCGAGAAAGAAGTAGTTCATGGGATGCAGGCTGATTCGCCAAACCATTCCCATCAGCACCAGCACCGCAAAGAAGAAGAGAAGCGAGACCGGCGCAAAGAACGACATCCGCGAGGCGACCGGTCCGGGGTTGGCGACCGACGGCATCCCCATCGCGATCGCCTGGGCATTGATCACGTCGGGATAGGACCAGACGAAATTCCATCCGTTCGAAGTCCGCGCGCGCTCCGTCGGCGAGCCTGTGCCGGCCGGGAAATCGAACTCGGAAAAATCCGTCGTCATCGCGAGGCGAAAGTTCCGGATGCGGGTGGTGTCGCCGAAGGAGTAGCCCCATCGGTCGGTGCCGCGTGATTTGTAGGCGACCGTGAACTTCGCGCTTTTCCCGGGAGCAAGTGTGACCGCTTCCGTAATACCTTCAGCCGTCTTGTTGTTCCCGGTCGAAGCAACGCCGTCGATCACGAACGCGAAGTCGCTGTAGCTCGCGTCCGTCGCGGGAAACTCGAAGCGGACATAGATCGTTTGCGTAATCTGAGTGGGATTCTGAAGGCTGTAATCGCCGTGAAAATCCACCAGGTAGGTCCATCTCGGCAGCTTGCCGAGATGAATTGTTCGAGGTAATCGCGCTCAACAGAATGTAGCCGGCAAGCTGCCGGCTACCGCAGGCTGGCAGCCTGCGCTCCCCAGAGCTTGCGTTGTCGATGCTTCACTGCCCATCGTAGCGACCGATGCGCCGATTCCTTCTTAAAACTTTGCTCATCGTATTCGTTCTCGGCGCGCTCGGCCTCGCCTGGATCTTTGGCGGCCGGCACGTTGCACTCTTCGTCGATCACTTTGGAACGGCAGAGGTCGAGCGGATCCCAGTAACCCAACTCACCTATGAGGGCGCACAGAGTGGAGGCCTTTTCTGTCTGGGAAATGGGATGCTGAGCACCACGGGCCCTGACAATCATCCCTTCGCTTTAAGCCTAGCGCCCGACGCCAATAATAAGTTAATCCTGTCTACGTCCGGTAAGTCTTTCATTCTCGGTGACGCCGTGTCGGCCACGGCGGAACAATCCGGCGCCACCTTCACCGTTCGACCCGACGCGGGCGACGAAGCTTCACTCACGGTGCGCCGAAGCTTTCTCAGTTGGCCCACGCCTTTCGATTTCAATTTCATGACCGGGCATTCGCCGTCGTGGAGACGGTATCGTTATCACGAGCTTGTTTGGAAGAAGCAGTCCGGCGCTCAACTGAGAATGCTCTGGCGCTACGAGCAATACTTCTACGCGTCCGATGGCTGGACGGACGGAAATATGACGCGTGAAGGTGTTACGGGCCTGATCAAGGCAGAGATAACGCCGTGAATCCAAGTCTTCTGTAGCCGCTTCGCTATGCGAAGCGAGGGGACACTTAGTCAGCTCGCTACAGGGGCAATTTCATCCTCGCCCCTAACAGCACGCCAGCGGCGCCAATGACCGGGCTGAGCAAGTGCATCCAGTTGGGCGTTACCGCCAGTTGCATCGCCTGCATGTTCGGGACTTCACCGGCCCGGACATGCGGCGATTCGTCATCGCGCATCAACGCCGGGAGGCAGAGAAGAATGCCCGCCAGAAAGACGATGAACGCAAACACCTGGCAGGTTCGCGTGCTTTTGCTAATGGCAGCGCACACAAATCCGCCAACGACAGCTCCACAAAGAGTGATAACGACGGAAACCACCAGCCAGAGCGTAGAGACTTCATAACTATCGGTTTTAAAAGCGCGCTCGGCGCCCAGCGCAATGTAAACACCCGTGAAGACAGCAAAGTAGAAAACCGCCATGGCGGCGTAACCCGCCACGACCGCCAGAATGGATTTCAGCACTTAGTTAAGCCGCAGGATTCTTCGTCCTGCGCGCGGCCAAAAGAATGCCGACGGCGCCGAGAGCTGGATTGAGGAAGCAAAGCCAGGAAGGAGGCTGCGCTAACTGCATTGCCTGAAAACCTGTGACGTCGCCCGAACGCACCACCGCTGTGTGCTCCTTCATCACGGTCGGAAGGGCCACGAGCACGCCGACTGCAAAAACGAGCACGGCGAATACCACGCACGCCGTGTGGCTTTTGCTGATGGCCGCGCAGGTCAGGCCTCCGAGAAGTCCACCGATGAAAGCGATCGCGATCATTAACGCGATCCAAAGCGGGGTGACAGCGTAACTGTCGGGTTCAAAGACGCGGTCGACACCGAGCCCGAAATAAGCGGCAGTGAAGATGGCGAACGCAAAGATGAACATCACGATGTAACCGACGACAACTCCAACAATAGATTTGAACATTCGAGACCTCCTATTTTAGGAAAGGCGCGAGAATAAGGAGTTGCGCCAGGCAAGGCGACGAAAATCTTTACCTTCGCCAAATCGTTAAATCGCCAGATCGTTAGTGAGCAAATGGATCCCTACGCCAAGCCGAAGGAAAGGAAGGTCGGCGCACAGCGGCCGAAAATTTCCCATTTGCCAAGCGCCATCGAGGCGCGGACGCGCCGCGAACGACAGGCCGAGAAGCAAGCCGTCGCGGCAGAGCGCCGCGCCATCAAGAAATCAGCGCGCCGGCATTTGAAGCAGGAGCTTCTCGTCGAGTTGGAAGAAGACGAGTGATCGAAGGATGCGAAAGTCGATAGCCGTGGCGAAGAGGCGCAATTCCTGCTTTTTTGAAGCGCGCCATGGACAGACCGCTTCAGACTCACGACCGCAGTTTCATCGACAGCCGCCGGTTGATTGCCGGGCTAAGACACGCGCTGGATATGAATTACGCCCGCGTGCTCGACGCGGCCAGGAGAGAATGGGAACGCAGTTTCGCCGGGAAAGATCCGAGCGATGCCTGCGTGAGCGTGCGCATCACTTCTGGCGAGAGCAAAAAATCTACTCTGTCATGCGGCGGATTTTTGCAACGCCCCTCGTGGTCTCCTCTGAACGGGAACGGCCGCGGTTCGCTGGCGTAAGTATCAGCGCGCGCGATTGTATTTCTTGAGCAGCTCGCGCACTCGGTCGTGCGGCAGGGCTTCAACTTTGTGATCGTCGCGGCCCGTCATGCTTTGATTGTCGACCAACGCATTCAGGACCGCTTCTTCGGTCGCTTGCACCACCGCCTCGAAAATCGGATCGAGCCGATCGTTCGGTACGGTCTCGACTGAGCGCGTGAGCTTGTCGGCGTTCGAGGCCTGCGGATTCGCGGTCGAAAACGCGACGAACAAATCGCCGGAGCCGTTACCGGACACCGTGCCGGTGCGGGCCAGCCCGAGCGAGACACGGCGCGCGACGCGTTTCAATTGATGCGGCAAAAGCGGCGCGTCGGTCGCAACCACGGCAATGCACGAGCCGTTTTCTCTCGGGTAAACTTGGCCGGGAATCTCTTTGCCCACGGGCATTCCCGCGATCACGAGCTGAGGGCGCCGGCCGAAGTTCGCCTGAAGCAACACGCCGACCGTGTAGGTGCGCGGCGCGGCGTCCTTCTTTTCTTTCATCTCGATCCGGCGAGACGCTGTCCCGGTGCCGCCTTTGAATTCGTAACAAACCATTCCCGTTCCGCCGCCCACGCTGCCCTCGTCGATCGCGCCGCCGTGCGCTGAGTTCAGCGCGTTGAAAACGTCTTCCGGCTTCACGTGGAAACCATTCACATCGTTGAGCCAGCCATCCCAGGTCTCCGCCACAACCGGAAGGCTCCAATAAAAACCGCCGGGGTCCGCGCCGCCGCGTTTCACTCGCCAGGCGATGATCGCGTCGCGCACGACACCGACGCTGTGCGTGTTCGTGAGCGCGATCGGCCCTTCCAAGAATCCGCCTTCCTCGATCCACGCGGCGCCGGTCATCTCGCCGTTGCCGTTGAGGCTGAAGACGCCGGCGTAAACCGGATCGTCATTTTCTCCGCGCGGCAAAATCGCCGTCACGCCAGTCCGCACCGGACCTTTGCCGACGTCGAGTTTGCCTTCGCCGCTGATCAGCGTGGTGTAGCCGACCTCGACGCCGGCGACATCGGTAATGGAATTCAGCGCGCCGGGCGTGCCGTCGAAGGGAATGCCGAGGGCGCGCGCGCGAATGGATTGTTGTGCGGGCGGAGGGGACGTTTGTGGCTCGCGAGCATCGAGGAGCGGAAGAAATAGGAGGAGCGCGAGAGCGACGAGGCGCGGCGTTGTGGTGTTCATTGTGGTGGGGAAAACGTCCAACGTCCAACGTCCAACGTCCAACGCCCAATGGAAGAACGTCTATCCGTTGCTTCCAATCCAATAAATCCTGTTAATCCTGTCCAAATTTCTGATTTCTGTTTTCGCGGGCGATTGGCCGGATTAGATTCGGCGCGTGAGCTATCAGGTTTTCGCGCGCAAATATCGTCCGCAGACGTTCGACGATCTGGTCGGGCAGGCCCACGTGACGCGAACCCTCAAGAACGCGGTCGAGCAAAACCGGCTCGCGCACGCGTATCTCTTCGTCGGGCCGCGCGGCATCGGGAAGACATCCACGGCGCGCATCCTGGCGAAAGCGCTCAACTGCGTGAACGGACCGACCATCACGCCGTGCGGGGTCTGCGATAGTTGCAAAGAAATCACGGCGGGCAACAGCCTCGACGTCCTCGAGATCGACGGTGCGAGCAACAACGGCGTCGAGCAGGTGCGCGAGCTGCGCGATAACGTCCGTTACATGCCGAGCAAAGGGCACTTCAAGATCTACATCATCGACGAAGTGCACATGCTCAGTTCCGCGGCGTTCAACGCGCTGCTCAAAACCCTCGAGGAACCCCCGCCGCATGTGAAGTTCATCTTCGCGACGACCGAGCCGCAAAAAGTTTTGCCGACAATTCTGAGCCGCTGCCAGCGCTTCGATCTCCATCGCATCCCGGCGAATTTGATCGCGCAACATCTCCAGTTCATCGCCGGCAAGGAAAAGATCACGCTCGACGCCGCCGCGGCGCACGCCATCGCGAAAGGCGCGGACGGCGGATTGCGCGATGCGGAATCGATGCTCGACCAGCTCGTGGCGTTCTGCGGCGAAAAAATCGCGGAACCCGACGTCCTGAGCGTGTTCGGTTTCACGAGCGAACAAACGGTCGCCAATTTCACGGACAAAATTCTCCAGGGCCTCACGCCGGAAGCGCTCGATTTGCTCCACGCCGAGGGAGAAAACGGCAAGGACATGATGAAGCTTATGTCCGATCTGATCGCGTATTTGCGCGACTTGCTCGTTTCCAAAGTGAAGCCGGATGCGCTCGTGGAAGACCTGAATCCGGAGCTACAAAAATCGCTCGAGGCGCAAGCTGCGATGATCGAGACCGACCGGCTTCTGGAATTGATCGATCAATTTGCGGCCGCCGAAGGCCGGATGAAATGGGCGCCGAACAAGCGGCTGCATTTCGAGGTCGCCGTCATCAAAGCGATTCAAACACTGAGCCAGGTGACGCTCAACGAGGTGATCGAGAATCTGGCTGCATTGCGCGACGGCAAATCGCCAACGCCAACCACACCGCCGCCGAAAAGCAGCGCGAAGCTTCCAGCGACGACGCCGAAGAAAGTCGAAGCCCCGCGCGTCGCAGAGAACGCTCCGCTCAAAGAAACAAAAAGCGTCGCAGAAGAACAAGTCAGCGCCTTCCAACCCAGCTCGAGCGCCGTGGATCACGAAGCCGTGTGGCGAAAAGTCGTCGAAGAAACACGGTCACGGCGACGGCTGATCAGCGGCTGGGTGGATTCGGCCCACGCGTTGGGAACCGATGGGCGTTATTTCCTGATCGGGTTTCCGCCGGAACAAAAGACGGAGATGGAATCGTTATCCATCCCGCGCACGCGCGAATTTCTCGAGGCGCTGTTGAAGGAGATCAGCGGCCAGGATTGGAAAATTAAATTCAGTCTCAAAGAAGGACTTCCCGTCGCCAGGCCGGCGGAGTTGTTGCCGGCAGCAGATCAGTCGCCCGCGAAGAAGAAGACCGAAACGCAAGCCACCTTCAAGGATGACCCGCTCATCCGGGAAGCGCTGGAGATTTTCAAAGGCGAAATCAGAACCGCGAGCGATTGACCATTATGAATCTGAACAAGTTGATGAAGCAGGCCCAGAAGATGCAGGAGCAAATGGCGAAGACGCAGGCCGAGCTCGAGGACAAAACGGTTGAGGTGCAGGCGGCGGGCGGCAAAGTCACCGTCGTGGCGAATGGCTCGGGCGATGTGCTTTCGATCAAGATCGCGAAGGAGATCGTCGATCCGGAAGATGTGGAATTTCTCGAAGAAGCGGTCCTGAGCGGCGTGAAGCAGGCGATCGCCCAAGGCAAGGATCTCGCGCAAACCGAGATGACGAAAATCACCGGCGGCCTGGGCGTGACGGGGCTGGGGCTCTAAGACGTCTAGGCTGTCATCCCGAGCCGCGCAGACGGCGAGGGACCTCACAAGCGCACGTCCCGCTATCGCGAAAGTTCACGCGTGATCCGCGGTTGACGCCGAATGTAACGCGCAAGCGATTGAGCAGTTGTGAGGTCCCTCGCCGTCTGCGCGGCTCGGCATGACAAGCATAGTTACACGGCACAAAGTTGCGATTGATGCCTTTCGAACACACAAACGTTACCGATGCCTAGCTGCGCCATCTTCTCCGCCAGTCGCTCATAATTTTCGCCGAGCTGCACGTGCGAGTGCGCATCGGACGCGGTCGTGAAGCGAATCTCCTTCTCCATCGCAAGCCGAACGATTTCGTCCGACGGATACAACTCATTCACCGGCTTGCGCCAACCCGCGGTCGAAAGCTCGATCGCGAGTCCACGCTCGGCAATGAAATCGATCGTCTCCGCGACGAGATCTGCGATCGGCGATTTCGGCCGATGCCCGTGGATCTTGATGAGATCGAGATGCGCCAGGCAATCAACCAAACCGGTGTCCGCGATCTCGCGAATGCGCCGAAAATAATTGGCGTAGATCTCGTCGAGATCGCGCCCGGTAAATTGTTCCGCGCCGACTGGCACGCTGTCGAACATCTGGTCCACCCGATCCAGAAAATGGACCGAGCCGAGGACGAAATCGAGGCGATCCCAGTTTTTCTCGATCCAGCGCTTCCCCGCGATGGAGTGGACGGGATCGTTATCCAATTCCAAGCCCGCACGGATTTTGATGTCCGGATTCGCTGCGCGCAGCTTTTCGATTTCATCGAAATCGATTCCTTCGTGATACCGGTCGTGATCGGTGAAGGCGATGTCAGTGAAGCCACGTTCCCGCGCGCTGTCGACCCACGGTTGCAGCAGCGTCTGAGTGTACGGCTGGACGCGGTGACCCTGCGGATGAGTGTGATAATCGGAGAACAGTTTCACTAGGATTCATCCAAGCGGACGCCGCAGCGCGGCGTCCCTACCCTACGGCGCGGTCAGAAATTTCTGCCGGATGACCAACTCGGGATACTGCGGGAAGAAAACCTCCACGATGAAGACTTTGTTCGGCGTGAGATCGCGGGTGGCGATCGTTTCCGGATAGAAGATGTGCTCCTGTGGATTGATCAGAACGGCGGCGCGATTGTTTTCAAAGGCGTGGTTGTCCGTCCATTTCGTCAGAATTTCGTCGGCGGAATTTCGCAGATAGATTTCGATTCGTTGGTCGGTGGGAAAATCGAGGATGACAGCGCGCTTCGAGACATTGGTCAGCGTGACTTTGACTTCGAGCTGGCGCACCTCGGAAAGTTTCACCGGCTGGGGTGAAAGCTTGAGATCGAGCATGAGACCGCGGAGCCGCGCGTCCTTGTAATTCGGCACGCCAGAGGACTGGAACGGATGCAGCATCCGGGTGAACCAGCCGCCTTTTTTTTCGGGCGACGCCGTCGGGGTCGGATCCTCGGCGAGGAGACGGGCCACGGCCGCCAGGTAAACGAGCGCGAAGACAAGTGAGCGGCTCATGAGCGGCTAATCACCAAACGTTGCAAATCCTGTCAAACCCTTTATCAATCGGCCATGAAAACCGTGGCCGCGTCGGCCGTGCTCGCGCTTCTGGCGATTTCGCTTTGTGAGGGCAAATCGCGGCACTGCACCCTGCGTGTCCACACGGAAGCGAATGCGAACGGCGGTCCGGTTTTCACCGCGCAAATCGTCGTATCCGGCAAGCCCGTGAGCGTCGAAAAAATTCCGGCGATCTCTGAGCAGGACGTGGTCGCGTTTCAAGTTTATCCGGCGGCGGATGGGACTCATGGAGTGTTGTTGCAACTGAACGAGCACGGCCGATTGGCTCTCGATTCTCTGAGCATCGAGCGGCGTGGAAGTTCACTTTTCATTTTCGTCAATGGCCGGCCGCTGACCGAGCTGCAAATCGACCGGCGGGTCTCCGACGGCAAAATCTACATTGCTTCCGGCCTCACGACCAATGACATCGAGCTGATGAAAAAAGACTGGCGGCTGCTCGGGCCGCGGAAGAAATAGCGATGCGACGATTTCTCGCGCGTTGTGCCATGCTCGCGGGCGTGAGTCTTACCGGCGTTGTCTCTGGGGAAACCGAGCCGTTGAATCTCGTCCTGCCGACGGTCAACGATGCGCTTTTCCGCGGCGGCGGCGCGGAGTTCTACCAATATATCGAGCGCGATTACAAAGGAGAGAAATCGACGCCGTGGGAAGGCGGGCAGTACGGCTTCGTGCGCAATCCGATCGAGACCGCAGCGGGAATTGTTTACACCCGCTTTCACGAGGGCATCGACATTCGCCCGCTCCAACGCGACGCGAGCGGCGAGCCGCTCGATAGCGTGCGCGCGATCGCGGCGGGCGTGGTCGTGCACACGAACCCGGTGCCAGGATATTCGAACTACGGCAAGTATGTCGTGGTCGAGCACCGCTGGGACGGCTGCAATTACTACAGTCTCTACGGGCACTTGAGTGCGATCACCGTGCGCGCCGGCCAGCGGGTGCAGCAGCGCGATCAACTCGGCGTGATGGGCCACACCGGCGAAGGATTGAACCAGGCGCGCGCGCATGTGCACCTCGAGCTCAACCTGATGTTGAGCCGCCAGTTCGAAGCATGGCACGACACACTTTTCAAAAACGATCCGAACCACCACGGCCGCTACAATGGCATCAACCTGATGGGGCTCGATATCGCGCGGCTTTATCTCGCGCTCCGGAAACAGCCTTCGCTCACCATTCCGGAGTTTCTTGCGGAGGAGGAAACATTTTACCGGGTGACGATTCCCGCCTCGAGGCATTTTGATCTCCTCAAGTTTTATCCCTGGTTGCTGGCGCAAAAGACGGAAGCCGCGCCGGTGTCGTGGGAAGTTTCGTTCAATCGGGCCGGTGTGCCCCTGAAGATCGAGCCCAGTGCAAAGCCAGTGAGTGAGCCGCAACTTTCTTATGTGAAGAAAAGCTCGGTGGATCCGAGTTATCTCACGCGCGATCAGGTTACAGGCCGGGGGGAATCGGCGCACCTGACCGACAGTGGCAAGCGGCTCATGCGTCTTCTCATTTTTCCGGACTGATTGGTAGGGACGCCCCGCTGGGGCGTCCGTCGAATCGCGCTTTTATTTCGCCTTGGCAAGCCGGACGCCGCAGCGCGACGTCCCTACCCAGAGAAATTTGGCGCGCGGCGAGAATGTCTTATGCTATCCAGCACGGCAACGGGTATGGGCGGAATCACACGACGAAAATTTCTCGGGCTTACCGCGCTGGCGGTGCCGGCAGCACTGGGCGCGGACGGCCGCTTCGTTGAACCGACCTCACTGCGCGTGACAGAATTGAGATTGAATGGCCCGGGCAACTGCCGCTTCGTTCATTTCAGCGATTTCCATCACAAAGGCGATGTGCGCTACGCGGCCGAAGTGGTTCGCACAATCAACGAGCTGGAACCTGAGTTCGTCTGCTTCACCGGCGATCTCGTCGAAGAAGCGCGCTTCGCGACCGAAGCGCTCGGTTTCATTCAACAAATCCGCGCCCCCGTCTACGGCGCTCCGGGCAACCATGATTTTCTCAGCGGCGTTTCGTTTTTGGAATTCGACGCGGCGTTTGCGGCGACCGGCGGCGCGTGGCTTAGCGGTCGCAGCCGCGTTCTTCCCAAATACGATTTGGAATTGATCGGCATGGGCAAAGGCGGCGTGGACGCCTTCAACCCGCCACGCGCGAGCAGGCGAGTGCTGTTGATGCACTATCCGGAGATCGCTCACGGAATGCGGGACCAGCGCTTCGATCTCATTCTCGCCGGGCACTCGCACGGCGGACAGGTGCGGCTGCCTTTTCTGGGAGCGTTGATCGTTCCGAACGGCGTCGGACCATATGATCATGGCTACTACGAGACGCCGGGTGGACCGCTTTACGTCAATGCCGGGATCGGAACGTATCTCATTCCCGTGCGCTTGAACTGCCGCCCGGAAATCACGGTCATTACAATCTAGCGATCTGCCCCCGACTGGTAGAGCGAGACTCTGTCGAGCCGATCATCGCTCGCGGCTCCGCGGAGCGTCGCCCTACCAATCAGCACGAAGTCGGCACGCGCTGCGCCAGCGCAACGGCGTGTGGAATTGCGCCGGCCACAAAGCTCAGACATTCCACCGCGCCTGACGGCTTGCCGGGTAACGCGAGAATCAGCGAGCGTTCCACTACGGCCGCGAGGCTGCGCGATAAAATTGCATTGGGCGTGATCTTCATCGATTCCCGCCGCATGGTTTCGCCGAAACCGGGAAGCTCCACCCGCATTACCGCGCGGATCGCTTCCGGAGTCACGTCGCGTGCGGCGATGCCCGTTCCGCCCGTGGCCAGGATCAAACCGCAACCCTGATCGGCGAACGCGCGCACTGTTTCCTGGATCCGCGAAATCTCATCGGGAATGACGGCCTCGGACAGAACCTGCCAGCCGTACTTTTCCGCGGCCTCTTTCAGTGCCGGTCCGCCCAAGTCGCTGTATTCGCCCGCCGCAGCCCGATCCGAGATGGTAATGATGCCAACTGTGATCTGCATATATCAGGTCGAGATGTTAAATGATGCAGAGCAGTTGTCATCCCGAGCCGCGCAGACGGCGAGGGACCTCACAAGCGGTCTATCGCTGTCGCGCAACATCCGGCGTGCACGCCCAACTTGCGCGTGGCCTTTCAAGATGACGCAGTTTCCAACTGTGAGGTCCCTCGCCGTCTGCGCGGCTCGGGATGACAACTGCACACCTCATCTTCAAACATCACGCTTCGTTTTCTTGAGCAAACGAACATCCGTGATGCGCATCTCCTTATCCACCGCTTTGCACATGTCGTAGATGGTGAGCAACGCGACTGCGACCCCGGTCAACGCTTCCATTTCCACGCCGGTTTGCGCGATGGTGCGCGCAGTGCATCGCACTTCCAGACCTGTCTCGACCGTCGCGATCTCGATTTCGAGGTGGCTCAAATTCAAATTGTGGCAGAGCGGGATGAGCTGTGAAGTTTGCTTGGCCGCTTGAATCCCAGCGATCCGCGCGGTCGCGAAGACATTCCCCTTCCCGATCCGGTTCTTGGCGATGAGATCGAGCGTTTCCCGGTGCAATCGAATTTTCCCCGCGGCCACCGCTTCGCGCGCGCTCCGGCCTTTCGCCGAGACATCGACCATTTGCGCGTGGCCGTCGCGCGTCAGATGGGTCAAGCGCGCCATGCTCAACCGCCGATCGCCACCATCATGCGGCCGGGCTGATAGTTCTCGCGGAAATCGTGCTGCTCGGGTTTGCGCTCGACCACGTCGAGGAAGAAGCGCTTCAAATCCGCGTCCGTCGCTCCGGCACGCAGCACCTTCATTATGTCGAACTCGAGATAACTTCCGAGACACGGCCGGATTTTTCCGTCGCAGGTCAGGCGCAATTTGTTGCAGCTCTCGCAGAAGTGCAGGTTGGTCAGCGCTCCGATGAATCCGATGCGCTGCTCGCGTCCGGGAATCTTGTAGTAGGTCGAGGGTCCGTTGGTGCGGAACCCCGGCTCCGGAATCAACGGGCCAAAGTGCGACTCGAGGTTGCGCCGCGCCTCCGCCACTGGCAGAAAATTGTCGTCGCTCAAAACGTCGCTCGTGCTCACCGGCATCAGCTCGATGAACCGAAGGATCAGGTTTCGCGCGGCCGCGTATTGGATGAGAGGAACGAACTGGTCTTCATTTCGTCCCCGCATCAGGACGCAGTTCAACTTAATGAGCGGAAATCCCGCGGCGATCGCGGCGTCGATTCCTTCGAGCACTTGCGGGAGGAAATCGCGGCCCGTGATTGCCGCGTAAACTTCGCGTTCCAGCGTATCGAGCGAGACGTTGACGGAATTCACCGCGGCCAAACGCAAAGCTTGAGCTGTCGTTAGGCCATTCGCGCTTCGGCGCGCGAGCAAAGTTCCGTTTGTGGAAATGCCGATGTCATTGATTCCCGGCACCGAACGCAGCTCCTGGAAAAACGTGAGGACATCGCGGCGCGTGAGCGGTTCGCCGCCGGTGATCCGCACTTTCGAGACGCCCAGCTCCGCCGCGATCCGCACGAGCCGGAGCGTTTCTTCGTAAGTGAGAACGTCTTCGCGCGGGAGCCATTCCTGCAATTCCCGCGGCATGCAGTAAGTGCAGCGCTCGTTGCAACGATCCGTGATCGAGACGCGCAGATAAGAAATGCGATGCCCGTAGCGATCTTCCATCGGAGCGCAACGTTACGATCAGCGCCGGGTTGAAGCAAGAAAGCGCATCGATTGACTCGATCCAAGGGGGCTGTATGATTTTCTATATGAAGCGTCAAATTCTTCTTCGGGCGCTGACGATTGGCATCGCCGCCAGCGCATTGCTTCTCACGAGCTGTTCGACCACCGAGACGCGCATCTCCGATCATCCTGAGATTTTCCAAACGCTTTCGCCGCGGGACCAGGAGCTGGTCCGGCAGGGAAAGATTCGTGAAGGCATGTCGCAGAACGCGGTCTGGATCGCCTGGGGTTCGCCGGACCAAAAGGCAACCGGCTCCGCGCGAGGGCGCCCCGTGGAAACGTGGATTTACAATGAGTACACCTACGCCAACGCGCCTTACCCGTATCCCTACGGGCCGTACGGTTATGGCGGATACTTCGGCGGCGGCGCAGTCGTATTTCATCACCATCACGGGCACCGGTTCGCCATAATTGGCGATCCTTTCTACGATCCATTTTTCTACTCCTACATTCCGCCGAGAGTGGCTTATCCGTCGAAGACGGTCACGTTTTCCAACGGTCGCGTGATTTCAATTCAGGTCCTGAGCCCGCCCCGGGGCTACTGATCGCTGAGTGGCGGACGGCGCGCTTGTTCTTCGTTTGCGGAAGCGCGATGCTCGGTGAATGGCGTACGGCTCTTTTCGGCAATTTGTCGACGCGCTGGAAAAAGCGGGTGAACTGACGCGCGTTGCCGTTCCGGTCGACACCGATTTATTGATCGCGGAGTGGGCGAACCGCGAAATGAAATCGCCGGACGGTGGGAAGGCGCTGCTTTTCGAAAATCCTACCGTCGAGGGAAAGCCGTCGCAGTTTCCGCTCGCCATTAACACGATGGGATCGCGCCGCCGCATGGCGCTCGCGTTGAAGGTGGACAGCGTCGAGGACCTCGCGCAAGAGATTCAGCTCATCCTCAAGGCGAAACCGCCGACGGATTTGCGTGAAGGCTGGAGTCTTCTCAAGCAAGGGCTGCATCTTCTCCACGCGCGGCCGAAGCATTCGAAAGAGGGGGCGTGCCAGGAAGTGGTGCATCTGCTCGGAGAACGCCCAACGCCCAACGCCGAACGCCGAACGCCCAATGCAGAAGGCCTCACGTTGTCCGATCTTCCGATTCTGAAATGCTGGCCGAAAGATGGCGGGCGATTTATCACGTTGCCGAATGTGCATACGCGCGATCCGGAAACAGGCGCACGCAACGTAGGGATGTATCGGATGCAGATTTACGACGACCTAACGACTGGAATGCACTGGCAGGTGCACAAAGTCGGGGCACGCCACGGCAAACGTTATTATGAACGGAAGGAGCGCATGCCGGTGGCGGTGACGTTGGGCGGTGATCCGGCTTACACGTTCGCAGCCACTGCGCCGCTCCCCGATGGCCTGGATGAAATTCTTTTCGCGGGATTCATTCGCAAAAAATCAGTCGAACTCATCCCGTGCAAAACCATCGAGCTGGACGTTCCGAGCGATGTGGATTTCGTCCTCGAAGGTTATGTGCAACCGGGCGAGATGCGGCCGGAAGGGCCGTTCGGCGATCACACCGGCTTTTACACCGCACTCGAGGACTACCCGGTCTTTCATCTGACCGCCATCACGCATCGGCGCGACGCAATTTATCCGAGCACGATCGTGGGCGTGCCGCCGATGGAAGATTTCTACATGGGCGATGCCACCGTCCGGATTTTTCTGCCGGTCTTCAAAATGAATTTCCCCGAGCTGGTCGACATGACCCTGCCGCCCGAAGGAGTCTTTCACAATCTCGTCTTCGTCAGCGTCCGGAAGCAATACCCCTACCAAGCCTTCAAAGTGATGCACGGGCTCTGGGGCATGGGGCAGATGATGTTCAGCAAGTACATCGTGGTCGTGGATGAGGACTGCGACGTGCATAACACAAGCGAAGTCCTTTTCCGTCTTTGCGCGAACACCGATCCGGAGCGCGACAGCACGATTATTCGCAATCCGAGCGATTCACTCGATCACGCGCCGACTTTGCAGAACATCGGATCGCACATGGGCTTCGACGCCACGCGCAAGTTGCCGGGCGAAAATTACCATCGCAATTGGCCCGAACTCGCGAAGATGACCGACGAAGCGCAGGCGCTCGTCGATGCGCTGCAAAAGAAGACGCGCTGAAATAAATTGGTAGGGCGAGACTCTGTCGAGCCGCCGGGATTAACCGCAACCGAGCCGGCTCGACTGAGTCTCGCCCTACCAGAGATGTCGGTTACGGTTTCCGAAAGTAACCGCCGCCGACGCGATCTTCCACGAGGCCATCGTGCGGGACACCGCGCAGATCGTAGACCTGAAAGGGCGGATAAGGACTCTCGATGAAGCCGCGCGCGTCGGTCCTGCGGCCGTAGGGAAAACCTCCCGGCGGTCTCGGGCCGTAACGCACGGCCTGGTCTTCTTCAATCTGCGCACCGATGATCGCGCCGGTGACGGCGCCGAGGGCCGCACCCGTCACTGCGCCGCGCACCGTTCCGGTGGCGGCCGCGCCCAGAATCGCGCCGGCCGTGGCGCCGAAGCCGGCACCCTGACCGCTCGGCGTGTCGCAAGAAGTGAAGATCACGGACGCCAGCGCCAGCGCCGCCAAAATTAGAAAGCTGTTCTTTTTCATGAATGTGATGTTGAGACTTCTGATTCGAGTTATGGAACTCGGACGGGCGCGCGAAGTTTCGCATTCAACTAAACTTGAGGAGCTGCGCCGCGATCCGGCCGGCCTTCGACAATTTGCTCAGCCGATAATCCTTCTCGAAGACGCGGAACCCGTCCGCCTTCATCCGCTTGAGCAAGGCGTGATAAATTGAAGCCATGATTTCCGCCGCCACCATTGAGCGGCGGTCCTCGCGCGGCAGCAACGCGGCGGCCTGCGCAAAAAATTTCTCGGCACGCGCGGCCTCAAACTCCATCAGGCGGACGAAGGCGTCGTTGTATTTCCGGGCCAGCAGGTCTTCCTCCGAATAACCAAACCGCGCGAGATCGGCCTGCGGCAGATAGATTCTTCCGTGACTCAAATCCTTGCCGACATCGCGAATGATGTTCGTCGTTTGGAGCGCGAGACCGAGATCGATCGCGTAGGCGCGGCAGGCCGGATTTCTGTAGCCAAAAATCTCGATGCTGACGAGGCCGACCGCGCTTGCCACGCGGTAACAATAGACCCGCAGCTCTTCGAACGTCTCGTAACGAACCTTCCGCAAATCCATCTCAACGCCATCGATGATTTCCTCCAGCATCGCCGGCGTGAGCGAATACTTCGCGATCAGGTCCCGCAACTCGCGCGCGAGCGACGGTTCGTCCGGGCTCGGTTCGTGGAGGCGACGCCGCCAGGCACTGAGGTCGCGTGCTTTTTGCTCAACGTTGAGTTCGGTCGAATCCGCGATGTCGTCGATCAAGCGGCAGAACGCATAGAAGGTGGTGATGTCTTGCCGGCGCTCGCGGCCCAGCGCGACGAAGGCGAGCGCCAGGTTCGATTTGCTTTCGCGCGTGATTTTCGCCGCGTTCATTGCTCAACCGCAATGGTAGGGACGGCGCGCCGCGCCGTCCGAAGGAGCGTCGTATGCACAGCGCTTGTCCTCTCGTTCGGACGCCGCAGCGCGGCGTCCCTGCCTCCAAAAGCTGTCATCTCAATATCGGATCCACGTTTCCTGGTTCGCGCGCCGGGTTTCACACTGGCGGAAGAGACAAACCCAGGAAGCCAGCAACCAGCCCGTGATCAATCCCCGCGCGAGGACGTAAAAGATTTTCCAAATGATCACCGCGACTACGCGATCCGCAATGGCAGTCCGGACGATGGCATCACAGGCCGTAAGAAAGAAAAAATGGAGCGCCGCAATGAGCAGGAACCAGCCGAAGCGAAAAGCATTTCGCCGAATGAATTCGCGATGAGCGCGCAGGGCCGCGCGCAAAGTTTCATTGTGGAGCACGAGCGAAATCTGGACGGAGGCAAACAAAATGATCAACGCGCTCATGATGACGCGTTCGAGCGGGAGATAATCGAGCACGCCGGGCACATTGCGAAAATAGGCCAGGAGGAGCGGCGCGCGCACGATCAATGTGCCGGCGATGACGACGATGCCCGCCCATTCCAGGACATAACTGAACCGCCGCATCGCGAACTTGAAAAGATCTTCCTCGCCGAAGCTCAACCCTTTGATCCAGGCCAGGCAGACCGTGATCAGATAAACCTGGATGTAAACGCCGAAGAGGTATTCGAAGATGAACGCGACGGCGTCGATCGTCGCCGAGATTTGAAGCAGCCCGGCCGCGGCCACGTTTCCTCCCCACCCCGGCAGGCGCCAGAAAGCGATCGGCTTCAAGAGCGTCGCGATCGCGCTGAGGAGCAGCACGGCATAGATAAGGTAGCCCCAAACTCCGTAACGTTTTCCCAGCGCGCGAAAGAGGGCGCCGTGCAATCCGCGCCAGTTTATGAGCAAGAAAATCGCGGCAACAATCGAGAGCGGATAAGTGGTCGTGGCGTTATCAAAAATTCCCGCGACTCCTTCCAGCGCCGGCAACGGCACTTCGCGCCAGACTTCGAAGAAGCTGGGCCATTCCCAACTGCCCGGCGACGTCACCTGGCTGAAATCGAGATCGGCCGATTGATGGATCGGCGTAAAGGTGGCGAATTGAAAAACTGAGTAAGCGAAGCCGAGGACGGTGAAGGTGATCCAGATGCGTTTGAAACGCAGGATGCAGCGAAGTCCGTCGCGCAAGGCGAGCCGGACCGGATTGAAGAGCAGGACGATAAGGTAACCGCTGCAAAGCCCGAGCAGCGGGTAGACGCGCGGCAGGCTCGAAAGCATTTCGGCTGGCCTAACGAATCAGGCCCCAGTGCCGGTTAAAGGGCCAGTAAACCAGCAGCCCGCGGCCGACGAGATTTTCCTCCGGCACGGGGCCCCAATATCGGCTGTCGTAGCTGTTGTAGCTGTTGTCGCCCATCGCGAAATAAGAACCCTGTGGCAGCGGGCGTTTTTCCTGGGCGAACTCCAACTGCCCTTTCATGTGTTGCTCCTCGAGCTGCAATTCCGCCGCGCGATCGGAATTCCCGGAGCTGATGGCCGTTTCTTTCTCGGCCCGGATTTGGACCAGTTTGTTCTCGAGGTCGCGCACATTCAGCGGCCCGTCCGAGTAGCCGCGATAAGGAGGCTTCGCCGTCATCACCCGCTGAAAGCCAAATCCCTCGGCCGGCTTGCCATTCGCATACAGCAGGGGTGGCTCGATCCGCAACGTGTCGCCCGGCAACCCGGCCAGACGCTTGATGTAAAACGGCGAACCGTTCCCGGGATCTTCCGTAATCAAATAGCGGTTCCCCACCGTCCGGTTACGATCGGAAATTCCTTCCGTGCGAAAAACAAAGACGTCGCCCCGGCGCGGTTTGACGAAATTGTAACTGAATTTATCGACGAAGACCTGATCGCCCGTGTCGATCGCGCCGCGGGCGATGACCTGGTCGCGCTTGTATTGGTTGAAGAGGAGCACCTTGAAATCCTGCGCCAGCGTCTCGGGCGGCGCGTAGACAAAGAAACTCTGCCGCTCGCAAACGATCTGGGTGAAGGTGAAGAAGAACGCGATCTTCTTCGGCTCGATCCGCACCACGCGATCGTCTTCCTTCGAGACGACGTCGATGTAATTGCGGCCGAGAACGACAAACTCCGCGACCTGCCGGAAGAGATTGGGCTTGCCGGCGTCGGTCGGGTAGCCCTTCAAATACCAGCCCTTGTCGTGCTTCTCGTAGCTGTCCCTTTGATCGACCGGAATTTCGCTTTCAGACGCGAAGAACGCTCGATGCCCAATGATGCCGTTGAGGGTCGGCTGCATCGAGCCGGTCGGAATTTTAAACGGCTGAAAAAAATATGAGCGGATCGCGACCGCCGCCACGATGGCGACCAGGAGCACTTCGACGTTCTCGCGCCAGCCGGCGTCGCGCCCTGCCGGCATGTGCTTGGTATAAAGATTGTGGAGACGCTCGGACTCTTCCTTGACCGCTTTCTTGTCTTTGTCGCGCAAGCCCTCGCGCAATTTTTCGATCTGGGCCTGCACTCCCGCGATGGCGGGTTCCTCCAGGATGTCCCTGCGATAGCGCAGCATTTTCTCCGCATGGCGAACGAGAAGGTGACCGTGTTTAATGTAGCGAGGTTTGAACATGAGAATTATTGCGCGCGCAAAACCTGGATGAAGGCCTCTTGCGGAATGTTGATCTTGCCGATGCTTTTCATGCGCTTTTTGCCTTCTTTTTGCTTCTCGAGCAACTTCCGCTTCCGCGTGATGTCGCCACCGTAGCACTTCGCCGTCACATTTTTGCGCAAAGCTGAAACACTTTCCCGCGCGATGATCTTCCCGCCGATCGCCGCCTGGATCGCGACCTGATAAAGTTGCCGGGGAATTACTTCCTTCAATTTCGCCGCCAGCATTCGGCCCCGGCTTTCGGCCCGATCGCGGTGCACGATCGTGGAAAACGCGTCGACCGGCTCGCCATTCACGAGGAGATCGAGCTTCACCAGTTTCGCCGCGCGATAACCGGAGTGCTCGTAATCCATCGAGCCATAACCGCGGGTGATGCTCTTAATCTTGTCGTTGAAGTCGACGAGGATTTCATTCAGCGGCAGCTCGCAATGCAGCATGACGCGCCGCGTGTCGAGCGATTCCGTGTGGTCCATCAGCCCGCGTTTTTCCAGGATGAGCTGGAGGATGTCGCCGATGTTTTCGTTCGGACAAAGCACGTAAGCTTTCACGATCGGCTCGCGGATTTCATCGATCACGCTCGGATCGGGCAGGTACGCGGGATTATCGACCAGGATCGTTTCGCCGCGCGTCGTGAAAATTTCGTAGATCACGCTCGGCGAGGTCGCGATGATATCCATGTCGTATTCGCGCCGGAGCCGCTCCTGGATGATCTCCATGTGGAGGAGCCCGAGAAAACCGCAGCGGAACCCGAAACCGAGCGCGACGGAACTTTCCGGCTGATAAACGAACGCAGAATCGTTCAAGCGCAATTTCCCGATGGCGGTTTTCAAGTGCTCGAAGTCGCCGGTGTTGATGGGATAAATGCCGCTGAAAACCATCGGATGGATTTCCTGAAATCCGGGCAGCGGCACCTTCGCCGGATTGCGCAGATCGGTCACGGTGTCGCCGATCTTGATGTCGGCCGTGCTTTTGATGTTCGCGATGAAATAACCCACGTCTCCCGCCTGGAGCCGCTTCTGCGGAAACATCTTCGGCGTAAAGACGCCCACTTCCTTCACCTCATAGCGCCCGTCATTGTTGATCAGCTTGATGCCCTGGTCCGCTTCGATCTTGCCGGAAAAAACGCGGACATAGGCGACAACGCCACGGTAGATATCGAAGACACAGTCGAAAACCAGGCCGCGCAGAACTTCGTCAGTGGGCGTTGGAGGCGGCGGGATACGATCAACGATGGCTTCGAGAATTTCTTCGATGCCGATTCCCATTTTCGCGCTGGCGTCGATCGCTTCCTCCGCCGGGATCGCGAGAATTTCCTCGAGCTGTTTGTGGACCGCGGCGATGTCGGCGTTGGGTAAATCGATCTTGTTGATCACGGGCACGATCGTGAGTCCTTGCTTGTGGGCGAGGTGCACGTTCGCGACCGTCTGCGCTTCCACGCCCTGCGCCGCATCCACGATGAGGAGCGCACCTTCACACGCCGCGAGCGAGCGGGAAACTTCATAGGCGAAATCGACGTGCCCGGGCGTGTCGAGAAGATTGAGCCGATATTCCTGTCCGGCCTTGCTCGTGTAGCGCATCGCGACTGGATGCGCCTTGATCGTGATGCCGCGCTCGCGTTCCAGATCCATCGAATCAAGCAACTGGTCCTGCTTGTCGCGCTCCTGGATCGTGCCGGTGCGGTCGAGCAATCGATCGGAGAGCGTGGTCTTGCCGTGATCGATATGCGCGATGATGCAGAAGTTCCGGGTCAGCTCGATCGACATAAAGCGCAGCACTATGCGGGCGCGGCTGGTGTGGGTCAATCGGAGTGGAGCGTTAGCCACTGTATCCGCCGCCCTGTGGGCGGCGTGGGGTCTCGCGAGACGGGCGAGCGCCGCGTACCCCGGCGCTTCGCATAGCGAAGCGGCTACAGAAGAAGGAGAAACACTATTGCTTTGCTTTCCGCGCTGTTATCAAATGAGCGGCATGCCGAAGCTCACGATCCGTTCGGAATCTGGCGAGAGGACCTCGCACGACTTGGTCGAGGAGAGCATGACGATCGGCCGTTCGCCAGAGAACGCGATCTGCCTCGACGACATTTCGGTTTCGAGCCGGCACGCCGAGCTGACGATGGTCGGCGAAATTTTCAATATCAAGGACCTCGGCTCGACGAATGGCACGGTGGTCAACGGAGAGCCGATCACCACGGTCCAATTACGCGCGGGCGATCGAATCCGCTTCGGCAAAGTCGACGCTTACTACGAATGCGAGGTGGCCGGCGACGCTCAGCCGTTGCCCCGTTTGGAAGAAGTCGAAGCACGCCCGGCGGAGTCGAGCGCGCGCCCGGTGGATTTTGCAGACGCCTCACCGTTCTTGAATCGGACGAAAGAAAAGGATCGCATGCGCACGGCCATTTTCGCAGCCGCGGCCATCGCATTTCTCGCGTTTGTCGGCAGCATGATCGCGGTGTTTTTCATGATGCAAGCGCCGGTGCCGTAGCGCGCGTGATTTGGGGAGCACAGGCTGCCAGCCTGTTCTTTTCGGCAGCTTGCCGAAAAGTGGAAACGCACCACGCTCAAGAGCCGCACAACTTCCCTCAGCAGAACGCCGGCAAGCTGCCGGCTAGTGCAGGCAAGCTGCCTGCGCTCCCCATGCCGTAGTTCGCACGTATTCTAATTCGGTGAGGTCCTTCGCCGGCTGCGCGGCTCAGGATGACAGATAGCGCGCGCGCAGTTGATCGGCATTCGCCCCGGCATTTCGCAGTTCTCGCAAACTGAGCGACGCATGCCGCTTCGCGAGCCGCAGGCCGGCCGAGTCCGTAATCAATTCTGTGTGAAAAAATTCCGGCACGCTTAAACCGAGCGCGCGATAAATGAGCAACTGCCGAAACGTGGAAAGAAGCAAATCGGCGCCGCGCGCGACCTCGGTGATTTGCATCGCGGCATCGTCAACCACGACGGCGAGTTGGTAGGCTGGCACGTCGTCCTTTCGCCAGACAATGAAATCGCCGAAGTCCACTCCGGCAATCGCGCGTTGCGGTCCGAGGCGGTTGTCTATGAAATGCAACGCTTCTCCGCCTGGAACGCGGAACCGCCAATGATGGCCGGCGGGCGAATCAAGATCGCTCACGGTTCCGTTCGGCGGACGGCACGTTCCCGGATAAACCGGTTCCTCGTTCTCATGATGCGGCGCGCCAGCCGACTGGAGCACATCCTGTCGCGAACAACTGCACGGATAGATCAACGCGGCGTCCCGCAACTTTTTCCAAGCGGCGAGATAAAGTGCGCGCCGCTCGCTTTGCACATAAGGGCCAAAGCTGCCGTCGATGTCAGGCCCTTCAGCCCAGCGCAAGCCGAACCAGCGCAAGTCTTCGATGATGGCGTCGCGAAATTCCGGACGGCAACGCGCCGTATCGAGATCCTCGATCCGAAGAACAAGCGTGCCGCCGTTCTGTTCGGCGCGTTCTTGCGCGCGCCAGAAAGTGATGGCGTGTCCGATATGGAGATAACCGGTCGGCGATGGGGCGATCCGGCCGCGGTATGTTGTCATTCCGAGCGAAGTCGAGGAATCTCTCGATTAATGCAACGGTTATTGTAACGAGAGATTCCTCGACTTCGCTCGGAATGACAGAGAGAAAAAAGCGCCTTCTTCTTTGGGACATCGACGGCACGCTCATCACGACCGGCGCGGCGGGGCAGCGGGCCATCATCCGCGCGACGGCGCAATGGTTTGGCGACGACGGCGATTTGAGTGGAGTCGAAATCGCAGGACGGACGGATGCGGGGATCGCGCATCAAATTCTCGAGAAACATCGCGAGCTGATCACGGAAGAAAAGGTGGCGGCATTCCTCGATCTTTATTTGGAGCTGCTCGAACAGGAACTCCCACGTAGCCGGGGAAGTGTGCTGCCCGGTGTGCGGCAGTTGCTGGAGAAATTCGCGCCACGGCCCGACACGGCGCTCGGGCTGCTGACGGGCAATCTCAAGCGCGGCGCGCAATTGAAACTCGCCCATTACCAGCTCTGGCACTTCTTCGATTTTGGCGCTTTCGCGGATGATCATCATGATCGCAACGAACTCGGCGCTTTCGCGCTGGAACGCGCGGAACAGGAAACTGGAATAAAATTCTCGCCCGGCCAGGTGGATGTGATCGGCGATACCGGCCATGATATTGCCTGCGGAAAAGCATTTGGCGCGCGCACGATCGCGGTGTCGACCGGCTCGTGGTCGAGGGAAAATCTCGCGGCGCAGAAGCCGGATTTTCTTTTCGATGATCTCGGGAATGTCGACGACGCCATCGCCACGCTGGGCTGGTGAGCGATTGACGCGCGACCGGAGAGTGACATCTTCCCAGACCTCAATTCTTATGACTCTGCCCGCTGAACCCAACGTTCTCCCGCTCGAAGGCGAAATCGATTTGCATGTTTCGCCGCGCGTGGCCGAGTCGCTCGCCGCGATGGTCGCGCGCAAGCCGCCGCGTCTGGTCGTGGATCTCTCGCGCGTCTCCTACATCGACAGCTCAGGTCTCGCGGTGCTGATCGAAGGAATGCAAAACGTCGAGGAGTACGGCGGAAAATTTATCCTGGCCGGGCTGCAGGAAAATGTCCGGCCGATCTTCGAAATCGCGCGGCTCGATCAGGTGTTTATTATTTTCCCTCACGTCGACGCGGCCCTGGCCGCGACCTGAGCGAGAATCTCAAGGGTCCGCGCGACGTTCGCCGAAATATCGAAGCGCGTTGCCAGGTCGCGAATGCCTGCACAAGCTTCCTCGCGACGAGCGCTGTCCGACCAGAAGACGAGAGCGTCACGGATCTCGCCGGTTTCGCGCGGGTCTTCCACGACGGTGCCGTGCACACCCGTCTCGATGATTTCCGAAAAACCGTTTGCGCGGGTCGTGATGACCGGCAGGCCAGCGGCGAGGGCCTCGAGACACGCGTTTGAGAAAGGGTCGTAAAGCGTCGGCGCCAGGAAGATATCTGCGGCGGCATAAAGGCCCGGCATGTCCTCAACCACGCCGAGAAATTGCGCGCGCTCCGAACGAAATTTTCTTTGCTCGCCCCGCCCCGCCACGAGCAGGCGCAAGTCGCTTCCGGCGTTCTCGATCGCATCGATGGCGAAGCGCAAACCTTTCCGTTCCCACCCGGACCCGGCGAAGAGCACGGCGACATCGTTTTCGCCGAGGCCAAGAGTCTCGCGGCATCGCGCGCGCGTTTCCGCATCCCGCTGCAGCGCGCCGACGAGGACACCGTTGTAAACCACGTCGATTTTCCCGGCCGGAAATCCGTAGAAGCGCACGATCTCATCCTTCACCATCCGCGAGTTTGCGATGACGCGGGCGGCGCCGCCCTTCGCAAAAAGCGATTCTTCGAGCGCGAGCGTGGCGGAATGTTTGCGATTGAAAAAGCGGCTCAGTTTTTGAAACGGACCGGCGCTTTTCTCACGGCGCTCCAGCCAGGAGCGATGGACGCCGTCGCCGGCGCGATAAAGATCGCAGCGCCAGATGCGCTCGAAGCTCATCAAGACATCGCACTCCGCGCCGGGCGCGAGTTTTTCGATTTCATCGGCAAACGCTATCGCCGAATGCGCTTCGAGCCGGGTCAGTTGACCGAACGTCCACTCGTTAGGCGGCCAGTCAGTCGAGGCGTAAAGCCGGACCGTGTGCCCGTTCTCCACCAGCCCGGCGGCCAGCCGTTTCAGGTACGCTTCCGCACCGCCGCTGGAGGAAAATCCGCGCCGGACAAATCCTATGGTAAGTTTTTCTGTCATGTCGAGCACAGTCGAGACATCCCGTCGGACGTCGAGAAGCTTACATCGGGGTTCCTCGACTTCGCTCGGAATGACTCTTTACTTGGCCGCAATCGCCACAATACTTGTTAGCCGATGGTGGGTGAAACTCTAAACGCCCCTCCGCCGTTGCAAGCTGCAACTCGTGAAGTGCGCACGCTCCCGAAGAGCCTGCTCTACTCGATCTTTGCCCGGATCGGAGGATCGGGGCTGGACACGGACGCGTTCGAGACATTGCGCGCTTCGCATCGGGGCGGATTCCTCGGCCGGGCCATCGCCTACGATAATCGGCAGAAGGAAATACCGTCGCGGCTTATCTATTCGCTCCGCTGGCATCCTGTGCGTCTGATTTCGTTTCTCGATCGGCCTTATTATTACGGAGCGAAAAAAAAGTATCTCGACTGGATCACGGCGCGGCATCTTGCGAGCGGACGTTACGATCTCTTTCATAGCTGGTCGGGCGATTGTCTCCAGGCACTCCGCGTCGCGCGGAAGCTCGGCATTCCTTCGATCGTGGAAATCCCCACCTGGCACCGTGACCGCGGCAAGATTCTGGCCGATCGCGCGCCTTCGCCTCCGCCGGCCGCGGGACTTTCCCGGCAACGGCGCTGGAAGGAAAATTTGCTCCAGACCCGCGAACGCTTTCTGGAGGAATACGAACTCGCGAGCATGCTCTTCGTTCTTTCCCAAAAGGCGGCCGACACTTTTCGCGTCCAGGGTTTCCCAGAGGAGAAATTATTTTATCTGCCCCGCGGCGTGGACGTGGAACGTTTCAAGCCAGGCCCGCGCCCGCCGATTTTCCGCGCCATTTTCTCCGGCGCGCTGATTGAGCGCAAAGGAATCCACCATTTGCTCGAAGCGTGGCACCGGCTGGATTTGAAAAACGCGGAGCTTTGGCTGGTGGGCTCGGTCCATGATGAAGCGAAGCCGCACTTGAAGAAATACTGGCGCGACAACATCAAGACCGTGGGCTTTGTGCGCGATGTGGAGAATTATTTGAGCCAGGGGACCGTGCACATTTTCCCGTCGCAGTGCGAGGGCAGCGCAAAGGTCGTGTACGAGGCGGCGGCCTGCGGACTGCCCCAGATCACGACGAGGGAAGCGGGCGACGTGGTGAATGATGGCGCGGAAGGAATCATCATCCAACCCGGGAATGTCGACCAATTGTCCGAGGCGATCCTGCAACTTTATCGGCATCCGGAAATTGTCGAGCGGATGAGTCTGGCGGCGCGCCGGCGCGTAGTCGAAAATTTCACGTGGGATCATTTTCGTGTCCGGCTTTTGGTCGCCTACGAACTGGCGATGCAAATGGGACGATAGCTTTTTCTCCTGCTCATGATCCTGATCATGCTCCTGATTTTGTTCGATCGATTAGGAGGAGGATCAGGATCGAGAGCAGGATCAAGAGCATGAGTTGATGAACATCCTCCTCATTCAACTAAAGCGAATCGGCGATCTCATTCTCACCACGCCGGCCATCGCCGCCTTACGGGACAGATTTCCGGAAGCGACGCTCACCCTCGTGGTCTCGCCCTCCGCGGAGCAATTGCTCCCGGCGATTTCGGGGATCGACAAGATCTTCGTGGTCCGGGGAAAAGCGGATGACGCGCTGGACTGGATCGGGCTTACCCTCACGCGCTTCGATTACTGTCTCGATTTCACTCGCAACGATCGCTCCTCGTTTCTCACGCTGCTCTCGGGCGCGAAAGCACGGATCACGGCGGACCACCCAAACCTGCGGGTGAAGATTCGTGCGCGCAGTTACACCGAATTTGTGGACGCTTCCGTCCGCATGTTGCACACGGTGGATTATCATCTCGCGTTGTTGAAGCCGCTCGGCATCACCGACGCCGCCCGCGATATTCATCTCGATCTGCCCGAGGCGACGCAGGAGAAAGCCAACACCCTGCTCGAGACTGCGAGCGTGTCGGGCGAATTCGTCATCCTGCATCCGGGCTCGGCGCGCGCGGAAAAATTCTGGGAAGCGTCCCGCTGGGCGCGCCTCATCGAGCACTGCACGGAAGAACGCCAGATGAAGTGCATTCTTACCGGAAGCCGTTCTCCGATCGAGCAAGCGCAGATCGCCGCGATAAAATCTTCCACGCAGGCCGTGGTGCTCGATTTCTCCACGAAAACAGACCTGCTCACGCTCGCGGCGCTGGTGCGGAAAGCCCGGCTCCTGCTCACAGTCGATTCCGCGCCGATGCACTTCGCGGCGGCTTGGGGGACGCCGCAAGTGGTCCTCTTCGGTCCCACGAATCCGTTTCACTGGCATCCGCGCTCGGACTCGGCGATCGTTTTGAGCGGTGCATCCGAGGGCCCGTTGGCTGAGTTCAACCCCAAGCAAGGCGCCGTGCCGATGAACCAAATCTCGACGCGGAGCGTGATCGATGCTATGGAATCGCTGCTGTCGGCTCCGGCGGCGCCCGCGATATGAGTGACACGCAAGCCGCACCAGCGAAACCTTCCTTTTGGCAAACCCTCCGCGCCGGCTGGGGCCCGTATAAGCGGCTTTTCGCCTATGTGAAGCCGTACAAGTTCCGCTTTTTCCTGGGGCTTGGTTGCGGCTTGGGATTCGGGCTCATTAGCGGCTGCATGCCGCTTGTTCTCGTGAAAGTGATGGGGACCGTATTTCATGGGGGCGGACCTGCCACGCCCCAGCAGTTCGCGGATAATCCTGCGTTGCTGAATGCCGGCCCCAAAATCAACGTCATCATTCTGACCTGCCTTTGGATTCCGGCCGTCATGGCCGCGCGCAGTTTGTGCGCTTACGGCAATTCATTTTACATGAACTGGGTCAGCAACCGCGTCGTGACCGACATCCGCGATCAGCTCTTCAGCAAGATGGTGCGGCATTCGATGGATTTTTTTAACAAGATGCGCTCGGGCTTCCTCATGTCGCGCATTACCAACGATACGCGCGGAATGCAGATGGCCGTGTCCAGCGTCAGCAGCGACGTGTTCAAACAACCCATCACGATCGTCAGCGGTGTCGCGGTGTTGCTCTACATGGATTGGAAATTCACGCTCGTGACGCTCGTTCTCTTCCCGGTCTGTCTCGCGCCGATCATGATTTACGGAAGGAGAGCTCGCAAGGCAGTGCAGTACGAACAAGAGGACATGGGGCAGATGGTGGTGACGATGCAGGAGACCTTCGCCGGTATCCGCGTCATCAAGTCGTTCGCGCGCGAGAAACACCAGGAAGACCAGTTTCGCCACAGCAATAAGCTGCAATTCGAAAACATGATGCGCATGATCATGTCGATGGAAGCGGTGGGGCCGCTCGTGGAACTCATCGCCGCGGGCGGCATCGGTCTGGCCCTGGTTTACATCTATGCCGCGAATCTGAGCGCGGCCCGTTTCATTGCGCTGAATGCCGGTATTGTCCTTCTCTACGAACCAATCAAGACGCTCAGCCGGATGCACGTCGTCATGCAGCGATCCATCCAGGCAACGGTGGAGGTCTTTGCCATCCTCGATTCTCAGCCCAGCGTGAAGGACGCCCCGGACGCGATAGTCCTGACCCATTCGAAGGGGTTAATCGAGTTCGACGATGCGACCTTCCGCTATGCCGGCGGCGTGACGAACGCGGTCTCGAACCTGAACCTGAGGATCGAACAGGGAAAGAGTTACGCGCTGGTCGGCGCAAGCGGCGCGGGCAAAAGCACGATTCTATCGTTGATCCTGCGCCTTTACGATCCGACGAGTGGTGTAGTGCGGCTGGACGGCCAGGATCTTCGCACGCTCACCCAGAAATCGTTGCGCGAACAAATCGGCCTCGTCACGCAGGAGACGTTTCTGTTTCACGATACGATTTTCAAAAACATCCAGTTCGGCCGGCTCGAGGCGACGCCAGAGGAAGTTTATGCAGCGGCGCAAACCGCTTACGCGCACGAGTTCATCATCGCGCAGCCGCAAGGATACGAAACGACGATTGGCGACAAAGGTTGCCTCCTCTCGGGCGGACAACAGCAGCGTCTCGCCATTGCGCGGGCGCTCTTGAAGAATGCGCCCATCCTGCTGCTCGATGAAGCCACTTCCGCGCTCGATTCCGAATCGGAGAAACAAATCCAGATGGCGCTCGAAACGCTCGCGGCCGGCCGGACCGTCATCGCCATCGCGCATCGGCTCTCGACGATTCTATCGGCCGATCAAATCGTCGTGTTGGATGAGGGCCACATCAAAGAAGTCGGCACGCATCGCGAGTTGCTGGAAAAATCGGGCTACTACCGGCGTCTTTACGACATGCAATTCAATCGCGACAGCGAAGGCAGTCTCGCCGAGACGGGCGTGCTCGTCGAAGCGGTTGGCTAGGTCGCACTGAGCTGTAGCGGCGGTCTCTGACCGCCGAGAGATTTACGGCTGAAAGAACCACTCTTCGTTTATGCCGAAGTTGTGGTGGACCCGCACGTAACAGATGTAGCTCGGCGGGAGCGGTTTTTCGCAGCAAATGCGGAAGTCCAGGGTCTGACAAGGCGCGAACTTCTTGTCGAGTGGCACCTTGGCGACGCAGACTCGCTTGCAACTCTTCTGATCGAAGACAGTCATATCGGCCACGCTCACGGCGACAGCGCTGGTTCGGAGATTCTTTAACGTAATGGAGAAGCAATTCTTGGCTGGTCTGATGCGAATCGCCACGTCTGGATTCTGAGCGCGCAGCGGGGTTGCGAGAGCAATCAGGAACACCAATGCGATTGCGGAACGGGTAATGAGTTTCATGGCTTGTGTTTTCCGGGGTTTGTTTTGGGGATGGGGCCGTTTTGCCGGAAGCCCGTTGTCGGCTTCCACGGGTGTAATATATTTAGTCCGCCGAAGACAAGAGCAATCGGGCAAATTTCTCGACCAGCTTGGCGTGCTCTTGATCGGTCAGAACCGGCTCGAAGTGCGTCGCCTCCGGACATTCCGGGAGCGAAACCCATGAGCGGCAACCTCCGTAGCGAGCCAGATTCCGAAAGGTCCATCTCGGTTCGAGACGAAACGCCCGGACCAGCGCCACATGCAGACCTGGTCTGTCATCGTAATCGAAACGCTCGCGCACGACCGATTGCTGCAAAATGTGAAGCGGCTCCAATGCGGCAACCATTTCCCACGAAGTGATCTCCTTGACGGCGACGACCCTGGCAAAAAAACGAATCTCGATCTCGCCCCCGCGCTCCTGCGGAATTTCCGGGTCAGTCAGGCGCGTCCTCCCGAGTTGCTCGTGAAAGAAAGTCGGGAAAAGAAAAAACTCCGAATGCCGGAAAGCGAATCCGGCGCGGCCCTCGGCGATTCCGCCTTTGCGCAGCATGACGCTCTGTTCTCCGCGGCCCATCGCCTCGCACACGATGGCCCACTCTTTTAAACCGACGCTTTCCATTTCGGGCGCCGCAAACTAGCCTCCCGGCAATGCCGTTCAAGATCGACCTGCACACGCACACGTTCTTTTCCGGCGACGGCGTCTCGAGCCCGGAGGACAACATCGCGGCCGCGCGCGAGAAGGGATTGAACGGTTTCGCCGTCACTGATCATAACACCTGCGATGCGGTCACCTATCTTCTCGAGAAAGGCTTGATGCGCGCGGACGGCCTGCCGGTCGATAATTTTCTCATCATTCCCGGCGTCGAAGTCACCACCGATGAAGGTCACCTGCTCTGCATCGGCGCGACGCTTCCGTATTTGAAAGGCAAACCGGCCCGCGAAGTTTGCGAGATCATTCACGAACGCGGCGGCCTCGCCATTCCGCCGCACCCCTACGATCTTTTTCGCGCCGGCATCCGCTTTCCCGTCCTTGAGACGCTGCCGATCGACGCACTCGAAGTTTTCAACGCGGCCACCACGCTGCGGCGCTACAATCGCTACGCCTTCAAATACGCGCAGCTGCGCGGACTCCCGATGACCGCGGCGAGCGACGCGCACCACCACGAAGCGATCGGCACCGCCTACACTATTCTAAATACCGACGATCTTTCGACGGCGGGCATCCTCGCGCAAATCGTCAAGAGCAACGACCTGAATCAGCATTATCTCACGCCACGCGACAGCATGCGCAAAACCTGGAACAACTGGATGCGTTTGCGGCGGCGGAAGAAGTTGCCAGAAACAGATCCCACCTTGAAAGGAGATCTCTGATTTCAATGGCTGCATACGTAATCGTGGAAATTGAAGTGGTTGATCCGGTCGGCTACGAGGAATACAAAAAGCACGCGAGCGCCACCGTGCTGCAACACGGTGGCAAGTACATTGTGCGCGGCGGCGCCGCGGAAGTTCTCGAAGGCGATTGGAAGCCGAAACGGATCGTGATCCTTCAGTTCGACTCGATGGAACGCGCCAAAGAGTGGCTCAATTGCGAAGAATATCGCGAGCCGCGCGCGATGCGCCATCGCACCGCGAAGACCAACATGATTTTGGTGGACGGCGTTTAAGTTAGTAGGGCGAGACTCTGTCGAGCCGGAACCGCCAAAAATCCCACGGCTCCGCGGAGCGTCGCCCTACCGAAGCAATTCGCCGAGCGCTTTCGGATCGGTCACGGGAGCTTTGCAGGTGAAGTTCTCGCACACATATGCGGCGGATTTACCGTTCATCGGCTTCATCGCCCGCAGTGCTTCGAGTTTCTCTTCCAGGAACCTTTGGCCCTCATCACCATCGGCCAGCATGAGGACTTTGTTCGCGATGAAGTGGCGGTGAACTTCCGCGAGCAATATCCGCGTCTCGGGCGTGTCGCGCTTCCCGGCCACCACGATTTGACGCGGCTTGTTCAAACTGAAATCGAGCGCGACGAGCATCTGCGGCATCGCGCTGGGGAAGTGGCTGATTTGCGGACTGAAGGCGTTGATGGTTTTCTCGGCGCGTTCGTGCCAGCGCTGTTCGTCCCGGAATTGCGCGAGCCGCAAAAGGTTCAGCGCAGCCACTGAGCTCGCGGCCGGTTCCGCACTGTCGTTGTTTTCCTTCAGGCGCAGGAGAATGCTCGCGTCCTTTCCGGTGCCGCTGAAGTAGCCGCCTTGTGTTTCATCAAGGAACAATCGGTCCTGTGTCTCCTGCAATTCGATTGCGAACTGGAGCCAGCTCACGTCGAAGCAAGCTTCATAAAGATCGAGCAACCCTTGAATGAGAAAGGCGTAGTCGTCCGCAAATCCTTCCACTTCACTTCGGCACTCGCGATAATTTCGGACCAGAACTTTTTTCGATTCATCGTAGAGCCGGGTCCGCACAAACATCGCCGCCCGAGTCGCTGCTTCGAGATAAGCCGCATCGCCGAGCACTTGTGCGCCGCGCGCAAACGCGGAGATCATCAGGCCGTTCCATGCCGTGATGATCTTGTCGTCGAGATGTGGGCGCGGGCGTTTCGAACGCAGCTCCAGGAGCGTGGCGCGAGACTTTGCCAGCGCTTCGTAAACTTCGGCCTCCTCTTTTTTGAAATGAGCGGCTGTTTCCGCCATCGTTTGCAGCTCGATCAAAATATTCTTGCCGGTGAATTCCGCGTGCGGATCGCCTCCAGGAGGAACGTTGCCTGCGGGCTTAACGCCGTAATGATAATTGAATAGCTCCGCGGAGGGTCCCAGCGCGGAGTCGATCTCTTCCTTGTTCCAGACGTAAAACGCACCCTCCTTTTTCTCACCGTGGCCGGGCTCGCCGCCTTCGTTTACAACCAGGCTGTCGGCATCTTCGGCGGAGAAGAAGCCGCCATCTTTGGCGGTCATGTCGCGGCGGACGTAGTCGAGGATGTCGCGCGCGACTCGTTCGAAAAGCGGCGCGCGCGTGATTTGGAACGCTTCCAGATACGCGACCGCCAGCTGCGCCTGGTCGTACAGCATCTTTTCGAAATGCGGGACGTGCCAGTAGATATCGACCGAGTAACGGTGAAATCCGCCGCCGATGTGATCGTGCATTCCACCCGCCGCCATTTTGCGCAAGGTGAACAGATTCATCTCGAGCGCGTGCCGGCCCCGCGCCGACTCGGGCCCGCGCGCGTGAATCCGTGCGAGAAAGTTGAGCGTCACTGGCCGCGGGAATTTTGGCGCCACACCGAAACCGCCATCGTGCGCATCGTAGCTGCGCGCGATCTGCTGATACGCGGCCTCCAACGTTGCGGCGCTCAGTTGCGTCGTCGTTCTCTCGCCATTCGATTCCGCCTGGGCCAGCGCGGCGATGATCTGTGTTCCCTGCTCCGCGATCTTCTGGTGGTCCTGTTTCCAGGCGAGCGCGATTCGTTCGAGCACCTTCGCGAATGCTGGTTGGCCGTAGCGGTCTTCGGGCGGGAAATAAGTTCCGCCGACAAACGGCTTCAGTTCCGGCGTTAGCCAAACGCTCATCGGCCAGCCGCCGCCGCCGGTCGTTGCCTGGACGAAGGTCATGTAGACGCGGTCAACGTCCGGCCGTTCTTCGCGGTCGACTTTGATGTTCACGAACTCGCGGTTCATGACTGCCGCCACGTCGCCGCTCTCGAAGGATTCGTGCGCCATCACGTGGCACCAGTGGCAAGTGGAGTAACCGATCGAGAGAAAGATCGGTTTGTTCTCGCTTCGCGCTTTCGCGAAAGCTTCTTCGCCCCAGGGAAACCAATCGACCGGATTGTCGGCGTGCTGGAGAAGGTAGGGCGATTTCTCGCGGCTCAGTCTATTGGTGTGCGCGCTCGATGGCGGGGTCATCGGGGCAAGGTATCGGTTTGCGCCGCAAAGCCAAGGAGGGGCGGTTGCAAACCGCCGCTCCTTGTAAAAAAACGGCGAGTTCTCTAAACACAACTCGATGAATCTGGATCATACGCATCTGATTCTCCTTGTCGCCGGGATCACCGTCGTCGCGTTCCTCTATTCATCCGTCGGTCACGCGGGCGCGTCGGGCTACATCGCGGTGATGACGCTTTGCGGTCTTGGAACAACATTCATCCGGCCCACCGCGCTCGTCCTGAATATTCTGGTCGCGTGCATCGGCGCGTTTCAATTTTGGCGGGCGGGACATTTCTCGTGGCGTTTGTTCTGGCCATTCGCTCTGCTCTCGATTCCCGCCGCGTATCTCGGAGGCTATCTGCCTCTGCCTGCTTCCATCCTCAAAATCGTGCTTGGCGCCGTGCTGCTGTTTTCCGCCGCGCGCTTGTTCTTTCGTCAGGGCGATCCGCCGGATGTCACGACGCCGCCGGCCCCGGCCGCGGTGGGAATCGGAGCCGGCATCGGTTTTCTCTCCGGACTCACGGGAACCGGAGGCGGGATTTTTCTTACGCCGCTGCTACTATTTTGCCGGTGGGCCACCATCCGCCGCGCCGCCGCGGTCTCGGCGCTTTTCATTTTGGTGAACTCGATCGCAGGCTTGGTGGGATACGTTTCCCGCGGGCGGCCCGTTCCGAGTTTTGCCTGGATGCTGGCGGTCGCTGCGGTGATCGCGGGCGCGATTGGCTCGCAACTCGGGAGCCGGCATTTTCCCGCGCGCATTATTTCGATATTGCTCGCCACGGTCCTCGTGCTCGCCGGCGGCAAGTTGATCTTCACGAGCTGAGTGGAAGCGATAGTCATCCTGAGCGGAGCGAAGCGGAGTCGAAGGCCCCCGTCGCTCGACCTTCCGCGGGGTCCCTCGACTGCGCTCGGGATGACAAAATTACGCGGAGGCGTTTGAATTCAAGAGCGAGACGCGCGGCGCGGTCTCGGGCGTCCACGGATTTGTCCGATGCTCGGACTCGACGATCGCCTGCGCATAACGCGACAGCATCTCGCGAAATTTCTCCAGCTCGAAGGCGTGCCGCTCCGGGCCGAACGGCGCCAGATTTTTTTCCGCGAGACGAAAGAGCCGCACCGCCGGTGCCAGCCGCCGCCCATGCTTCGGATGGGTCGGATGCTCGAATTGCTTTTGCAGATGAACGAACGCGCCGGCGGCCTGGATCAAGCCCTTGAAATATTGCGCGTCATCGGGGGTAATTGTGTCTTTGAGCCAGACCTGCTCCAGAACGTCGTGCGCTTCATAGTAATGCTGTTCGTTCCAGCAGCGAAAATAGGCACGATAATAGGGATGGTCGGCCATGAGTCCGCTCTCCGCTCTCCCCTCGCCCGTTCCCATCGCTTGCACGAAACGCGAAATCCTCTCGCCTTTGTTCATGGAGGCCCTAACTTGGTGGCGCCTGCGATGATGGGCAAACGAGCACGCTTCAGTCTTCGGGAGGGCGAACGGTTGCACGACCGCCGCCGCAGCGAAAAATGACGCTGCCGGCTCTCACCATCCTCCTCCTTTCCATCGCGATCCTGATCTTCTGGTCTGGCCTTTTCTCCGGGCTCGAGACCGCGCTCTTCTCCCTCAAGTCTCATCAGTTGCGCCGGCTCGAGGAGAAACATCCGTCGCTCAAGCAATTCATTCGCGTCTTTCGCGAGAACCCGCGCCGCGTTCTCAACGTCCTCCTTCTCGGCGACGCGCTCGTGAATATTCCGCTCGTCGTCCTCTGCCTTTTTCTGCTTTGGGAAGGGCCGGTCGCGGGCCGCATCCCGCAGTGGCTCGCGACCACAGTCATCTTCGCCATCGTCGTTTTATTCTGCGATTTGATTCCGAAATTGCTCGCGCTCTCCGCGCCGTACCGCCTTTCCGCGCTCGGTGTCTTCACGCTCAAAGCCCTGATGCCTTTGCTCGATCGTGTGGGCCGTCTCCTCGAACACCTCAGCTCGGCGATCGTCGACCGTCTCACTCCCCGTCATTTGCGGAAGCGGACCCGGATGAGTGACGAGGAACTCGAGACACTCGTCGAAATGGGCGAAGAACAGGGCACGCTCCACGAAGCGGAAGGCGAGATGATCCAGGAAATCATCAAGCTCGGCGACAAGACCGCGAAGGATTGCATGACGCCGCGCGTGGATACCTTCGCGCTGCCCGATGACCTAACGAATGAAGAAGCCATCGCGCAGTTGAAAGAGAAGCGTCATCGCCGCGTCCCCGTTTACGCGGACACGCCCGACCAAATCGTCGGCGTGCTCGACGTGAAACGTTTCCTGATCGATTCCTCGGAACATTACACCGAGATCATGGGAGCGCCTTCCTACGTCGCCGAGACCATGAAGGCGATGGATTTGCTCCGGAGTTTTCTCACCCACTCGCAGGGCCTAGCCATCGTGGTGGACGAATTTGGCGGCACCGAAGGAATCATCACGCTCTCCGATATCGTCGAGGAAATTATCAGCGACGCCGCGCCGCTCGGCGACGCCGATCTCTACATCGAGCCGCTCGAGGACGGCTGTTTCCTCGTGAGCGGCAACGCGCGCCTCGACGATTTGAGTGAGCACCTCGGTTTCGAACTGGAAGCGGACGGAATCGACACCATCGGCGGTTTCGTCTTCAACCGGCTCGGCTATCTGCCGCCTTCCGGAACACGCTTCGAAATGCCGCGCCTCGCCGTCACCATCCGGCGGGCCGGCCGCAAACGGATCGAAGAAATCCTGTTGGAAAAAACGGCCTGCCTCTCCGATTGCGAACCAACGAACGAAAACGGCGCCACCGAAACATGACCTACGCCTTTTTCATTCTTTGCCTGTGGACAGTCTCGTTCTTTTTCGCCGGGATCGAAGCCGGCTTGCTCTCGATCAATCCGGTCCGGCTCCGTCATCACGTCAAGCAGCGACAGTCCTCTGCCTTGCGCCTCGATCGCTTGACGAAACGGCCGGAGCGCCTGCTCATCACTGTCCTGCTCATTACGAACCTGGCGGACATCCTGGGGTTGCTTCTCCTCACGAAACTGCTTGTCGCTTCGTTCGGCGCGGCCGGATTTCTCTGGGCGATCCTGATCGCGCTTCCGATCTATCTTTTCGTCCTCGCCGTATTGCCGAAGTCGCTCTTCCGGCGATTCCCATTTCGCGCGCTCGCAGCCCTGGCCGGCGTGCTCGAAGCCATTTCGCTCGCGCTCTGGCCTGTCCTCGAAATTGGCGAGCGAGCCGGCCGCTTTCTCATCCCTCGCCGCGGCAGCGAATCAGCGCGTCTTTTCATCGCCCGCGAAGAGCTGAAACAGATCGCCGTGCAGAGCGAGCGCGAAGGTTCGCTTACTTCGACCGAGCGCGCCATGATCCACAACGTCGTCGATTTTCGAAACGTGAAAGCGTCCGACGTGATGGTGCCGCTGGACAAAGCGGTCACGATCCGGCCCGACGCCTCCATCGACGAAACCTTGCAATTGAGCGCGAAAGCCGGCGTCGATCGGCTCCCGGTGATTTCACAAGGCCAGGCGGTGGGAATCGTGAACGTCTTCGATATCCTGCTCGACAAAACGCCGCGCCAATCGCTCGCCAATTACACGCGGAGAATTGTCATCGCCGGTGAGAGCGAGCCCGCCTATCGAATCATTCAGCGCCTGCGGGCCGCGCGTCTCGGCCTGGCCGCGGTGATTGATTCGCAGAAGAACCTGATCGGCATCGTCACCGGCGAAGACACGATCAAGCGCCTGGTGCAGGTCGGCGGCTTCTAGGCGCTGCCTCCCCGCCGCTCAAAATCCGGGCCGTGTTGACGAGCGCCACGTGCGTAAAGGCTTGCGGGAAATTGCCGAGCTGGCGTTTTTGTTTCGGATCGTATTCCTCGGAGAGGAGGCCGAGGTCGTTCCGCAAATCCAGCAGGCGTTCGAACAAATCTCGCGCTTCGGTCGTTCGCCCTAGGAGATGCAGGCAATTCGCCAGCCAGAATGAGCACGGCAGAAAAACTCCTTCCTTTCCTGGCAAACCGTCGACCTTGTTTTTCTCCGGGCGATAACGCACGACGAAGCCGTCGTCCATCAATTCGCGCTGGATCGCTTCGATCGTGTTGCGCACGCGCTCATCGGAAACAGGCAGAAACCCTACCAGCGGCATCATGAGCAAGCTCGCATCGAGCTGCTCCGATCCATAAATTTGGGTGAACGCTTTTTTCTCGCTGCTGTAACCCTGCGCGCACACCTGCTCGTGGATTTCGTCTCGAATTTTCTGCCAGCGCTCAAGATTTTCGCCGGCCGCGCAATTGCAGTGGTCGATCAACTTCACCGCGCGATCGAACGCCACCCACGCCATCATCTTGGAATGCGTGAACTGCTGACGCCCGCCGCGCATCTCCCAGATTCCCTCATCCGGCTCCTCCCATTTAGTCTCCAGAAAATTCATGAGCGCGGCCTGAAGATTCCAGTCGTTCTCGTCGGTTTCGATTCCCCCGCGATGAGCGCGATACATGGAATCGAGGACCTCGCCGTAAACATCGAGCTGGAACTGGTTCGACGCGGCGTTCCCGATGCGAACGGGGCGTGAATTCTCGTAGCCGCTCAGCCAGTCGAGCTCGAGTTCCTCGAGACGGCGCTCGCCCCGCACGCCGTACATGATTTGCATTTGCGCCGCGCTCCCCGCGACCGCGCGCAAGAGCCATTCGCGCCACGAAGCCGCTTCCTCCACGTAGCCCGCCTCCGTCAACGCCACGAGCGTGAACGTCGCGTCGCGCAACCAGCAATAACGGTAATCCCAGTTGCGCACGCCGCCGATCTCCTCCGGCAACGAAGTCGTCGCCGCCGCGACGATCCCGCCGGTGGGCGCATAGGTGAGTCCCTTCAAGGTAATGAGCGAGCGCACTACCGCGTCGCGCCACGGCTCGCTATCGCGGCAGCGCTGCGACCAATCGCTCCAGTACTTGATCGTCTCCTGTAGCGCATGTTCCGGGTTGATCGCGCGCGGCGGTTCTTCGTGAGACGCGAACCATGTCAGCACGAATGGCACGCGTTCGCCTTTCGCCACGGTAAACTCCGCGACCGTGGTCAAATCTTCACCGCGTGTTTCGATGGGCGTGCGCAGGATGAGCGCGTCCGGTCCCGCGATCACTTCCAGGCCGCCATGCTTTTTGCGCACCCAGGGAATGATGCGGCCGTAATCGAAGCGAATGATCAGTTCCATCTTCATTTCGACTTTGCCGCTCAGCCCTTCGACGATCCGGACAAAGTCCGGGTTCTCGCCGCGCGGCGGCATGAAATCGATCAAACGCACGGCGCCGCTTGCCGTCTCGATTTCCGTTTCGAGCACCAGCGTCTCGCCGCGATAACGCCGCCGCGTCGTCTTGATTTCCTCCGCCGGCGTAAACCGCCACCGTCCGTTTTTCCCATTCCCCAGCAGCGCCGCGAAACACGCCCCCGAATCGAAGCGCGGGAAACAAAGCCAATCCACGCATCCGTCGCGGCTGACGAGCGCGCCCGTCTGTGTGTCGCTCAGGAATGCGTAATCTTCGATTTTCATCAGGTCGACACCACCAAGGCTTTTTTGTCGTTAGGCGGCGCTTGATTCGGCCAGCTTCGCGATGCCGTCGCGCGTGAGACGAAACACCGTCCACTCCGTCTTCGGTTCCGCACCGAGCTTCCGATAGAACTGGATCGCCGGGTCGTTCCAATCGAGCACCGCCCACTCCATTCGTCCGCACCCGCGCTCTTGCGCGATTTTTGCCAACTGCACGAGCAACGACCGGCCATATCCCTTCCCGCGCGCGGCTGGTCGCACAAAAAGATCTTCGAGATAAAGTCCGGGGCGGCCGAGCCAGGTCGAGAAGTTGTAGAAATAAACCGCGAACCCAACCGGCGCGTCCTCCTCGAGCGCGAGCAACACTTCGGCCGACGGTTTCGATCCAAAAAGAACTTCGCGCAAACCTGCTTCGGTCGCGACGACCGCAGCGGGCTCGCGTTCGTACCCAGCCAGCTCGCGAATGAGATTGAGAATGACTGGTACATCCTGCGCCGTCGCCGATCGAATTTCGAAGTTTGTCATGACGATAGCATTCCGATCTTCAAGGAGCCGCTACTCAGGGCGCAGCAGGCTCAAGCCTATAGATTGTAAACTCCGGAGTCTCCTCGACAAGCGTGGCGCTCGTCGCCAGCCGCTCGGCGAATTCACGATAATATTTCAGCCACCATTGCGTGCCGGCATAGAAAACAAGATGGGTCGCGCCGCGCTTCCGCAACTTCTCCAGATTGGCGATCACTTGCGCGCTATCGAGTGGATTCCCCTGGTAAATGCCGTCCTCCAGGAAGTGCCAGCCCTTTCGATGCGCGTAATAGAAAACGGTCGGATCGCCATCGTCCGCGGCGACGATCAACGCGTTGTTGGTCGTGGCCTCCTGCAATTCGAGTCCGAGATTTCGAAGTCCGGCCGCGGCTGGGCGATAGAACGTTTGGACACAGAAATACGAGGAAACCGCGAACGATGTCGCGAGCAGAACGCCGCCCAGCGCGAGAACCGCGCGCGGAATTTGCAGCCGTGCTCCGATCCATTCGCAAGCGCAGCCGGCAAAGACCGCCGCGATCGGGATCAGCGGAAGCTGATACCATTGATGGCGGTTCCCATACCCGACGAAGAAAACGAACAGCACCATCGCCACGAACCACCAGTGAAAGAGCCACGCGTATTTTCCGCGCGGCAGCGCGAACCCGCCCACGATCGCCAGCGCGAAAAGTCCCAGCGTCAAACTCGAAAGCGCCGTCTGCTGCGCGATTTTCCAATACCACGCTGCGTCCATGATTCGAAAACCGCCGCCACCGAAAAAGTGATACGGATAAAACGTCACCGCGATCCTATGCGCGTGCCAGTACCAGATGGCAGATGGAACGAGTGCGATCAGTGCAAAGAGCCAAAGCTCCCAGCGCGTGAGTAAACCCTGTAGCGGCGATCTCTGACCGCCGACCTCGCCTTGTCTCCGGCGGTCAGAGACCGCCGCTACCGCCAGATAAAGCAACGGCGCGCCAATCACCGCTGTCGGCAGTTTGATCAACAGCGAAAGCGAAATCAAAAGCGCCGACGCCATCAGCGACCGCCGATCGTTCCGCTCGCTCCAATCCAGAAAACAATACATGCCCACCAGCGCCAGACTGAGCGACGGAACGTCTGGCATAAACGCGCGACTCGCGACGATACTGAGCGGCGCGAACGCGTAGAAAAACGTCGCCCACGCCGCCGCCACCGCGCCGAAGACCCGCCGTACGAGCAGAAAGAAAAACGGCAACGCCGCCGCGAAGAAAACCACGCCCTGAATCCGTCCGATCCATTCCTGGACTCCGAGCACCTTGTAAAAAAGCGCGGCGACAAGCGGCAGAATCGGGAACTCCGTTCCCACGTATCCAGCTTCGTTTCCCGCCCAATCGATCTGCGGCCGGGTGAAATGAAAACCGTTCTCGAAAAAATTTCTCGCGATCGCGGCCACGTCGCTTTGCCGCCAGCTCCAGGGATCGATGAACGGTTGATCGATCTGGATCAACCGCACCACCACGGCGGCGAGCACGATGGGAACCAAAAAATAACCGGCCCGGTGCGCAAGAAAAGATGGACGAGACATGCTTGAGCTGGCGCCGCTCGGTTCGGTCGGCGCGGCTTTCGCACCATACTGCGCTGGAGCGCTCTGGCTAGAAAACCGTTCGCGTCTTGACAAACAGCCTCGTTAAAGTCAATCGAGTAACAGGCGCTCGGCCCCATTCCGGAATGAAAACAGTCGTTGTCTTCTTCGTTTTTTTCCTTGCGGTGGTTTGCGCGCGCTCCGTGCGGGCGGAAGAGCCGCAGCATTTCGAGGTCGTCGATTTTTCGAAATTGATGCCGTTCTTGCCCGAGGCCCCGGCCGGTTGGACCGCGGACAAACCGGACGGCACCACCGACGATGTGAGCGGTGTTAAAATCACGAGCGTTCATCGCGATTACAAGAAAGGCGCCGCTGACAACGCGCCCACTACTTCCATCAGTATTCTCGATTCGGCGGCTAATCCCGATTACGTCACGTCCACGACTGCCGCCTGGAACATGAACGTCTCCACCCCCGAGGGCTACACGAAGGCGCTCACGATTGAGGGCATGCCGGGTTTCGAGACTTTCGAGAACGAAGGAAAAGTAGGCACGCTCTGGCTGGTCGTGGCCAAGCGCTATATTTTGCAAATCGAGACGCGAGATCAGGACCCCAAAGATCTCCAGGAGTGGCTCAAGCGCGTCGACCTAAAAAAACTGACGGAAGTAAAGTAACCCGTCGATCGCGGGGTCATCCCGAGCCGCGCAGACCGGGACCGCGACCACGTGAGGAGCGTTGACCTCACCCGTGCAAATTGCGCCATCTCAAAACACCATGCGTGACCTGACGGTTCCGTGTGATGGAACGCGAAAGCGGTAGAGCGCTTGCGAGATCCCTCGCCGTCTGCCGCGGCTCGGGATGACACGCGGTGAAACGCCCCTTGCAGGACCGGTTCAACACAGGCGTCACTTTCTTTTTGTCATTCCGAGCGAAGTCGAGGAACCTCTCGCCGTAACCATGGCTGACGACCGCAAAACTCTAGAGCAACGCGCCCAGATGACCGACATCGAGCGCTTACGGCACTCTGCTGCCCACGTGCTGGCGACCGCCATTCTCAAGATCTGGCCCGAGGCCCAATTCGCCGCGGGTCCTCCGGTCGAGAACGGTTTCTACTACGACCTCGAACTCGACCACCGCATCTCGCCCGAAGATTTCGAAAAGATCGAGGCCGAGATGAAAAAGGAAACCAAAGCGAACCATGTCTTCGAGCGCGTAGTTCTGCCGCGCGACGAGGCCCTCTCCATGGCCCAACGTGGTGTCCTTGGTGCCCTTGGGGAGAGACCTTCTCCCTCGAAATTCAAGCTCGATATCATCCAGAACATTCCCGAGGGCGAAGAGATCTCGCTCTATCGCAACGGCGAATTCACCGATCTCTGCGCCGGCCCGCACGTCATGCGCACCGGCAACGTCGGCGCGTTCAAGCTCACCCACGTCGCCAGCGCCTACTACAAAGGCGACGAAAAGAACCCGCAGCTCCAGCGCATCTACGGCACCGCCTTCAAGAACAAGACCCAGCTCGACGAATACTTCGCCATGCTCGAGGAAGCGAAGAAGCGCGACCACCGCAAGCTCGGTAAGGAACTAGAGCTATTCACCTTCGACGACGACGTCGGCCCCGGCCTGCCGCTCTGGCTCCCGCGCGGCGCCGCCATCATAGAAGAGCTTGAGAAGCTCGCTAAGGAGACTGAATTCGCCGCGGGCTATCAGCGCGTGCGGACAACTAATCTAGCCCGTGAAAGCTTATATTTAAAAAGTGGTCACCTTCCCTACTACAAGGAATCAATGTTCCCTCCAATGATTGTGAGGAAGGGAGAGGAATTCCGAACTTATTTCGAGAATTGGGAAAAAGAGCAGAATCGTCTTCACGAAGACACAGCATCGATCTTCTTGCCCGATATCAAAGATCCTGAGGTGCGCGCCAAGATAGGCGGCATGAGCACTGATGAGATGAATCGTTGGATTGAACAACGCATCGCCGGCATGGGCCAAGAAGCAGTCAATGAATTCAATAGGATGGCTGTAGACAATTTCATTCCTACTCTGATGATGGGGCAAGTCGCTCCGGTTGAAGATCGCTATTACTTGAAGGCGATGAACTGCCCGCATCACCATAAGCTTTTCGCTGCGTTGCCGCGCAGTTATCGCGACCTTCCGCTGCGACTAGCCGAGTACGGAACATGTCATCGTTACGAGCAGAGCGGCGAGTTGTTCGGCCTCATGCGCGTGCGCTCTTTGCAGATGAACGACGCCCACATCTACTGCACGCCCGAGCAGTTCGAAACCGAGTTCAATGCCGTGAACGAAATGTATCTGAAATACTTCAAGCTTTTCGGGATCGAGAAATATCTGATGCGCTTCTCGACCCACGATCCAGCCAAGCTGGGACAAAAATTTGTCGATGAGCCGGAGCTTTGGAAGCAAACCGAAGAGATGACGCGAAACGTGCTCAAGAATTCCGGAATCAATTTCGTCGAAGTACCGAACGAAGCCGCCTTTTACGGACCAAAGATCGACGTCCAAGCCTGGAGCGCCATCGGCCGCGAGTTTTCCATCGCGACCAACCAGGTCGATTTCGCGCAGCCGCGCCGCTTCAATCTCGTTTACAAAGACCGCGACAACACCGAGAAGACACCGCTCTGCATCCATCGCGCACCGCTCGGCACGCACGAGCGTTTCATCGGCTTCCTCATCGAGCATTACGCCGGCAACTTCCCGCTCTGGCTCGCGCCCGAGCAGGTCCGCATCCTTCCCATCGGCGATGAAGCTCCATTGCTCGACTACGCGCGTGCAATTCAGAACGAGCTGCGCGCCCACCAAGTCCGCGCCGAGCTCGACGCCAGCAGCGATCACATCAAAGCCAAGATTGCCAACGCCGAGCAAATGAAAGTCCACACCATGCTTGTCCTAGGTAATCGCGACCTCGAAGCCAGTGCTGTCAGCGTGCGAATTCACGGAAAAGGCAACGTCGGCGCCAGACCGCGCGCGGAAGTTATTGCCGACCTTTTATTATCGATCAAAGAACGAAAAGCCTGAAACCCTCGAACGCGCCCCACTTCGGGGACTGACCAAAACAATCTCTTTTTTCCTGGGCTGGAACAGTCGCATCTGCGGACAGGCCCTCCCCAGGCAAATCTCGCTAACCGGAGCGAGTGACCTCGCCGGGCGCTGTTCTTTCCAGGAATCTAGTCGGCGCGCAACGCGTCCATCGGTTGGAGACGCATGGCGCGCCTGGCCGGCAACCAGGCCGCCGTCAACACGACAGCGAGGACGATGGTTGCACCTCCCAGGTAAAGGCGAACGTCGGCGATGGATATTCCCACGACCAGGGCCCGCACGAGCGTGGCGACCGTCGCCAGCACGCCGAACCCGACTACGACTCCCCAGCAACCCATTCTCAGCGCCTCGCCGAGGATCAGCCCGCGAATTTGGCCTGGCATCGCGCCGAGAGCAACGCGCAGCCCGAGCTCGCGAGTGCGACGGGAAACAGTGTAATGCAGAGCGCCGAATAATCCCGCCGCCATCAGCACCAGGCTAAAGAACCCGAGAGTGTTTGCGGCTGCGGACATGAGACGATCCGGCGTGAGCGCCGCGTCGATGTAATTTTCCATCGTCGTCTGCCCGTAAAGAAGCGCTTTCGGATCGAAACGCCGGATCTCTTCGATCATTGCGCGCGTCAGACTCGCCGGCCGTTTTGCCGTTTCCAAAACAATCGTCAGATCGTCGACCGGCATCTGCGCGTAGGCGAAAAAGAGGTAGGGTTCGATCTTTTCATGAAGATCATTCGTCGGTGCGTCCGCTACGAGACCGACAATTCGCCACGCTTTTGGCGGCGCTTTACTGAAGACGGGCGCCGCCATGATCGTCTGACCTATCGGATCGCGGCCACCGAAAAATTGTTGCGCGAACCTCTGCGAAACGACCGCCACCGGCTCGGCGTTTTCCCGGTCGTTGGTATCGATGCCCCGGCCCGCGACGAGACTCGGCCGCAAGACGGAGAAATAATTGCCGGCGACATTGTTGAACTTTACCGCCCTCGCCCCCTGTCCGGGCACATTCACCGACACAGTCGCGGCACCTCCTGAATTACCGAGCGGAAGTCGGCGGGCGAACGTCGCCGCGCGAGCACCCGGCAAGGTCGCGAGGCGATCGCAGACCTGCTCCGCCCACTGTTGCGGCGTCAACTGCAAGCCAGGCACAGCATTGACGATCAGAAAATTCCGGGACGGATCGAACCCCGGTTGGATCTTCGCCGCTTCGCGCAAACTGCCCATAAACAGCAGGGTCGTGCCGACCAATGTCACACTGATGGCGACCTGCCCCACCATGAAAAAGTTCCGCCACCAGGCGGAGCGGCCGGCGGCAACGCCTTGTTGTCCCTTTAAAATTTCAGCGATCCTGATCTCGGCAGCTAACCGCACTGGAGAAAGACCGGCGATCAAGAGCGACAGAACCATCGCTGCTCCGGCAAAAAGTAGAACCCGTCGATCCAGACCAACGGCGATGCTTTGCGGCGGAAGAAATTCCATCGCTTTATCCACGAGCGTGTCGGCAAAGAGCAAGCCGAGGGCGAGACCCGGGATTGCTACCACGCTCGTCTCAGCGAGCAACTGGCCCACGATCCGGCTGTCTGCGGCCCCGAGCGCCTTGCGAAGGGCGAGTTCCTTCCGGCGCGCTTCGGTTTGGGCCAGCCGCAACTGCGCGACGTTAGCGCAGGCGACGAACAGCATCAAAGCCAGGATGCCGAGAAGCGCGCTGCTCAGTTTGAGGTTGCTCGTCCAGCCGCCGCCAAAACGCGCCTTGAGTAGGGTGCCAGGCACACCGACCGGCGCGGGCTTGTGCTCCCCGGTCCGACGGATCGCGGTATCGAGCCGATCTGCGACAACGGCAGGCTTTGCCCCCGGCAGAAGGCGCGCCACGACCTCAAACTGGTCCCCCCGGCTTTGGCGCGAACCGCGTTGAAGGACGTCAAACCAAGTGTCACTCGACACCCAGATATCGTTCGAGACCCCGCGCTCCAGGCCACCAAACTCTCGCGGCATGACGCCCGCTATGAAAAGAGCATGGCCACCCAGGACGATGGTCGCGCCGAGAATATTTGGATCGCCGCCGAACCGGCGTTGCCACAGACGCCAACCGAGAACGGCTCCCGGGCGTCCCTCCACTTTCTCAAGAGTGTTGCGGCCAAGGACCGGCCGCACGCCTAGAACCGGGAAGTAGTTCGCGCTCACCGGCGAGACCAACACCAAGTCAGAGCCGCCCTCGGGATTCGCGAGCATTCCGCCACGCCGCTGGTAGGCAACCAGCGCGGACACGCCGGACTCCGCCGAGAGCATGTCCTCGTAGTCCGTCCAGCCGTAGGTAAAGGGCCCGCCGTCTTCGCCGATCGAAGTCACTTCGAAGAGTCCGTCCGGCCGCTCGATCGGCAATGGTCGCAAAAGCAATCCGTCCGCGAGGGTGAAAACACCCGTGGTCATTCCAATGCCGAGCGCGATCGAGACAATTGCGAGCGAAGTCGTGAGCCGGTACTTTAACGCGGTCCGGACAGCTCCTTTCAGTTCCGACACGACACTCATTGGATTATTTCTTCTATTAGTATAACGCCCGACAAGCCCGGATCTGTCTAGCGTCGGGCAAATCAAGCGACAGCATTTTTGCCGCGTCAAAGCATATCATCGGTGCTCGGCCAGAATGTGGGCGAAGCGCCAGACTTCGTGGAAGGTATTATAGAGCGGCGTGGGCGCGGCGCGGATGACGTTTGGTTCGCGGAAATCGCATTTCACTCCGGCGGCTTCGAGTTCCTTGAAAAGCTCCTTGGGATGCTCGTGCACCAGGATCGAGAGCTGGCAGCCGCGCTCATTAGGTTCGCGCGGCGTGATGACAGTCGGGTCCGAGGTGCGAGCCGCACCGGCATTCGACGGGCGGTTGGACTCAATCAGGAACTGAAGATATCCGGTTAGCTTGATCGATTTCGCGCGGAGCGTTTCCATTCCGCCGGCTTCATCGAAGATCGACAGCGACGCGCGCAGCGGCGCCATCGAGAAGATCGGCGGGTTGCTGATCTGCCAGGCGTCGGCGGATGCAACGGGGATGAACTCCGGCTCGAGGTGCAAACGAAAGCGCGTCGCCGGATCGTTTCCGAACCAGCCGGCGAGACGGGGCAACTCGCGGTTGGTCGCGTGCCGCTCGTGCACGAACGCGCCGGCCACCGCCCCGGGACCGGCGTTGAGATATTTGTAGGAGCACCACACGGCGAAATCGACGTTCCAATTGTGCAACGCCAGCGGCACGTTGCCGATCGCGTGCGCGAGATCGATCCCGACCATGCAGCCGCGCTTCTGCGCCGCCGCGGTGATTTTCGCGATGTCGAACAACTGACCGGTGAAGAAATTCACGCCGGCGAAAAGCACGAGCGCGATTTGATCACCGTGTTTCGCCAGCGCTTCGTCGATATCATCCGACCGAACCGTCAGTTCTCCGTCGCGCGGGCGCGCGAGAACGAGCGCTTCCTTTGGGTCGAGCCCGTGATGAACGATCTGCGACTTGACCGCGTAGGTGTCGGAAGGGAAGGCGGGCTCTTCCATCAGGATCTTGAAGCGCGCTTTTGTCGGCCGATAAAACGTGGCCATCATCAGGTGCAGGTTCACCGTGAGGCTGTTCATGCAGATGACTTCGTTCGGCTGCGCGCCGATGAGCCGCGCGGCCGGCTCGCGCAAAGTTTCGTGATACGAATACCACGGCGTTTTTGCGCCGAGATGCGCGTCGACCGCGAGCCTGGCCCAATCGTCCAACTCCTGCTCGACAATTTCTTTCGCCGATTTCGGCATCAGCCCGAGCGAATTCCCTGCGAGATAAATGAGCGGCTTGCCGTCGTTGCCGAGGGGCAGATGGAATTTCTCCCGGAACGAACGCAACGGATCATCGGCGTCGAGTTGCAGTGCAAATCTTTCGTCGGCCGAAAAATCCATTAGACCGCAGATTACGCAGATTTCGCGGATTCAAAGAAAAGAAATGGGAACCGACAGAGGAGGTCGCTCCATTCTCCAATCCGAGTCATCCGCGGTTAATTTTCAGGTGCTGCCGGCTGCATGAACTCGATCGTTGTTCCGTCGGGGTCGCGAACATAGACAACGCGCTTCCCGGCGTTCGGGCCTGCTTGAAGAGTTTGAGGTTTGCCCGCGGCTTTCCAACCGGACGAGGCGATGGCGCTCAACACAGCATCGAGATTATCCACAGTGAACGCGACGTGGACCGATCCGACATCGCACGGCCTGAGAGCGACATGTTTTCGATCGGGCGGGGCAAGATACTCGAGCAATTCAATCTTGTGACCGTAACCTTTCAGAACCGCGATTGAAATTTCCGCGCCGGGCACTCCGGTAATTTCGCTGGCAAGATTGCCAGTCTGGTGCGGGCGATGAGAAAGCTCGAAACCGAGCACGTCGCGCCAGAAAGCCAGCGACCGCTCCAGGTTCGTAACCGTGATACCAGTGTGATCCGCGGCGATGATGCGAAACGGCATGCTTTCGGAGAACGTCGAACGCCCAACGCCGAACGTCCAATATCGAATTCCGAAGGTGGATCGGCCGCTCCGTCGGACGATGCTTACGCAACATGCGGCGGTGCCGCATCATTAAGTTTGGCATCGAGCGCGGAGCGCTCGATCCACCTACCCAATCGCAGCGATCACCTTTAGCTCGATCGCGATCGGCGTCGGCAGCGCGGTGATTTCAACGGTCGTGCGCGTCGGATTTGGTTTGCCGGCACCCGCAAAATGCTCGGCGTAGATGCGATTGTAGATGGGAAAATCTTTCTTCATGTGGGTGAGGAAAACCGTGACATCGACGATGTCGCTCCATTGTGCACCGGCGTCTTCGAGCACGAGGCGCACATTTTCAAACACGGCGCGGCACTGCGTTTCGATGTCGTAGCTCACGATGTTGCCGGTGGAATCGAGCGTCACTCCGGGAATTTGTTTGCTCCCGCGCACGCGCGGTCCGATCCCGGAGAGAAACAGCAGGTTGCCCACGCGCTTCGCGTGCGGGAACGCGCCCACCGGTTCAGGTGCGCGAGAACTCTCGAAAGATTCGCTCATGAGTCAGAGGTCGGAAGACAGCCGCGCGCAGCTCAGGCCTGACCATATTGCGGGACGGAAATTGCAGGGGACCCGAAACGTTTCGCCAACCGTGCCCGAGCTTTCGACGCTTCCACTTCCCGATCGCGCGGTGGAGTATTCGAGACCAAAGAACGGAGCAGCTCCTGCGCGGCCCCCGTCACCTTGTCGACCGCGCGCGCGAACACCTCTTCGTTTGTCTTGGAAGGTCTGGTGAAGCCGCTCAGTTTTCGAACGAACTGAAGAGACGACGCCCGAATCTCCTCCTCTGTGGCTGGCGGTGCGAAGTTGTGAAGTGTTTTGATATTTCTGCACATAAAGTTCTCCTTCGTTCTCCGAGACAATAAAGATGCGGCAAGATCGAGATTCAAACACGGACCTCGGTTCACTCGCGAGCAGGATGTTTTCGTTTCTGCTGCGCCAGCCACTTGTAGAGTTCTGGTTGATCGTAAACGTCGAGAATGTAGTGATCGCGTTCGGGAAGTACGGTGAATTGCGGATGGCCGCCCGCCGCTTCGATGGCGTGAACCAGTTCCTTCACCTCTTTCAATGGCGTGAATTGGTCGTTAGGCCCCTGAAACAACCAGAGCGGAATAGTGGCCAGTTTCCCAGCCCAGGCCGTGATTGGACTGACGGGTGCCAGCGCAATCACCGCGGCGAAACGTTCCGGCATTTTGAATCCGGCATAAAGCGCTCCGCGTCCACCCATGCTGTGTCCGGTCACGTAAACGCGGTCTTGGTCATCGCGACAGGTCCGCGCCACTTCGTCGAGGACCGCGCCGAGCGCTTCAACATCCGTCCAGATTTCTCCCGGATGACACTGCGGCGAGAACCACGATGAATGGGAAGTTGGGGTTCGTTTCGACCTTCCCGGTCAGGCCTGGCTTCTTCATCTGCGCGATGTCATCGCCACGGAGAGAGCCACCATGGAGGTAGAGAATGAGCGGCCAGCGCTCCTGGCTTTTTTCGTAGCCTCTGGGCAAAAACAAAAGGTATTGGACTTCGACCTTGTGCGGGACCTCACGTTGCAGCGTATGCGATTGTTGCCCGCTGGGCGCTGGATCAGAGTCGTTTGCCGCTCGCGCGAAAACGCTGATTAAGAGGAACGCCGCCAGCCCTCCGACGAGAAATGCGCGCTTCACCTTCAACCATCGATTAATAATTCGCCTAGCCTCCCGCAATCGCGCCCATGATAAAGAACGGTTCCGCACCGTTCACGATTGCCTCGGGCAAGGCGGTATCCGGCGGATCGTGCGACACATCTTCCCCGCAGACAAAGAAGCGCACCATCGGCCTTCGTTTTTGCGTGCCGTGATCGCGGATCGTGCCGCGCAGCATCGGATACCTGGCCTCGAGCGCGTCGAGAACGGATTGCGTCGTCGCGCGACCGTTGACCTCGAGTTTCACTTCGTCGCCGACGCGCGCCAGCGTGCGCAGATGATGCGGAAGCACGACTCGAATCATGGCAGCGTCTGCGCTTCGACCGCAAGAACTGCCGGCAGATCGCGCACGATCGCGTTCCACGAATCGCCGGCATCACTCGATCCGTAAACCTGTCCGCCGGTAGTGCCGAAGTAAATTCCACAGGAATCGAGTGCATCCACCGACATCGCATCGCGCAGCACATTCACGTAACAATCACGCTGCGGCAGACCTTTCGTGAGTTCTTCCCATTCGTTCCCGCCGGTGCGGCTGCGATAGACGCGCAGTTTGCCGTCGGGCGGAAAATGCTCCGAGTCGCTCTTGATCGGCACGACGTAAATCGTCTCCGGTTCGTGCGCGTGAATGTCGATCGGAAATCCGAAGTCGCTCGGCACATTCCCGCTCACCTCGCGCCACGAATCGCCGGCGTCGTCGCTCCGCATGATGTCCCAATGTTTCTGCATGAACAGCGTCTCGGGCCGCGATGGATGCATCGCGATGTGATGAACACAGTGGCCCACCTCCGCATGCGGGTCGGGAATGTATTGCGAATGCAAACCCTGGTTGATCGGCTTCCAGCTTTTGCCGCCGTCATCCGTCCGAAACGCGCCCGCCGCCGAAATCGCGATGAAGATTCGCTTTGGATTTTTCGGATCGAGCAGAATCGAGTGCAGACACATTCCGCCCGCGCCCGGCTGCCACTTTGGTCCCGAGTCGTGTCCGCGCAATCCAGCGAGTTCCTTCCAATTCTCACCGCCGTCCTTTGATTCAAACAACGCCGCATCTTCCACGCCCGCATAAACGTGATTCGGATCGGTCAGCGAAGGTTCGAGATGCCAGACGCGTTTGAACTCCCACGGATGTTGCGTGCCGTCGTACCACATGTGAGTCGTGAGCCGTTTGCCGGTTTCGGGCGAGACATCGTAAACAAATTTGTTGCTGTCGCCTTTCGGCATTCCGTCGGGAGTGGTGGTCGGCTCGCCCGGCGCTGTGCCCGGTTGGATCCAGGTTTTGCCGCCATCATCCGAGCGTTGGATGATTTGCCCAAACCACGCACTCGTCTGCGAGGCGTAAAGCCGGTTCGGATCGACCGGCGATCCTTTCACATGATAAATTTCCCACCCCGCAAAGTGCGGCCCGTCCACTTTCCAATCTTTGCGCTTCTCGTCCGAAGTCAGGATGAACGCGCCCTTCCGTGTCCCCACCAGCAATCGTACTCCGCTCATGGCTAAATTTGTAACCGCGGATTACGCGGATGAAAACGGATTTGTTGTTCGAAAACGGGCCGTGAAGAAACCTTACCCGCGATAAATGTCGTGCGAACCGATGTCTACCGTCACGACGATGTCGCCTTCAACATAAAAGACCGCGCGCAAGTCTGCCTCGATCTCAGCCGCGTAAATGGTACGACCGTAGCGAGCGGAAAGTTTGTGGATTTTGTGCGAACGCAAGCGCGCGTCAAAGGGGTTCTCTTGGAAGATTTTCCACGCTCGACGGGTCGAATCTTCCTGACTCGGCGGTAGCGCGTAGAAACTTTCCAAAAACCGTTGCGTGGATTTGAAGCGGTATTTCATCCCGCCGCACGAGGCGGCCGCTTAGCTCCGCCCAATACGGTCTCCATATCCACAAAACGCCCCTTTTCCGCATCAGCCATGCCTTGCTGGAACGACTCTGGAATCCAGGAATCATCGTTTTCGACAACGAACTTGGCCACTTGCGCGCGCTCCTTTGCCGGAAGCGCCTTAAATTGCTCGATCAATTCCGACGCGCTCATGGCAAGAATTATAAGACCTCGATCCCAACCCGCAATATCAAGCACAACGAGGCTCTTTGTACCTTCTACCTTCTAATTTCTACTTCCCAATTCTTTGTGTAGGCGTGTCACAGGTTGCAATTTTCAGCGTCGTCCGCGATCACGAAGCGAGTGGCACAGTTGTCGATCTTGAGGTCAGTCGGTGAAGGGCGACCCTTCTTTACCTACGATCTTAAGCTTGTCTCCCAAGACATCGAAGATTGCCCACGTCTCGCAGATAACAAAAACTCTTCGAAAAGAAATAGACGCTGCAGAAGTTTCATACCCCTCGATGATTCGTTCTCGCAGAAGTTCGACCGCGTGCTCGACTTCTCCCCGAGTCGGAATAGGAATGTCAGAGTACAAGAGCAGGTCGCAAATGTCGACGGTCTTACTGTAATGTTCGCGGAGCTTGCCGAGCTTTTCGCGTAGTCGACACGCTACAGCATCTGCCAACATAGATTCCGCGGATGACCCAGACCAACCATCGCCGAAGAAAGGTTGACCAGGGGGATGAACCAAAGAATGCGCATCAAACGGAGCTCCGTTCGCGCGGCATTCCACCTCAGAACGAGATTGCATATTTAGGCGTGGGGTGAGCTCCACGCATGCAAGTGGTCCGGATTCACTACAGGCGTCGACAGCCCGTTGAAACATCCATGTGCTCGCTCTGGACACTTCTAACCCGTATTCAATTCCGTCTTCAACAACTAGAAAATCAGGTTCATTGTCGCCTCCGCCGCGCTTGATGATCAGCGGTGGGGCCACTGCATCTTTCTCGTGAGCGAAACGCCATGTTAGATATAGACTCAGGAAGTAGCGTTCCTGCTCCTCTTGGCTCTTGCGATAAGCAAGACTCGACGGCTTCCATGCCAACTGCGGAGCTTCGGGTATGCACTCAGTCAGCTTCGTGAATGTTATGGAATTGCCAAATTCTCGAAAGAAGGGTTTGTGATTATTTTCATTCCGCTCGCTTAGTTTCATAATCAGCTAATACGAATCGGATTCTTTTTCGTCATCGTTTTCTTTTGATTACGTTGCGATGCAGACGTTTTTCGGTTCGGTGAAGAAGCGGAGTGCTTCTTCACCGCCTTCGCGGCCGACGCCGCTTTGTTTCATGCCGCCGAACGGAACGCGGAGGTCGCGCACGAGCCAGCAATTCACCCAGACGGTGCCGGTGTGAATTTTTTCAGCGACGCGATGCGCGCGATTCAGGTTTTGGGTCCACACGCTCGAGGCCAGGCCGTAGTCGGTGTCGTTGGCGTAGCCGATGACTTCCTCTTCGTCGTCGAACGGCGTGATCGTGATGACCGGGCCGAAGATTTCTTCGCGGTTGACGCGACATGAGACCGGCAGGTCGGTAATGACCGTCGGCGGAAAGAAGTAACCCGACTGACAGCGCTCGTTAGGCGGCTTCGGCGCTGCACCGCCGAGTGCGATCGTGCCGCCCTCCTGCTGCGCGAGATCGACGTAGAACTTCACCTTGTCGAGCTGCGTCTTGCTCACGATAGCGCCTTGATCGGTCGTGGCTTCCAGCGGATCGCCAAGTCGTAACTGCGACGCTTTTTCGACGAAGCGCTCGACGAAATCCTTGTAGGCCGGGCGCTCGACGAACACGCGTGAGCCGCAGAGGCAGACCTGGCCCTGATTTGCAAACGAGGAGCGCAGACTACCGGCGATGGCGGCGTCCTGGTCGGCGTCGGCGAAAACGATGTTCGGATTTTTCCCGCCGAGCTCGAGCGAAACTTTCTTGAACATGGGCGCGCAGGTCTCGGCTACCTTGCGGCCGGTCACGGTCCCGCCAGTGAATGAGATCGTGCCGATTTTCGGATGCGCGGTGACTGCGGCGCCGACATTTGGGCCGGTGCCGTGAACGATATTGAGCACGCCGTTCGGCAGGCCGGCTTCGCGGCAGACCTCGCAGAGCAGATACGCCGTCATCGGCGTCAGCTCGCTCGGTTTGGCGATGGCCGTGTTGCCGCACGCAATCGCAGGCGCGATTTTCCAACTCAACAAATACAGCGGCAAATTCCATGGGGAGATTAATCCCGCGATGCCGCGCGGCTGGCGCAGCGTGTAATTGAACGCGATACCGTCAGTGACGTGCGCTTCGTTTTCGGTGTGCAGGATCGCGGTCGCGAAGAAACGGAAATTGCTCGCGGCGCGCGGAATATCGAGACTGCGCGCGAGCGACAGCGGCTTCCCCGTGTCGATCGATTCCGCGCGCGCGAACTTTTCGAGATCGCGCTCGATCAGGTCTGCGATACGCAGGAGAATGCGCGATCGATCCGCTGCCGGCGTGCGTGACCAATCACCGAACGCTTTCTCCGCCGCGGAGACGGCCAACTCGACATCGCGCGCGTCGCTGTCTGGCACTTGCGAGTAGGGCTTTCCCGTCGCCGGCTCGATATTGTCGAGATATTTGCCGCCGACCGGCTCGATGAATTGGCCGTCGATGAAATTGCGGATTTGGAATGGTTCGTCGGACACGGTTTTCCAAGGTAAACGTCCAATCCGCCTTCGCCAAGCCTCCGGCGTGACGGGCGTTCAATGAAGAAAAGAAGGTGGCTGGGGAGGGAATTGAACCCCCGACACGAGGATTTTCAGTCCTCTGCTCTACCAACTGAGCTACCCAGCCGTTGAGCGACGGAACACGAAGGCTCCGAGCGCGCGTCACTATGCGAAATTAACGACACCGGGCAAGCGGCGATTGCAGCAATAACGGGGTCCCTCGACTTCGCTCGGGATGACTAGTCGGCGAAGCGCCGCGGGAGATTCACGGCGGTGGAGAGCAGATGCAGATATTGTTGACGCGGGATTTCGATCGCGCCGAATTTTTGGAGATGAGGAGTGAGCCATTGCGTGTCCAGGAGAGTGAAGCGGCGCTCACGGAGCCGTTCCATCAGGGCCACGAGCGCGATCTTCGAAGCGTCGCGCACGTGATGAAACATCGATTCGCCGAAAAAGGCGCCGCCGATCGAAACGCCGTAAAGGCCGCCCGCAAGTTTGCCATTCTGCCAGGCCTCGACGGAATGCGCGTGCCCTAGTTCGTGGAGCCGTGTGTAGCTTTCGATGATCTCGTCGTTGATCCAGGTCTCGGGACGCTGCGCGCATTCGTGCATGACTTCGACGAAGGAAACGTCGACCCGAATCTCGAAGATATTTTTTCGGACGATCCGCTCCAGCGTATGCGGCACGTGAAAATCCTGGAGCGGAAGAAGCGCGCGCGGATCGGGCGAGAACCATTCGATCTCACCGTCTTCCATCGCCATCGGGAACACGCCGAGGCGATATCCCTGGACCAGGACTTCGGGATCAATCATTGGGAAGAGAGTGATGAGTGACGGGCGACAAGTGACAAGTAAAGAGAGATCCCACAGCGTCGCATTTCAAACTCGTCACTCGTCACTTGTCACTCGCCACTTTTCCCATTATTGTCAGTGCTTGAAAGCCTTCTTCATCGCTTTCGGCATCGCGAGCGCGATTCTGCTCGGCGGCTGCGCCGATCCGCTGGAAAAACCGCCGGCGCAGGAAGCGTCGGAAAAATTCCAGCGCGGCATCCGGGGAGAAGGAACGCTCGGCCCGATGGATCGCTCGGACGATCCGTACGTGAAACCGTCCATCTCCGACACCCATCCGTAGCCGTGAAAACCGCCGCGCCACCCGCTCATTCCAAGATTCTCATCCTGGATTTCGGTTCGCAGTACACGCAGGTGATCGCGCGCCGCATCCGCGAGTGTCAGGTTTATTCCGAGATCGTCCGCTTCGATATCCCGGCGGATGAAGTCGCGGCCCTGAAGCCGAAAGGCATCGTGCTCTCGGGCGGACCCGCGAGCGTTTACGATGAGCGCGCGCCGCAGCTCGATCCAAAGATTTTCTCTCTCGGGATTCCAGTGCTGGGAATTTGCTACGGAATGCAATTGATGGCGCACCACCTCGGCGGCCAGGTCGAGTTCAGCGAGCGCCGCGAGTACGGCGCCGGAATGCTGCACGTGAAGAACGGGTCGCAGTTGTTCGATGGCATCGGCGAACAAATCGACATCTGGAGCAGCCATGGCGACAAAGTCACCGCGATGCCGGCGGGCTTCCGCAGTGCGGCGCACACGGAGAACTCCGCCTTTGCCGCGATCGAAGATCCGACGAGAAAGCTCTACGGCCTCCAGTTTCATCCCGAAGTGGCGCACACGCCGCGCGGCAAAGAGATTCTGCAAAATTTCGTCTTCCATATCTGCGGTTGCGCGATGGACTGGACGATGGGGTCGTTCCTCGACGAAGCGTGCGCCCGGGTGCGAAAACAAGTGGGCGACCAGAAGGTGGTGCTCGGCCTGAGCGGCGGCGTCGATTCATCGGTGACCGCGGCGCTCTTGCGCAAGGCGATCGGCGATCAGCTCACCTGCATTTTCGTGAACAACGGGCTGCTTCGGTCGCGCGAAGAAGAGATGGTGCAGCGCGTCTTCGGCGAGAACTTTCATATCCGCTTGAAGTACGTGGATGCGGCCGAGCGTTTCCTGAAAGCGCTCGAGGGCGTGACCGATCCGGAAACGAAACGCAAAATCATCGGGAAAGAATTCGTGAAGGTTTTCGAGCAGGCGACGGAAGAGCTGCTCGCGGAAGACAAGGCGAACGGATCCGGCGGTCATGGCGGCTACCATTTCCTAGCGCAGGGCACGCTTTACCCGGACGTGATCGAGAGTGTGGCGATCGGCGGCAATCCGGCGCAGGTGATCAAAAGCCATCACAACGTCGGCGGGTTGCCGGAAAAGATGAACTTCGAGCTGGTCGAGCCCGTCCGGCAATTATTCAAAGACGAAGTGCGCCAGGCGGGATTGCAGCTCGGGTTGCCGAAGGAAATTGTGCACCGGCAACCTTTCCCCGGGCCTGGCCTGGCGGTGCGCATTCTCGGCGAAGTCACGCCGGAGCGCCTGCGGATTTTGCGCGACGCGGACACGATCGTGACGAGCGAAATGGAAGCGGCGGATTGGTATTACCGCGTGTGGCAATCGTTCGCGGTTTTGCTCCCGGTGCGTTCCGTCGGCGTCATGGGCGATCAGCGAACGTACGAATACACGATCGCTTTGCGCATCGTCGAAAGTCAGGACGGCATGACGGCGGATTGGGTGCGGCTGCCATATGAATTGCTCGCGCGGATTTCGAGCCGCGTCATCAATGAAGTCAAAGGGGTGAATCGCGTCTGCTACGACATCTCGAGCAAGCCGCCGAGCACGATCGAGTGGGAGTAGTTTTCTCGTCATCCTGAGCGCAGCTCAGCGGAGTCGAAGGACCCCGCTGAGCGTCGAGCGACGGGGTGGTTCGACTGCGCTGCGCTCCGCTCACCATGACAGAAAAGAAAGAGCGCGACATGGCGTAATCCGCCACATTACATTCGCGCCGATGAATGCCGAGCACGAGCGCCTCGCGGAAAATAAGGAAGACCATCGGTGGCATCTGTGGGGTCCGTATCTCGCGGAACGGGCTTGGGGGACGGTGCGGGAGGATTACAGCGCGAATGGCGACGCGTGGAATTATTTTCCGCACGATCACGCGCGGTCGCGCGCGTTCCGCTGGGGCGAGGACGGAATCGGCGGGATCTCGGATTTCAAGCAGCGGCTGTGTCTGGCCTTCGCCTTCTGGAATGGGCGCGATCCGATTCTGAAAGAACGCCTCTTCGGCGTGACCGGGCCGCAAGGTTCGCACGGCGAGGACGTGAAGGAAGTTTATTTCTACACCGACTGCACGCCGACCCACAGCTACATGCGGATGCTCTATCGCTATCCGCAGGCGCGATTTCCCTACGAGGAACTTGTGGCGGTGAATCAGGGCCGGCCCAAACAGGCGCCGGAATTCGAACTCTGGGACACGGGCATCCTGCGCGAGCATCGCTACTTCGATATTGAGATCGAATACGCGAAGGTCGATCCCGACGATTTTTTTATTCGCGTGACGGCCACCAATCGCGGTCCCGAAGCGGCGGAACTTCACGTGCTGCCGACTCTTTGGTTCCGCAACACCTGGGCGTGGGGCCGCGACGATCGCCGGCCCGCCCTGCGTGCCAGTTCCGATTTGGCCGGGCGTTGCCCGACCATCCAGGCAAGTCATCGCGCGCTCGGTGATTACAAGCTGCACTGCGAAGATGCGGGCGATCTTCTTTTCACCGAGAACGAAACCAACTCCGCGCGGTTGTTTTCGTCGCCGAATCGATACCCGTTCGTCAAAGACGGCATCAACGATTTTATCGTGAATGGGCGAACCGAGGCGGTGAATCCCGAGCGGGTGGGGACAAAGGCCGCAGCGCATTACGCATTCACGATCGAGCCCGGCGCGAGTCGCGTGGTGCGCTTGTGGTTTGGCCGCGTGGGCGAAGCGGTCGAGGAGGATCTTTCGGGCGAGCCCGGGAAAACGCCGCGGCCGGTTTGCCTGCCGGTGCTGGACCAGGACGCGTTCGAGCACTTCGAAGGAATTTTCCGGGAACGAAGACGCGAGGCGGATGAATTTTACGCCGAGCTCGAACCGTCGTGCCTGAGCGAAGAACACAGGGCGATCAATCGCCAGGCGCTCGCGGGCATGCTCTGGACGAAGCAATTCTATTACTACGTGATCGAGGACTGGCTCGAAGGCGATCCGGGGCAACCGCCGCCGCCAGTCGAACGCAAAAGTGGGCGCAACTCCGAGTGGCGCCATCTTTACAACGAGCGCATCATGTCGATGCCGGACAAATGGGAATATCCCTGGTATGCCGCGTGGGACCTCGCGTTCCATTGCCTGCCGCTCGCGCTCGTCGATCCGCAGTTCGCGAAAGGCCAGCTCGATATCATCTTGCGCGAATGGTACCAGCATCCCAACGGCCAGATCCCCGCCTATGAATGGAATTTCGGCGACGTCAATCCGCCGGTGATCGGCTGGGCCGCTTGGCGCATTTACAAAATCGAGGAGAAACAATCCGGCAAAGGTGATCGCGCTTTCCTCGAAACAGTTTTTCACAAACTGCTGATCTCATTCACCTGGTGGATCAATCGAAAGGATTCCGAGGGGAAAAATATTTTCCAGGGCGGTTTCCTCGGTCTCGATAACATCGGCGTCTTCGATCGGAGCGCGCCGCTGCCGAATGGCGGCCATCTCGAACAAAGCGACGGCACCAGCTGGATGGGAATGTTTTGCCTCAACATGATGCGCACGGCGCTCGAGCTGGCGCGCGAGAATCCTGTTTACGAAAACATCGCCACGAAGTTCTTCGAACATTTCCTCGGCATCGCCGGCGCGATGAACAATCTCGGCGGCCAGGGAATCGGGCTCTGGGACGAACCGGACCAGTTTTACTACGACGTGCTTCACCTGCCCGACGGCCGATATCTGCCGCTCCGGGTGCGCTCGCTCGTCGGGTTGATGCCGCTCCTCGCGGTGGAAACGATCGAGCCGGAGCTGCTCGATGCGATGCCGGGATTCAAGGAGCGCCTCGAATGGTATTTGGACAATCGGCCGGATCTCGCCAGCCTCATCTCCCGCTGGCACGAACCGGGCGCCGGCGATCGCCGCTTGATTTCGCTCACGCGCGGGCATCGCATGAAATGTCTTTTGCGCCGGATGCTGGATCCCGATGAATTCCTGAGCGATTACGGCGTGCGCTCGGTCAGCAAATATCACGCGGGCCATCCTTACGTTCTCCGCCAGGAAGATGGCTCCGAGCGCGTGGTGAGCTACGATCCGGGCGAATCACAAACGAATATCTTCGGCGGAAATTCGAATTGGCGCGGGCCGGTCTGGCTGCCGATCAATTATCTGCTCATCGAGTCGCTCCAAAAATTCCATCACTACTACGGCGACGATTTCACGGTCGAATGCCCCACGGGCTCGGGTCACCACATGACTCTTGACGGAATCGCGAACGAATTATCGAACCGTCTCATCCAGCTCTGGCTGCGGGACGCGAACGGCAATCGTCCGTTTGCGCGCGCGAGCGGCGACGCTCTCGAGGCCGAGCACGATCGCGATCTCTATTGGTTCCACGAATATTTCCATGGCGAGACCGGCGCAGGATTGGGCGCGAGTCATCAGACAGGCTGGACGGGCCTCATCGCGAAATTGATCCAGCAGCAGGGCACGACCGGCACGATCGTGAAACGCGATCCGTTCACGGACTTGTAATCGGCGTAGCGCTGCTGTCATTCCGAGCACAGTCGAGGAACCCCGTTGACCCCGGATCGACGTTTAATCCGAGACTCAACGGGGTCCCTCGACTTCGCTCGGGATGACGCCTACATCATCGCCGCATGATGTGGATGGCCAGGATGCGGCTTTGATGGCGCGCGAGGAGATAATCGATGAAGTCGCCGATGATGGAATTGGGTTTGTTTCCGGACTTCGTCACGACGCGACAGATCAGGACGCCGGTGCGGCTGTGCCATTCGAGATTGATCACGCCGTGCGCTTCACGGGCGCTGTGGATTTTTGCCCAGCCATGCGGACGGCCGGGACGTTGATGCTCGGTTGGGACAAGCTTGAATTTTTTCTCAAGCTGCGGATCGCTCATGATCTTATTGCGCAACGATCCGCGTCCAGTCGTGATGACTTGAATCACCGTTTGCATCGTGAGTTAGGATCAACTCGATGCCTTCCTTTGCAATGTCGTTTCAAAGGAGGGTCTCACCCAGAGTTGATAGAGATTAGTCGCTCATCCGTTGTGCGCCTTCAGTTTTCTGATCATGGCGCTTTTGATTCGTCGATGGCGAAATCTTTTCGCTGCGCAAACGAAAGGAAAAGGAGCGCGCCGAGGCCAGCCAGAATCGCGAAATCGAGCACAAGGTGCCACGCGAACGAGAGCTGGTCGCTCACGTGGCCGAAGCAGCCACAGGAAATATCAAGGCCGCGGGCCTTCGCTGAAATGGTGGCGCCGATAAAAACGAGCATAAGCATGAGCACGAGCACGAGGGCACCGGAATAGAGACGGCGGAAGATCAAGGCGAGGCCACCGAGAATTTCCAGCCAAGGCAGATAGAACGCGAGTCGCACCCCCACCGACCAGGGAAGAATGTGATAGTTTTCGATGTCGCCGGCGAAGCGAACAGGCTCGAGCGCTTTCACCGCGCCCGCGTAGACGAACAAGGCGCCGATGAGGATGGCAAGAAAGCGCCAGAGGAAACCGTGAAAGGATGAAGGATGAGGGATGAGGGATGAAACTTGGGGGGCAGCCTGCCCGCCGTAGCCTGGCGAAGGCGGGTTCGGCGTTTTCTTCACTTCTTCTCCCCCAGCCACGCTTCCCATCCACCATCGAGCACGAAGACGTTCTGCAAGCGCGCTTCTTCCCGCAGGCGGCGCGCTACTTCGCGGCTCGCGCCGCAACTCTCGCTGCTGCAATAAACCACCACGCGTTTTTCCGGCGACCAGGTCGCGAGCATCCGCGGCAGCATTTCGTTCCAGCGATCTTCATTCAACAAAATGGCGCCGGGCACATGCTGCCTTTCGAATTCCTCTTCCGGGCGCGCGTCGACCCAGATCGCGTTGCCGCCCCAGGCGCGCGCTTGCGCGACCGTGACCATGTCGGACGCGGCCACCGGGCTTTGCCACGAAACTTTGTCGCGATAGTACAGCGCCTGGCCCACGGCCGGCAGGCACGCGAGAGCGAGAAGGAGCAAGCTTTGCCGCAACAACGATTTCATCCGCGAATGGTGGATCGCGCGCTCCGCCGCGCGATGGCATCAAATAGCGGCGAACCCTCGACTCCAAACATCGAGCGACGGAGCACTCGATTCACCTTCGCTTGCATCAATGCGCGACGGCGGCTGGGGGCGTGACTCGCGCGCTCGCGTAGAAAATTTTGGCCGGGCCGGATGACATTTCCGGTTTGATGGTCAGAGTCGCGTTGAGTTGCTTCGCGGTGTCGCGCGGCTGCACGTTGATCTTGAATTCACCCGCGCCGGAACCCGGCTCCACCTTCGCCGTAAACTCGGGACTCGAGGAAGTGACCTCAAGATTCTTGATCGCCACGCCTTTGCCGGCCTTGGCCAGAATCGTTTTCGCTTTCGGGTCCTCGCCTGATTGCCAGAAAACAAAGGCCGGCTGCAGCTCGAGCATTTGCGTGATCGTCGCCTTGAGCGTCAGAACGGTCTGCGGCTTTTGCGGATCGTCCGTGTCCACGGTGATCGTCTTCTGTTGCAGGCCCGTGCGATCGCCAATGCTGAAGGTCGCGGTGATCTCGCCCTTCTCGCCGGGCGCGACGTCATTCTTCTGCAACGCCGCCACCGTGCAGCCGCAGGAAGTGCGCGGCGCGGATTTGAAGTGAATCGGCTGGTCGCCTTTGTTCTGATATTTGAAAACGCCCACCGCCGTGGGGTCGCCGATCGCCGGGTGTAGTTCGATCTCGGTTTTCTCCCAAACCAATTCCGCCCGGGCCGTGACGCCGCAAAGAATGATCGCGCTCAACAAAATGCCGCTTCGCAGTTTCATTCCTCTAGGAAAGAGGGATTAGGTTCGGCTGTCAAACCGGAAGCATCAGCCCACCGACGAGTCGGCTTAATTACTCAGCGCGTACGCTTCCACCAGCGCGATGCCGGTGGTGCCCCCAAAACCGCGGACGATCGCCGTGTAGTTCCCGAGAGGCAGGGTCCGCACGATGGCTGATTCCAGGTCGTGGTTAGGCGCGACTCCGCTATCGATGATGGCTTGCTTGTTCGGGCTATCGACCCAGTTATCGTTCGACTCGAGTAACGCACCGTTACCGTCATGCAGCTCCAGAGTCGGATCGGACATTCTTCCAGGGACCGGAACGGACGGACCTAGCGCGCGGATGATCACTTTCTGCGGCGCTTCGCCTACTACGATCGTGCCGGCAATCAGGACGTTGTCCCCGGTCTGGACCAAACCGCGTGTGGAAATATTAGCGAGCTTCGAGTCAACCGAGTTATCCAAATCATACACTTCTACTACTCCGGTTCCTGTCCCACCATTCGTGCCACGAACGACCGCGGTATATTGGGAGTTGTTCGCGGGCAAGGTAGTGATGATGGCCGATTCCAGGTCATTGGTTGGCGCGACGCCGCTATCGATGATGGCTTGCTTGTCGGTGCTATCGACCCAGTTGTCGTTCGAAGCGATCAGGCTATTGCCTTGAAAGAGTTGCAGTGTTGGATCGGCCAGCTTGTCCGGCAAATTCAACGATGGACCGATGGCGCGGATAATGACCTTCTTAGACTGCGTGCCAGTAACGATAAACCCACCGATCAGGACGTTATCGCCCGTCTCGACTCGAAGGCGAGTGGAGATGTTTCCGAGCACGTGTGGAAGCCGATAGACGTAGGCTGCGCCCGCCGCCGCCGTGCCCACAGCCGTAGCGTGGCGGGCGCCGATGATCGCGCTGTCGCCGCTGACTCCGACTCCGATGCCGAAATTGTCGCCGCGGGCACCGTCGCCCGCGAGGATTTGACTCTGCTGCGTCCAAACGGTGCCGCTCCGCGAAAAGACATACGCAGCGCCCCTGTCATCGTCGGTTAGAATGAAAGGAGGCGTGCCTCCATCCCACGCATAAGCACCGACGAGAATAGTGTCGTCCTGGATGGCGACCGCGGAAACGCTGAAGAAGTTGTTGGCGTTCCCATCGCTGGCGGTGAGCTTCTGCTGCAGGTTCCAGTTCAGGGTATTTTGCACGCGCTCGAAGACATAGGCCGCGCCTGCGTCGGTGCCTTTCGTGTCGTCACCCCATGCGCCAATGACCGCGGTATTGGCTCCCGGATGGCCGCTGAGAGCGACGCTTTGTCCGAACTGGTCGCCGCTGTGCCCGGCCGGCGGTGTAACGGTGACGGTGTTAAAGGCGAGTCCACCCGAATCGAACTCGACAATAAGGACGGCTCCAGTTCCGACCCCGGGCTTGCCAATGATCGCCGTGTATTGGTTTGGAAAGGTGCTATCCAGGGCCACGGCCGTGCCGAGCCGGTTGTTGGCTACATCTTCGCTCTCGAGGATTAGCGTCGAAGTGCTGCCATCCGCATTAATCTTGGCGATCCAGGCGGAGCCGGCGTTCTGCTCGGCGTTATAAGCTTCGCCCGGCGAGCCTACGAGGACGATGTCACCGTTGATGGCGACGCTGGTTCCGAAAAGATCGCCAGCAGTAAATCCGCCCGGGGCCACGGCCGCGCCAGTGTAGCTATTGGGCCCATTGCGCTGAAAATAAAAAGCTGTCCCTTTAGTTCCGTTGTCACCGGGGCAGCCATACGCGATGCGGTTGCCGTTGATAGCCACGCTCATGCCGCATTGTTGCCCCGCGCCGGAGGCCGAGCCAAAGCGCTTATCCAACGCCCAGGAAGAGTTCGGGAATACGCCCGTCCGAACAAACACATACACCGCACCTACATCCGCATTAGATCCCACATCTTCGCGCCAGGCGCCTACTACCGCCAGGTTACCATCAATGGCCACCGCGGTGCCGAAGCGAGCGTCCGCCTGCGGAATGTCGCTGCGTAATTTCTGCTCGAGCGACGCGATGAAAGGATCGAGCACAATCGGATAACGCGCCCCCGCATCTTCCACTACCAAGGCAATCTCTCTCCCTTCCGCTCTTGCCTCCATTCGCGCCGCGAGCGGCTTCCCATCCGCATCCGTCGCGACGAGCGTGCTGTAACTGATCGCGCCTTTTCCCTTGCCATCTACTAACTCAATCTTTCCTTCGTCTGAAGACCGCGCATGCAGATCGCCCGTCACCGCCAGCAACAGGCGCAAAGGCTCCTTAGGTGCAACGCCACCGCTTCGCTCAGGCCGCTCGTTCAAAGTAAAGCCTTGCTCGATCCCTCCCGCACGGTTCTCATACCACTCGACTAATTTCGGATCCGCCGTCTGACCTCCGGCCTCTGACTTCTGGCCTCTGCGCTCATACTCGATCCTGTTTCCTTTGACCTCTCGCGAGACGATGGGCAGAACATCGGCTGGCTGGTCGCCGTAACCGCAGGCCTTCAAGCGCAGGGCGGTGCTCCACGCCTGATCGCGTTTCGCCTCCGGCAAGGTAGGCCGCACTGTCACGCCATCCTGGTCGAACCACGCATTTAGGTTCTGCTCGTGACTCATAGCCAGGTATCCGCCGCCGGCCTCGCTGTCGCCCGGCGCGTGCTCTTGCCACTGCAAACCGAAGCGTGCCACTGTCAGTGCCTGCAGCAATGACTGGCCGCCGCCGGTTTGGACCAGATAATCCGATGCCGCCTTGCCGGCCAGCTGTATTTTGGGTGCTCCGTTGCCGTGGGTCGCCGGCCACGTGTGAAACGCCTCGACGAAAAGAACGAGGGCAATGACACAAAAAAGAACCGAACACCAACGCGACAGAATCTTCATCCCATACCTTTCATTCGCCCCCCGAACTGACACAGCTACCCTGCGCGAAGAATGAACAGGCGCTTGCGGAAAACGCCTAACGAACTTGACGCGTCCTTCGATGCTCTCCGAAACGGGGAGCCGTGTAAAGGTATTTTTACGCGTGCTGCGAGCGAGCGGTCATCAAATAGCGCGAGGCCAAGCTGGCTTCATTACTGGAGCGCGTACACTTCCACGACCGCGATGCCTGTCGTGTTATTAGCGCCGCGCACGATCGCCGTGTAGTTCGCGCCATTCGCGGGCAAGACATAAACGATCGCCGATTCGGCATCGTTCGTCGGAGGCACGGTCGTGGCGATAATTTCCGCCTGTTGATCGCTGCCCCAGTTATCATTGAAAGCAAGCTGCACGCCGTTCGCATCGACTAGCTGCAGTGTCGGATCCAACAGCTTCCCGCCGATATTCAGCGATGGGCCGATCGCGCGAATGATTACCTTCTGCGACGTTGGCCCCAGCACGATCGTTCCCGCGATCAACACATTGTCCCCCGTCTGAACGAGTCCCCGCGTGGAAATGTTCGCCAGCTTCGAATCCACGGTCCGATCGAGATCGTAGATTTCCACAAGACCGAGGCCGGTGGTGTTATTCGCGCCCCGCACGATCGCGGTGTAAACGGCGCCGTTGGCCGGGAGCGTTGCGACGATGGCTGATTCCAGATCGTCGGTCGGTGGAATCCCGCTGTCGATTATCGCCTGCTTGTTGGAGGAGAGTTTCCAATCATCGTTCTGATCGAGCAGAACGCCTGAGGAACTCCGAAGCTCCAGGGTGGGGTCGGCCAGCTTGTCCGGCAACGCGAGGGAAGGGCCAATCGCGCGAATGATGATTTTCTTCGGCGTCGTTCCCGTAATGATGAACCCACCGATCATCACATTGTCGCCGGTTTCGACTCGAACACGCGTTGAGATGTTGCCAAGAACGGTAGGGGTCGCCGTGGGTGTCGGGGTCGGGCTCGGTGTAGGTGTAGGTGTAGGTGTAGGTGTAGGTGTAGGTGTAGCCGTGGGTATAGCTGTAGGTGTCGGCGTTGCAGTAGGTGTCGCTGTAGGTGTGGGTGTAGGTGTTGACGCGGCGTTAACGGCGGCCAGGGCATCGATCCGTCCGTAGCCGAAAGAATTGTTCGGAATCTGCGTCGAGGGCGTTCCGCCGCAGGTTTGTGGAGTGACATTTACGGCCGGGTTAGCCGTGTTCTGCAAGAGCGTCTTGGTCGCCGAGATATCGCGCACCAACTGCGGCCGCGCCGACCAAAGCAACGCCACCACTCCGGCGACGTGCGGTGCCGCCATCGACGTCCCGCTCAGGACGGCATAGCTGCCGTCGCTCCCACCCGCGCTCGACCGGACGCTCACTCCGGGCGCCGATACGTTCGGCTTGAGCAGACTGGGATTGTAGTAGGTGCTGGGGCCGCGGCTGCTGAAGTTCGCCAGCGCGTTATTGATATCGATCGCCCCGATCGAAAAAGAGGCGCTATAGGTTGCGGGCGGGTCCGACACCGTCGAGCAGCCAGGTCCCGCATTGCCCGCCGAGGCCTCGACAAAAATACCCGCTGCTTCCGTGTTGTTAACGATCGTTTCCAACTCGGCGCCAGTGTTACAACCTTCGCTGGCAGGACACGTCCACGAGTTATTCAGGATGTGCGGACGCAACGCCGGGTTCGGGTTGTTCCCATTGAGATCGGTCGGCGCGATCATGAATTGAAAGCATTCGGTGTAGGTGGCTGGAGTGCCATTGCCTTCATCCATATTCCGGCAGGCGATCCATCTCGCGCCAGGAGCGACTCCGATTTGGTTGCCAGAGCCATCGTCGCCGACCGTGGTCCCCGCGGTGTGCGTTCCGTGGCCGCTGTCATCGCAGGGCGCGAGCGTATCGGGACCGCAGGAGCCGCCGCCGGAGTGAATGGCATCGTGCCAATTGAAATTGTGATCGGCGCTCACACCGTTCCAGCCGCGATACTTCGCCTTCAACGCGTCATGCGTCCAGAGCGTGCCGGTATCGAGATCACCGATGACGATGCCCGTGCCATTGAAACCCATGGCCCAGACGGCGGGAGCGTTCACGTTAGCTACGCCCCACTCCACGGTGTTCGGAGCGGCGGGGCTGGTAGAAGCGAGTCCTTGCTTGGCAATCTCAGGATCTTCGATCCAGCGGGCCGGATTGTTTGAATCAATCCGCGCCACATCAGGCCGGGCCGCGAGCGTCTCCACGACGGAGCGATCGGCCGTGGTGACGATCATGTTAGCCGCCCAGAATGATTGATAGCTAATGCCTCGACTTTCAAGGAGAGCGCGCAGGCCGGCCTGGCTGCGGGCAGCATGTTGAGTAAGAGTGTTGTAGACAAACCAGCCACGAGCATCCTGGTCCTTTATTCCATAGGCCGCGCTGACATCGGCCTGATCCGCGAGAAGAATCACCACGGAAGCATTCTCGCCGTCGGCTGTATCGGCCAACACTTGCGGCGCGATCTTAGTGCCAATCCCAAGAGGCGTCACTCCCGCCACGGATAACAGGGCAAACCCAACTATCGCCAGCAGCACGCCAAGCGAGCAAAGAACAAAACCTAATAGGACACGCGGGCTAACGAAGCCGGACAGAGCGGAGTGATTTTCTTTCTGGAACAATTTCGCCTCGGATCATTGGAGCGCGTACATCTCGATTACCGCAATGCCCGTCGTGTTATTCACGCCGCGGACGATCGCGGTGTAGTTCGCGGGAGTGAGCGTGCGCACGATTGCCGATTCCGCGTTATTCGGCGGCGGAATGGTGCTGTCGATGATCGCTTGTTTGTTCGGGCTATCGACCCAGTTATCATTCGCTTCCAGCAAGGCTCCGTTTTCGTCGTGCAGTTCCAGCGTGGGATCGGCCATCGCTCCGGGGACGCCGGTGGAAGGACCGAGTGCGCGGATAATTACTTTTTGCGAAGCCTGTCCTACTACGATCGTGCCCGCGAACAAGACATTATCTCCCGTCTGGACCAAACCGCGGGTGGAAATGTTAGCCAGCTTTGAGTTAGCGGAGGTATCCAGGTCGTACGCTTCTACTACTCCTATCCCAGTCCCGTTGTTCACTCCACGCTCAATCGCGGTATAGTTACCAGGCGGCACACTCCTCACGATGGCTGATTCCGCGTTATTCGGTGGCGGGATCGTGCTGTCGATGATCGCTTGTTTGTTCGGACTATCCACCCAGTTATCATTCGATTCCAGGAGCGCGCCGGACGCATCGTGCAGTTCAAGAGTCGGATCCGCCAGTTTATCCGCAACGGTTAACGAGGGGCCGATAGCGCGAACGATGACTTTCTTCTGCGCCGTTCCGGTAACGATAAAGCCGGCAATCAAAACATTGTCACCGGTCCCCACTCGCAATCGAGTGGAAATGTTTGCCAGGACGGTGGGCGTCGTGGCTCCGGCCGTGTTGTAGTCGATCTTGGCGTTAAGAAGGCCTGCCACAGTTGCCGTAGCCTGCCTGGAGGCAACTCCACCGCCGCTGAACATTACGGGAAAAGAACCGTTGCCTGGCACAGGCACGGAATAACCACCGGACGAACTGCTCACCGCAAAGAAATTCGAGCCGGTAACATCCACCCGCACTCCGCCGACGCCTTCACCCGGATCGTAGAATCCATTGCCATTCGCGTCGTTGTAAACAACGCCGGTGATGAAAGGCGTCGAGTTAGTCTGCGTCCCGAAATTCTGGACGATGTAGAGCGAGTCCCAGGTGCCACCCGGTTGACCTGGGTTAGTCTCGTTATCGGTCCCGACCGAGATACCTATTCCGATTTCGCGGAAGAACGCGAGCATAGTGGTCTCGCGATGGCCGCGGCCCTGCGTAGTCTGGTCGGTGAAAAGTCCGTTGTGAGCATCCAGGACGCCCTGAATCAACTTCGCCCCGCTGAATGGCCCGCTACCCTGACTCTCGGCCTCCGCGACGTTCTCGGGACCGGGGAAAAATCCGGTGGCTGTCGTAGGCCCGGTATAATTGGCGGCTGAATAACCGGCCGCCGCAATGCGCTGCTGCGGCGTCATCCCGCCGTAGGTATGCGGCGAGACTCCCAGAAAAAATTGGTCCCCATTATTGAGGTTTGTCGCCTGATTTTGCGCGCAATTAAAGAGGTTCACATTCCACGAGAGAGGCTGGACCGTATTGGCGATCGTCCACGCTTCGCCGTTAACGGTCGGCGGCCCTTCCTGAAGCCCGCTCAATCCCAAACGCGTCGCTTCCGCGCCGCCATTGGCCCGGGCGCGGTTGATCAGCTCGACCATGTATTGCTGTTCATTGGTCGGACTGCCGATGGAATATTGGGTCTGCGCCCCGGCCCGCGAAAGAGCGCCCGAAGCTGCGACAAGAAAAATGATGAGACCGTTGGATACGCGCATGGCCGGAAAATGCACTTCTTCTGCGCCAAGGGAAAGCCGAAAAACTTTACCTCACAGATTCCCGCACATACTCCGCCACCGCATCGCGCCACGACCTGGGCGTGACACCCGTAAGACCGCGATACTTCTCGGTCCCGAGCACGGAACAAACCGGCCGTTTCGCGATGAAGCTCTTCATCTCTTCGAGCCTGGTCGCGCCGACGTCGCGCGCTTTCATTGGAATCCCTTCCGCGCGACAACAATCGAGAGCCCACTGCGCGTATTCCTGCCAGCTGCATTCGCCGCCATTCGCCAGATGCAACAGACCGGTCGCGTTCGCCTCGGCAAAGAGCGGCTTGAGTAGTTGGGCAAGGTCAAGCGTGTACGTCGGCGTGGCCACCTTGTCGCTGATCGCCTTCACTTCCTCGTGTTCACGCGCCTGCTTCATGGCCCAATCAATAAAGCTCGGCCGGTCCGGACCGAAGACCCACGAGACACGAACGATCAAGGCGCGATCGTTCGCCGCCAGCGCGAGCCGCTCCCCTTCCCGCTTCGATGCGCCGTAAACGCTAATGGGCCGCGCCTCATCTTCTTCCGTATAAGGCTCGCGCTTTTCGCCATCGAACACGTAGTCGGTGCTGATATGAATGAACCGGGCTCCCTTTGCACGACAGATTTCAGCGAGCACGCGCGGAGCCTCGGCGTTGAGCGCGAAGGCTTCTTCACGCTCCGTCTCGCAACGATCCACGTTGGTTTGCGCCGCGGTATTGATCAGGACATCGAACTCGATCGCAGCCAGTCGCTGCCGCATTTGTTCCGGTTGCCCAAGATCGAGCTGCGCGTGATTGAATCCAACGACGTCATAATCGTCTGCGTACTCCCGCGCCAGGGCCGCGCCAAGACGACCACCGGCTCCGACAATGACTATACGCCGCTTCGTTTGCATCGAATAGGTTTCAAAAAGAATAGAGCACGGTCAAGCCGTGGTTCCCAGTCGAAGACGTCGAAATGCGTTTGCCTGCATTGGTAGGGCGACGCTCTGCGGAGCCGCTGACGGATCACACCTCTTGGCAGCTCGATCCGCCTCAAGCGGACTCGCCTTACCAGCGAGGTAGGACTCCATTATTGCAGCGCGTAAACTTCCACCACCGCGATGCCGGTGGTGTTATTCGCGCCGCGAACAATCGCGGTGTAGTTGGCTGGAGTTAATATCCGCACGATCGCCGATTCCGCGTTATTCGGCGGAGGGATCGTGCTGTCGATGATAGCTTGCTTGTTCGGGCTATCCATCCAGTTGTCGTTCGCTTCCAGCAAGGCGCCGTTTCCATCGCGCAGTTCCAGGGTGGGATCGGCCATCGCTCCGGGGACGCCGGTGGAAGGACCGAGCGCGCGGACAATGACCTTTTGCGAACCTTGCCCTACCACGATCGTGCCGGCGAACAGGACATTGTCTCCCGTCTGGACCAGGCCGCGGGTGGAAATGTTAGCCAGCTTTGAGTTAGCGGAGGTATCCAGGTCGTACGCTTCCACTACTCCGATCCCAGTCCCATTGTTCACGCCACGCTCAATCGCGGTGTAGTTGCCGGGGGCCACACTTCTCACGATGGCTGATTCCAGCGGGTCATTCGGTGGAATCGTGCTATCGATGATGGCTTGCTTGTTCGGGCTATCCATCCAGTTGTCGTTCGTTTCCAGGAGCGCGCCGGAGGAATCGTGCAGTTCAAGGATTGGATCGGCCAGTTTATCGGCAAAAGGCAACGAAGGCCCGATCGCGCGCACAATGATCTTCTTCGGCTGCGTGCCAGTGACAATGAAGCCGCCGATGAGGACATTGTCACCCGTCTCCACACGAAGGCGCGTCGAAATGTTGGCCAGCGTCGGTGGAACGAGACCGTTGAATTCGAACGCGCCGATGTCGCTCACTCCAGAACGGAAATAGCCACGCTGATCTGTCGGCGGCGCAAGCGCGTTATCCCCGTTGTCTCTCGCAGTACTTGCGCTCAGGATCGCATGCGTGTCAGTGGGACCGCCGTTATTCTTCAACGCGTCGAGTTGCGCATTCTTTAGCGAGCTGGAGGTTCCCACCTGATCCCCGTTCACGTTGTTGGCAAGGCCGCTGCTGAACCCGACGTTGCCGATGAAGTTGTGGCCATCGGAGCTAAAATTGCCGCGCAGATCCGGGTTCGTGGTAGCGGTATTGCCGGCGATGATTGTGTTTCCAAGGTTATACTGCCCGGAATTGCCTACCGCATAGAAGCCGCCCCCGCCGTCGCCGGTGGCCGTACCAGCGTCGCTCGCGGCACAGAGGGTGATCGTGCAATTGCGGAGGCTCACTTTGCTCGCGTTGTTGCTGAAAGCCGAATAGATGCCGCCGCCCTGGATGGCACTGTCGCCTGAAAATGTGCAATTAGTCGCCGCGAGGATTCCTTCGTTAGAAATACCGCCACCGACACGGCCTGCGCTGCTGCCACTCACCGTGCAGCGCGTCAGCATGAGCGAGGCGCCCAGTGCGTTGTAGACGCCGCCACCGTTGCCAGTGGTGGTAGTCGTGCCTGTCGCGCTACTGTTGGTAATTGTGCAATCAGTCAGCGTGAGGCTACCGGTGTTGGAAATGGCGCCACCTTGATCATTCGTGGCCTTGCCGTTCACGATCGACAACCCGGAAATGTTTACCTTTGCACCGAGAACCCGAAAAACGCGGGCGGATGTCCTACCGGTGATGGTAAGGACCCGGGCGCCTGGACCATTGATCGTTATAGCCTCGCTGATCGCCAGGCCGGTGGGAGTCAGGTTTGCTGTACCGATCGCGCCCCTAAGGCCAGGTATGAAATTGATCGTCATCGGGCCCGTTGAGGCATTCGCCACCAAGAAATTCTCTGCGTTGATTGCCTCCAGCAGCGTGCAATCGTCAACCGTGCAGTTGCCATCATCATGCTCGTCCGTGTTCGTGACGGTTAAGGTTGTGCCGGACTGCGGGAACTGCTGAAGGCCCACCTCCACCGCGCCGATGTCGCTGCCGTCGCCGGCATTGATAATTCCCGGTTGGTCGACGGGACGTGGCTGACCGCGCTGGTCGTTAGTGATACCGCCGCTGTTGCCTTGGTCGATGACGAGGCTGCCGGAAAGCGGCCTCCTTGTTTGCGTGGGTCCGCCGTTGTCCTGGATCGGGCCGAGACTTGGATTTGCCGGCATAGCGGTCGTGCCCACTTGATCGTGCGAACCACCGTTTCCGAAACCAGTCGCCTGGTTATTGAAGACGCCGATGAAGTTGAATCCGTCCGAGATAAAAGTCCCAAAGACGTCCACGCTGGTCGCGCCGCTGGTCGCGGTATTTCCGGCGATGACCGTATTACGAATGTGAGAGTTTGCGGAGGAGTTGATTCCGCCAGCCTGCAACGTAGCGATGTTCCCCGTGATCGTGCTGTTCGTCACCGTAAGCGCGGCGCCATTTTGATAAATACCACCCCCGTCCCGACTATTGGAGCTATTGCCGACGAGAGTGCAGTTGTTCACCGTGACCGCCGCCCCAAAGTTACAAATTCCCCCGCCATAGCCCGCGGTATTCGCGCGGAGCGTGCAGTTGACCAGAACAGCGGAGCCGGCCGCATTGTAGAAGCCTCCGCCAAAGCTGGACCCGTCATTGTTCTGGAGCGTGCAATCGCGCACTGTCACCACGCCGGAATTTCTGATCCCACCGCCGGCCAGACCATCGGGCGCGGCGCCGTTCCCATTCGCAATCGTAATTCCGGCGATGGTCACGCCGCTGCTGGTGACGTGGAAGATGCGGAAGTTCGGCGTGCCGCCGGCCGCGCTCCGCTGCACCACGATCTTCTGCCCGCCACCATCGATCGTGAGGGCCTGCGCGATCAGCAACTGATCGCTCGTTAGGGTAATGGTGAAGACGCCGGTCGCCGCATTATAACCAGAATCCGTCGTCGGAATCTGGAAGACGATCGTGTCCCCAGGGATCGCATCCTGAATCGCCTGGCGCAGGGAGCCAGCGAGGCTGTCCGTGGTTTTGGTGACAGGGACCGATGCAGCGTGAGCAGATGCGTTCATCAGCACGGCTGCTATGATCGTGGCAAAATAAAGATGCTGCTTGCGGAACGTCGTTTTCATAGGCGGAATCCCTGCACTTTTCCTGCACGAAGAATGAACAGGTGCTGTGCTGAAGACCAGCCTTCGCAAGGCTACGGCTCGACAAGCGCCCGACGGACTTAGCGCAAGCGCAGCCTCGTCAGGGTCGGCGCCGATGTAAATGCTTTTCTTGCCGTGGCGCTGTTCTATTGGAAAGCAACCGCCGAGCTTCTGGAATCGATCCGCCTCACGCGATTGGTAGGGCGACGCTCTGCGGAGCCGTCGCCTTCGTTGGCTCGACAGAGTCTCGCCCTACCACTAATTCAGCGCGTAAACTTCGACGACCGCGATGCCGGTAGAGTTATTCGCGCCGCGCACAATCGCGGTGTAGTTCGCGGGAGTTAATATCCGCACGATGGCTGATTCCGCGTTATTCGGTGGCGGGATGGTGCTATCGATGATCGCTTGTTTGTTCGGGCTATCCACCCAGTTATCATTCGCTTCCAGCAGCGCTCCGTTAACGTCGTGTAATTCCAGCGTGGGATCGGCCATCGCGCCGGGCACGCCGGTGGAAGGACCAAGCGCGCGGATAATTACCTTCTGTGACGCTTGACCCACTACAATCACGCCAGCAAACAAAACGTTGTCCCCGGTCTGCACCAGTCCGCGGGTGGCAACATTAGCCAGCTTCGAGTTAGCGGAGGTATCCAGGTCGTATGCTTCCACGACTCCTGTCCCCGTCCCATTGTTCACGCCACGCTCAATCGCGGTGTAGTTGCCGGGGGCCACACTTCTCACGATGGCTGATTCCAGCGGGTCATTCGGTGGGATCGTGCTATCAATGATGGCTTGCTTGTTCGGGCTATCCATCCAGTTGTCGTTCGTTTCCAGGAGCGCGCCGGAGGAATCGTGCAGTTCAAGGATTGGATCGGCCAGTTTATCGGCAAAAGGCAACGAAGGTCCTATTGCGCGCACGATGATCTTCTTCGGCTGCGTTCCGGTAACAATAAAGCCGACGATCAGCACGTTGTCGCCAGTCTCGACGCGCAAGCGGGTGGAGATGTTAGCCAGACTGGACGGAATGAGGCCGCCGAATTCAAACGCGCCGATGTCGCTTCTACCATTGCGCAAGTAGCCGCGTTGATCGGTCGGTGGAGCCAGCGCGTCGTCACCCGCGTTGATCGCGGTGCTGGTGCTGGTCAACGCATGGGTGTCGGTCGGGCCGCCGTTATTCTTGAGGGTGGCGTCGAGTTTGGGATCGGCTGTGCCGGTGCCGCCTATCGCGCCCTGGTCACCGTTGGGGCTTCCAAGCATGAACCCGGCGCTGTCACCGACGTTGCCGATAAAGTTGTGGCCATCGGAAGTAATGTTGCCGCGCACATCCCGATCATTCGTAGAGGTGTTGAAGGCGATGATGGTATTGCCGACATGATGCTGCTGGGCGCCACCTTCCGCGTAGAAACCGCCCCCGCCAGAGCCGGCGGTGGAAAGGCCGTCGGTCGCGGAGCATTTTGTGATCGTGCAATTGCGCAGCAACGAGCTGCTGGCGCCATTGGCGAACCTGGAAATGATACCTCCGCCTCGCAAGGCCGTGTTGTTCGAGAAGGTGCAGTTGGTCGCCGTGAAAGTGCCGTCGTTGTAAAGCCCGCCGCCGAATTCCTGGGCACTGTTATCGTTCAGCGTGCAGCGGGTCAGGGTGAGCGATGCGCCCGCGGCGTTGTAAATGCCGCCCCCATTGCCAGTGGTCGTGGTGGTGCCTGTCACGGCACTGTTGGTAATGGTGCACTCAGTCAGAGTCAGGCCACCGGTGTTGGAAATGGCGCCTCCTTGATCGTTCGTGGCTTTGCCGTTAACGATCGATAACCCGGAAATGTTTACGTTTGCGCTAAGAACCCGGAAGACACGGGCAGATGTCCTTCCGGTGACGGTAAGGACCCGCGAGCCGGGACCATTGATCGTGACGGGGTTGCTGATCGTTAGGCCGATGGGAGTTAGATTTGCTGTGCCGATTGCGCCCGTGAGGCCAGGCGTGAAATTGATTATGTTCGCGTCCGGGTTTGCGTTAGTCGCGTTCAGCGCCTCGATCAGCGTGCAATCATCCGTGGAGCAGGTGCCGTCATCATGTTCTGCCGTGTTAGTGACCGTGAAGGTCGGGCCAGTCTGGACGAGGCCCGCCTCCACCGCACCGATATCGGTGCTATCGCCGCCGTCGTTGAGACCGGGCAGATCTACCCGGCGCGGAAAGCCGCGTTGATCGGTCGTTAGGTTGAGCGGGGGACCTAGCACGGCATCGTCACCAGCGTCTCTGGCCGGGCTATTAGCGAGAAGGTTGTGAGTGAAAGTCGGCCCTCCATTATTTTGGAGCGGGCCAAGCCTCGGGTCGGTATTGCGCTGGTCGCCGGTGGCGTTGAGCGTTCCGCCTGGGCCGGTGGAGGCGTCGCCGCCGGCCGCATCGTCGCTCAGATTGTGACCACGCGATGTGATTGTCCCGACGATGTTCGCGCCGCTGGCGCCGCGTTTGAGGATGGTGTTGCCCATCTCTGTCGTTCCCCCGACGTAAAGGGTGCCGGGGGTGTTGCCGCTAAAGGTGCAGTTAAAGATACTTAAGCTCGCTGTGCCGCCATTACTTATGCCGTTGCCGATGCCGCCGGCGAGCGCGGCGCCGGTATTGCCGCTCACCGTGCAGTTGACGAGACTCATGGTGGCATTACCGCCATTCGCCGCCAGGTTAATGATGCCGCCGGCAGAAGCTTTGCCGGTATTGTTGCTCACCGTGCAGTTGAAGAGTTGCACGGTCGAGCTTTGACCATCGGCCCGGTTGTTGACGCCGGCGCCGCCAAAACCCACTACATTGTCGGCGATCGTGCAATCGCGCGCAGTCACGTTGGCGCCTTCGTTATAGATGCCTCCGCCAATGTCATTCGTGGTGAGGTTCCCCGCTCTGATGGTCAGACCGGAGAAGGTGGCGTTGAACTTGCCCACGACATGGAAGATGCGCAAATCCGGTATGCCGGCCGTGGCGCTGCGCTGCACGGTCAACAAATTCGCGCCGGGGCCGGTGATCGTGAGGCCCTTGATAATCAATAACTCGGCGCTCGTCAGGGAGATTACACTGTTTGCGGGCAGGGAGAAATTGATCGTATCGCCCCCTCCGGCTGTGGCGATCGCTTGACGAAGCGTGCAATTCGCTCCCGGACAACTCCCGCCCGCATCGGCCGTGCTGGTTACGGTCTGGTTCGCGGCCTTGACTGACACCGCCAGGAACAGAGTTGAGATGAAGCCTGTGAGCCAAATCCCAACGCGATAGCGTGACTTTTTCATAAGCAAGCACCTAACTATGTCTAAACGAACTTTGGTAACCCTGCGAAAAGAGGGTGAGGTGCTTGGGTGAAGACCAGCCTTCGCAAGGCTACGGCTCGACAAGCGCCCGACGGACTTAGCGCAAGCGCAGCCTAGTCAGGGTCGGCGCCGATGTAAATGCTTTTGTTGCCATTATTGTGGAAGGAGGTTTTTTACCTGCACGCGGCGGAAGCGGATAGAAAGGCCAGGAGCGGCTCCATCAGTTGAGCGCGTAAACTTCCACCACCGCGATGCCGGTTGTGTTATTCGCGCCGCGGACGATGGCGGTGTAGTTCGCGGGAGTGAGCGTGCGCACGATGGCTGACTCCACGTTATTCGGTGGCGGGATCGTGCTGTCGATGATCGCTTGTTTGTTCGGGCTATCCACCCAGTTATCATTCGCTTCCAGCAGGTTCCCATTCGCGTCGCGCAATTCCAGGGTGGGATCGGCCATCGCTCCGGGGACACCGGTGGAAGGACCGAGCGCGCGGATAATTACCTTCTCCGATGTCTGGCCTACTACGATAGTTCCAGCGATCAGGACGTTATCCCCGGTCTCGACCAATCCGCGGCTCGAAATGTTGGCCAGTTTCGAGTTGGCGGAGGTATCCAGGTCATACACTTCTACCACGCCGGTTCCGGTCCCATTGTTTACTCCGCGCACGATCGCCGTGTAGTTGCCGGGGGCGACGCTGCGCACAATAGCTGACTCCAGCGGGTTGCTCGGTGGGACCGTGCTATCGATGATGGCTTGCTTGTTCGGGCTATCCATCCAGTTGTCGTTTGTCTCCAGCAAGGCGCCGGACGCATCGTGCAGCTCAAGGATCGGATCGGCCAGTTTACCGGCGAAGGGCAAGGAAGGCCCTATTGCGCGGATGATGATCTTTTTCGGTTGCGTGCCGGTAACAATGAAACCGCCAAAGAGGACGTTGTCTCCCGTCTCCACTCTTAGGCGCGTGGAGATGTTTGCTAATCGGTTGCACTGGCGCACCAACTTGAAAACGTCGGTGACGCCGTCGCCGTTGAAATCGGCAAAGCGGAGTTGATCCGGCGGCGTGGTGTCATAGGCCAGTTGGTTGTTGCCTCTGGCGAACGGGGTCGTCTGCTGATAGAAATACCACCATTGGTAGAAGCCATCCGTGCGCAGCGTGGTAAAGAACCAGTCGCTGCGATGGTCGCCATTAAAGTCACTGGCCAGTTGGACATCGTGCACGCTGAGGTCGGTTTGGACGATGCTTTGATATGCCCCCGAGCCGGCTGACGAATAGTACCAGAAATACTGTCCAGGGTTGCTACTGTCGGGGACCGAGGTGAACACGTCGGTATGCCCGTCGCCGTCGACGTCTCCAAATTGCATTTCGCTCAGCGGAGTTGTGCTGCTGTTGGTCTGTTGGAAATTCGTATTCGTAGTACCGGTGTAGGAAATATTCCAGCCCATAACACCGCCGCCGAGATCTTTCAGCACGAAGATATCTGTCCGGCCGTCGCCATTGAAGTCTCCGAAGCGGAGTTGATCCAGGGGAGTGCTGTCATGCGCGAGATTGATCCACGACGATGTTCCACCAGCTGAGTATCGCCATTGATACTGAGCGCCCGCGATAGGAGTCACACTGAAGACATCCGTATAACCATCGCCGTTGAAATCACCGAAGCGGAGTTGATCCGGTGGAGTGGTGTCAAAAGCGAGATTGATCCACGGCGAGGTCCCGCCGGATGAGTATCGCCACTGGTAGTCGCCATTTCCGATTGGCACTGCGCTGAATATGTCGGATTTGCCGTCCCGGTTGAAATCCAGGTAGCCGTGTGACAAATCAGTTGGATCGTTGTAGCTGCGACTGAAACGCAGATCACTGAGCAATAAGCCATCCGGGTCTGTATTGATTAGAGTGAAATTGTCAGTGCCGCTGTAAGACACATACCAGTATGAAACGCAATCCGATCCACTCGTGGCCGTAAGGATAGGTTTCGCGTTTGCGCTTGCCCGAGCGCCTGGCACTCCCCATAACGCAACCGCCATAAGCAGCGTGGCGCCGACTACGACCAACAGCACAGCCGCGCTCAAGCGAAGCATCGACCCAGGTAACACCCAATTTGGACGCCCGGTCACAGGCACGATCCTGTTCCTTCGTAGCCGGCATCGCGCACGAAGATACTAAACATAATTGTATCCCCTGCTGCCGGACTCAAATCGGCCCTCGAAGAGCGGGTTGCGCAGACCGCCACTCACGCTGCGAAGTAAAAGAAGAATGGACGCGCTTTTCACCTTGAAGTCCCAGACAGACATCTAGACGATTTTGCCGGCGGCTGCAAGAAAAAAACCCGCTCCTCGCCATTACCTTGAGAGGGTCAGACTACCGTCCAACCGCGAAATTCCACGGCTCCACAGAGCGTCGCCCTACCGAGAAAGAAAACGGCGGTCTTTGAACTGTCACGCGTTGGTTTCTAATTCAACGCGTAAACTTCCACGACGGCGATGCCGGTCGTGTTATTCACGCCGCCGTTGATAGAGTTAGGATCGTCAAAAGGTCGAAAAGTCATCTGTCAAAAAGATTCACCTGTGGGAAGGCTGCGCGTTTTGACGGGCATATTGCAGATTGTTCCGCGCTAGCTCGAAGTCCGGCTTGAGTCGCAACGCCTGCTCACACGCGACGGCGGCTTCGTCGTATCGGCCGAGTTTGTTGTTAGCGGCGCAGATGTTGTTCCACGCTTCCGCGTAACCGGGCCGAAGGTCGAGCGCTCGCCGGCTGGCGACGATCGATTCGACGTAGCGTTCTTCGCCGTAAAACTGAAGGCTAAGGTCGAGGTAATACTCCGGAGTCTGCGGCGCGGGTTGATTTGGTGCCTCAGCATCCGCCCGCGCGAGAAGATCGCGCGCTGTGAGGTCGGCCGGGCTCAGCTCCAGCGCGCTTTGCAGGAATGCGCGCGCTTCCTCGACGCGCGAGTGCGAGAGCAAGTAACGCGCATAGTAGGTGTAGCTGTCGGGGGACGACGGAGCGAGGCGCAGCGCTTCCTTGAAATGTTGCTCGGCTTGCACGCTCTGCTTCGTCGCATCTTCCGCGATCGCCAGATTGATCATCAGCACGGAATACTGCGGCGTGAGCGGTTCGGCGCGATGGAAATAGTCAAGCGCGCCGGCATAATCGCCCTTCGCCATGAGCGTGTTGCCATAGTTCATCAAACCGCGTCCGTTACCCGGGCTCTTGATCGCGACGTCGTGCCAGAGCGTTTCCTCGGTTTTCCAAACGCTGTTCCTTTGGAACGTGGCGTAGCCGCTTGCGCACAGGAACAGTACGACCGCGGACGTGGCCTTAGTCCAACTCTGTTGCCGATCGAGGAGGCCGACGAGCAACGCCGCCGCGCCTGCGATCGCAATCACAAGTCCGATATACGGAAGGAATGTCCGGTGATCGTTCATTACTTCGGCGAGGGGAAAGAGCGACGTCGGCAGCAGCGCGATCAAAAACCAAAGCAAACCGAATCCGATCATGCGCGTTCTCTTGCAATTGGCGGCAGCGATTGCGGCAGGGATGACAAGAGCGACGAACACGATACCCACCCAGAAGCGCGCATCGTTTGTTGTTGTGAACGGATTGAGGTCGTAGTCCGCGGAGAGTCCGGTCGGCCAGAAAAACGTCTTGAAATAGAGCAGCGTCACGTACGGCTGCGTGATCAAGTAACTGCGCGCGTTCGCCGCGCCAGCGACCCAAGTGCGTGGCGTCATGTGTTGCACGAACAACAACATCGCTCCGCAGATCACGAATGGTACGATGATTTGCCCGATATGCTGTAGCCGCGTCTCTGCCTGCCATGCCGTAGGTCGCCGCGGCGACCGAAGGCTGGTGAGACGCGTCTTGTGCTGTTCGAACAACAGCCAATAAATCGCGAACAGCACCGCGAAGATCGCCGCGGGCGGTTTTGCCAGAATGGTAATCGCGGCCGGGAGAACGTAGAGATAGTAACCGCGGAGCCGCGGGAAGGCGAAGTAAACGGCGAAAGATGCGATCACGCCGAGCGCCGCGATCACGTCGGCCGAAGCGATGATGTAGTTGATGGTGTCCGCGTTAGCCGGGTGAAGCCCGTAGCAAGCCGCGGCGGCCAGCGCGATCCAGCGATTGCACGATAAAGGCATACCGTTCTCGAGGAGATGATGAACAAAAAATGCCAGCAGCAGCACGAGCGCGACAAACAGCGCGAAGATCGATAGGTGAAACCAGAACGGATGCAGACCGTGCGCCAGCCGGTAGTCGATCGCGAGCAACGTCGAGACCAGCGGTCGATATGATTGATTGCTCGGGAGCGCGCTAAACGTCGTCGCGTCTCTAAAGAAGGCCGGGATGTTTCGCAGCTCGCGGATGGCCGCGTTATTTACGATCGTGTGTGCATCGTCGAAGTGGAAGCTGTTGTGAAAATGGTTTGCGTAGACCGCGAGGAGGGCGGCCAGCAATAGTGCGCCGCCCAGAACTGCGCGGGCCTTTTCGCGCGACACGTTTGCCTTGGCTTCAGACATCGAACCAGTTTGTCGTTAAAGACCTCTCGAACGCAATCACGCTGCTGCACCGCGTGACATCAAAACCAAAATCCGCCACACGGCGAGCGTGAATTGTAGGGCGTCTGTGTCAGACGCTAACTTCTCAAACGATCGGCGTTTCGCAGAAAACGCCCTACAACGCTACTGATTGTTGCCGGCCATTTGCGGCGCAGGCTGCTTCAGTTCGATTCGGTCGCTCACTTTCTGGATTTGTGCAGCTTGTTCCTTCAAGCTCGCGGTGAGAACATCCATGCCCTTCTGCTGCTGCACGACGGTAGCCTTTAGTTGAGTGATGGTTGTTTCCTGTTCTTCGACCTTGCGGTGCTGTTTGAGGAACTCGTTAAGCAACATCGCGTTCACGGCTTCGTAGCGGACGCTGTACACTTTCCCTTCCGCGTCGCGCACAACCAGATCGGGATTCACCTTTTCCACTTCCTCAGCCACGAGGCCGAACTGTGGAATCCCCTTCGGATCAATGTTGTGTTTGTAGCGGAAGGTCACTGGTTTCAGCGAGAGGATTGCTTCGCTCGCCTTGTCCATCGGCTTAATCTCGTTCTTGAATCGCTGTGAAGATGCGATCGTTCCAAGTTGACCATTCGCATTAACAATAACTGTGTCGCCGACAACAGGGGTGCCGCTAATGCCGGCGATAAACGTAGCCGTCTGCGTCCCCACCCCGCCGATGCGGATGGTGTTGGACTCGGCAGCAAAACCTGCGTTGCCGATGTCGATGTTGCTACCGCCCGTTGTCAACGCGCCGCCGGCGCTCACACCGATTGCAATATTGTCTTCGCCGGTATTGTTAAAGAGCGCCGCATAACCATCAGCCGTGTTGTTGGAGCCGATTGTGTTGTAATAGAGCGCTTGTAAACCATTGGCCGTGTTGTTGGAGCCCTCTGTGTTGCTAATGAGCGCCTCGACACCGCTGGCCGTGTTGTAGGTGCCGGTTGTGTTGTTTTGGAGCGCTTGGTAACCATTGGCCGTATTGAAGTCGGCGGTTGTGTTGTATTGGAGCGCTTCAAAACCGTTGGCCGTGTTGTTGTTGCCGGTTGTGTTGCTAAAGAGCGCAAAGTCACCGTTGGCCGTATTTTGATTGCCGGTTGTGTTGTCATTGAGCGCCAAATAACCATTGGCCGTGTTGTTGGCACCGGTTGTGTTGAAGTAGAGCGCAAACTCACCGTTGGCCGTATTTTGGTTGCCGGTGGTGTTGTTATTGAGCGCTTGGTAACCATTGGCCGTGTTGTCGGCACCGGTGGTGTTGTAATAGAGCGCGTTGGCGCCATTGGCCGTATTTTGGTTGCCGGTTGTGTTGTTTTGGAGCGCCAAATAACCATTGGCCGTGTTGTTGGTGCCGGTTGTGTTGAGAAGGAGCGCCAAATAACCATTGGCCGTGTTGTTGTCGGCGGTTGTGTTGCTATAGAGCGCTTCGAAACCATTGGCCGTGTTGTTGCTGCCGGTTGTGTTGTTAGTGAGCGCACTAACACCATTGGCCGTGTTGGCACCGCCAGTGGTGTTGCTAAAGAGCGCGGCGGAACCAGTGGCCGTGTTGCTGTCGCCATTGTTGTTTTGGAGCGCTGTTGAACCAAGAGCTGTGTTATTGGCACCGGTTGTATTGCTCGAAAGGGCGTTGAGGCCTTCAGCCGTGTTGCCGCTGCCCAAGTCTCCGTCGACTACTGGCGCAGCGGGACCAGTCGGGCCGATCGGGCCGTCCGCACCAGTAGCGCCAGTCGCACCATCGGTTCCATTTGTACCGTTTGTTCCGTTTGTGCCGTTTGTTCCGTCAGTGCCATTGGCACCTGTCGGACCAGTCGCACCGGTCGGGCCTTGGAAGCTGCTCGCACTGCCAGTGCCGAGTTGGCCGGTGGTCGCGTCGATGAACACGGGATTACCGCTGCTCTCATCGACTCCGTTTATGCCGGCGATGAACGTAGCGGTCTGCACTGCTGGGTGGCCGATGCGGATCGTATTGGACTCGCCCGCAAGATCGCTGGAAGTACCATCGTTGTCGCTGTAGTTGCCGATGTCAATATTAGCAACGCCCGTGGTGAGGTTGACACCAGCAGTAAAACCCAAGGCGACGTTGAAGGAGCCGGTTGTGTTGTTAATGAGCGCGTGAAAACCGTTGGCCGTATTTTTGTCGCCATTGCTGCTTTCGAGCGCGGCAACGCCATTGGCCGTGTTGAAGGAGCCGGTTGTGTTGCTACTGAGCGCGCTGGCACCATTGGCCGCGTTGCTGTTGCCGGTTGCGTTGCTAGTGAGCGCTCCATAACCGTTGGCCGTGTTGCTGCTGCCGGCTGTGTTGCTATTGAGCGCATAGGCACCATTGGCCGCGTTGCTGCTGCCGGCTGTGTTGCTATAGAGCGCTAGATAACCATTGGCCGTGTTGTAGTTGCCATTGTTGTTATAGAGCACAAAATTACCGTTGGCCGTGTTGCCGGTGCCGGTTGTGTTGAAACTGAGCGCGTTAAAACCATTGGCCGTGTTGAAGTCGGCATTGTTGCTTCCGAGCGCGTTAACGCCATTGGCCGTATTTTGCTGGCCGGTTGTGTTGCTATAGAGCGCCTGAAAACCGTTGGCCGTGTTGTAGTCGCCATTGTTGAAGTAGAGCGCATGTACCCCGTTGGCCGTGTTGTAGCCGCCGGTTGTGTTGCTAAAGAGCGCTTCAAAACCGTTGGCCGTGTTGTTGAAACCGATGGTGTTGCTAAAGAGCGCGTTATTACCCATGGCCGTGTTGTTGATCCCACCACTTGGGCCATCAACACTCGAAAGTGCGCCTGTTCCTTCAGCGGTGTTACCATTGCCCAAGTCTCCATCCACGACTGGCGCAGCGGGACCAGTCGGGCCGATCGGGCCGTCCGCACCAGTAGCGCCAGTCGCACCATCGGTTCCATTCGTTCCGTTTGTGCCTGCAGTGCCACTGGATCCGGTTGGTCCTGTGGCGCCGTTTGTGCCGTTTGTTCCATTCGTTCCTGCAGTGCCAGTAGCGCCAGTCGCACCGTTTGTTCCATTGGTTCCCGCCGTGCCAGTCGGGCCAGTCGCACCATTGGTTCCATTCGTTCCGTTTGTGCCTGCAGTGCCACTGGGTCCGGTTGGTCCTGTGGCGCCGTTTGTTCCATTCGTTCCTGCAGTGCCAGTGGCGCCAGTCGCACCGTTCGTTCCATTGGTTCCCGCCGTGCCAGTCGGGCCAGTCGCGCCATTGGTTCCATTCGTTCCGTTTGTGCCTGCAGTGCCACTGGGTCCGGTTGGTCCTGTGGCGCCGTTTGTGCCGTTAGTTCCGTTGGTTCCTGCAGTGCCAGTGGCGCCAGTCGCACCGTTCGTTCCATTGGTTCCCGCTAACCCAGTAGCGCCGGTTGGACCGGTCGGGCCGGTAGGTCCCGTGGCGCCCGTGTTGCTGCTGGGCGGATCCAGATCGTACACTTCCACTAACCCGATGCCCGCGGTGTTGTTTTTCCCGGCAATAATGGCGGTATAATCGGCATTGGATGCCAGGGTGATGAGAATGGCGGATTCCCGTGGATCGCTCGGCGCCAGGCCAGTGGCCCGGATGTCATCGGCGTTGGCTGCATCCATCCAGTTGTCATTGGAGGTGATGAGCGCGCCGTTGCTGTCATGCAGCTCGAGGGTGGGATCCATCAACCGCCCGGACACCGGTGTGCTGTTGGCTTGAAGCGAAGGACCAAGCCCGCGGATGATGACGCGTTTGGTCGCCCCAGCCCCTGCTCCCGAATCGCTTCGGATGATGAATCCACCTATCCCGACATTGTCTCCCGTTCCCACAGCACTGCGGGCCGAAAGATTGGCCAGGGTTGTTGCTGTCGCTGCGGTCTCGCTGGTCGTGAGATCGGTTACCGTCTTATCGGCTGCCGGTGTCTTTGCGAAAGCGAAATGCGAAAAGGACGACAGAGCGCTAATGAGTAGAATAGTTTTGAAATGATGAACTTTCATAGATCTTCAGAGGCCCAACTTTTAGATGAGCTTTCTTCCGCCCCGGTGGTTACCCCTGCGACTGCAGGTCTGAAAGAGGGTAAGAAGCTACCGGAAAAAGCGTCTTATGCCGGGTCCAGATCTATGTGATGGCGGCGAGTTTTGAACAAAGCTCCGCCATTCGTCAATCTAATAATCATAGATCTCTCGACAGCGAGCGGCGCTACATTAAAACAAACTGGAGATGAAGGGCGCGAGGGCTGAGCCTTCGGTCAGGACGAGGATCAAGCCAAGCGTCAGGAGCAGGATAACGACGGGCGCGGGCCATTCAGGTTCTGCGTCCAAACGATCGAGGCCAGGCCGAGGCACGTTCGATCAAGGATTTTCGTTTCCCTAAGGAGAGGGCGTTTCCCGCGAGAGCCGTTTCCTTCCGGGGTAAAATGAGAAGCGCCCCGTTGTGCACGGGCGCTCTCGATGTTGTCGTCGCGGGCGTTTGGCCGACGGTGTATTTCAGTTCTTCCGATAGCCGTTGAGCACTAATTCACCGTACTTTTTCATGCTCGCCGAGTTTGATTCAATGACACGCTACGCTGCTTCTACGCAGTCAGGCTGCGCTCGTCCCTCGCTTCGCCTCGCCCTGCTCCGGGCAGCTCCGCTCTCCCGTTCGGCTCACGGCTGACCTGGGGACAGGACAACCCGGAAACCGTAGTCGTCGGAGGCGACGCCTGGGTCGTCGTTGTAGCGCTGCGCCGACCGGCAGTAGTCCGCGCCGTAGAAGTACCAACTGCCGCCGCGGAGGACGCGGCGCGAGAACAGCCCTGGACCTTGCGGGTCAGTCACACTCCCGCCGGGATAAGTGCCATAAAAGTCCTGACACCACTCCCACACATTCCCGTGCATATCCATCAGCCCCCACGGATTCGCCAGCTTCTGCTCGACCGGATGCGTCGTGCCGCCACTGTTGGCAGAATACCATGCGTAGTTGGCCAGGGCTGCGAAGCTCAAATCATCGCCGTAACCAAACCGTGTCGTCCTTGCCCCAGCCCGGGCGCAATACTCCCATTCCGCCTCCGTCGGCAGCCGATATCCCCACCCAGCCGGTATCCGCCCTGCCGTTCGCTCGCTCGCCGTCAGCGTCGTGCAATAGGCCACCGCAGAAGTCCAACTGACTTCCTCCACCGGCCGGTTCGTGTCGCCCGTGAAATTGCTCGGATTGGAGCCAGTCACCGCCAGGTATTCGGCTTGCGTCACCTCGTGTGCCCCCATCCAGAAGCCATTGGTGAGGGTGACCACCGTCTGCGGACGCTCGTCGCCACTACTACTCGGGTCGCTCACGGGGCTACCCATGATGAAGGTGCCTCGCTTGATCCAGACCATCCCCAGAACCGGCGTGACGTTGGTCGGCGACTCGGCGGCCACATCACCCGCGAGTCCAGTCGCGCCCGTCGCTCCATTGGTTCCGTTTGTACCCGCAGTCCCAGTCGGTCCTGTTGCACCTGTCGATCCATTTGTTCCGTTTGTTCCTGCAGTGCCAGTGGCGCCGGTCGCGCCAGTATTACCCGGCACACCAGTCTGTCCAGTGGGCCCAGTCGGACCAGTTGCGCCAGTCGCTCCATTGGTCCCGTTGGTTCCCGCAGTGCCAGTGGCTCCTGTTGCACCAGTCACGCCGACATTGCCCTGAGACCCGGTTGCACCAGTCGCTCCGGCAATGCCCTGAGACCCGGTCGCTCCGGTTTCACCCGCAGTGCCAGTGGGACCAGTCGCTCCATTGGTTCCGTTGGTTCCCGCAGTGCCAGTGATGCCGGTTGCGCCCGTGTTTCCTGGCACACCTTGAGATCCGGTCGGGCCAGTCGCACCATTGGTTCCATTCGTACCGTTTATGCCCGCAGTACCACTGGGTCCGGTTGGTCCTGTGGCGCCGTTTGTTCCATTCGTTCCATTCGTTCCTGCAGTGCCAGTGGGACCCGTCGGGCCAGTCGAGCCATTGACGCCGTTAGTTCCATTGGTTCCAGCTAACCCCGTAGCTCCGGTTGGGCCGGTCGGGCCGGTAGGTCCCGTGGCGCCCGTGGTGCTGCTGGGCGGGTCCAGATCATACATCTCCACTAATCCGATACCCGTGCTGTTGTTTTTCCCGGCAATAATGGCGGTGTAATTGGCGTCCGATGCCAGAGTGATAAGAATGGCCGCTTCCCGTGGATCGCTCGGCGCCAGCCCAGTCGCCCGGATATCACTGGCATTGGACGCGTCCATCCAGTTGTCATTGGATGTGATGAGCGTGCCGTTGATATCATGCAGCTCCAGGGTGGGATCCATCAAACGCCCGGAGATTGGTGTGCCGTTGACTTGAAGCGAAGGACCACGCCCAAGGATGATGACGCGTTTGGTCGCCCCAGCTCCTGCTCCCGAATCGCCTCGGATAATGAATCCAGCTATTCCTATACTGTCTCCCGTCCCTACAGCGACCCTAGCCGATATGTTGGCCAAGGTTGCGTTGCCCGTTCCCGCGAGGGACGTGCTCTCCAGATCGCTGGCTTTCAATGGCGTCGGAAAGTTTGCCAGCGACAGAGCAAGTGCAGCGACTATCAGGATAATTCTCGGGTGGGTTGAGTTCATGTTTGTTTCGGCGAGCTGGAGTTTGATTTTCTGCAATCCATTCCCGCGCGGAAACCGGAAGCATCCTGATAAGGCTGCAGAAACATTCACCTCACTTCGGCTGACTCGGGGCTCCAGTTGGATCTGGAGATCGCGTAAAGCGGCTTCCCAGCGGAGGTCCAGCTTCCGAACTTAATCAGCCCGGCCGAAGATTCGTTGAAACGTCGGGTGACGTAATCAGGTGGAAGTGTTTCGTCTGGTTACAGCGTGGACTCACCTTCTTTTGGCTTTTCCTGTGCATACATTGTCCGGGAGCCCGCGCCTCAGCGGCCGAAGCTGAGCGTTTTTCAGCGCCGAGAGCGAGTCGGCATTCAATGACCCTTCGCGCTTGATAAATCCCGCTCCACCCCGATATTTTTCGCTCGCAGTTGAGCGTTTTGAGATCGGCGAAAGCGGATTCTCAGTTCGTTTAATTACGACTTTTCTGGACAGGAGTGGACTGACGGAAAATCACCGGGGGGCAAAACGGGTGGACCCTCGTTCATCAGGCAGAAGCAAATTCTCCGACTATGATCTCCGCCTCCGGACAATTAGGCGCACAGCCGAGGACAAGACTAGCCTATTCAAGAGGCGAACTGGCTTCCTTACTCGGCGTCTCCGTCCGTAGTCTGCAGCGGCTTGAGGATCGTGGATTGATTAGGAGTTCGAAAGCACTGCGCAAGAAAATCTATTCACATCACGAGGTGATGAGGTTTCTCGGCCACACGCGCTAACCGGACTGAATTTTCTGCACCAGGGTGGCAAAACGGGTGGACCTCCATCGGGCCGTTGGCAGGCTCAGCGCTGGAAGCTACCGTCAGTTGAGTGCGTAAACTTCTACCACCGCGATGCCGGTAGTTCCGCCCGCGCCGCGGACGATGGCGGTGTAGTTCGCGGGAGTGAGCGTGCGCACGATGGCTGACTCCACGTTATTCGGTGGCGGGATCGTGCTGTCGATGATCGCCTGTTTGTTCGGGCTATCTACCCAGTTATCATTCGCTTCCAGCAGGTTCCCATTCGCGTCGCGCAATTCCAGGGTGGGATCGGCCATCGCTCCGGGGACACCCGTGGAAGGACCGAGCGCGCGAATGATTACTTTCTGCGAAGCTTGACCTACTACGATCGTGCCAGCAATTAAAACGTTGTCCCCGGTCTGGACAAGACCGCGCGTGGAGATGTTCGCCAACTTGGAGCCAGCCGTACTGTCGAGATCATACGCTTCCACCACGCCGATCCCAGTCGTGTCATTCACGCCGCGCATGATCGCGGTGTAGGCGCCGGGATTCAGATTGGTTAGAATGGCGGACTCGAAGTCGTTGGTCGGCGGAATGGTGCTGTCGATAATCTCCTGGCGGTTGGGCGCGTCGTTCCAGTTATCGTTTGTAGCGATGGGTTGCCCGTTGGCGTATAACTCCAGAACCGGATCATTCAGGTGGCCGTCAATGGGCAGGGAAGGTCCGATCGCGCGCAGGAGCACTTTCTTTTGTCCTGTTCCGGTGATGATGAAGCCGCCGATGAGCGCGTTATCTCCTGATTCCACGCGAAGGCGCGTCGAAATGTTTGCCAGAACGGTAGGCGCTGCGCCGATGATTCTCGCCAGCGCGAGGCGAGCCGCGCCGTTGACGATGTTGAATTCACCGCCAATAACGACGTTACCGCCGGGCTGCAGAGCGATGGCATTGACATTGGTAGACATCCCTTCGACACCTGTGCCGGTTTGAGGCAAGGAGCTATCCAGGCTGCCGTCCGCGTTCAGGCGAAAGATGCGGTTCGGTGGCGGAACACCCGTGTCACCACTATCGTAGCGTCCGGCGACGATCTTGCCGTCCAATTGCAGGGCAAGCGCGCGGATTTCGCGCTGCTCTATGTCAGCCGGATTGGCGGGCGCAAAGGAAGTGTCGAGACTGCCGTCGGGGTTTACTCGAGCGATGTGGTTTCTGGGTGTGCCATTGTAGTTATTAAACTTACCACTGATAAGGATCTTCCCATCGGGCTGGAGAAGGAGCGCCCAGACCGTGTTATCGGGGCCGTCGCCGGAATTGAAGGTCGTATCAAAGCTTCCATCCGCGTTCAATCTCCCGAGGCGTTCCAACTTCCCGCCGGGGACCCGGAAGAGCCCGCCGATGACAATACGTCCATCCGGTTGAAGCGCGATTTCAGTGGCGCCGCCATTTGGTAACGGAGCGGAGAAAGTAGTGTCGCGGCTGCCATCGGGGTTAAGACGGACCACGCCTGGGAAGCCACTTGGATCATAACCAGAAGTCAGGATCTTCCCGTCCGGTTGGATCGCGATCGGCCCTGAGAAGAGCTGCAAGCTTGGGTTCGTTGAAAGATTGAAGGTCGAATCGATCGTGCCGTCGGGATTAAGCCGCGTGCACTGAAACTCCGCGTTACTGGTCGGTCCGATGAGTCTGAAGGTGCCGGAAAGAACAATCTTACCGTCGGCTTGCAGCGCGATGCTTTGGACGACGGATCCGTTGTCGAACGCCGTCGTGAACGTCCCATCAGTAGTGCCGTCCGGGTTAAGGCGACCGAGGCCGCCGATGCGCAAGTTATTCAGCTTCGTGCGCGGAGGGTCACCTACCAGGCTGCCTGCTCCGTTGGTAAAGAAGCCGACAAGGAGTTTGCCGTCCGGCTGGCGAAGAAGCGCTGAGACCTGGTTGTTGAAACCGGGACCGTTCGCGGCGAACGCTGAGTCCAGACTTCCATCCGCGTTCAGTTGGAGAATGCTTTCGGCGAAAGCGTCGTTGAAGTGATCGAACGAGCCTCCGATTACCACCTTGCCGTTTCCGAACAGAGCGACGGCATCCACCGTTCCGCCGCCGAGAGACCGGTTTGGATTAAGAGTTCCGCTACCGACGTTAAAGGAGCTATCGACTGTTCCATCTGTGTTCAGGCGCACGACGTCGGCACTGGTGGCAGGGCTACCTATTTCAAAATCACCCACCGCAATAATCTTGCCGTCCGCCTGTAACGCAAGCCCTTTCCCGTTGCCCGAAATACCAGAAGCGTTAGCATAAGTGTCGTGGCTGCCGTCGGAATTAAGACGCGCAAACGGCGGAATGGTCTTGGTCGGATCCGCGGATTTTAACCCACCGCCGACCACGATCTTTCCGTCGGCCTGCAAAGCCAGTCCGTTCACGCTGGTAGTGAAACCGAACCCGCTTGATGGCACGCCGGCTGTCACGACGTTGAAGGTTGAATCAAGACTGCCGTCGGAGTTAAACCGTGTGATGCCGAATTGGACTGGAATACCGCTCTGTGTTTGATAGTCAATCTTCTGGAATCCGCCACCGACTACGACCTTGCCATCTGATTGCAGCGCCAGCGCATTAACGTCGCCGTTAGGTCCGCCGTTCGCCGCCACGAACGATGCATCTACGCTCCCATCCGCATTCAATCGTGCCAGGCTCGCCCTCGTTCCGGCATTGCTATAAAGAAACTCTCCGCCGATCAGGATCTTTCCATCCGGCTGAAGGGCGATCGCGAAGACGCCGGGGAAAGTTCCCGCATTGGAGTCCAGCGCGCTTGTATCAAAAGTAGGATCAGGCGTGCCGTCTGAATTAAGGCGAAAAATGATCCTGGCATTCGATACGAAGCCCTGATACTGCACGCCAACGAGAATTTTACCGTCGGGCTGTAAGGCCAGCGATTTCACCATGCCGCCGACCAGCGCGCCGCCAACGGCTCGCGTCAGGGCCAGGCCCGGATCAAAAGTAGCGTCACAACTGCCATCCGGATTGATTCGCGCGATGCCACGCCTGGCGCTACCTCCGAAACTGGTGAAAAGGCCGCCGACCAGAGTCTTGCCATCCGGTTGAGTAACAACAGCGCTAACAGACGCACCATAACTTAGTGTCGCAGTTGCCGTGAAAGTGGGATCCACCTGTCCCGGACCCGGCGGTGGAGTAGGTGTGGGGCCAGGTGTAGGTGTAGGAGTGGGTATAGGCGGCAGATGGACCGTGACGAGATAGGAAAGCAGGACCACGTTTATCTTACCGTTGCTATCTGTCACCGTCAGCGTAGCGAAATAATCGCCGGGGCTGCTGTAGGTGTGTTGCGTAACAGCGCCTGTCCCGGTGGTGCCATCGCCGAAATCCCAGACCCAGCTTACGATGGTCCCGTTTACCGCAGTGGAAGCGCTTCCATCAAACGTGACTGTGAGGGAATTCGGACCTTCCTGGGTGGTAATCGTGGCTTCGTCGTCCGGCGCGCCCGCTTCTGCGTTGAGAATGCGCGGAGGAACGATCGCTTGCACCTCCGTGAGCGGCGCCTCATCCATGCGCGTGGCCGCGCGGTCTCCCAGGTCCGCGCCTGCGGAATTCCCAATCCTGCCTCCGCCATCAAAACGCAAAGCCGACCAATCTTCGAATCCAGTTACTAGTGTCTCGTTGCCATCAGTTGTAATATCGACGCTCACCGGCGCGACGTTCTGCACGCCGTCGAGATTCCAATCGAGCGCGCCATTCTGGAACAAGCGATAGTAAAAATCGCCCGGGTTGAGCTCGGGCTTCACCCAGAAGGTATAGAAGGCCGGCTCGCCGATGCCCACGTTTTCATCCAACGAGCTCTCGTTCAAAATCGGGAGCGTCCTGCGCGAATAATCCATGATATGTTGCTCGTCCTTCGACCTAACGAGACCTTCGAGCTGGAAGGTGTAGTTCATGATACTCAGGTAATTCGGCTTAAAGTTGGTCTCCTCATCGCCTCCGTGTAGCAGGCCGAGATTGTGACCGAGCTCGTGCATGAAGGTGCCGCCCACTTGCATCACGGTAGCGCCGCTCAGCTGTCCCATGGCGACAAGGATATCGCCCGAGGGAACCTCCCGCGAAAGTCCTCCGCTCCTCTTCGCTCCATCGTAGTTATTACAGAACAAAGCGTAGTGAAAGACGGCACGTCTCCTCGAAGGCGTGAAGTAGTCCGCCTTAATTCCATCGAACGCGGACCAGTTGTAAATCTGGACCGGCGGATTTCCGCCGTCGGAGGTAAACGAACCAAGTGTGGCCACATAGGGTTCTTCGCCGGCGCGCGAAAGGCTTCCCCAGTTTTGGCCCGGCCTCATCTCCCGATCAGCTCCGAGATCGACGTGAAGGTTAATCCCGATCCGGCCATCGGGATTTGAAACAGGCGCTCTTGCGAACGCCGCTGTCACCACCTTCATGGTCTTAACGCTCGGTTTGAAGGTTGAGGACCCCGATGCCGCATGCATCCAGTCCGCGTGGACAAAGATGTCCTTATGCATGGGATCCGCGCCCATGGCCTTCAAATCGATGAACGTTCCCTGGCCCACGAGATTGCCGATCCCGACGACGTTCCCGTCGGCGCCGACGGTGATGCCGTTAGTCTCCCACGCATCGGGAATCCCGTCGCCGTCCGAATCGAGCGTTTCATAGATGTAAGCCGCGCCTTTCGATGAATTGTCACCCGGGGCGCCGATCAAAAGCGTTTCGCCACTGACAGCTACGGCCTGGCCGAATGTCTGATTGGTAGTCCCGTCGCTTGCCACCAGCTCCGGCCCGGGCACCCATCCCGCGCTGCTTTGTTGGAAGACATAGGCTTTTCCCTGATCCTGCCTTCCTCCCACGTACTTCAAGTGGGCGCCGATGACCGCCGTCCCGCCACTGATGGCGACGCTCGTGCCAAACGCGTCGAAGGCCACCCCATCTCTCGCGAGCAACTGCTGTGGGTCTGACCAAATATTATTCGTGCGAGTGGAGACATAGGCCGCACCTTGATCGCGTTGCTGAGCAACGTCGGTGTTCGGAGCACCGATGATGATGGTATTGCCGCTAATTCCGACGGATAAGCCGAACCCATCAGCGCCTTGCGATATCGGGACTAACTTTCTTTTCTCCGTCCAAGAGACGCCGCTGCGGCCATAGATGTAGGCAGCCCCGATCCCGCTCCCGCTCGGGCCATTGAATGCTCCAACCACGGCCGTGTCGCCTGAGACCGAGACAGAAAAGCCAAAATGGTCCAATTTCCCGCCGTCGCTCGCGAGGAGTTTGGCCTGTTTGTACCACTGCTCCCCATCGCGACCGAAGATGAAAGCCGCCCCTTGTTCCGCCCTGCTCCCATCACCCGAAGGATCGCTGTAGCTCGATCCTATGATGATCGTATCGCCAGTGATCGCGACCGAATCCCCGAAGGTATCGAGTCCCCCGTCAGCAGCTACCAGTTTCTGCCGCGCCGACCAATTTTTGCCGCTGCGGTCGAAGATGTGAGCTTCCCCGTGCAGAGATAGAAAGTGGGCTGCATCAGTGCCTACGTTGCTCCCCACGACGATGGTATTGCCGCTGATTCCTACAGAATTGCCAAAGTAATAGGTGGTGTAGCCATCGTTCGTCACATCGAAGGCCGTTAGCTTTTGTTGCAGCGACCATCCGGCTCCATCCCGAACAAAGACATAGGCCATGCCGAAATGGGACTGAACACCTACATCTTGATTGGGGGAACCAATCACCGCGGTCGATCCACTGATCGCGACCGAATAACCAAGTTGGTTACTGGTGATTGAAGCAGGCGCAATCAGTTTGATCTCTGGTTGAAGCGTCGGGTCAATCGTGATCGGATAGTTCGCGCCCGCGTCGTCCACCTCGAGCGAGACTTCACTTTCGTTCACTTCCATCCGTGCAGGCAACTCACGCCCAGTCGCGTCCCAAGCCTTTAAGTGGTCGTAGGTCGCAAGCGCAGTGCCGGCGCGGTCCTTCAATTTGAGCGACTGCCTCTCTCCGCTTACTTCCGGTCTAAGATCGCCGGTTACGGACAAAACGATGCGCAGAGGGCCATGCGCATTATCCTGCGATCGGGGAGGCGCCAGGATCGTAAAGCCTTGTTCCAGCCCCGCCGGCTTATTCTCATACCATTCTGTCACCGCCACCGCCGCGCCGCCGATCGCACTATGCTTGTCTAACTCAACCCGACTTTCTCGAGCGCGGGTTCCGCCGCCGGCGAGGTGCACAAGGTCCCGACCGTAGCCATAGCCAAGCAGTTTGAAATTTACGTCCCAGGCGCGAGCGCCAGATGAATGCACGCGCACGTCCTCTGCCGTGAAGATCGCCTGAAGTGATAGCGCCGGATTAGACGCGGCAAAGGAGGCGCTGCCGTTTTCCGCTCGCGTGCCGGGGGCTGATTCGATCGCGTATTGCGCGGCCATGAAGGCCTCTGACAACGATGCGCAGGCGTTGTTGTTCTGGAGTTGTCCTATGGACTGTTCACCACGAAACGGGCGAAAGCTCTCTGCTGCCGGACGCAAGTCGGATGAGTTCGCGTCGAGCTGAACCGAATGAGCTACGGCGGTTGTTACTGCGAGCAAGCACTGCAGCGTCAGAAGAAGTAAGAGGCGGTGACCGAAACCGGCTCCATGGGGATTGTGCCGCGCGTCTTTCATCTCGTTCATTCTCATCTCTTGCCTTTCGGCTCCGGCGTTTTTGGCTTATTGTTCTTGTTGCCAGCCAACTCCGTCATAGTTTGGAACGACCATTATTCCGAATCACTCGGAAAATCTATAGGATTTTTCTGAATTCTTGTGAAATGTTCTGAAAACCACATGACGACTTTGCGCCCCGACGTTTACGAATTTGGTGACTTCCGCCTCGATGCGGCGAAACGTCTTCTCTCGCGACGGACCGGTGGTATGGTGCCCCTCACCGCGAGGGTTTTCGACACGCTGCTCTACCTGGTTCAGAACAGCGGCACCGTCCTCGACAAGAGATCCCTGATGGAAGCCATCTGGCCGGACTCAATCGTCGAAGAAAACAATCTGAATCAAAGCATCTCTTCCTTGCGCCGTAGCTTGGGTGAAAGTCCGGCGTCGCATCGTTACATCGTCACGGTGCCAGGTCGCGGCTACCGTTTCGTCGCCGAGGTGAAGGCGCCCCCAGCGCTTCCTTCCAGCTCTTCCTCCGCGAGGATCAGAAGCGTCGCGGTGCTGCCCTTCAAACCCCTGGTCCTGGAGAATCGCGATGCTTTTTTGGAAATGGGCATGGCCGATACGATGATCGCCAAACTCAGCGGCATCCGCGACGTTGTTGTGCGTCCACTTAGCTCGGTGCGCAAATATGTCGACCTGGAACAGGAACCATTGGCTGCTGGTCGCGAGTTAGGAGTGGAGTCGGTTTTGGATGGAAGCATCCAGAAGTCCGGCGACGCTATCAGAGTGACGGCGCGCCTCATGAACGTCACGAACGGAGAATCGATCTGGTCGGGTACCTTCAATGAGAAGTTCACCGGTATTTTTGCCGTGCAGGACGCCATTTCCGAGCGCATCGTAAGTGCGCTGGCCCTCCGACTCAGCGGCGAAGAGAAGGCCCGCCTAACGAAACGCGATACCAAGAACACCGAAGCCTACCGGCTCTACCTGAAGGGCCGTTACTACTGGTGGAAGACGACGCCCGACTCCTTTGCAAAGAGTTGCGATTACTTCCAGCGAGCCGTGGAGGCCGATCCCTTCTTTGCCCTGGGTTATTGCGGGCTGAACAGTTATTACGGGTTCGGTTCAGCCTGGGGGATGTTACCCCCTGACGAGAACTGGCCCAAAGCAGAGGCCGCTATTACGAAGGCACTCCACCTCGACGACACTCTTGCCCAGGCTCACACCGGGTTGGCTGCGCACAGGTTAGTTTGCCGGCGAGACTGGAATGGGGCCGAACAGGCGGTCAAGCAAGCGATCGAGTTGGACCCATCCTTCGACGAAGCGCATTATCTTTACTCCTTTTATCTATTGGTGATGCAGCGGGTCGATGAGGCGATCGCGGAGGGCGAACACGCGCTCGAGCTTGACCCGTTTTCGCTTCGCATCTACCAGCACCTGGGCAATATCCATTACCATGCCCGCCGATATGACGAGGCGATTGTTCACTACCGGCAGGCGCTGGAATTGGAGCCGAGTAATGCTCAGGTGCATGAATCCCTCGGCGATGCCCTGGAACGCAATGGCTTGCCGGACGACGCCGTCGCGCAGTGGGAAAAAGGACTGACGCTCGCCGGAGATAACGAGCTTGCCGCGGTGCTCGGCAGGTCCCACAACGACGGTGGGTTCACGCGGGCGGTCCGCGCCGTGGCGAAGACCAGGTTAGAACGCCTGAAGGCAAGGACTGAGAGGGGTAACCATGTCTTGGCGATAGACTATGCGCGGGCCTATGTGAGACTTGGCGACAAAAAGCACGCACTCCATTGGCTATTAAAGGCGTGCGATGAATGTAATGTATTTGCGTTACTGATTGCCATCGATCCCTTTTACGACCGCCTTCGAAAGGACGTGCGCTTTACGGCGATTCGAAAAAAGGTCGGGCTTCCCAAATCACTTAACTGAAAAACTGGCCGGATTGATCCCGGCGCCACTAATTGATGGGCTCCTACTGCAACGCGTAAACTTCCACGACGGCGATGCCGGTCGTGTTATTCACGCCGCGGACGATGGCGGTATAGTTGGCAGGAGGGAGCGTGCGCACGATGGCTGACTCCAGATTATTCGGTGGCGGGATGGTGCTGTCGATGATCGCTTGTTTGTTCGGGCTATCCACCCAGTTGTCATTCGCTTCCAGCAGCGCTCCATTTCCGTCGTGTAGTTCCAGCGTGGGATCGGCCATCGCTCCAGGGACGCCGGTGGAAGGACCGAGCGCGCGGATAATTACTTTTTGCGAAGCCTGTCCTACTACGATCGTGCCCGCGAACAAGACATTGTCTCCTGTCTGGACCAAGCCGCGCGTTGAGATGTTCGCCAGCTTTGAGTTGGCGGAGGTATCCAGGTCGTACGCTTCTACTACTCCTATCCCGGTCCCGTTGTTCACTCCACGCTCAATCGCAGTGTAGTTGCCGGGCGGCACGCTTCTCACGATGGCTGATTCCAGCGGGTCTTTCGGTGGGATGGTGCTATCGATGATGGCTTGCTTGTTCGGGCTGTCCATCCAGTTGTCGTTTGTCTCCAGGAGCGCACCGGACGCATCGTGCAGTTCAAGAATCGGATCGGCCAGTTTACCGGCAAGTGTCAACGAGGGCCCAATCGCGCGCACGATGACTTTCTTGTTCTGGTTGCCTGTGACGATAAAGCCAGCGATCAAGACATTGTCGCCGGTTCCCACCGGCAATCGAGTGGAAATATTGGCGAGGGCGGTAGGAGCAGTACCCGGGGGATCCACTCGAACATTCCAGGTTTTTTGAGTAACCAGAACCTGATTAGGATCGCTCCTAACAAACGGAGTTGGGTCATTGATCGACACCACAACAGTATGGTTGCCAATCGTGAGAGGGCCAGAATTCAGAACAAACGTCGAGCCAGTGGCCTGCTGTTGTCCATCCACCGACCATTTCACCGTCAAAGTATGGGTAAACGGCGTGGGGGTTGACACACTAAAGGCCTGAGTTTGTCCCTGAGCCAAAGCAAGGTCGCTCGCGGCGGGCGTGCTCGAGTCCAAAGGCGAAGTGAAATTATAAATCCGCCTGAGCAGCTGTTCGATATTGATCTGCTCATAAGGATTACCAAGGAGGCGCATCTTGGAAGCGTTAGTGGGACGATACAAGCCAGTGTCGCAGTAGCCGGATCCTTCATAGAGGCCGGGCACGCCGGGAGTGGTAGTAGTGGTGGGAATTGGCGTGGCTGGATCGATCCAGGCATTCCACTTGATGAGCGCTCGTTGGGTCTCTTTCGTAACATTGGCTTGAGGAGGCTCAACCGAGTTGTCGCAAGCTGGAGGTGGCGGGCCGCCGTATTCGTCGCCCAGTAATCCAAAGCTATGCCCTTCTTCGTGGAGAATGAGCTCAACCACTGACGCTTCAGTAGAAGCCACTGCTATCGCGCCGCCTGATCCGCCATATTCAGGATCGTTCACGATCACCAGCGTGACATCATGCTGTGAGGCTCCCAGCGTGTTGGTAACGATGGTATTGACCTTCGTGACATCGACGCAAATCAGACGCTGGATACCATTACAGTTGTAGGTGGCATCGAGGGCGGTGTCCACGAAGACCCCTTTTTCCGGATGGTCCGCGCCCGATTGGTTGCTGGTAACATCGATTCTATAGACGTTGAAATAACTTTGGTACTCCTTGAAAGGTTCCTGAGCGAAGATTCCGTCGAGAAAAGTCTGGACGTCGGTTTTGTACTTCGGCAATTCAGCCGCGGTGTAACCATCGCCCAGAATGGCAATGTCGACACGATTCTGCGGATTGCCGTTATTTCTGATGGTCTCGAATGGTTCCGCCTGAATCTCAATCGAACCGAGCACCAGCAACAGCACCGTCGCGAGCACCTTGCTCGAGGTTTTCTTCACTGAAGTCCTTCGGATCATCTCGTTGGCTCTTCGACCGGCAGATTGCTAATCAACTCCAACTGAAATTCCTTGCCGGTCCACGAAGGGTGATAGAAGCGTAATTCCTTAATCCCGGGATCGCCTGGATACGCCACGGTGAAATCTACCGTGGGAAGATAATAATCCACGCCGCGAAGGTCCCCCTTGGGCCCGGCGCTCTCCGCCCGAATCAAACGAGGATCGAGCAACAGTCTCCACCAACGCAACCCACCGCTCGCATCGAGAGCTGCTACCAGAATCTGGTTGGTGGAGAGTTCAACCGATCGTTCGCGCGGCAGGATTCCATCCCGCTTGGTCAAACCTAAAAGGGTGATCGCCCCTGGACCTGCCCAGGATTCAAGGCTCGCCCCTGCCTTTCTGGGAACTCCTGAGCTTTGCCAGCGAATTTGTATCTCTTTATGAGTTTGAGCATCCGAAACCGGCACTGTGTTTTCGACGCGCACCCCCACCCCAGCGAGCAAATCTCCCAGGGTTTTTCTTATCGCGGTCTCCTTGTCTGGCTCCAGGATTCGCGCCTGGCTCGTCGGATTGTTGCCGGCGTCCTGCTCCTTGGGCTTTTGGGCAAAGTAAGTATCAGCACTCACCAGTAGTAAAATCGTCGTCACCACTGGAACAAGAAACCGGCTAGCTCTTATATTCATTCGTTGCGCTCTCCGGTAAATATTAATACTGGCTTCGTGTTCCAGAAAGAAGCGGAAATTTTTCCGTGGCTGAAGTTTTCATGGATGCTGCCTGTGAATGTCTCACTAAGTAATGCGACGAACACCGCAAGATCCTGTCAGTAAATTTTCTGATTATTCTTTCTCCGGGATGATTCAAGCTGGGCGCTCGCCGAATCGGATCGGTCGAGAGCGCGATTGACGATAAGAGCAACTAAGCCGGTGGGATGTCAAGAAATCTGATAGGGCAAGTTCGCATGCTTCTTTCGACCTCTGGTCAATCGCCAGCGCGTCACCGTCCCTAACGTCCGATTAATTCTCGCCAAACTCGACGAGTGCGAGGCCCGCTCGCTCCGGCAGCGGTCCCACCAAGCGAGGGCACGCCGACTTTATTATTGCAGCGCGTAAACTTCCACGACCGCGATGCCGGTGGCGTTGTTCACGCCGCGCAAGATCGCCGTGTAATTGCCGGGAGGGAGGACGCGCACAATCGCTGATTCGAGGGGATCGCTCGGCGGGATCGTGCTGTCGATGATCGCCTGTTTGTTCGGCGAATCTTGCCAGTTGTCGTTCCCTTCCAGCAACACGCCATTGCCGTCATGCAATTCCAGAGTGGGATCGACCATCTTTCCCGGCACAGACAGCGACGGACCAATCCCACGCACAATCACTTTCTGCGATGCCTGACCTGTTACAATGGTTCCAGCAATCAAGACATTGTCTCCCGTCTGCACAAACCCGCGGGTGGAAATGTTAGCCAGCTTTGAGTTAGCGTAGGTATCCAGGTCGTATACTTCCACTACCCCTATCCCCGTCCCGTTGTTCACGCCGCGCTCAATCGCGGTGTAGTTGCCGGGCGCCATACTTCTCACGATGGCTGATTCCTCCGCGTAGGGCGGCGGGATGGTGCTCTCGATGATGGCTTGCTTGTTCGGGCTACTGATCCAATTGTCGTTCGTTTCCAGGAGCGCGCCGGAACCATCACGCAGCTCAAGAATTGGGTCGGCCAGTTTGTCGGGAAACGACAAGGAAGGTCCTATCGCACGCACAATGATCTTCTTCTGCTGCGTGCCGGTCACGATCAGGCCACCTATCAACGCGTTATCACCTATCTCGACCCGTAAACGCGTGGAGATATTGCCCAAAGAGCCAGGTGTAGGTGCGGCACTGATCGTCAGATCAATGTTGCCCCATGCCATCATATGTGAACGTGCCGGAAGTCCTAATGCCGTCCGGTCCGCTGGAGTAACGGTTCCCACCAGCCGCGATTGTTCTCATACCAATCGATCGTCGTTTCGAGACCTTCTTTGAAGTTGTGGAGCGGTTTCCATTTCAACTCGCGTTGCGCGAAGGAAGAATCGATCGCATAGTGCCGGTCGTGCCCCCAGGACGAGATGAAAGACAACTCGAACTTGATTAGAAGGTAGGAATTCCTACACTGTAAGTATGAATGCCGTTCTTTCTGAAAAAGGGCAGATCACCATTCCCAAACCGCTGCGCGATAAGCTCGGTCTTCTCCCAGGCGCGGTCCTCGAATTCGGCGCGGTCAATGGGAAACTGGTGGCTCGCAAACAAGTCGCACAGGACGTTTTTAAGAAATGGCGGGGACATGGCCGCTTGCCAAAGAAGATAACAGTCGACGCCTACCTGAAGAAAGCGCGCGATGCTCACGGCCGTCGATAGCTCCGTGCTGCTCGATGTCGTGGTCGATTCACCGGCCCATGCAGACGCGTCAGAAAAGGCCCTCCGTAAGGCCGCGTCGGAAGGCGGCCTGATCATTTGTGAATGCGTGCTGGCGGAAATCCGGCCGGCCTTCTCCGATCGCGCGGCGATTGAACAATTCATGGCCGATTGGCAACTGCGATTCGTGCCTTCCGCTCCCGAGAGCGCCTTGCGGGCCGGTGAACTCTTCGGTCTCTATCTGAAACGCGGCGGCAGAGGCGGACGCGTGATTGCCGATTTCCTCATTGGCGCCCACGCGAGTTTGCACGCGGACCGCCTGCTCGCCCGCGATCGGGGATATTTGCGCGATTACTTTTCGCGACTCAAACTGCTCAGCTCTGAGTAAGTCCTTTGCTTGTTAATGCCGTCCGGTCCGCTGGAGTAACGGTTCCCACCAGCCGCGATTGTTCTCATACCAATCGATCGTCGTTTCGAGACCTTCTTTGAAATTGTGGAGCGGTTTCCACTTCAGTTCGCGTTGCGCGAAACTGGAATCGATCGCATAACGGCGGTCGTGACCGAGCCGGTCGGTCACGAAGGAAATCAAGCTCTCGGGTTTCCCGAGCTTTTGCAGGATCAGCTTCACGGTCTCGATGTTCGGCATCTCGCTGTCGCCGCCGAAATTATAAACGCTGCCGGGTTTCCCCTCGAAGAGCGCGGCCACGATCCCGGCGCAATGGTCCTCGACATGAATCCAATCGCGCACGTTCTTGCCATCGCCGTAAACCGGGAGCGAGTCGTCCCGCATCGCGTTGATGATCATGAGCGGGATCAATTTCTCGGGGAATTGATACGGGCCGTAGTTGTTCGAGCAGCGGGTCACGATCACTTCCTGGCCAAAGGTCTTGTGGCAGGCCAGCGCCACCAGATCGGCGCCGGCTTTGCTCGCGGAATAAGGCGAGCTCGGCTCGAGCGGCGATTGCTCGGTGAACTTCCCGGTTTCGCCTAAGGACCCATAAACTTCGTCGGTCGAGATCTGGAGGAAACGCTGGACGCCGTGGCGCCGGGCGCAATCGAGGAGCACGCTCGTGCCGACGATGTTGGTGTGAATGAAATTTTGCGGATCGTTGATACTGCGGTCGACATGCGATTCGGCGGCGAAGTTGATCACGGCGTAGAACGAATGCTCGGTCATGAGCGCGTCCATCTGGTCGGCATTCGCGATATCGGCTTTGAAAAATTCGTAGCGCTCGCCATGTTCCTCCGCGACGCCGTCCAGGTTCGCGAGGTTCCCGGCATACGTGAGCACATCGACATTGCTCACCGAAGCCGGCTTGTAATGTTGCAAAATATACCGAATAAAGTTGCTCCCGATGAAACCACAGCCACCGGTCACGAGAATGCGCATCGCCCCGCCTACTAGCAGCGGAGCGCAAGCCGCGCCAGCTGTTTTTCCCGCGGGCGGTGCGGGTTTCGATGGCCTGCTCCAGCGGGCCCGGGAAGTGGATTGGACGCCGTGGGCCATCGTCGCTCTCGGCGCGTTGCTCCGTCTGCTCCTGCTCGGAATAAAACCGCCGCACTTCGACGAAGGGATCAACGGCTGGTTCGTCGATCAGATGGTCAAGAGCGGCTTCTACCGCTACGACCCGACGAACTATCACGGGCCGCTTCATTTCTACATCCTCTTTCTTTTCCAGACGCTTCTCGGACGAAACGTCTGGGCCATTCGTTTGCCGGTGGTGCTCGCGAGCATTTTCTCGATTCATCTCACGCTGAAATTCGAGCCGTTCGTCGGCCGCAACATCAGCCGGCTGGCCGCGCTCGCCATGGCGGTCTCGCCCGGTTTTGTTTTTTACGGACGCTATGCCATCCACGAAGTCTGGCTGCTGCTCTTCTCGCTCCTGTTCATCCTCGGGCTGCTTGGGCTTTGGCAGCGCGGCACGGTCAAGTATCTCTGGTTCGCCGGGATGGGGTTGGCCGGCATGATCCTGACCAAGGAGACCTATATCATCCATCTCGGCTGCGCGGTGATCGCCGCGCTCGTGACCTGGATTTCGCACAGGATGAATCCTCTCACGGACGCAAAGCCCGCCCGGCAAACCTGGACCTTTGTCGATTTTGCCATGGTCGCGCTGGCCGCGGCCGCGGCGATTGTTTTCTTTTACTCAGGGACCTTCCTCAATTGGGACGGGGTGAAAGGTCTCTACGAGACCTTCGATGCCTGGTTCAAGACGGGCAGCAACGGCAATGGTCACGAGAAAGATTGGTATTACTGGCTCATGCTCATCGCCACCTATGAACATCCAATAGCGCTGGGCCTGATCGTCTGTCTCTTCGCTCTCTTCATCAAGAACCTCGGCTTGCGTTACCTCGCCATCTACGGCGTCGGAGTGCTGATCGCTTATAGCATCGTGAGGTATAAGACGCCGTGGTGCATTATCAGCATTATCTGGCCGTTTCTCTTCCTTTTCGGCGCCGTCCTGCTGGTCGTTCCTCTTGGCTACCGCCGAATTGCTTATGCCTGCGCCGGGATTTTCCTCTGCGCTTCTCTCGGCTTCAGCATCCGGCTAAACTATTTCCGGTGCACCACGGATACCGAGCCCTACGTTTACGTCCAGACTTACAATGACGTCTGGAAGTTAACAAAGCCACTGTTGCGCCTGGCCAAGCGCAATCCTACCTACTACCAAATGGTCGGGCACTTGATCCGCACCAGCACCTACCCCCTGCCCTGGATGCTCGGTGACTTTACCCGGATAGGTTACTACGAACATGACAACATGCCCGACAAGCTCGACGCCGATTTCCTCCTCGTGCAACAGGACAAGATCGAGGAGGTCGAAGGCAAGCTGCACGATTCCTACTACACGGAGCCGATGACCATTCGGCCTTACCAGGACCCGTCCAAGCTTTACCTGAGCGCCAAGATTTTCTCGAACTTCTTCCCCGGCCGCGTGCCCGACTTTACCGGCAAGGCGGCCAAACCATGAAGTGGCTCTCGGCCGGCCTGGCTTTCGTTAACGCAGCGACCGTCTCCGGGCTCCTTCTCGGAATCATTGGCCACGGCTTGAATAAGACGACCGCGGCGTGTGCGGTTTTGGCGGGTTTTGTTATGGCGATCTTTGCGTATCGGCAAACCCAGGCGACAACAGGGCCGGTGAAAACCGTGACGGATGAAGGTAATGCCATAACCAAGTCCTTTCGCCGCTACCGATCCATCTGGCTCTGGCTCATGGTCGCGGTCTTCGCCATCTTTGCCGTGCGCTCCTTCTGTTGGCTGGTTTTTCTCGACGGCAATGAGATCAAGGTTCAGTCACCTAACAATCTGGGTGACCTGTCGCTGCACCTGACCTACATCAAGAACTTCGCCAGCGGTGTGCCCCTCTGGCCGGATAACCCCATCTATATCTTTAGCCACACGAGGTATCCGGCCGGGACGGATTTGTTCAATGGCCTCCTGACATTGCTAGGTCTCGATGTTACTCGCGGGCTTGTCTGGACCGGGTTGTTGGCTTCAGCGGCGACATGCTATGCCCTTTATCGCTGGGCTGGAAGTTTCGGTATTGCCGCTTTCCTTTTCAACGGCGGTGTCGCGGGCATTCAGGTGCTGAAGAAGTTCCCTTTTCAGGATTTTTTCGAAGCCTTCGAGGAGATGCTGCGGGCGCTGCAGAAGTTCGCCTTTCAGGATTTTTTCGAAGCCTTCGAGCACATGCTGCGGGTGCTGCAGACGTTGAGCTTTCAGGATTACCAGGGAGTCAATACCATCGCCTGGAAAAGCATTCCGCTCGCCTTGTTCGTTACCCAGCGCGGCTGGCTCTACGCCTTGCCCGTGGGGTTACTCCTTCTTTATCACTGGCGCGAGAAGTATCTTCGTTCCGATCAAGCAGCGGCGGTTTCCAAACCGGCGAGCGCGGTTGAGACAAAAGCCGGCGATTTGGAAATCGCCGCTCCTTCGAAGCACGCTCCCCTCCCGTTTTGGCTGGAGCTGGCTTTCTACGCTTCGATGCCACTTTTTCACCTTCATACTTTCATCGCGCTTAGCATCGTGCTGGCGTGCCTGTTCTTTTTCGGAAACTGGAATGCCGGCAAGAAATTACTTCTTCTGGTTAGCGCCGCGGTTCTTCCCGCGACTTTTCTGGTCTGGCTGATCACGGACCACTTCCATGCCAGCTCAGTCATGCACTGGAACCCTGGCTGGGTGAACCGGCCGGGCAGCGACATGGCCATGCAGTTTCCCTACTTCTGGCTCATGAATTTTGGAGGGTGGGTCCCGTTGATTATTTTCTTCCTTGGCATAACCGCTTGGAAAATAGGAAACGCCTGGGGCGCGTCGGATTTCAAGATGCCACCGGGGATTGCCTTCGTCGCCGGAGCCATCGCCATCTTCCTACTCGGATATCTGGTCAAGATGGCGCCATGGGAATGGGACAACATCAAGATCATCGTCTGGGCTTACTTCATCATCCTTCCTTTCCTCTGGAAGGATCTGATTGCGCATTGGCCGATGGCTTTGCGGGCCGTAGTGTGCGTGGTTCTTTTCGCATCGGGATTCATCACACTCTTCGGTGGTCTTACTGCTAACAAGGTTGGGTTCGGTCTGGCCGACCGCGCGGAACTGGATGTGGTGGGAATGGCCGTGCGCAAGCTGCCACCCGAGGCACGGTTTGCCGCTTTCCCGACTTACAATCATCCGCTGCTCCTCCAAGGGCGCAAGGTAGTTCTGGGTTATCCGGGCCATCTTTGGACACAGGGTTTCGATTACGGCCCAGCGTTCGATAAGCTTCGGACCTTGATGGAGGGCGCGCCGGATTGGAAGCAAACCGCGCATTATTTCCAGGCGCGCTATTTGTTTTGGGGCCGGGAAGAAAAGATGAATTACCCGCTCAGCAAACGGCCATGGGAGCACGCTTCAAAATTGATCGCGTCCGGTAGTTGGGGCGCCATCTACGATCTCGAGTCGCCCAGCGAAGAGACCTCGCGGCCGCGTTCCGACCAAAGCCCATAGTTCACTCCGCAGCCACGATTCCGCGCTGCGGCTGCGCGACCAATTCCTTTTCCGCAGGGGCAAGATCGAAAGCCGCCGCTCGGTGAAAACGCATCCGCGCCCGGACACCGGCGGCCAGAATCCGGCAGCCTATCGTGAAAGTTCGCCGCCAGGTCACGCCCGAAACTTTCTGCCGCCCGGCCAGCCGCGGACGTTCGCTCGCGGGCACTTCGCAAATCGCGGCGCCCAATCTTACCGCCGCGATCTGGGGCTCGATCGTCCAGCCAAACTTTTTTTCCTTCGGCGCGATCGCTTCGAATAATCCGCGCTCGATCAAACGGAGCGGCGCGAGATCCGTGAACCCGCGGCCGGTCAGAAGACCGCACCAAAGCGCGAGCGCGAAATTGGCAACGACATGCGAGAACCTCATCGCGCGCCAATTGCTCAGTTGCCCGGTGCGCGCGCCCAGAACAAACGCATAACCCTGCTCGTAGGCATCCACGAGCTTGCGCACATCGTGCGGATCGCTCGCGCCGTCGCCCGCAAAGAAAATGTAGGCCCGCACACTCGGCAGCGTGGCCGTGACGAAATCGATCGCGCGCTGACAGCCGTAGCCGTAGCCGCGCTCCGGAGTTTCGGCCACGAGAGCCGAGTGGAGACGCGCCACTTGCGCCGTCTTATCCGACGATCCGTTCACGCCGACGACGATCACGAATTTCTGTGGATCGAGCGTCGCGGAAAGCTCGTCGAGCACGCGTCCGATGCACGCTTCTTCGTCACAAGCCGGAATGATAACGGCGAACGCAGGCCGGAATGTCGGAGACGTTATTTCCACGATTTTGAAAGGTTATTTTTCTCCTTCACCCGCCGACGTCGTTGCCACGCTCAAGACGAGCTGCCCTTCCGCGACCCGCACGCCCTTCACGCTGGCTTCGACCTTAAATTGCACCAAGTCACCGACCTGCGCTAATTTTTCAGCCCGAAGATCGATCTGTTCTTCCGGCCGGACCGCGCGAAGAAACTTCATGGTCCGGATTGCGGAAAGAAGAAAGAGCGGCTTCGCGTCTTTCGGGTAACCGGAGGCCGCGGCGATGCCAGCCGCTTGAGCAAGCGCTTCCGTGAGAATCACGCCGGGCACCAGAGGATTATCCGGAAAATGTCCGGCGAACATGGGATCGTTCGCAGCAAAAGATGTCGCTGCCTCCGCGGAAATTCCCGGCTCGCATTTGATCAGCTCGCGCACGAAGACAAACGGCGGGCGATGCGGCAAACCGAGGAAGGGCAGCGAAGATTGAGAATCGAGAATGGAGGACGGCGGCACTTTCAAAAAATCTATCCTCTATCCTCCATCCTCGCCCCGCTCCTCATCCATTGACGAAGTAGACGAACTTCCAACTCCCACTCACGCGCCGGATGCCCACGCGATACCCCGTGTAGTTGAGCGATTCATCGGCGAACTGCGGCGGCGCGACCCAGTACTCGCCCTTCTTCGCAAAACGCTCCGTCAGGATCGCATCCAGCTCCGTCCAGAGCCCATTTTCATCCCAGTATTTGAATACTCCGTCGCCTGATTTGTCCGGATTGAGGCTGTATCCGAAATTTTCCGTCATCATGGAAGCGAGCGTGCTGGCATCGTGCGCGGCCACCGCTTTTTTCAGCCGGCCCAAGAACGCCTGAAAATCGACGTCCGAGTTTTCGTCCCGCAGTTTCGCGTCGGCGCGCTTGTTGACGGCGGGCTTTTTGTCCTTCGAATTTTTGGACTGGAACATGCCGCAACCGCCGAGAGCGAGCGCGGACACAAGAAAGAAGAAGAAGATTTTTTTCATGTCAGATCATCTTCTGTCACGTTTGCTCTTCAGACTCAAGAAGCGAAGCGAGGATGGTGATCTCGCCTTTTCTATCTTCGATCCTCCATCCTCCATCCTCGCTTCCTCATTCGCCACGGGTGTATCACGAAGACAAAATAAATCGTGCTCACCAGATCGATGAAACTGCACGGCGGGCTCGTCAACCGGAGCGGTCCCTCCCGGAGCGCGGCCACGACATTCGCGATTGTCAGCTCGGCCGGGCGCGGGATACTGGTGTAATGGGAGCCGAAAGCGTGGAGCTGGTGCGCATCGGAGGTCGCGATGAGCGGCTTCTTGAATTCAGCCGCGATGGCCGCCGCGCGCCGATTCGGATTAATGAGGCGGCTCCAGAAATGGCAGAGCTCGATCGCGTCGAAACAATGGATTTTTTCCACGAGCTTGCCGCCCATCGAACCGCCGAGCAGATAGAATGGGTGCGGCGCGATCGTGAACAAAGACTGGCCGCGGCGTGCGCGCAGCCTTTCGAGATCGTCAAAATTCCGCAGCGCTGCGATGTCTTCCGCCGCGACGTTGAGCAGAATGACATCCGCGCCTTCGAGGCGCATCTCCGCGGCGGGGATGAGAAGAATTCCCATCCTGGCCGCATCCGCGAAAACTTCCGCGCGATCGAAGAGCGCGTCGTGCAATGTAATCGCGAGCACACGAAAGCCGAGTGAGCGCGCCCGTTCGAGCAGTTGGTGCGCCGAGTAATCGAGGGCGTCCTTGGGATCGTCGAGGGTGTGGATATGGAGATCGAGCTTGATCCAATCGTCATCGCCCATGTTGAGGAGAGCCTACATCCGCCATTCTCAATCCTCTATCTTCGACTTCTGCCTTCTTGCTTTCCTGCGTTCCTGATTAAATTGGCAGACGCGCGCTCGGGTGGTGAAATGGCAGACACGTACGTTTGAGGGGCGTATGCCGCAAGGCATGGGGGTTCAAGTCCCCCCCCGAGCATTCCCCCCCAATCCTCCTCTTCCTCTTCCGCTGCTCATCCTCAAGTCCCCCCCGAGCACTCCGCCGCTGCGCGGCGGAACGTCCAACCCGCCTTCGCCTGGGACGGGCTACGCCGTGGCGAGCGCCCAACGTCCAACCCGCTGTAGCCGCCCCGCTGTGTCGGGGCGTCGTGGCGCGAGAGATCACGGCGACTGAGCGCCGTGGCTACAGCTGCCGAAGGTGGATCGAGCGCTCCGCGCTCGATGCCAATAACTGGGCGGCGAAGCCGTAACTGTTTTAAGATCGTGCGGCGGAGCGCCCGATCCACCCCAAAACAACGAGGCCCGGAATTCAATCGCCGCGCTCCAGCGCCGGCCTCGACTGGCTGAAAGAGGCGGCGGCGGTGCGGTTTTCCACGCCCAGTTTCACGAACATGCGCTCCAGACATTTCTTCACCGTGCACAATTTCATCTGCTCGAGCGCGGCGATTTCTTCGTTCGTCTTGCCGTAGCGCACCCAATGCAGCACGGCCGGGTCCTGCGTCGCATCCAGAATGACCCTTTTGACCTCTCCTCGCGCAGTCTTCTACTTTCTACTTTCTACTTTCTTCCGGATCGGCACCGGCGGCGAAGTCGGCGATTGGAGCGACCCCGCGCAATTCCTCGTGCACTGAGGTCGCTGTAGTGGCAGAGCCTGCCCTGAGCGAAGTCGAGCGGGTGCCGGTTGCAAAACGCAGTTACAACGGGCGGGAAGAAATTCCAGCCTAGTGGTTTTCCTTCGGGTACTCGTCACATGTTCGCCGAAGGACGAATCCGCCGTGGCGGGTTACTCGTCACTTTTTCGTGCTGAGATTCTAAGACTAACCCTTTTCCGCCTTGTAGCCGCGAAACTCCGTCAGTGAGGATACGCCATTCAGTCTCTACATATTCAAGTCTTTTTCACCATCAGCAGCATTGAAGTCTATGTTTGCCTTCAAGTCGGCCTGGCCGACGTGATCGCCGATCGCATTGAAGACTTCCAAGTGGCCACCGTACTGATGGAAATTGTCGACGCACATATAAAATGTCGTGCGGCGATCCAAGTAAACAACGCGTCCTTGGTTTCGATAGTTTGTACGAAAGAAACGCCCGCGATCCGCTAGAACGGTCTCGGTATCGCGGGGCGGACGCCCCCAAGCTGGGTCATATCGTGCTAAGCCAAGCTCTGGAAATTGCTGATAGCATTCATCGAGGTCCCCCTCCGTATTGACGCTCTTTACAATCACGGAAGTCTCCGGTTCTTTCAGCACGGCGGTTTGCCTATCTGGTCCAAACGCCGACGGATGGAAGTTTACCAAGATTGCAAAACGCTCTCGCAGTGTGCGCTCGGCAACCTCAGCAACACTAGTGCCGGTCACATTTTGGTCGTGACAGACATAAGAACATTCAGAGTGAAGGCGTTCAAGGCGCCACTCCTTGCCTGCCAGCCGCTCACGCAGTAGGATTTTGAATTGAAGCCGCACCGACTTGTCGGTGATATGTTCCAGACACGAACTGAAGACTCTATTTGGTAGGCCAAGCGAGTAATAAAGTTGTCTGTCAAAGAATAATTCTTTTTCTACGGGAGCTTCTAACAATCGTAAAAGGATCCGATTCAAACGCGCCAGCGCGAGCGCAAAATCCGCAAGGTCAATGAACTGTGAATGCACCGAACGCTCATTGACGAAGGCTTCCATTCACTCCCGGAAAATATAGTCTAAGTCGGCTTCCATCTGATCGAAAAACCCGTGGGGCCAACCGGCAAGTTGACCCTTCGCGTCAATTGCGACCGGATCGATGGCACTCCGCATCGCATTCGCTTCACCAGCTTCAGATCGAAAGAAGTAGATCTGAATCTCTTCGAAAGGCATTTTACCATCGCGAACCGCACGGCGAACGCCATTCAGAACATGATCGCTGTGAGTCTCGACAACCAACTGAAGACCCGCAGCGGCAGCGACCGCAAGAAAGTGGCCAATCTGTGATTGGCCCGCTGGATGTAAGTGAGTTTCCGGATTCTCAATCAACAGTAGTCTGCCGGGCAATGCTGAGACACAAGCCGTAACGATCGGTAAGACGTGGGTTAGACCGAACCCAACATTCGACGGCCTAAAGAAATCGCCGCCTGGGGAGGTTCTTATACCCATTGATACGAGATTTGCCGCATCAACGCGGCGAATCTCCATTTGGAAGCCCGGAAACATCTGGGCCATCCACGCCTGCACTGTCAGACGTACAAATTCTGGAACACCAGGCAATGCCAGACTCGGATTTATGGAGGAGTCGGCAAATTGCTCTAAGCACCAAGGAGTCTTCTCCCCTTGTGTACCTACTTCTGGATACACGAGTGGCGTTTGGGCTGCATAAACATCCCGTGGCCCAAGTCGCTCCGCGCCGATGTGAGCTATCGATCCCACTTTGAACTGGATTGCTTGAAAAAGATCGGGGTCGACTCTAGAAAGGACGTCCGGCATTAACCGTTGCAGCGCACTGCGCTTGGGATCTTCAACGCTCCAATCAATTGTATGCCTACCACTGCGGAACTCGATTCGGGATATAGGAGCGACCAAATCTGTCGTCCGCTCTTTCGATCTTGTCTCCCATAAAATGCGCCACTCCTTCGTAGCCAGATCTATGGCAAAGCCTTGTCCTCCCACACCCCGATCGATGACGTCAAACATCGTCCCAAGTGTCACGGAGGTCCCATTTAGCAAAAGCGATTGACTCCATTCACTCTCTTGTGCCGTCTGTCGCAAAACCGCCAAGCTCTGCACAACACTCGATTTACCTGCTGCGTTATGCCCCGTGAGTAGCGTCAGGCCACCCAGCTTGCGTCTGAAAGTGCCTAAGCACTTAAAGCTTTCGATGCCGAGCTCTGTGAACATCCGGAAGGAGCGATCCTAGGACTGATTCTGCGATGTCGAAACGCGCCCGAACCTTTTTTGTGGAATTAGTGCCATACGAAATTGCATCCATAAATACAGAGTCGTCCATCAGAGTGAAAAACGCAGTTTGGATTTCCGACGCTTTCGCCCGGACGACATCTTCTGGTGCGCAAGAGAGCAAAACCGAAAACACATCGAAAAGCGCAACGTTAATAACGCTTCGCCGACCGCTGGGGCTTCGATGCTTTCGGAAAGCGTGAACTCCGAATACCGTGTAGTTATTTCTCATACTGATACGAAATCCCAGATCCAGTTCGGGTAACACATCAGCAGAACGGCGATTCATAATCTTCAGCACTTGCGCTAGGAAAGCGTCCATGTCGCCGCGAGAGTAAGAATCGGAACCCAATAAACGGAATGCGCAGTAGCGGTTAACACATTCGCGGTCTCGCATGGTACGCCAGTCTAAGCTGCCTGCGGTAGCCGTAACGAATTCCTCTGACTCGACAGCTTGACGCAGCCAACGCGTTGCCTCGCCGCAATAAATAGAATTGCGCATTTGCTGTCGCGTCAATGGCACCCCGCCGTTAACGCGGTCAAAGATGTCCAGTTTAGCCTGCTCGGGGACCTTAGCATCGATCAGATAGAGGATCAGTTGCGTATCTTCAAGACGGTTCTGGAGCTTCGGCGGCAGTTGTGAGTAGCTCTTGCCATTCAGCTCAGCTGCGAGTTCTAAGTCTCGGAGCACGAATTCATCTTCTAGAAATCTCAGGAATGTCGTCAGACGCTGTAAACCATCCACAACGATGGTCTTCCCGTCCTCTCGTTCTGCGAGGTAGAAGACCGGCAATGGTATTCGCATCACCATTGACTCTATCAGCTTACTTTGCTTATCGAGATTCCAAATGAAATCTCGCTGGAAATCTGGGTCCATTATGAAGCGTTCATCCTTGATGCGACGTACAATCTCAAAGACTGTCCGTGTTTCCTGACGAATCAGTACACTGTCGAGAGGGTACTCGCCGAACTGCTCAGGGGCGCTCTTATCAAGTCCTTCTATTCCGGATGCTGAATCAAACAGGTCGTCAAAAGCTTCGATGTTCGCGGCGCGAAGATCCGCTACGGATGTATATTCGGCTGCTTTCTCGGTTAGTTCCCAAACAGCTCGATCAACCGGACGGACGAGACCGAGACTCTTCAAATATGTGCGCGCCCAAGCAAGTCGATAGCTAAGTTTCGTTCGTGTGCCTTCGTGAATTTCAGACAGATCGGCCTCACTCAGATTCAATACTTGAGCGACCTCGCGTTCCTGCTCTTCGATAGATGCCGGTCGTCCAATGCGCTGCAAACCTCTGAGAAGCGCATCTATGAGGAGAGTTTCAGATGGAAGCGGCATATCGTAGCGAAGGTAATCTATTGCGCTCCACAATGAATATTTCCGGAACTAAAGCAAGACCCCAACTTTGATCGCTCGCAACGACGAATCCGTCTTTTGGGGAGCGCAGTGTGCAGGCAGGGTCAGTCTGTGATTCCCGGCAAGGCGGCAGGAATGTAGAAATTAGAAAGGAGGAAGCGTCGAAGTAAATGCGGAATGCGAAATACGCCGCGACGGGATCGGAGGTCGGCGGTCGAGGGGCAAACGCGCGCTGAGCTTATTTTCGCCGGCGGATTTCAGGCATCGCGTCGGGCGCCGTAGAAACCGCGGACAATTGTCTCGCGAACGCGAGAGGCTTCGGCGGGATCGGCGGCCTCCACTAGTCGCGAGGCCAGCGTGGACAACTCAGGACCGCTAAGCTTTCGTTCGGCATCAAGCTGATAGATGAAACGCATGACGCCCGCCTGCTCTTCCGGGGTGAGGCTTTTGATCTCGTCGATGATCTGGGACGCGGTCACAACATGAAATTAATTCGCATCATCGAATTGAGCAAGCCTCGAGCACAATCGGAGGACCACCCTTCGCCAAGCCGCCTTTGCAAAAGCTACGGCGAGCCAGGGGCTACGGCGTGGCAGGCGGAGGCACACGGGGGCTGCTACGGCAGGAAGTAGACCTGGACTACGCCGGTCCCGGTAGTCTCCGGTTTGCCTCGCACTTGGGCGGTGTATTGCCCGGGCGGGAGCGTCGCGACAACGGCCGCTTCCAGGTCATTGGTCGGTTGCAGGCCGGTAGCCTCAATCTCGGCTTGCTGGCTGCCCCCATCGGAGGACCGGATTTTCCAATCATCGTTCTCTACCACGAGGGCGCCGTTCCCGTCCCTTAACTGAAGCGTGGTGTCCGGCAGGGCGTTGGTGATTCCAAACGCAGCCAGGGAAGGTCCTATCGCCCGGACCACGGCTCGGACCGATCCATTCTGGGTAATAAAGCCGGCGATCATGAGTTTATCGCCGGGTTGAATCAAACCTCTGGTCGCGACGTTGACGAGCTTGGCGGAAGATGCCGCGCTGAGATCGTAGGCATCGACGACCCCGGTGCCAACGCTGTTCCCCGCCCCGCGCACAACCGCAGTGTAACTGCCCGGAGGAAGGTTCGCGATGATCGCGGACTCGAGGTCGTTGCCAGGTGCGACTCCGCTCGCGGCGATCTCCGCGGATTGATCGGCGGTGATGATGCCTCCTAGCTGCGTGGTTTTCCAATTGTCGTTGGTCGCCACGATGGCATTCCCGTTAGTCGCATCATGGATCTCCAGCGTCGGGTTGGGGAGCGCGTCAGTTATGCCAGAGGCGGCGAGCGATGGGCCAATCGCGCGCACGATGATTTTCTTGGTGGAGCCAGCCGGCCCTTGCACGATGAAGCCTTCGATGAGCACGTTATCACCCGTGCCGACTGGGAGGCGGGTAGCGACGTTGGCGACCAGGCCGGGCACCACTTGCACTTCAAAGGCTCCTATGTCGCTGCCGTCGCCGCCGGCAGCATTCGCAACATTTGGATTGTCGTAGATGCGTGGGAAACCTGCGTCGCGTTGATCGGTAGCGGGCGTTCCGTTGGGAGTAACGCTGTTGCCGTGATCAATCGCCGGGCTGCCGGGGAGAAGCGCGATCGTCTGGGTGGGTCCGCCATTATTCTGCAACCCGTTTGGATCGAGTTTGGGGTCAAGCGGGGCATTGTTGTTCCCGACCAGGTCCATCGGGGCACTAAAGCCGGTGCTGCCATTGGTCTTACTAATTAAGTTGAAGCCCTGCGAAGCGTAAGTGCCATCGACATCCGGAGATTGGGCGGAATTGTTCGCGATAAGGGTACTCTTGACGTTAACAGTGCTGCCATTAGTCGCGAAGACGCCACCGCCCAACCCGGCGGCGGTGGGACTGCCGCTTCCTCCCGTCGCAGAATTTAGCGCGATGGTCGTGCTAGTAACGGTATAGGTGCCGTTGCCGGCGAAGAAGATGCCGCCGCCGGAAGCCGCGCCGCCCACGTTTCCACTTAAGCCCCGCCCGCCTTGCACCGAATTCCCCGCAATGGTGCAGTTCACGGCAGTTAAAGAACCAGAGCTATACACCCCGCCGCCGAAAGCTCCGCCGGCGGTTCCATTCATGGCCTCACCGCCCCCGGCGGAATTACCGGATACCGTACTGCCGCTGATCGTTAACGGGGCCGTGTGGAAAATGCCGCCTCCAGAGCCGGAGCCAGCGCCAGATCCACCGAAAAGTCCCGAGACCATGTTACCGGTGATCGTGCAATTGGTGACCGTCATCGTCCCCGCTCCGTGATAGATTCCACCTCCTTTGCCATCGGATGTGCCGGTGCCCTGAACGAATGCTGTGTTGGCCGAGAAGATACAACCAGTGGCAGTGAAGGTTCCTGAAAAGTTGGCCGCGCCGCCTCCACTGCTGGCCGAGTTCGCGGTCAGTGTGCAGCCGGTAAGAGTAACTGTTCCACCGCCATGGTTCGTGATTCCGCCGCCGTCGGCCGCATTGGACACGATGCCATTCGGAACCCCGCCCGCGACATTGTGGTCGAGCGTGCAGTTCGTCACGTTCACGGTGCCGGCGGCAAAATTGGCTACTCCGCCGCCTCCCTTGGTCCCAAGCGCGCCATTACTGCTGATGGTGCAGCCCGTAATAGTCACCACGCCGCTCGCTTGATTTAGAATGGCGCCTCCTGGCTCATCCCCAAAGTTATTGCCGGCCGAGTTACCGGCGATATTTTGAGAAAAGACGCAATTGCTGATGAAGACGTTCGCGCTTTGCACGTTGGCAATGGCCCCACCGCCGTTAATGGCCTGATTGGAGGAGAAGGTGCAATTGGTAATGTTAATCGTAGCGGTATTGGCGTTTTGAATTCCAGCGCCAAAGCCGTTCTGGAGGAGCACTCCGCCACTTATGGTGATGTCGCTAAAGCTCACTGTGCCGGCCGTGGTCACGTTGAAGACACGAAAGGCGTTCGAATTGTTGGCATTCGCGTGGACAGTTAGCTTTCCGGCGCCGGGGCCCTGAACGCTGAGGTTGGTGCTCAGGTCGGGCAGCGCATTGTTAAGCGTGATCGTAAAGACGCCCGTGCTACTGTTGTAGCCGGGATCGGTCGTGGGGATATTGAAGAAGATCCCGTCATCGCCTGCGTGGCCATTCGCCGCCTCGATCGCCGCTCGCAGCGTGCAATGGCCCGTGCCGTCGTTGCATTGTGTGACGGGACCCACGTTATGGCCGTCGCCCGTGCTATCGACCGTATAGGCAAGTCCACACGTGGGCGGACATGTCGCGAAGCTGCGCTCCGTAAGGCACTCGCCTAATAGAAATGAGACCAGCGCCACCCGAAGAAACAAGGCCCGGCTTCTCATCCCGCACCCACCCTGCCGGAAGACGCGAATGAAGTAAATCGCTTTCTCAAGTCAGAGGAGAAGTCGAGAAAGTAGAATAGCTGGCGCGAGCGCGGGAGCGCGAGTGATCAAAGGGGAATGGGGAATGGAGCCGGCGGGAGCCGAGCGACATGGACGAAGCCCGCAGGGTGAGCGAGCGGTAGCGGTGCAGAGCCGGGGACGGCGAAGCGTCAATGCGAAATGCGGAGGCGGGAACTGAGAGAATCAAAAAAGCGGAATTCGAGGTCAGAGGACCCGCCTGCGCCAACCTCCTTCACTGAGTTACGGCGCGACAGGCGACTACGGCGTGGCAGGCAACGACTACGGCGGCAGAAGCTCTGTTCGATACTTAGGCGCTAGTTCCTGGGCGTTCTTCATTAACTTCCCCTGCTCTTCCTGATCGAGCTCGGGCGGAGTGGAGCGTCGGGTGGGCACGGGGACGCCGACTTGCGCGAAGAATTCTTCCTGCCCGGCCGGCGCACAGATGCAGAGCAGACGGGCCGCGGCTCCGGAGGCGTTGGTGAAGGAATGCGGCGCGTTCGCCGGGATGCTTACAGTCTGGCCGGCGTGCACGGTCGATTTTTCTCCGCGGAAGGTGGCTTCAATCTCGCCTTCCAGGACGGTGAAGGATTCCTCGAAGTCGTGCCGATGCGGCGGTGGGCCGCCCCCGGGCGGAATGTGCATGTCGATCAGGCAATAACGGCCGCCGGTGTCGGCGGCCGATAGGAGGATGGTGTAGGTGTCTCCGACGAGTCCGAGGTGCGGGAGGCTCTCGTCCGTATCGGGCCGCGCGATCTTGAGGCTGCGGGAAAGGTCATCGGCGGGAAGCGGCTTGATGGGATGTTCGTTCATAATAGGAAAGTAGAACACGTGCGAGCGGGAGCCGCACGGGTAGACGGTAACGCAGCTCGGGTAGCTGGCGCGAGCACGGGAGCGAGCGAGTCAAAGTCTAAAGGGGAAAGAGCAGATCGGGCAGAGTCCTCGCTGCGCTCGCGAGAGTTAGAGATCCTTCCCATTCGGTTGCACTCAGGGCAGGCTCTTCGCTCAGGATGACAGGCTGGAGGACCCACCTACGCCAAGCCGCCTTTGCAAAAGCTACGGCGAGCCAGGGGCTACGGCGTGGCAGGCGGAGGCACACGGGGGGCTGCTACGGCAGGAAGTAGACCTGGACTACGCCGGTCCCGGTAGTCTCCGGTTTGCCTCGCACTTGGGCGGTGTATTGCCCGGGCGGGAGCGTCGCGACAACGGCCGCTTCCAGGTCATTGGTCGGTTGCAGGCCGGTAGCCTCAATCTCGGCTTGCTGGCTGCCCCCATCGGAGGACCGGATTTTCCAATCATCGTTCTCGACCACGAGGGCGCCGTTCCCGTCTCTTAGCTGAAGAGTGGTGTCCGCCAGGGCGTTGGTGATTCCGAATGCGGCCAGGGAAGGTCCTATCGCACGGACCACAGCGCGGACCGACCCGTTCTGGGTAATGAAGCCGGCGATCATGAGTTGATCGCCGGGTTGAATCAAACCTCTGGTCGCGACGTTGACGAGCTTGGCGGGAGATGCCGCGCTGAGATCGTAGGCATCGACGACCCCAGTGCCAACGCTGTTCCCCACGCCGCGCACGACCGCAGTGTAACTGCCCGGAGGAAGGTTCGCGATGATCGCGGACTCGAGGTCGTTGCCCGGTGCGACTCCGCTCGCGGCGATCTCGGCGGATTGATCGGCGGTGATGAAGCCTCCCAGCTGCGTGGTTTTCCAATCGTCGTTGGTCGCCACGATGGCATTCCCGTTATTCGCATCATGAATCTCCAGCGTCGGGTTTGGGAGCGCATCAGAGATCCCAAAGGCGGCGAGCGATGGGCCAATCGCGCGCACGATGATTTTCTTGGTGGAGCCAGCCGGCCCTTGAACGATGAAGCCTTCGATGAGCACGTTATCACCCGTGCCGACCGGGAGGCGCGTAGAGACATTGGCGACCAGGCCGGACGCGGCTATCCCGCCGAATTCGAACGCGCCGATGTCGCTGACACCGGAGCGGTAATAGCCGCGCTGATCTGCCGGTGGAGCACGGTTGTCATCGCCCGCATTGATCGCGGGACTGGTCGACGAGAGCGCGAAGGTACTGGTGGGGCCGCCGTTATTGACGAGACCGGCGGGATCAAGCAGAGGATCGGTATTGCGCTTGTCGCCGACGGCATTCAGGAATCCACCCGGCCCGGTCGTGGCATCACCGCCGGCGGCGTCGCTGCTGAGATTGTGCCCCTGCGAGGTGATGGTGCCGCTGCTGTTGACCAGATTAGGGCCTGAGGAAGGAGCCAGGAGAGTATTGGCCAGGAGCAACGTGGCGCTCTCGTTGGAAATGGCGTTGTTGTTAAAGGTACAATTGGTGAGCGTTGTCCGCGCGGTGCCGCCGCTGCCGAAGTTTTCGATGGCGGCGGTGCCAGGAACATTCGACGCCATGTTGTCGCTGACGGTGCAGTTGGTCAGACTCAGGAGAGCGGTCCCGGAATTGACGCCTTCGTTATAAATCCCACCCCCTTTTCCCGATGCTCCCGAGGCAGCGTTCGCGGTGAGGGTGGAGTTATTGAGGGTGAGGCTGGCTGCGCCACTGGTGGAGCCCCGGTTGAAAATACCTCCGCCGAAGTTGGCGGTGTTACCGGTTACCACGCAGTTCGTTAGAGTCACCGTCCCGTGGTCGTTGAAAAGACCGCCGCCGTTCGTCGATGAATTACCGTTGGCAATGGTCAAGCCGTTGAAGTTCACGACAGCTCCAGGACTGACGGCGAAGACGCGTGAAGCATTGTTGCCGCTGATCGTCAGGACGCTTGCGCCCGGTCCGTTGATCGTCACCGGGCTGGTGATGCTAAGACCGCCGAGCTTCTGCGTGTTCAGGATTACGCCGCTGACACCAGGCGCGAAATTGATCGTGCTCACGTCCGGATTGGCATTCGCCGCGTTGATCGCTTCCACGAGCGTGCAATCGTCGGTCGTACAGCTGCCATCATCATGCTCGGCCGTATTCGTGACGGTGAGGGTCTGGCCCGCCTGCACTGGCCCCGTCTCCAGCGCACCGATATCAACGTGCGCACCGACTTTCCTGGGGAATCCGCGTTGATCTGTCGCCAGATTGAAAGGCGGACCTAACACGGAGTCATCGCCTGCATCAATCGCGGCGCTGCCCGGCGGCAGTTCGAATGTCGGCGTCGGTCCGCCGTTGTCTGATAGCGTGCTCAACACAGGCTTGGCGAACGGGCCGATCTTATTGTGCGTCGTCGTGGCGATGACATTGCAGCCCCCCGGAGAGGGAACCTGGTCGATGAGGTTGTAGTCCTGCGAGATGATGGTGCCCGCGCAGTCGCGGAGAACCGCGCCGCTCGTAGTGCGGTCTTCCTCACCGGTCAGCACTGAATTACCCAGGTACTGCGTCGCGCCGCCCGCGACAAAAATGCCGCCGCCATCGCCATCGTTGGTTGCGTCGTAGTCCGCGACGTTCGCGTAGAAGGTCGCGCTGTTTACGGTGGCGGTCTTGCTGTTGTATAGTCCTCCGCCGCTCTTGGACGCCGCGTTGAGATAGAAGGTACTGTTAGTGACGGTGAGCTGCCCCAGGTTGAAGATGCCTGCGCCATTGGTTGCCAGGTTATCGTAGATGCTGCTGTTGCGCACAGTCACGGGCGGGTCGGTACTGCTGCTGGTGCCGCCATCAATATTGATGCCGCCGCCATCGTTGGCCACGTTGGATAGGACGACGGAACGATCGAGCAGCAGATCGGCGTTGTAATAAAATCCGCCAACGCTGATGCCGCCGCCGTAGCCGGCGGGGTTGTTGCCGACGAGCACCGAGTTGCTGACAATGGTGCTGTTGGTAATCTGCGCATGAAAGTTGAAGACCACGCCGCCTCCATGCATCCCCAGAGACTGGTTACTCGCAACGACATTGTTTCCCGTGACCGTGCTGGTGTCCATCGTCAGCGAGCCATTGACATACAGCCCGCCCCCTTCCAGCACCGAGGCGTTGCTGCCGGTGCCCGAGACCGTGTTTTTGCTGATGGTGCTGCCGGTAATGGTGACAGTCCCGCCGGCGTTGATCCCGCCGCCGACAATAAACTGTGCGGCGGACCCGAGGCTCATGCTGTTGTTGGAGATTGTGCTGTTGCTGATATCGAGCGTGCCGGGGCAGCACTCGACGTCGATGCCCGCGCCGTAGCCTGAGATATTATCCGCCGCCGTGTTTTCGGCGAGGACGTTGCTGTCGATCGTGCTGTTGTTTACGATTAACTTGCCGGACACGGCGATACCGCCGCCGCACGTCGATCCGTTGTTGCCGCCTTGGGCGCGGTTGCTGCGGACAAGAACACCGTTAAGGGTGAGAGTGCCTCCGCCTCGGAGGTCGATGCCGCCGCCTTCGGCAAATTGACCCGTGGCGGTGTTGGTGAGGACGCTCAGGCCCGTAAGCGTCACGCTGCTGGCGCCGTTCTCGATGAGCATTCCGCCGCCACGATCGGCAACACTGCCGTTCTCGAACCCGACGTTAACGAGTGTCACGTTGATGGGACCACTCGCCGGTTGAATGATGTGGAACGCGCGGTCGCCCAACCCACTCGCGTTGACAAGCGCGGCCCTGCCATTCGTGGTATTGAGGCGCAAGTTGCACTTGATGTCGAGGTCGCCTGTGGCGGCGTTGTCCTCACCGCTGCCTGTGAGCGTGAGTGCGTAAATCCTTGGGCCAGAAAAGAAGGTCACTGCACCAGGAACGGTAATGGTGTACATCGTTCCGGGATGGGCGGCGTATTGCGCGTTCGCTTCCTGAATGGCGGCGCGCAGTGTGCATTTGCCATTCGTTGCGAGGCACACCCCGTCGCCGATGTTGTTGTCCACCGCGTCCGTCTGGTCGTTGACGACGAACGTTAAATCCGCAGAAGCAAACTGCGCGAGCGCGCAGAACAGCAGAGCCGTTCCAATCCGGAAACCAAATAATAGGCGTCGTTTCGTGTGAGCTCCAATCCGGTCGGGCACGGCCTGTTTATCAAAAGCCATGCGCACCAGCAAGCCTATTCAACCCTCACCAGATCGCCTGGTAGACGAAAAAACCGGAGGCTGCTGTTAATTCAGCGCGAAGACTTCGACGACGGCCACGCCGATTTCCTGCCCGGGCTACACCCGATCGAGTCGCAAGGAACGCCGCGCGCTTGGCTTTTATTTAAAGAGAGAAAGGGGGCAGTCTGTTAATCTCTGACAACTTTGCCTACCGGGAGCTACCCCGCGATCGTGAAAGGCTCCAACGGCGGGACCGGCGTTGGCCGCGTGGAGGTTTACAACCTGAAGTAGCACGACGGGATTGCTCTGAAGAGGTCTGGACTGCGAGACATTGGGCATCTCGGTTCCCATGCCCTTCTTTTCCGCGTGTGTAAAAAATAAAGGAAATCGCAGATTTCTGAAAACTTCGTCCGGCAAAAGTCGTATTCACCGATTGAAGACCTCGTGTAATCCCCCACGCGAGCCTGACGAGATCCCGGTCCCGGATCATTTCCCTCCCCCGGGAAATCTCGTCGGGGCGCGGCCTCTCATCGGAACTCTTTTCTCCACACGCCCCGCGACCGCCGGGAGAGCGAGGGAAAATTTGAGAGGTGCTTCGGCCAGCGGGCCGTGACAAACTCGCGGCTTGCGCAACGAAACAATCGCTGGCTCCGACAACGTCGTGATCAAGGTCGCCTGCTCTGCGACCGACCTCTTTTTCCATTACCGTCCACCGACTTCCACCCAAAACGCCCTAATCATCCACCTGGCGCTGCGCACCCATCAGCAGATGGGCGCGGCGATTCTGCCCTTCGCCCAAAACGCCGAAGGCTCGACCGTCTTCCTTCCGTTCAAATGCGACCTGCTCCTCTCGGCTGAAGCAAGACCCGATCAGATCATCTGTTTCATCCGCAGATGGGAGCGCTGGCGCTGGAGCGAACGAGCCGAGACACGTGATTTCGAAGCGACGGTCGAGAATGGCGAATTTATCTTTCGCATTCCGCGCGACCTTCTCAGCGGCGCCGGGAACGTGGACTTCGCGATTTATGCGAAAGACCCCGACGCGAATGACGGTTGGGGTTGGTTCTGGGGATGCTCCGATCGGAGCGTCGAGAGTGGCATCGGGGACAAATACATTCCGCATTACTACCAGGTCGACCTGGATGACGAGAACGGCCCGCTGGTCACGGAGCGTGGCCGTCATGCCTCGGACAAAGAGAGAGTCCGCATCTATCAACTATTCGTTAGGCTGTTCGGCAATACGAATGAAACGCGCAAGCAAAACGGCACGCTCGTGGAAAACGGCGTGGGCCGGTTCGCCGATATCAACGACGCGGCGCTTAGTTCAATTCAGCAAATGGGATTCACGCACGTCTGGCTCACGGGCGTTTTGCAGCAGGCGACCGCCACGGATTATTCCGAGTTCGGCCAGCCGGCGGATGACACCGACTTGTTGAAGGGCCTCGCCGGCAGTCCCTACGCCATCAAGGATTATTTCGACGTCTGCCCCGATTACGCGGAAAAGCCGGCCGAGCGCCTGAAGGAATTCGAGCTCCTGATCGAGCGGCTTCACGCGCACGGCCTGAAAGCGATCATCGATCTCGTCGCGAATCACGTCGCCCGAAGTTACGGCTCCTGTGTCAAACCCGATTGCAACTTTGGCAGTTGCGGTTGCGGTGGAACGGGCGACGACGTCACCAAGTTCTTCAACCCGCACAATAATTTCTTTTATCTCACGGCGGACGGGAACGGTCCGCCGCTCCGGTTGCCGACTTGCAAAGACGGAGTGCCGGTTAGCGCGACCTGCCAGGCTGTAGCGGCGGTCTCTGACCGCCGAAATCCAACCGCGGACGGCGGTCAGAGACCGCCGCTACAGAAGTGCGACGGATTTTTCGAGGGCGAGAAAACGTTCGGCCGCGTCACGGGCAACAACGTCGTGAGTTGGACGCCGCACCTGAACGATTGGTATGAGACGATAAAACTAAATTACGGTTTCGATTTTACCGACCCGGCCAAGTCGGTCCGCGAATATCCAAACGCGTGGAGTCCGGACAAACCAATTCCCGACACCTGGAAAAAAATGGATCAGGTGATCGAGCATTGGCAGTCGCTCGGCGTCGATGGGTTCCGCTGCGATATGTCGCACATGGTGCCGCCGGAAGTGTGGTCGTGGGCGATCGCGCAAGCGCGCACCCGAAAGCCGGAAGTTTTTTTCATCGGTGAAGCCTACGACGACGATCCGAGCAAGGTGCCTGGCTGCGATCCGGTCGTTTCCGGTTTGAACTGGGGAAGGGGAAACGTGCTTTTCGATCTGCTCAACGCCGGGTTCGATGCTGTTTACAACGCTCCGGCCTACCGCGCGCTGAAGCGCATCTACGACGGTTCCGGTTGGGCCAACGATCTCGACAGCGAGATCAAAGACGCTTTCATCTGCCACAATTCCGTCCGTTACGCGGAGAATCACGATGAAGTCCGGATGGCCGCGCGATCGGAATGGGGCGGCATCGGGATGAACGTCGGCCGGCCGGTCTCCGCGATTTTGTACGGCCTGTCGCGCGGTGTCGTCATGCTTTACAACGGCCAGGAAGTGGGCGAGCCGGCTGCCGGCGCGGAAGGTTTCGGTGGCGACGACGCGCGCACGAGCATCTTCGATTACTGGTCGATGCCCGAAATAGTGAAGTGGGTAAACGATCATCACTACGATGGCGCGCGTCTCTCGCCCGAGCAAAAAAACCTGCGAGCGTTTTACAGCCGCCTGATCAATCTCGTGGGCCAGCCGGCATTCCGGGATGGAGAATTCTTTCCGCTCAACCCAGCCAACCGCGACAATCCAGGATTCGGGCGTTTGCCCGGCGAACAGGCCAGCGGCCACTGGTTCTACGCTTTCCTTCGTTACGACATCTCGACGCAACAACGTTTTCTCGTCGCCGCGAACCTGCATCCGAAAGCTGCGCTGCCACACGTTCGTGTCCTCTTGCCAGAAAACGCGCTGCGGTTTCTCGAGCTGCGCGACCAGCCTGCGGACGCAAAGCTGAAATTGATCGAGTGGCTGTCCGAACAATCGATCGATATCCGCCTGACGATGGCGGAGGCAATCAACGCCGGCATACCGATCCGCGAGATCCCGCCGCTGTCGGCGTTCTATTTCGAATTCGTCTAGGTTTACGAACCGACCGCCAAAAGAATCGCCTTTTGCACGTGCAGGCGATTTTCCGACTGGTCGAAAATCGTCTGGGCGTTCGCCTCCAAAGTCGCGTCGTCGATTTCCTGGCCGCGATGCGCCGGCAGACAATGCATCACGAGCGCGTCCGGCTTCGCCTGCCTAACGAGTGCTTCGTTGATCCAATACGGACCCAGCTCCGCGTTGCGCCGCGCTTCTTCGCCCTCCTGGCCCATCGAGACCCAGATATCGGTGTAGAGCACGTCCGCACCGCGCGCGGCTTCCTGGAGATTCGCGTTACAAACCACGTTGCCGCCGGCGCGCTTCAACCATTTGGCTTTCGGCTGATATTTCGGCGGCGACGCGAGGCGCAACTCAAAATTCAACTTCCCCGCCGCGAACATCCACGACCGCGCCGTGTTCGACGCGCCGTCGCCGACGAACGTGATCGTCTTTCCCTCGATGCTTCCGCGTTTTTCCTGGATCGTGAAAATGTCCGCCAGAATCTGGCAGGGATGCTCATCATCCGTGAGCGCGTTGATCGTCGGCATGCCGGAGAATTCCGCGAACTCCTCGATGTCGCGCTGCGCGAACGTCCGGATGATCGCGCCATGAATCATTCGCCCGAGCACGCGGGCCGTGTCCTTGATCAGCTCGCCGCGCCCGAGCTGAATATCGTTCGGGTTCAGGAAAATCGTTTCGCCGCCCAGCTCGCGCACGCCCACTTCGAACGAAACGCGCGTCCGCGTAGATGGCTTCGAAAAAATCAATCCCCAAGTCTGTCCGCGGAGCGGAAACTCCGTCTGCTTGCCGCGGTTCTGCTTCTGCATGGCCGCGACGCGAAAGATTTCCTCGATCTCCGGCCGGTCGAGCTGCTCGATGCTCAGAAGATTTTTCATTGTTCGTTAGGCGGCCGGCGCGGAGACGACCCGTTCGTGGCCGCCCGAACGATCAGCATACCTTCAGCATGCAGACGATCAACCGCGTGGGCCACCGGTGTTTTCTGACACGGCGAAAATGATTGCCAATCCCATCGATCCTGTTCATTTTATTCCTACGCGAGTCCTCCATCTGTTCACCCTCTCACTGTTCGCTGCGACGGCGGTATTTGCCGACGACGAATGCCCGCCGCGCTACTCCTACTGCGGATACTCCGGTCCGGCGCAGTGGCCGAATCTTCCGATCGAAAAGAACGAGTGTGGCGGCGAGAAGCAATCACCCATCAATCTGGTGACCCAAACGCGCACGCCGGGCGATGCAATCAGGGTCGATTACGTCGCGGGCGACGCCATTATCCGGAACACCGGCCACGACATTCTGGTCACGCCGACGGGCGACGCCGGCAAGATCACGATCGGCGGCAAGGTCTACAAGCTCCTCCAGTTTCATTTCCACATCCCGAGCGAGCATCACATCCACGGCGCCGGGGCGTCGGGCGAGATGCACGTCGTCCATCAACTCGAAGGAGGCACCGACTACGCGGTCATCGGCGTGTTGCTGACCAGTGGCACGACATATCCAGCTCTGGCGCCCGTGTTCGCGAATCTTCCGGCGAAGGCCTGCACCAAGTCCGGCCCGATACGGATCGATTTCGCCAAACTTCTGCCGAAAGAGTTGAGCGGTTACTACACCTACGCGGGCTCGCTGACCACGCCGCCGTGCACGCAAAGTGTGACTTGGTATGTCCTCGAGGCGAGGCGCACAATCCTCGGGCAGGAGCTGGCAAAACTTCGCGCTCTCGGCGAGAACGCCCGTCCCATCCAGCGCAATCCGATGCCATTGCCAGCCACGTACGTCCTCCCGAAATAGACCAAACGCGTGTCCGTGTGGACTCAGGCGGCAAGCTCGGCGACGACGGCTTCGATCGCGCGCAGTCCTTCCATCGCGTCCGGTCGCGTGAGATTGAGAGCAGGAAGTAGCCGGACAACAGAGGTCGCGGCCGGAACAGTCAAGACACCCGCTTCGTGCAGCCGGTCGACAACCTGAAGCGCGGGCGTTTTTTCCGCGCCGCTGAATCCCGGAGCATCATTTCGAAATTCCAACCCAATCATCAAGCCAAAGCCGCGCACTTCTTTCAGGACCGAGGGAAATTTCCGGATCAATCTCTCCAGTTCGCCCTTCATGAAACCGCCCAGCTCGCGGGCGTGCTCGGCCAGTTGATCGCGCTCGATGATTTCGAGAACCTTCAGAGCCACGGCGCAACCGAGCGGCGTGCCGCCGAAGGTCGTGGCGTGGGTCCCCGGAGAAAGAAGATCGGCGTATTGTTCGCGCACCCAGAACGCGCCGATCGGAAATCCGCCGCCCAACGATTTCGCCATCGAGACGGCATCCGGCGAAAATTCCTCCGCGGCGGGAATGTTTTCGAGAATCCGTTGCCAGCTCTGAAAACACCCGGTCCGAAAATGTCCGGACTGCACTTCATCGAGCAGCAATAGCATTTTCTTTTCGTCGCAAAGTTCCCGCAGGCCAAGAAGGTAATCCGTCGTCGCGGGCGTGATCCCGCTCTCGCCCTGGATCGCTTCGACCAGGATCGCCGCCGTCTGCGGCGTGATGGCCGCGCGCATCGCGTCGAGATCGTTGAAGGGAACCTGGCGAAAACCGGCCACCATCGGTTCGAAACCTTTTTTAACTTTTTCCTGCCCCGTGGCCGCGATCCCCGCCAGGGTCCGGCCATGAAACGAGCCGTCCGTCGTGATGACTTCGTAGCGCCCTTCCTCGTGGCCAAATTTTCGCGCCAGCTTGTAAAGCCCCTCGTTCGCTTCCGCGCCGCTGTTGCAAAAAAAACAGCGGCCCGGCCCGATCAGCCTAACGAGTGCTTCCGCGAGCTGGGCTTGCGGCTTGGTGAAATAAAGATTGGAAACGTGCAGAAGCTTTCGCGATTGCTCGAGGAGCGCGTCGGTGATTTCCGGATTGGCGTGGCCCAGGGCGCAAACCGCGATGCCGCCGCCGAGATCGAGATAACGCCGGCCGGCCACATCCCAGACGTAACTTCCCCCGCCGTGATCGAGCGCCAGATCGAAGCGCGCGTAAGAAGGAACCACATTTTTCTGAAACAGTTTCCTGATGTCGCTCAGCCGGTCGACCTTGAGCGCTTTCATGTCCCCCGCGATTTCCATTTTCACAACACCACCTCCGTTCCGACGCCGGCGTCGGTGAAAATTTCCAGCAACACCGAGTGCGGCACGCGCCCATCCACGAATTGCACTTTCTCCACGCCACTTTGAATCGCCGCGACCGCGCTGTCGACTTTCGGGATCATCCCCTCGCCCACCACGCCGCTCGCTTTCAGTTCCGGCACTTCACTCGCGCTCAGATGGCTCATGAGCGATTGCGGATTGGCCGGCTCGCGCAGTAAACCCGGCACGTCGCTCATGAAGACGAGCCGCCGCGCCTTGAGCGCAATGGCGGTTTGCGCGGCGGCGACATCGGCGTTGCAATTGTAGAGCGCGCCATCATCTCCGCGCGCCGTGGGACTGATGACCGGCGTGATGCTGCGGCGGATGCATTCGCGCAACGGCTCGACGTTCACTTGGTACACTTCGCCCACGAAACCAAGATTGATCGGCTTCCCCGACTGGTCGTTAGGCGAGAATTTCCGGCACCGGAAGATCTCCGAGCCGGCGAACCCGCGCGCCTTGCCGCCGAGTTCTTCGATGGCCGCGACGATTTCCGGGTTGATCTCGCGGGAAAGAACGTCGTCGACCAGTTTGACGGTCGCTTCATCGGTCACGCGCTGGCCTTGCAGGAATGTTGTCGTGAGACCGGCCGCTTCGACCGCACGCGTCACTGCCTTGCCGCCGCCGTGCACGACGACCGGGTTGATCCCGACCGCCTCAAGGAAAACGATTTCGCGCGCGACGCGATGCCGCTCCGTCGGATCGAGCGAATCCATGAAGCTGCCGCCATATTTCACCACGAATATCTGGCTGCGAAAGCGCTGAATGTAAGGCAGCGCCTCGAGAAGGGTTCCCGCTTTTGTGATGATCTCTTGCATCGGTCTTCGTTAGCCGCCGAGCGACTTTGGATCGCTCACGTTGCCCTTGTTGAATTCGACATAATCCTCCGTGAGATCGCACGTGTAGAGGACGCAATCGTGCGAGCCGGCGTGCAAAAAAATGTGAAGATCGAATTCGGCGGCGTCGACGATTTTCGCCAGAGTCCGCAACGCGGTCTTTGTCGGTTGCCCGCGGTGCAGCGCAAACGTGATCTCGCGTTTGCCAGCGGGACTGTAACCGACGTCCACTTTGGTTTCATCGACGCGGGCGGATGAATAACCAAGCGCGCACAGAACGCGGCCCCAATTTGGATCGCCACCGAAAAAGCTGGTCTTGACGAGCGCGCTGTTGGCGACGGATCGCGCGACGGCTTCCGCGTCCGCCGCGCTCCGCGCGCCGTGCACGCGCAAGGTGATGAATCGAGTGACGCCCTCGCCGTCGCGCACGATCATTTTCGCAAGCTCGAGCGTGACGAAATTGAGAGCGCGCTGAAAAATCTCGTGCTCCTGGTAGGGCGAGACTCTGTCGAGCCGTCCGTGGGGGGTAGCCGAAGATTTTCCGGCTCGACGGAGTCTCGCCCTACCAATGGGAGAATTTCCGGCCAAGCCATTCGCGAGGATCAACACCGTGTCGTTCGTGCTCATGTCACCGTCGATGGTGATCCGGTTGAAACTCTGCGCGACGGCGCGCTCGAGCGCATCCTTCAAGAACTCCGGCTCGATCGCCGCATCCGTCGTGATGAATCCAAGCATCGTCGCATGTAATCCAGCCGCCGGCCGTTTGCCGCTTCGACTCATCCCTGGCTGAATCATACCGGCGCCTTTGCAAATCCCGCCGAGGCGGACGCGCGCGCCGCCGATTTCAAATTCCACCGCGATTTCCTTGCGGCGCGTATCCGTGGTCATGATCGCTTCGGCCACTTCGCGAGCGCGCGCCGGTCCACTGGAAAGCAACTGCGACGCACGAACAATCCCGCGTCTCACATTCGTCATCGGCATCGGCACGCCGATCCGGCCAGTTGAGCACACCAGAACTTCGCCCGCGGAAACGCCGAGTTGCTTCGCCGCGATTTTCGTCATCAACTCCGCGTCCGCGAGTCCGCGCGCTCCGGTGCAGGCATTCGCATTGCCGGAATTCACCACGATCGCGCGTGCGCGTTTTCCGGCCGCGCGTTGCGCACTCACTTTCACCGGCGCGGCGCAGACTTGATTCGTCGTGAACATCCCCGCGACCGCAGCGGGAACATCGGAAACAATCAACGCGAGATCGTTCTTCTCGCCTTTTTCCGAACCCTTGCCCGTGCCGACTCGTTTGATGTCGCAAAAAACGGCGGCGGCTTTGAAACCGCGCGGCGCGGTGATGGAGCCGGCGATCTTTGTGAAGTTGCGCGTAGTCTGGGGAGCGCAGGCTGCCAGCCTGCACTCGCCGGCAGCTTGCCGGCGAGAATCGTGTTCGGCAGGCTGCCGAACACCGCAGGCAAGCTGCCTGCGCTCCCCAGAGATTTGTCGCCGCGCTTTCAAATCAGCCCCGCGGTCTCCTCGCAACCGCACATCAAATTGAAGCATTGAATCGCCTGGCCGCTCGCGCCTTTGAGGAGGTTATCTTCCGCGCTCATTACGATCAACCGGCCGGTGCGTGGATCGAAGCGCCAGGCGATCTCGATGACGTTTGAGCCCACCACATTCTTTGTGTCGGGCAACGTTTTCTCGCCGAGCAAGCGAACGAACGGCTCGTCCGCGTAGCTCGCGCGAAAGGCGGCATCGATTCGTTTCGGATCTTTTCCAGTCGCCGTCGGCGTAAAGTAAAGCGTCGTCAGGATCCCGCGGTTCACCGGAATGAGATGAGGCGTGAATTGAATCGTGACCTCACCGCCGGCCGCGACCGATAACTCCTGCTCGATCTCGGCGAGATGGCGATGCTTCGGCACGCCGTAGGGCCGAACGCTTTCGTTGCATTCCACGAACAAATAATCCAGCTCGGCTTTTCGTCCCGCCCCGCTCACGCCGCTCAAACTATTCGCAATGATGCTGCCGCTTTCGACAAGCCGCGCGCGGAGGAGTGGGATAGCCGGCAACAGGATGCTCGTTGGATAACAACCGGGGCAAGCCACCAGCCGCGCATCCCGGATTTTATCGCGATAAATTTCCGGCAAACCATAAATCGCCGTCGGCAAAAGCTCCGGCGCGGGGTGCGCGTGCGTGTAAAATTCCTTGTAGGTCTCCGCGTTCCTGATGCGAAAGTCGGCGCTGAGATCGATCACTTTCGCCCCCGCTTCGAGCAAAGGTCCCGCAAACTCGACCGCGACGCCGTGCGGGAGCGCGAGGAAAATTACCTCGGCTGACTCAGCCAACTGAGCGGGTCGAACATCAATGAACCGCAGCGTCGTCGCTGTCGCGTGATGAGCGAGACGCGGAAAGATTTCGGCGAGGCTTTTTCCGGCGAACTGCCGCGACGTGATCGCCGCCAACTCGGCGCCCGGATGACGCAAGAGCAAGCGCACCAGCTCCTCGCCGGTGTAGCCGGAAGCGCCGACGACGGCCACTCTCGTTCTCTCCGTGTTTTTCACCGCGCAATGCGTATTCCGTCTCAGTGCGATTGCAACGAAAAGTAATGGGAAACGCAGAGGTTCTCGCTGCCGCGAGCGTTGGTAGGGTCATCGCGCTGCGATGACCGTGGACGCCGCAGCGCGGCGTCCCTTCCCGGTGGACAGCGAATAAACTTTCCGCGTCGCACCGCCTTCGCTAACCTCGCCGCATGGAGTCCCTTTATTATGTCGGTGTCGCAGTCCTCGCGCTCTTAGCCTTCATTGCTTGCATTCTGATTTTTCGATTCTTTGGCTTCTGGCTTCGCGCCCGAGTGGCGAACGCGCCCATCGGACTCTTGAAAATGTTCGGCATGAGTCTGCGAAAGGTCCCGGTGGGATTGATCGTCGATAACCGCATCACCGCGGTCAAAGCCGGCATCGATATTTTGAGCGATCCGCTTGAGGCGCATTATCTCGCGGGCGGCGACGTTTCCCAGGTGATCCTGGCGCTGATCGCGGCGGACAAAGCCGGCATCTCGCTCGATTTCAACCGCGCCTGCGCGATCGATCTCGCGACCAAGGGCACCGGCAAGACCGTGCTCGAAGCGGTCCGCACGAGCATTAATCCAAAAGTGATCGACGTGCCCAATCCATCGATGGGCCGCACGACCATCGACGGCGTCGCGAAAGACGGCATCGGCGCCAAGGTCAAAGCGCGCGTCACGGTGCGATCGCATTTGGATCGCTTCGTCGGCGGCGCCACCGAGGAAACAATCATCGCGCGCGTCGGCGAAGGCATCGTGAGCGCGATCGGGTCGGCGGATTCTTACAAGGACGTGCTGGAAAATCCGGACCGCATTTCGAAGGCGGTGCTGGCGAAAGGACTCGATAGCAACACCGCCTTCGAGATTCTTTCCATCGACATCGCGGACGTCGACGTGGGCGACAACATCGGCGCGAAATTGCAGAGCGAACAAGCGGACGCGGACAAGCGCATTGCCCAGGCGAAAGCGGAAGTGCGCCGCGCCGCCGCGGTCGCGGTCGAGCAGGAGATGCGCGCGAAGACGCAGGAAATGCGCGCGAAAGTGGTCGAGGCCGAAGCGCTCGTGCCCCAGGCGATGGCCGATGCGTTTCGCTCGGGCAATCTCGGCATCATGGATTATGTGCGAATGAAAAACGTGCAGGCCGACACATCGATGCGTGAATCAATCGCCGGCGGCGATAAACCGCGCACGGAAGGAACGTGAGTGACGAGTTAGATTTTTGAAGGCCTAACGCTTTAACACTTGATCGCTGCTTCCACCATATTCGATCACCCGTGGATCCTCCTCATCGCAGTCGGGATCGGATTGGTGCGCTGGCTTATTTCGCAAAAAGCCCAGGCCGGGAAAAATGTTTCGCAGCCGCCGAAGACTCCGGCCCAACCGATTCCGCGGAGCGACACGCGATCGGAAGAGGAACGCGTCCGTCGTTTTCTCGAGGCGCTTGGCCAACCGCCGGGCGCCAAACCGCCACCGGCCGTGGCGCGGCGATCAACTCCGCGCGAAGCGGTGTCAGGCGTTCCGCCGCCCATCAGATCGCCGTTGCCTCCACTGACAACCGTTCCTCCGCCGCTGCCGGTTGAAATGGAGTCGCGCGCGGAACCGCCGCCGATCCCGCAGCGAATCGAGCCGCGAAAATTCACACCGGCGATCGCGGGCGACACGCGTTTCGAAATTCGCGCGTCCGGCGGAGCGGATGATCCGGCATCGCTTTCGCGCCGCGCGGATGTTTCGCTCGCCGACAAATCGGGTCTCCTGGCCCGACTCGCGACGAAGCAAACGTTACGCGACGCGATTGTTCTGCGCGAAATCTTCGGGCCACCGCGCAGCTTGCAGTCGGCCGAAACGATCAGCGGATTCTAATTGCGGCGTCGCGCCCGCTATCGATAAGCCGAAATGCAAATGACGACGTGCGCATCAGGATTGTGCGCGAGGCATTCGGCGATGGCGGCGCTGCGTGCGCCCGCCGCGGTTTCGCCCCAGGACGAGCCCCAGCCACCGGCACTGTCGTTGGAGACTGCCAGCGCGATCCACGCGTTCTTACACCAGTTCGTGCGCGCGTCACGCCGGCCGCATTCGCGCAAGGCGCGCGCGATTGCCTGTGATTTGGTGGGATAACCGTTGCCGTATCCCCAACGATTCGTGGCCGGCGAATACGCGACCGCCGCATAGACATCTCCGGCTTGCAGCGCCGGAGTAATCACGAGCGCAAGCGCAATAACGGCGAACAAAATTCCGCGTGTAAGATTCTTCATAGGTCTTTTCAGAATGCGTTTTTTTGGAAGCGCCGGTCAAGCTCTTCGCGATGCCGCTACAGAAAACGAATGCGAATCCACGTTTCGGCGCGGCGGCCGCTCTCCAGATCCGTCACGACGATCCGATGCTCGCCCTCCGCAGCCAGCGCGAAATCGGCGCCGGGCTCGGAACGGCACGCGAGCGATTCGCTTTCCCATTTCATGTGGCTTCCGCCATTCACGACCAGCGGAATGCGCCGGCTCGACGGCACATCGGGATCCACAACGTAAACGCTTCCGGTCAGCGGCGACGTGATGCGCAAATCTCCTCTGCCTAACGCGAGGATTGTCTGTCCGCGCAAACCATTTTCCGCGCTGTTGAACCAATCGGCATACTCCGGACCGAGCTGCACGTGGCCCGCGGCATCGTAATCGGCCGGCGTCTCCGCGGCCGGGAGGCGATCGGAAAGAAATTTTTCGCGCACACCGCGCGGGTCCGAATCCGCGAGCAACTTTCCGGTGAGCGGATGCACGGTCCGCTCCACGATTTGCGACGGAGTCCGATACCAGCTCGTGCCGTAATTCCCATGCAGATAATCGAAGACCGCGTGGAGGATCGGCCCCGCGCCGGTCACGCCGGAAACCTCGCGCATCGGCGCGCCGTCGAAATTTCCCACCCAGACGCCGACGGAAAATTCCGGCGTGAACCCGATCGTCCAGTTATCGCGAAAGTCGGTGCTCGTGCCGGTTTTGCAGGCGACCGGATAATCGAAGCGCAACGCGGAGTTCATGCCGAAGGCGAGGGTGCGCGCGGAATTATCGCTCAGGATATCCGCGATCTGCCAGACCAGCTCGGGCTCCGAATAACGGCGCGCGGCGGAGGGACTGTCGCTGAGGACGCGCCAGGGGCGAAACTCGCCCAGTCGCGCGAGGCTGGCGTAAGCGTTGGTCATTTCGAGCAATCGCGCTTCGCAATTTCCCAGGGTGAGGCCGAGACCGTAAATTTCAGGCGCGCGGTTCAGTGTCGTTAGGCCGCAGACGCGCAAACGCTCGGACAAAGCCGGCGGGCCGCCGGCCGCCAGTAAAACTTTCACCGCTGGAATGTTGAGCGAACTGGCGAGTGCGGTTCGATAACGGACCGGACCGTAACAGCGCCGGTTGTAATTTTCCGGCCGGTAAAAACCATCGGCGGATGGGAAACTCGTCCGCACATCCGCGACCATCGTGGCCGGCGTGGCGCCGCGTTCGAGGGCGAGCAAATACGTGAACGGCTTCAGCGCTGATCCCGCAGAGCGTTGCGCCCAGGCGCCATTAACCTGACCGGTCCCGGGCGCGAAATAATTCTCGGAGCCGACGAGCGCGATCACGTCGCCGCTCGCGTTGTCGATCACGACGACGGCGCCGTTGCGGACGTTCTGCTCGCGCAATTGCGCCAGCCGTTCGCGCAGAATTTTTTCGACCTGCTCGTTCAGCCGAAAATCGAGCGTCGTCTTCAACTCGGCGCGCGGCGCCTCAATCGGTTGTTGCAGGACCAGTTCGACGAAATGCGGCGCGCGAAAACGCCGGCCCGGAGCGCGGAGCGCGAGCGACTCACTGAGCGCGCGCTCGGAGCGCGCGAGGTCGAGCTGGCCATTGTCACGCATGCGGCGCAGCACCGTCTCCTGCCGCTGTCGCGCCGCGGCCGGCGCCACGTGCGGATTCAGCCGGCGCGGATTTTTCGGCAAGCCCGCGAGGAAGGCGGCCTCGGCATCGCTCAGATCCGAAACCGGCTTGCCGAAGTAGTAATCCGCCGCGGCGGCCAGACCGATGTTGAGATTTCCGAAGTCGAGGCGATTCAAATACGCGGCGAGGATCCGGTCTTTCGGCCACGCTTGCTCGAGGCGAAGCGCCGTCGCGCTCTCGATCAACTTCGCGCGCAACGTCCGCGGCCTGCGTTCGGAAATCTTGACGAGCTGTTGCGTGATCGTCGATGCACCGGAAACGATCCGGCCATGCCGCAAACCGGTGACGAGGGCGCGTGCGCTCGCGAGCCAATCGATCCCATGATGGCGGTAAAATCGTTTGTCTTCCGCGGCGAGCACGGCATCGATCACATGCGGCGGCACTTCGTCGAGAGCCAGCTCGCGGCTGAAACGCTCGGCCACGCGCGCTTCCCGCAGCGGAATTCCATTCCGATCAAGGAGCGCGATGCTTTGAATCGGCGGACGCAAAAGCGCCGGCGGGATCGGCACAAACTTCAGGCCGAAGTGCGCGACGATCAGCAGCAACGCGGCCGTGGCGAGCAGCGCGATTATTTTCCGTCTCATATGATGAGGCAGCGCGGCCAGCTCTGGGGAGCGCAGGCTGCCAGCCTGCATTTGCCGGCAGCTTGCCGGCGAAATTCCCCGCGTGTTTGCATTGCCAACGCGCACCAGATGCCATCGGCAAGCTGCCGCTGGCTGCAGGCTGGCAGCCTGCGCTCCCCAAGCAAAACAGACGCGTTCACGGCAATGACTGCGCAGTAACGTGCGTTGTTTCCGTCATGCCGAAGCGTTCGGGATGATACATCTCTTCGATCTTGGCCGAAGGTGCGATCGCGTCTCCGGCGCAGATCACGCGCGCGAGGTAACGCAGCGTATAGCGCCCGGGATAAAGCAGGTCCGAGAAAAAGAGTGCGCGCTCGGTGCGAAGCTCGTGGTAATCGCTCACCCAATCGGTCCCGAGCGTTTCGCCGCCGACTACTTCCTGCGATTTGAATTCGGGATTGATCGCTTCCAACACTCCCGGCAGCGGATCGTCCACCGCAAGATAAGTCGCGCGCCGGCGCACCTCGACATCGAGAGTCACGAGCACGCGATCGCCCACGCGCAGATTTTCCGCGGCAGTGAGTTTCCCGTCATCGCCGAGTTTCGAATAGCGCCGCGTGATCGCATAGCCGCGATCCTGCCGCGGCCGATCGATCAACTTTGGCTTCGCTTCGGCGGTGGATTCGGTGAAAACCTGGCCGCCGGTTTTCGTGAGCCGGATTGGTTGCGCGGCCGTCGCGGCTGTGATCGGAAACGTGGCGGTCGCGAGCGGTTTCGCTTTGCTCACGGAAAAGGCGGCGGTCGTTTTCTCCCACGAGATCTCGCCCGTCGCATTGCGGTCGCCTGTTTCGATTTTGCGCAGGTACGTCGAGAGCGCGAGGACCGACCACGCATTCCCCTGGGTCGTGCTCCAGTGGCCGTTGCTTCGGCGCGAAAAAAGTTCGGTGGCCAGTTCGTCCACGCGCGGGGACGCGGGATTGTGCTGCGTCCACGCGAGGAGATGGAGCGCGTTCTCACGCGTCACTGAGCCGAAAAATTGATCGAGATACGTGTCGCTCGCGGCGGGCGCGCGCAATAATTCCTCGATCATCGTTTTCGGGCCGTGGCTCTCGATCGCCGCGAGCGCGACAAGCGCGCGATCTTCCGCGCTCAACTTCGCGCGCTTTTGAAAAAGTAAATCGTGATAGGCCGGCTCGGGCCGGCCTGCGATCGCGAGCGTGTAAACCGCCAGGCAGCGATCGGAAAGTCCGTAGCCCGTCGCGTCAGTCGCCGTGCCACGAAGCTGTTCGCTCAGATAATTGAAAAGTTTTTTCGATTCCGGCGCGGGCACGGAAAATTTTTGTTTCTGCGCAAGAGCGAGAGCGAGTCCTCCGTAAGCGCTGCCCCAGAGCGTCGGTTCCCGCCCGCCGGGCCAATAGCTCAAGCCGCCCGAACCGGTCTGCATCGAGAGCAAAAGATTGATGCCGTGATTGACGGCGTCGGCGACTTCGGCATCCGTCTTGTCCAGCTCGGGCAAGGTCGCGCGCAAATCGCGCACCGTCAGCCACGGCAGCATATTCGACGTGGTTTGCTCGACGCAGCCGTAAGGATAATGGAGCAATTGCCGGAGCGCTTCGCGCAATTCGAGCACACGCGTGTTTGCCACGTTCAAATTCACCTCACCGCTTCCTTCCTGGATTTGCGGATCGGAGATTTTGGCCACTTCGGCGTTGTTGATGTTGCCTTCAATGCGTTTCGTCTGCACCTCGCGCAGCAGCGGCGCGGGATAACCCACCTTCAATTCCGATTGCACCGCATCGGTCCATTCCGTTTTCTTGTCGGCCGCAACGAAACGCACGCTCCAGCGCCATTGCGCGGGGCCGGTCGCCACCAGCTCCGCCGGAAAATCGATCGGCACCGATCCGTGCGCGGCCAGGGCGACGTGGCGCTTCAGCTCGTTCGCCTTCGCGGTCGCATCGAGCTGCAGCTCGACGTCCGCTTCGCCGGCCATGTCCGTGGTGTTATGCAGCACGCCGCGCAACACGAGCTTGTCGCCAAGATTGCCAAAGCGCGGCAGCGACGCCTCGATCATGATCGGCTTGTTGATCTCGACGGCCGACTCGCCGGTGCCGAATTGGTTCAGCTTCGTCGCCGCGATCGCGATGACGCGATAACGCGTGAGGCTATCGGGCGCCACGAATTCCGCGCGGACGCGGCCTTGCGCATCCGTGTGGAGCGTCGCGTTCCAGAAAGCGCAGGCGAGGAAATTTTTTCGCAACCCCTCGAGCAACGGAGGGCCGCCTTTGCCATCGCCGATGAGATATCCTTTGTTCGCGAAATCCGATTCCTCGGTGTCTTCCTTTAAGAGGGTCGGCAGAGTCAGACTCGTTTGCACGCCGAGCGGGCGCCGCTGATTGAAAAACGTGAGCGGGTCCGGGGTTTTGTAACCGGTGAGAGAAAGGACGCCTTCGTCGACCGCGTAAAGAACAACTTCGGAATCGGCGGCCGGCTTTCCGTTCACATCGCGCACTTCAGCTTCGAGCGCGATTTTTTCGCCGGGCTTCGAAACCGCGTTGAGCGGTTTTACCGTGACGGCGAGTTTGTCACCCGGACGCGCCACTTTGATCTCGCAATATCCGATTCGATATTCCGGCGCTTTGATTTTGCGCGGACTCTCGTTCGCGCCGCGCAGCAGCATGACCGAGACAAAAATATTCGGCGCGTCCGCTTCCGTCAGCGGCACCTGCACGGAAGGCGCGTTGCCGGTGAGATGCGTGACGAACGAACGCAGGACGCGATCGCGCTCCACGGTCACGAGCGCATCGCCCGCGATTGGAGTTTTCACCATGATCGTCGCGGTGTCGCCCGGTCCGTAGCTGTCTTTATCGGTGACGAGATCCATCGCGTACGGGTTGCGATAATTCCAAACGGTCTCGCCGGGTCCCGCCACATCGAAGGTAATCGAGGTGAGAACGTCGTGGCCCTGCGCGTCTTTGCCGGCGGCTTCGAGCAAATATTCTCCGGCCTTGCCCGCGACGGCATCGCTCAGCGTCGCGACGATCGGTTTCCGGTTCGAGCCGAGGCCAGGCGTCGTCGCCAGCTCGCGTTCCCAGATCACATCGAGCTGCGCCTTGCTTTCGAATTCGGTCGTGTCGCCCGCGGCGGCGAGGCGGTTCGTCTGCCAGGTAATGCGCTTGAGGCGCAGCGTGGATTTCACCGGCGCGCTCAGCGCTTTGCCGTCAGGCGCGACCGCAATGAGCTCGATCGGCAGCGGGTCGCCTTCCTTGAAGACCGCGTCGAAACGGTGCAGGCCGAAATAAAAATCCGAACTGTGCTGCACGAACGCGCGCGACTCGGAGACGGTTTGCTGGCTGAGGTCGGTGACTTCGCAGAGTAACTTGGCGGCGCGCGGCTGCGGCGCTTTTGGATTGATCGGCAACGGCGTCGCGACTTTCGCCACGCCAGCGGCGTCGAGGTCCGCCGTGCCCTGCGCGTTGAACTGCGAGATGCGATCGAGCGCGCGATTCAACCGGAAATCTTCCACGCCATTGCAGAAAACGAATTCGTCGAGGCCCTCCGGTTTGAACGGATCGTCTCGCGCGATGAGCGACCAGGTGAGCTTCGCTTTCACGAGCGGTTTGCCCATGAAGTATTTTGCCGCGACCGCGAGATCGAGCTGGACTGGGCCGGTCGCGGCCGGCGTGGCCGGAATGGAAATCTCGAACGCGTTCGGCCGATATTCCTGGACTTGGAAAGTGCAACTGCCGGACATGTGATCCTTCTCCGCACCCGCGACCGAGACGCGATATCTTCCGAGCGTTCCGGCCGGGAGCGTGATCTCTTCGGCGAACGAACCGAAATCGGAAAGCGCGATCTCCTTGCTGAAGAATTCCCGGTCGCGCGCGTCGGTCGCGGTGATCTTCAATTTTTTCCCGGCGGGCAGCGTCGCCCGATTATCGTCGAGATTCCGCGCGATGCCTTTGAGGTGAACGGCGTCCCCCGGCTTGTAGACTCCGCGCTCGGTGAAAAGAAAAACGGAATTCGCGCCGGGCTCCACGTCGGAGTCGCTGTCGTTAATGCCGAGGCGATAGAGCGGCACCGAGTTGTCGGCGTTGTGCAGAGCGATGAGATGCGCATCGTCTCCGTGCTCGGCGAAAACCCACCTTGCCTCGTTCGCGATCGGGAGCCGCGCGTCGCCGTGCGCGTCGGTGGTGGCGTCGCCGAGTTGCTTTCGCTCGGTATCGAGGAGGCGAAGCTTCACGCCGGCCAAACCTTCGCCGCGAGCGAGCGAGAAGAGGTGGAGCGACACGCTGCCGTCGCGATCGCGCTTCCAGACCGCGCCCAAGTCCGTGAGCTGGACGACGGCTTGCGTGCCGACGCGTTTGCGTTCCGCCGTCACGGGATCAATCGATTCCGCCGTGAGCAAGACCGCGCCGGTGCGATGTTCGCCGAGAATTTCATCCCAGCTCAAAGGAAGCGTCTGCTGCTTGTCGACCTCCGCGGCGGCCGTGAGGTCGCGTTCCCAGATTATTTTGCCCGGGAGTTTTTCGACGTCGACGCGATTGTATTGTTCGTCCGGCGGCATTTCCTCGGAATGATCGTCATAGTGATCGTAGGCCTTGATCGCCACCGGAGTCGTGTCGCCGGTGAAGAGCCGGGCGGTGACGTGAATGCGCGGCACGTTGATCGAGAGCAAACGAAAACGCCGGGTGCCATCGAGATGCTGATGCGTTGCGAAATCTTCGAAGACGAGACGCGGCGCAATCTGGGTGAAGACGACTTCTTTTGTCTCCGCCCGCTCGATCTTGAAGGGCTGAAGCGCCTCCAGGCCGGGCTTGAGCGTGACGCGATACCGCGGGCCGAGCGCGAACGATCCCTTCAGCGTGACTGCGTTGGTATCGACCACGGCCGTGAAATTCTCCGGGACCGGCGTGATCGAGATCCAGCGCGAGACAGTCTCGGCGGTGACCTCTTTGGCCAGCTCCTTCGTGAAGAGCACGATGACGCGCCGGCCCGCGACGCGATTGCTTTCCGCCGCGATGCTGCTGACCGCGAAAGGTTTCACGGTGCCGATCTCGATTTCCTTGCGCGCGGCCAGGCCCACTTTCCATTCCGCCGCGGGCAGGCCGGCGTCGATCACCAGCTTCCAGCCGTTACCCGGTGAAAGCGGTTTGACCGGCGCAACGAAGAGAATGTTCTGGCGCGGCGTGGCGGGGTTGGATTTGTCTTCCCCCTCATCTTCAAGCTCACTCGTTTCCGAAGTGACCGGTGGCGCCTTTTCCGCCCAGACAGCGAGGGAGTGATCGTCGCTTTGATAAACAGAGAAACTGCGATCGTGATTTTTCGGATCGCCGGCCTGCTCGACGCGCGCGTCGATTTTCGCGCCGCCAGCGTTCGTGAACCGAATAAATTTCGCGCACGCGTCCGCCTTCACGTTCGCGTTGAAGAGAATCAGAAAACGCGGCACGGCCGGCGCGTCCTCCGGATCGCTGCCACCGAGCGGCGAAACGCCTTTCACGCGCACCGGCGGAGTCTCAGCGGTCTCCTTTAGCGTCGCCGCTACGGCGCGGCCAGCGGCGTCCTTCAATCCGGCACGCAAGGAAATTTGGTACTTCGTGCCGAGCGGCAAGATTCCTTTCGGCGCGAAAGTGCCGCTCCGCGTGCTCAACCAAACGAACTGGCCTTCCATGGGCGGCGCGAAGACGAGAGGAGAAACCGGCGCGGGCTTTCCGACCTGGTCCGCCGGCACCATCTCGGCGGCGAAGCGCAGTTCGAAGGTGCTCGTGGCTTCGAGGCGGCGCGAAGGCAGCAGAAGCTGAACGGTGCGCTCCTCAGCGACCGCGCTCGTGACAACGGAGAAAATCAGCCCAAACCAAAATGATCTTAACATCTTGGAAGCGGAGATTACCATGTGGAGCCGTCTCCGCTTCAACTCAATTCGCGCTGCTCCAAATTGGTCGGGCGCCCAACTTATTGCCCGTCATCTCGAGCAAAGCGAAAGCGGAGTCGAGAGACCCCGTGGAGAGTCGCTCGACGCCTCACGGGGTCCCTCGACTTCGCTCGGGATGACCAACAAAAGCTTAGCTTTTCACTTGCACGCCGGGCCTTCGATGCGAAACGGTAGCCTTCACCGGCCGGCGTGGCGGAACTGGCAGACGCGCTGGACTCAAAATTCAGAAATCACCGATTTAATCTGGTCACTTGTCGTGAAACGCGGCACCCATTTTTCATAGGTAAAATCGTCTAAAATCAGCAATTCAGGCGCGCATCGAATGGCCGGCCTGGAAAGGCCGAAAGTAGAACAAAAAGTATAACACGAGCTTGGCAGGCCCCCGCGGCTTGCGGCCGTCCGTACCCCGCTCGTCGCGGTTGATTACGCGCTGTTTCCAATCCGGGAGTCGAAAGCGGGGTAAGCAGAATCCAGCTCAGAAAGGATCGCATTCAACAGAACGCGAAGGTCTTCTTTTACGGCGGGTAGCGGCGGCGGCTTTTCGCAAACGGGAAACCGATGCCCTCGATGAAGCGGATTCAGACATGTCGCGTAGATCGACTCCCTGACCGCCCCCCAATGCGCGTGCCCATATGCTGATGTCCAGCCGTAATAACGATCATACAAATCTTTCAGCCCAACTTTTTCGCTCAACTTCCGGAGGTCAGCGCGTGTCCAATGTCCCAAGTCAACCGCAACTAATTCTTCCCAAAGATCCTCGTTCGCGATTTTCGTCAAGTTATCGGCATCCAAGTAGTGCGGAGGAGACCCGGGTAGCTGGTCCAGCTTCAGTGACGACAATTTCGCCTGGCCCACCCCATACGCTCGCCAGGATCGCCACAATTCCGGCTTATTTTCTTCCAGCAGGTGCCTGAGAGTGATCCGAATTTCGAGCAATATCCTGATGGCGAGCCGGCCCAGAACAGTGCGCCCATCGGCGAGCGATAGCGCCTCCTCCATGACACGCACAGCATAGAAAGTCATTCCGAAGACAGCATCGTGCTTCGCCTCGACGGCTGTCGTTGGGTGAGTATTCTCCCAGTGACGCTCAAGCTGCCGGCGGATGTCGCTCAGCGGAGCGATAACGGTGGAGCGACCATCGTCCGGATCGTGGTCGCTCTCGAGCGGAACTCTTGTCATGCACGGAGTTTTCTCCCAACACTCCAACCAAAACGCTCTTGACCACGTCGGGTCTCTCTCCTGGCCACAATCCATCATCCCTTCCGCGGCCCGGATGCTCGGGCGAACCGTCCTCTGGTCCCCAAACTTCGGGTACCCATTCAGCTGGAGCAGTTCCTCGGATCGCATGACGATCCGCCTTCCAAACACGCCACACATTAGTCGCACCCATCGGCAGTCAGTCGCCTCTTGTGTTTGGTGGAATAGCGTCATGCGAACAGCTTCCATCAGCAATATTTCCGCCCGGTCGCTTTTGTGATTTTGCAGCATCTGCTGCCAGGCAACGCGGGCAGGAAGTCCATCGAACCAAAGCAACGGTGCCAGAGCTTGTCTCGTCTCCTCAGATCCACAGAGAACACCAATAAGGTCGTTTCTCTTATCGAGATCGAGGTTAGCGAATCCGGTTAACGTTCCGTCCCAGAACAATTCTCGATCCGGACGTTCGGCAATGAATCTTAAGAACTCTCGGAACGAGCACAACGCGGCGCTGCGGCCTAACGCCGCGATTAGCAGGGCCGCCCATACCATTTCCGGGAGCCTATCGTTCATCCACGAGACCAAGCCCTTCCCGACACCGAATTGGACGAAGGGCGGCTTGAGAAGTTTGCCTTCCCTTTTGTGCCCAGCCAGCGATGTGCGGTCTTGGGATTTGAACTTCTTTTCGGCCGGTTTAGTCATCTCAGTTTTGCGCTGCAAACTCGCTCAGTTGGATCAACCGTGAATATATATTTCTTATCCACCGACCCGGTGATCTCAAATTGTCGATCACCCACCAGACAATTTCTCGGAATCCCTTGTCGCAATGGTAAAAGAAACGCGACGGCGGTCATGAAATCGCGCGAACGCGATCCGAGCAACTGGACACGAGGGTTCGATTCCCTTCACCCGCTGTTTTACCTATGAAAACGCCATTACTTCATATGGTGAGTCATAACAGGAATAGCTAAAAGTCATAACAGGTCCGGCAAAATCCATCATTGTTCGCCCACAATGCTGCCACGGGCCTGCGGATTGGTAAGGCCCTAAACAGCACGGGTATTTCAAGGGCGCCCATGCGCTGGTCAGAGGTTTACTAGCTGAACCACCGAACCCGCAAACCGCCCCTGCCCCCGAGGTCGGCCCGCGCGCGCGGGCGCGTAGGGCGGTGTCACTTATGCCAAGTCTGTAATGCCTGTCTGGCCTCGCCACCACTCCGCAAGCGCTGGGTATCGTTGGAGTGACCGCTGAAAAACCGGATCAGCTCGCAGCCGCATAACGTGTTCGCGGTAGCGCGTGTTGCGTCCCCGGTCCAGTGCGCGTTCCCACTGCCGCCGAAACACGGGATCTCTGCGGAGATGCGCGTACATAGAGTTGCGCGAGATGCCCGCAGCTTTACAGGCGCGGCTGATGTGCGGGCTGCTCCGGAGCGCATCCAGCAGTGGCCGGCGCCAAGCGAATATCTTTGGGGTTCGTCTCCGCGTGCTCATGCGAACGGCTGGAACTGGTCACCTCCGCATTTCGGGCAAGGCACGGCAGCTTCGTCGGGGACTCGCCTGGTGAACTTCTTGACGCGCCCGCATTTCACACACGCCCACGCCATTGAGCGCACACGCTCCATCTCCCGAATGCGACCAAGGGCGTACTCTGCCTTTTCCTTGATCGTCGTCAGGATTTCCCGCAGCGGCTTTAGAGCATTATCATCGTCCACGGTGGAACGGAGTCCTTGGGTGTTTCTGCGATCGATGAGGGCCGAATCTACCGTTCATGTTCATAGGAACATATACAGTCCCGGAGATGCCACCAACTCAAATTTGCGACGCCCGTGGAAGTGGATTCACGGCAATAAGTTTCGTGCAACCCCACAGGGGGCACCTGACAGAACTGACGGAATCCACTTGTGTTAGTTCGGGGTCGCAGACATCAGCGCGACGAGTTTGGGGCCATGCGGCCAGGCAGGAAACCTCAGGCGACACTGCTTTTCGCTCGTGAGAGAGTGCGTTGCCTAATAGTATACGGATTACGCCCTTTGCCGTGGAGGCCCCGGCATCTGTGGCGATGCAATGCTAAACCCCTCCTCAATCGCTAAATGGACCAAGCCACTCACAACAAAATCGTTTCGTTCATCTGGGGCATTGCGGACGACGTGCTCCGCGACCTGTTCAAGCGTGGCAAATATCCCGACGTAATTCTGCCCATGTGCGTCCTGCGTCGCATGGACGCTGTGCTGGAACCGAATAAGAAAGCCGTGCTCGAAACCAAGCAGATGCTCGATGAGGCGGGCATTACCGAGCAGCGCGCCGCCCTCGCCGCCGCCGCCGGGCAGTCATTCTACAACACTTCCAAATTTACCCTGCGCGACCTGAAAGCGCGCGGCAACCGGCAGCAGCTTCTCGCCGACTTTGAAGACTATCTGAACGGCTTCTCGCAGAACGTTCTGGACATCGTGGAGAACTTCAAATTCCGCAACCAGCTCCCTACGCTCTCCAAGTCCGATTCGCTCAGCACGCTCATCGGCAAGTTCCTCGATCCCGAGATCAATCTCAGCCCTAATCCCGTCCTCAACGCAGACCGCACCGTGAGACATCCCGGAATGGACAATCACTCCATGGGCACGGTCTTCGAGGAACTCGTCCGCAAGTTCAACGAGGATAACAACGAAGAAGCCGGTGAACACTGGACGCCCCGCGACGCTATCCGGCTCATGGCCAACGTCATCTTTCTACCGATCGCCGACCGAATTAAGTCCGGTTCCTACCTTCTTTACGATGGCGCAATCGGCACCGGCGGCATGCTCACAGTTGCCGAGGAGACTCTAGTCAAGCTCGCCGGCGAACGCGGATACCAAATAACAACCCATCTGTACGGTCAGGAGATCAATCCCGAGACATACGCCATTTGCAAAGCGGATATGCTCCTCAAAGGCGAAGGCGAAAACGCCGACCGCATCGTCGGCGGGGCGGAATGGTCCACCCTCTCGAACGACGCCTTCCCCGCGCAGGAGTTCGATTTCATGTTCTCCAATCCGCCCTACGGCAAAAGCTGGAAGAAGGACCTCGAACAAATGGGCGGCAAGGATGGCATGCGCGACCCGCGCTTCAAGGTCATGCATCAGGGCGAGGATCTTTCCCTCGTCACCCGGTCCAGCGACGGCCAGATGCTCTTTCTCGCAAATATGGCCTCGAAGATGAACCACGACACGCCCCTTGGCAGCCGCGTCGCCGAGGTCCACAACGGCTCGTCCCTCTTCACTGGAGACGCCGGCCAGGGCGAGAGCAACATCCGCCGTTGGCTCATCGAAAACGACTGGCTCGAAGCCATCGTCGCCCTGCCTCTAAATCTCTTCTACAACACCGGCATCGCCACCTACATCTGGGTGCTCACTAACCGCAAACCCGAGCATCGCCGGGGCAAGGTGCAGCTCATTGACGCCACGCAATGGTTCAAGCCGCTCCGCAAAAACCTCGGCAAGAAAAACTGCGAACTCGCCCCCGACGACATCCAGCGCATCTGCGACACCTACCTTGCGTTCAAGGAAACGCCGCAGTCGAAGATTTTCCCTAACGCGGCCTTCGGCTACTGGAAAGTCGTTATTGAACGACCACTCCGCCTGCACAGCCAGCTTTCGGTGAAGGCCATCGAGTCGCTCCGCTTCGCCTCCGGCGACGAAGACCTCCGCGCCCCGCTGTACGACGAGTTCGGCGACAAGCTCGTTGAAAACTTCGCCGGCATCGCCGACGCGCTGCAAAAACGCCTCGCCGAATGGGGCAACGACGAAGAAGAGGAAGAATCCGAGGAAGGAGCGAAGAAGGGCCTACCCGACAAGAAAAAGCGAAAGCTACTCGATCCCAAGACTTGGGAACGCGACGCCCGCCTCGTCGAAACAGCCGGCGCCCTACGCCAGGAACTCGGCGGCGACCTCTTTGAAGACCACAACCTTTTCCGCGACCGCGTGGGCGACGCGCTCAAGAAGCTCGACCTCAAACTCTCCGCCCCCGATCTCAAGCTCATCCTCCGCGCCCTGAGCTGGCGCGTCGAAACCGCCACGCCCGTCATCGCCAAAATCCACAAGCTGGGCAAGGCCAAGGTCGACACCTTGCGTGGGCTCTACGAGGTCAAGTTGAACGGCAAGCCTGCCGTCTTGGAATACGATCCAGATCCCGATCTGCGCGACACCGAGCAAGTCCCGCTGCTCGAACCCGGTGGCATCGAAGCCTTCATCCGCCGCGAAGTGCTGCCCTACACGCCGGACGCGTGTATCAAGGCGGACGCTACCAAGATCGGCTACGAAATCAGTTTCACCCGCAACTTCTACCGGCCGCAACCGCTGCGCACACTGGACGCCATCCGCGCCGACATCCGCGCCGTGGAAAAGGAAACCGAGGGCCTGCTCGATGAACTGTTCAAGGGAGGAGCGAAATGATCGCCGACCTTCAGCCTTACTCGGAATACAAGGATTCAGGTGTTCCGTGGATCGGGAAGATTCCCGCTCAATGGGATGTGCGCCGAATGAAACTGCTTCTGCGTGAAGTTGATTCCCGTTCGTCTACCGGAAAGGAGCAGTTGCTTCGCGTTTCGCAATACACAGGAGTCACGCAGCGCAAAGCAATTGACGGCTCTGACGTGCCTGACACTCGCGCATCATCGCTCGTCGGTTACAAGCGTGTCACGACCGATGACCTCGTCATCAACATCATGCTGGCTTGGAATGGAAGCATGGGAGTCTCCCGTTACGAAGGCATCGCCAGTCCGGCCTATTGTGTTTACCGTTTCAAAGACGGCGCACGGCCTTGGTATTACCACGAACTCCTCCGCCTGCCGCTTTACAAAGGGCGAATCAAGACCGCGTCAACGGGTGTGGTCGAAAGCCGGCTTCGACTTTATTCCGATGACCTCGGGCGCATCGAGGCAATTCAGCCCCCGCCCCAGGACCAAGACACCATCGTGCGTTTCATCGACTACGCGAACGGGCGGCTGGAGCGGGCGATCCGGGCAAAGCGGAAGGTGATCGCGCTGCTCCACGAGCAGAAGCAGGCCATCATCCACCGCGCCGTCACCCGCGGCCTCGACCCCACCGTCCCCCTCAAACCTTCGGGTATGCCCTGGCTCGGCGATATCCCAAAGCATTGGGAGATTATTCCGCTAAAGTTCCTATGTGGCCACATTCAGAACGGCGCAACGCCGTCCACATCGGAGCAGCGATACTATGAAAACGGGACTGTGCCTTGGTTCGGTCCTTCAAGTGTCGGGACGGCCTCCGAACTCGGAGTGCCTGTGCGTCACCTGACCACGGCGGCGTTCACTGACGGAAAGGCGCGGTTGATAACCGGGCCAGCCATCTTGGTCATCGTGATCGGAGCAACCGCTGGAAAGATGGGCCTTCTTGTCGGCAAGGGCGCAACGAACCAGCAAATTACCGCGTTCGAGTTGAAGGAAGACACAATCGTTCCGCAGTTCGGCATTCAACAGCTCCGAAGCTCAGAGAACTGGCTCAAGTCCACAGCATCAACTGCGACCATTCCGATTCTGGACTCAGGCATCGTGAACCGATTGCCGGTTGCGTTCCCACCCTGCGACGAACAGCAGGCGATTCTGTCAGCCATTTCTCTGCAAACTCAGCCACTGGTCACCGCCATCAGTCGCCTTGAGCGAGAAATCGAGTTGCTGCGGGAATACCGGACGCGGCTGGTGGCGGACGTTGTAACAGGCAAGCTGGACGTGCGCCCCGCCGCTCGCCAGTTGCCCGCCGAGCCCCTTGTCCTCGAGCCCGTGCCCGACCCGGAAGAATTAACCGAACTCGAGGAAGTCGTAGCATGAGCGAGACGGCATTGCTGCTGACGGTCTTAATCATTTCCGCACTGACTCTGCTCTTTCTTGCAGGCATTACGATTGCCCTCTTGCGAAAGCAGTACTCAAAAGACCGTGAGGCACCCGCCCAACTGAGCATCATTCCTGAAGACCAGAGTAACGAGTCCGAGGCGTTATCCCGAGTTGCCTCCTTCGATGGGCCTCTCGATAATGTGATAACGCGACTGAACTTCGAGGAATCATTGGATTCCGTGCGGTTCGCAAGTGTCAGCCAAGAATCGGCTCTGAGTTCCATCAATCAAACTCTTGCGGCTAGATCAGGGGATGGGATCGCTGTGACGGTGAGCGGGATCAGCCTCTGGCAATCAACTGTAACAATGATGGTCTCCGCCTCTGAAAATGGGCAGGCCCTACTTAAAGAGGGCGCTGCAACGATCGCACGGCATGCGTCGGGCAAGGGACTTCCGTTAGTGCGGGATGTCAAAACAGGTCAGTTGATTGAAGTGATGAAAGGAGCAAAAGGGGCGAAGGCCATGGCCTGCATAGCCTCAATCTCAACCGCCATCGTGGGCGCCGCGCACATCATTGCTGGAGCTGACATTGCAAAACGGCTCAAGGAGGTGGACGCCAAAATCAACCTTCTTCTGGCCTACCGACTCATCGACCAGATGGCGGCATTGGAGCGGATCTACACATCAGCAAGAGAACTCAGTGCAGCTCCCATGAGCCCCGAGAAAAGCTGGGAACTTTGGCGTCTGCGCGGAGACCTGCGAGAACTTCGGATTCGCTGGAGACGCGAACTGAGGCACCAGCTTGGCCTTATCGAAGATCCAAATTCCGCTGCGTGGTATCAAAAAATGTTCAACTGGATAGAGCCCATCGATCGCGGACCTCATAGCGAAATCCACCAAAAAATTACTGAAGGACAGCTCCACATATCGCTAATCGAATACTCAATACGCGTGGATCAGGCGCTAGCCGTTGCGAGCGGAACGGTTCCCGAATTTGAGGTAACGCTCGCTGGGGAGCTTGCTGAGCTTGAGTCGCTGGCAGAATTACTCAAGAGCAAGGGCGGACTGATTAGCGGCAAATACCCGGAACTCTCTGTCGAATCGACCCAGAAGGGTTTGTTCGCCATCGTTCAAGAATACAGAAAGCTGCTGCCGGGAGAGCCTCTTGATGTTCTACAGCTTAACGCCAACACAGCAGTTGAGGAGCCCGAGACGTGAGCACCACCGACACTTCCGAAAAAGGCCTTGAAACGCTAATCATGCGGTACATGACCGGCATGGACGGCCTTGCGCCCGTAGCCGAGGGCAATGTCGCAGAAACGCCCTTGCCGTCCGGTAGCGGCTGGCACGCCGGCAATCCCAAGGATTACGACCGGCCCTATGCGATCGACGTACCGCAGCTTTTCCAGTTCCTCTCCGCCACCCAGCCCGAGGCTCTCAAGAAACTCTCCATCGTCGATTACAAGGACGCCAAGGACATTAACCGCCAGAAGTTTCTCGCCCGACTGTCCAACGAGATCGGCAAGCGCGGCGTCATCGACGTGCTCCGTAAGGGCGTGGACCATGGTCCGCTGCATTTCGATCTGTTCTACGGCACGCCATCACCGGCCAACGCGAAAGCGGCGGCGCTTTACATGAAGAATCGTTTCAGCGTCACGCGCCAGTTGCGTTACAGCACCGACGAGACGCGCCGGGCGCTGGACTTGTGCCTGTTTATCAACGGCCTGCCGCTTTCGACGTTTGAACTCAAGAACAGTCTTACCAAGCAGACGGTCGAGGACGCCATCGAGCAATACCGTCGCGACCGCGATCCTCGCGAGAAGCTGTTCGAGTTTGGGCGCTGCGTGGTGCATTTCGCCGTGGACGACGCTGAAGTGCGCATGTGCACCCAGCTGCGCGGCAAGGCCTCGTGGTTTCTGCCGTTCAATAAAGGCTGGAACGATGGCGCAGGCAATCCGCCAAACCCGACTGGTCTGAAACCCGATTATCTTTGGAAGGAAGTTCTCACGCCGGGCGGCTTGACGAACATTCTCGAAAACTACGCGCAGATCATCGAGTTCAAGAACCAAAAGACCGGTCGGAAGAAGCGGGTGCAGGTGTTCCCGCGCTATCACCAGCTCGATGTGGTCCGCCAAACGCTGGCTCACGTCTCCTCTAACGGCGCGGGCGAGCGGTATCTCATCCAACACTCCGCCGGTAGCGGCAAATCCAACTCCATCGCTTGGCTGGCGCATCAAATCATCGCGCGGAAGAAAGACGAAAAGGAGATTTTCGATTCCGTCATTGTGGTGACCGACCGCAGTATCCTGGACGACCAGATTCAGAAAACCGTAAAGCAGTTTATGCAGGTGGGCGCGACGGTCGGCCACGCGGAACATTCCGGCGACCTGCGGAAGTTCATCGAGGAAGGGAAGAAGATCATCATCTCCACGGTGCAGAAGTTCCCGTTCATTCTCAGTGAGATTGAAAAGGATGCGAAGGGCAAGACCTTCGCCCTCATTATTGACGAGGCGCATAGCAGCCAGGGCGGGAAGTCTTCCTCCGCCATGAGCGCAGCACTAGCCGACCCGGAAGACACGGTGAACGATGCCTTGGAAAAGCGGATGCAGACGCGGAAGATGTTGACCAACGCAAGCTACTTCGCCTTCACCGCCACACCCAAGAACAAGACGCTAGAGATGTTCGGCCAGCCGTTGCCACCGGACGCCGAGGGCAAAATTAAACACCTACCTTTCCACAGCTACACGATGAAGCAGGCCATCCAGGAAGGCTTCATCCTCGACGTGCTCAAGAGCTACACGCCAGTGCAGAGCTACTACGGGCTAGTGAAGAAGATCGAGGGCGACCCGGAGTTCGACACCAAGCGTGCGCAGAAGAAACTGCGAAAGTATGTGGAGAGCCACGACCACGCCATCCGCCTCAAAGCGGAAATCATGGTGGATCATTTCCACGAGCAGGTGATGGCACTCAACAAGATCGGCGGCAAGGCGCGGGCGATGGTGGTGTGCAATGGCATCGAGCGGGCCGTCCAGTATTTTCACGCATTCAAGTCGTATCTCGCGGAGCGCAAGAGTCCGTATCAGGCCATCGTCGCATTTTCCGGCGAGCACGAGTTCGGTGGGGTGAAGGTCAGTGAGTCATCGTTGAACGGTTTCTCCAGCGGTGAAATCGCCGACAAGATTCAGGAAGACCCCTACCGCTTCCTTATCTGCGCGGACAAGTTCCAGACCGGCTATGACGAGCCGTTGCTCCATACGATGTACGTGGACAAGCCACTCGCTGGCATCAAGGCAGTGCAAACGCTCTCGCGCCTCAACCGCGCCCACCCGGAGAAGCACGATGTCTTCGTGCTGGATTTCCAGAACAACACCGAGACTATCACGCTGGCCTTTTCCGATTACTATCGCACAACAGTCCTCAGCGAAGAAACCGATCCCAACAAGCTGCACGACCTCAAGGCCGCGCTCGATAACGCGCAGGTATATTCGCCCGAGCAGGTGCAAACTCTTGTGGACTTGTTCATGTCCGGCGCGGAGCGAGATAAACTTGACCCCATTCTCGACACCTGTGTCGCCGTTTACAAGGAACGGCTCGACGAAGATGGTCAGGTGGATTTCAAAGGCAAGGCAAAGACGTTCGCTCGCACCTACGATTTTCTCGCCTCGGTGATTCCCTACAGTAATCGAGAGTGGGAGCAGCTCTCCATCATCTTGAACCTCCTCATTTCCAAACTGCCCGCGCCGACGGACGAAGACCTCTCCAAGGGCATCCTGGAAGCGATCGACATGGACAGCTACCGCGTGGAGAAAAAAGCGGTCATGAGAATTGCCCTGGCCGATGATAACGCCGAAATTGGTCCTGTCCCCGTCGAAGGTGGCGGCCACAAGCGCGAGCCGGAGCTTGACCGACTGAGCAACATCCTAAAAGCGTTCAACGACAACTTCGGAACGTTGTTTACTGACGCAGACCGGGTGGCGCGGCGTATTAAGGAAGACATCGCACCGAAGGTTGCTGCCGATCCGGCCTATCAGAACGCCCAGAAGAACACACCGAACGCCGCTCGCATCGAGCACGACAAGGCACTCGCCAAGGTTATGCTCACATTGCTCAAGGACGACACTCAGGTTTACAAGCAGTTCGTCGAGAACGAATCCTTCCGCCGCTTCGTAACCGACATGGTGTTTACGATGACCAACAAGTGATCCGTAGCCCGAACTTTAGGTCGCCATTTGGTCGAACAGATATCCTCTCCAAGGATTAAGATAACGTGAAATTCAACGTTCCCGGAATCTCCCGCTCGACTCTTTGGGCGGCATGGAAGGCCATACGTCAGCAAGTTCGGCACTTCGAACATCGGGACCCAGCAGACTATCTCGAATACGACATCGATCCGGACGTTTGGATCAATCGGTTGTTGCGGCAAATAGCGAGCGGTGATTACGCGCCTCATGCTCCGAAGCGGTATTCTGTCGCAAAATCAAACGGATTTAGCCGGACGATCACGTTACCTCATATTCCTGATCTTGTCCTCTACAGAGCAATCGTAGATCACCTATTTCGCCGTGGTCACCACCAGCAAAAGAAACACGTTTATTTCCAACAGGCTACCTTGTCCAGAGTGACTATGGAAGCGTCTCAGCAAGCGCGCGCCGTAGTCCGGCCAATCTATAAAGGAGAGCCGGATTATCCCATAGCTCAACGTAACCGATTCCTAGAATGGCTACGCTTTGATCAATATCGGAAACTGCTGATTTTCGAGCGGACTTACCCTTTTATTGTTCTAACCGATGTTAGCAACTTCTTCGATAGCATTCTGTATGGGCGAGTCGAGCAAAGTCTTTACGGGCTACGGGTGTCGCCAAAGTTGGTCGGCCTGTTATTCTTTTTGCTTGAACGGCTTTCGCCACGCGAGTCGTATACTCCGGGTCAACGTATAGGACTACCCGTAGATCAATGTGACTGCTCAAGGAACTTAGCCCACATGATGCTTTTTCCTCACGACGAACGGATGGTCGATCTCGTAGGTGACGATGCATACGTCCGATGGATGGATGATCAAAACATCGGAGTTGCCAGCCGGGCGGAGGGGCTTCGCGTGCTCGCCGAAGTGGGGGAATCTCTTGGACGACTCCATCTGACTCCGAACTCAAGCAAATCCAAAATCTTGACCTTGGCAGCGGCAAAGCGGCACTTTCATTTCCGAACAAACGCGTTGCTAGATCAAATCGGCAAGATGGCGTTTCACACGCGTACGCAGAGGAGCACGTTGCGAAGGCAGCTAATCATGGCCTGGCGCATAGCCTTAACTGAGAAAGAGGTCGGCGAGTGGCCAAAAATTCTCCGGAGAGTCTATCGATATGCCGCGAGGGCCAGAGCACGCTTCATGCGTAGCAGAGCGCAGCGCGACGTGTTGGATCATCCAAGCCTTACCTCACGCGTCTGCGAGTATCTACGCTACAGCTCTTCTGTCAACGAGTGTATCACCTTTGCGCAGCGTCTCTTACTCGCGCCTGATCAAGTCTATCCTGATGTTTCTTATCAACTGCTTGATTGGCTACTACATCTGGAACCAACGCAGATTGAAGCGCGTATTCTCAGGCGATTATTTCAGTCGATATATCGCGGCAGTATTGATTTTCCAGGTCGCATAGCTTGCAGGAGCCTCGTTCCGCTGGCTTTGCTTAGATACGGCGATAAGAGATCAGTAAAATCCCTATCGGGACCAATAGGTCAGAAACTTGATCAACTATCGGCTGATGAGGTCCGGTCGATCGCCTTAGTGCTGGCGGGTTTCGGGGATGCAGAATTTCAAATCATTGCTACAGCCGCGAGTCGACTTCTCGTCAACCATCTCGCGGAATTTGTTAGGATGGTTCACAGGATTCTAGGATTCGATGCTGTCCCGGACCGACTGAAAAATCGCATTCGACTTCGGAAGGATTCTATTACGTTCAAACCCTATTTAGACATGCGAAGTCTGATTGCTCTACGACTTCTCCGCCTTAATCAAAAGGCATTGGTGGCTCAGTGGATCGTCAGTAGGCGATCCGTGTTGTCCACACAACTGTCACCGTTTGATCGGCGCCTGTTGGTTCGTACGGTTTGAGCGACTTAACCGGCTAGCGCAGCTTAAATCGGCTTACCCGCAGCAATCCGGTCCAGCCACTTCGATTTCGCCAGACAGCGGCGCGATAGATTTGGGGTATCGGGCGCCATCGGCTTTGCCCCCACTCTTCGTCTTGCGCGCAGGACGCATCCGCTCGATTGCTTCATTTGAAGGATTGCTCCTCAGAGGGCGCCACTCACATTAAATCGAGCTGGAGAGCCGAAGCGATCAAAAGTCGGTTGTGATAGTGAGCGGATGAGGCAAGAACGCCGCAGTGTTACTGAAACGCGAAAGTGTCTGTGCGATTGGAAGCGCCTGGATGAATCGATGCGGATTGACAGGTCGCTCAGCGGCATCCCAGATCTCAGCTGCAAACGCGATCCGCTGCGAAGGTAGCACAGCCTGACCCGCACCATATGCAGCGATCTGTGAGTAGCTAAAGCTCGCAACCCACAAATCATCTGTAATGTTCACTCTGTCTCGAGCTTTACCGAGGTCCCAGTGACGTTCGAACAGCGGATAGCCGGGAATTCTGCCGCCGCGGGAGCCATGAATCGCCGCTGCAACCGCGCCGGGATGTAATTTCGCACTGACGTCACGGCATGCCCACTGAGCTTCTGCCGCAGCGGAGACGGGCGTGTCCCAAGATACGCACATACGAAGGTGCGGTGCCTTCGCAGATCGCAGCCAATCAACAGGTACTGGAACTTGCACGCGAACCAAGTCGTCGCGGTGAAGAATTAGCCCCTGCCAAAAAAACCGAGCTTTGTGGAGTGTCGCGGTTTCGAACGCCCTCGCGTTTGCCCGGCCGAAACCGACGGCACGCTTCGCAAGCGGCTTGAGAGGCTCACTAAGTTGCGGGACAATGTCCTGCGCCGAGATCGCCAGAGCCGCTTTGGCCATGCATGCAAATGGGCGTGTCTCGTTTGGACAAAAACGCTGTAGCGCCGCAATAATGAAGGCGGCTTCTCGCGCGAGCAGGGGAGCCGCAAACGATGTCCCGAATACCTCACGCGGTTCGCCCAGTGCGGAATAACCCCAAACCCCGGATCCATTTAGACGGGTGTAGTTTGCATCAGCATTACCAGCCGACGCACAGAAGTCTGGCTTGGGACTGCGTGCAAAACCAGGGCCAAGTCGTGAAAACGGACTGGGCGCGTCGATCTCATCGGCCAAGCCGCCGGCGCTGAGCCGCGACACAATTCCGCCACATGTGAGTGCATTGAAGGCCCGCGGAAATGAGTGCAACGACCACGCCGGCTCGTTAAAGTGATTTGGATATCCGACTGCGGGGATCGTCCCTTCAGGGACATTGCCAGCCGCGATGATCAGGAGCACGTCTTTTTCGAATGCGAAGGTATCAATCTCTTCGATGTGCCTCACCGTCTCCGCCCGTTGCCGCGGTGGCAGTAAATCCAAGCCAAGCTCGCTGTCGAAGCTCAGGTTAAAAACCCGAACATCTGGTGCAGCGTTGAGAGCGGCCTGAAGCGCGTTCGCCACGCTTTCGGCTAAAATTACTCCAGATTTGCCTGTTCCAACTCGAACTTCGACAAACGAGCAGATCGGACCCGGCGGGCGTTCGGCCGCGCCCAAATTGGCATCACCAAAAACCACACGTGAAGCGACTAGCGACCCATGGTTGTCGTTCTCTGTGTTGGAACAATTTGGGCCAGTGACGGTGGCGCGACGATGCACCTGGAGCCACCGATGACTTTGTGGTATTGCAGTGTCGACGACGGCAATGGTTGCTTGCGTACGTCTGTCGACTGTCAACTGCGCAGCGGTCGGTTGGCTGCTGAAACTCGGCGGCAGAGTCTGAGCGAGCGCGATGATCGGCGGATGAATCGATTGCACGGAAGTAAATTCGTTCGCTAGATCTTCGACAGCCTGCCGACCAACCAGCGCCCGCAAGAAATAGCGCCCGATGTAACTACGACCTTTTCCCCGTAACGAGGTCACTGGGCGCGCAGCGAAAAAGCGTTCGAGACTCCGGATCAGGATATCAGCCTCGATCTCTGTAATCATCGGCTGCAGTTTGATGTACGCTTCAACTGGTTTTAGACCGACCGTGTCGACCCATGCACGATCGAACTTGAGTTCTGCAGGTATCCAATCGAACGAATCGATCGAGACAAACCTTGCCTGCTCGCGGACCCCCAAACCGGCGAGCTGGCCGGCCCTTGTCCGCAACTGCTCTATCTTTTCCGGAGTACCGTGGACGGTCGCGGCACCACTAGGATGCACCTCGATCAAGTCGAGGCCGATCCGTTCGAACACCTTAGACTGTTCGCCGCTGAATTGTACCTGCTCCACCTTGCGACCCGACGGGGCGTCTTTCGCCTTGGATGCCTTAATAAGTTCCCGAACCGGGTCGGCGACCATGTAATAGCGGCGCCGACTTAGCGGATCATGCGATGCACGACTACGTTCCTCAATACGCTTTAACGATTCGCTTAGCCTTCGGGCTTTCCGAGGCCAGTTCACGTCGAGATACTTCGCTGGCGGGCCCCCGCCACCAAGCTCTTCGACCGAAAGCTCGTGGCTTTCATTGAGAAAGTAGTTTCGAGGGCGAAGAGGCGGCGGCATACTTGTGCTAGCCAGCAAGCATGCGTCGGCGGGCCTCAGAAATCACCAATTGCTCCGCATCGGCATATGAGGCAGCCTGACGACAGGCGATAACCAGCGGTCGACTCGGCCGAAGCCCAAACGACTTGCAATGCCGCTGAGCGAATCGGACAAGATCAACCTTGCGCGGTTTCGGAAACTGCAGCCGAAGATCGAATCTCCGCCATAAGGCATCGTCCAGCGACTGCGGCAGGTTAGATGTCGCCACGATAAAACCATCAGAGTGTGCATGTTCAAGCTCTTGCATGAATGCGATAACAATCCGATCGAGTTCGCCTACTTCCATAGGGCTTCCTCGGCGCTTCGCTAGCGCGTCCACTTCATCGAACAGGAGAAGACTCGGAGTTTGTTCAGCGAACCGAAAGACTTCGCGCAGTCTAAGCGCAGTCTGGCCGAGATATGCACCGATCAACGAATCGAACCGCACCAAAAACGCGGGCAGTCCTGCTTCCCCTGCCATCGCCGCGGCAGCAACGCTTTTCCCACACCCTGAAGGCCCATGAAAAAGGAGCCTCCACCGCCGCGGTATTCCTTTAGCAGACAGACGTGCTCTCGCTCGCCATTCTTGTAGCAACTCGTTGACGGTGTTGCGAATCGAAGGCGTCAATTCAAGCTCGGCTAGCCGCTTCTGCGGACGTAATGGCATAAGGGAACTGTTCATCTGCCACGCATTCGTCGGCGCGGTTGCTCCATTTTGCGGTGACCGTGGTGCGTCCAATGCACCCAGAAGATCCCGTTCGACGCGGTGATGGCCGCGAGCACCGTGACGGCCTGCGACGGTCCGGGCCAAAATATTAGCACGAACGAGATCGTTCGATCCAATCGCGCTGAACAGTTCGGCAAGTTCTCGGGTTTTTGCCATCGTTCCCGCTAAGATAGACATGACGATGAACAATTGCTCGAAAATTTCACAGTGCCTGGATGCGCCAGCCAACGAGGATGTTCCCAAGTGTTTTGGGTGGAGTTGCCGTTGACGGGGCGCCGATCTCCGGGTTGAAGACTCGTGAGCTGGATGCCGGTCTGCCGCCGTGAGATGCAGAGCGCGTTCGCTGGCCACTTCACCGCCGACTGTTAGCACACCGAATTTTGGGCTCTGACGCTATTGGTTTAGATCGACACTCGGAAGATCTCTGTTTCAAAATCTGCGTTATCTGCCAAAATCCGACCGGCTGGCGCCCGACTTCGCAGATTTCGCAGGCACCGCGCACATCTTGAAGAGCGTTAACCCTCCATTGCCCACAAACTTATCCGCGCAATCACAGGCACGCGGCATAAACGGAGCCCGCCGCGGCCCGACTGATTTGGGGCATGGGCGCTATTGGCTTAACCCAACCTCCCCACGCTGCGGCCCGCCCACGGCTCATCGTGAACAGCGCGGCTCTGCCGCTGACCGCTAAATCGCTCTCGTGCCGCGGCAGCTGGGATATTTGGAGCAACCCCAGAACCGCTGTCCGGCGTTCGCGCCACGATGCGCCTCGCGAACTTTCATCTCGCAGCCACAACGCGGGCAATCAGGAGCGACGTGATTGCGTTGACTGTCAATCTGCGGCTCGGCGACATTTCCGGAACTCTGCACTCCGCGTAGCAGATTTAGTAGATTCGTCGAGTCGACGAGTTCGATCGGCTTTCCTCTAGCGAATGTTATCGCATCCGGCGTGAAACTAGTTGTCGCGACGACCTTCGCAGCTGACGCTCGGCGGTCCGCGAGGATGCCATAGATCTCTCGCACGACCCGCACGGGCACGGGCTTGCCGCTCCATCGCTTGCACTGAACTAAGGTCACTTCGCTGTCGCGACGAAGAATCAAATCCACGCCGCCGTCCGCGCCACCGCCGAGCGTTTCCTCCAAGCTGATATCCCTGCCGCCGATAGACTTCGCCCAGCAGATCTTCAAACCGCTTCCACGGAAGCGCCCGCAATGATTCGATGCCGGTCTGCCGTTTAAGCATGTGCGCAGTTTTCAACGCACGCAACGCAGAGATCGCGGCGATCGCCAGCAGACCGAGACTAACGACTCCCACAATTCCGCCTTTCACGATGGGCGGCGGAAATATTGCCGGCAGGGCGAGATACGCGATTCCCGCAAGGGCTACGCTCACCCACCACGGCAGGAGCACTAGATCATCTACAATCGAAGAGCGACGGCGGGGCATGTGGACCCGTAATGGAGCAGCTTTCAGACGAGACAAACAATCCCTGCGCGACCGAATCAGGTCATGTCCCAATTCGCTGGATCCGCGCACAAGGCTTAACGCTTCGCTCGCCCACAAACCTACCCGCGCAATCGCGGGCACGCGGCATTGACCCAGCCCGCCGCGGCTCGACTGATTTGGGGCATCGGGGCTATTAACTTAACCCAAACCACCCCAGCTTGCATCACTATCAGCTGGTCCCGACATGGTGATCCTATTTCGCCACTGGCGCTCAATCCGTCCTATCGCAGGAGGCCAAAGGCGTCGAGTATAGCGGTGATCATGCGATGAAATACCTTTTGGACACCAACGTCTTGATCGCTCTAGAGCCCACAGCACCGGCCGAAATCGAAAAGCTTACTCCGAGCGGTATTCGATTCGTCCAAAAAGCTAATACGGCAGGTTTCCCGTTGTTCGTTCATCCTGCGCAAAGGGCGGATGTCTCTCATGATGTGGATACGGAACGGCGACAACTCCGTCAAGCGCTTCTGCAAAAATACCCCGCGCTACCAAATCCGCCATCTGCAGTTCGCGTGAACCGCGTGCTCGGCGAACCGGGACGCGAGACGAATGATTGGGTTGACCATCAACTTCTCGCTGCGCTGCACGCGGATGCGGTTGATTACCTTGTTACTGAAGATGTTGGCATTCATCGGAAAGCAAAACGACTGCAGTTGCATCATCGCGTTACTTTCACGGCCGAGGCCATAACCACACTCGAAACCCTCTGTGACGTCGTACCACCTGCGCTCCCTGCAGTCAGCGCGGTAAAAGCACACAATATCGACGCTGAAGATCCAATCTTCACATCCGTACGCGAAGAATATCCCGAATTCGATGGGTGGCTGATCAAGTGTAAACGGGAGCACCGGCAGAGTTGGATCGTTACCGCACCCGATGATAGCTATGCAGGAGTATCGATAGTGAATCGCGAAAATGGAGCGGAATTAGGAGCGACAGAGAAGACGCTGAAAATCTGCACCTTCAAGATTTCCGAAGCTCATACTGGATTTAAGTACGGTGAGCTCTTGCTACGCGAGATTCTGCACTACGCGGAGCAAAACGATTTTGGCTTTTTGTTCGTCGAAGTTTGGCCCCGGCACGAGCAGTTGATTTCGTTTCTGAACGAATTCGGTTTTTCCGATTTGAACCTACCTACAGTGCGCGGAGAACTGCGGCTCAGTAAGCGGCTAAAGCCCACCGAACAGGAACTTGACAAGCTGAGCTCGCTTGAATTCAACAAGCAGTTCGGACCGACTGCCATCAAATGGTCTGACACCACCGCGTTCATTGTGCCGATTAAACCGAAGTATCATGACACGTTGTTTCCGGAAGCGACGGTGCAAGCGCATTTCTTTGAGGGCCGCAGCGCGTGTGGCAATGCTCTTCGGAAGGCATATCTGTGCAATTCGGTTTCGCAAGAGATCAAACCGGGCGCGATCCTGGCGTTTTACCGGTCCGAAGATTGGCAGGCATTGACCGTGCTCGGCGTTACTGAAGAAACTTTTCGTTCGACGAATCCTACACAGATCGCCCGCTTCGTCGGCAAACGAACCGTTTACCCGCTTCAGGAAATCGAACGCCTATGCAAGCAGCCAGTGCTTGCGATTCTGTTCCGCCAAAGTCGAATCCTCTCGACTCCGATAAAGCTCGACAAGCTTTTGCAGAACAAGATTATCGTCGCGGCTCCTCAGTCGATAACGAAATTAACGCTCGCGGCACGAAAATGGATTCAGAAACAAACCCTGACTCAGTAGCTCTTCTGGCAATTAAGCCGAAATTCGCTCAAGCGATCATTGAAGGTCGAAAGCGTGTCGAGTTTCGGAAAACACGATTTAGACAGCGGCCGCGTTTCGTCGTCTTGTATGCAAGCACGCCCGTCAAGCAGGTAGTCGCCTATTTCGAAGTCGCCTACATTAGGGAACTGAGTCCCCGGGCACTTTGGAGAGAGTTTAGGAATCTCGGTGGAATCGAATATCGAGACTTTATCGAGTATTATGGTGACCGAACGATAGGCTTCGCGATCGTCATCGCAGCCGTATGGAAATTGAATCAACCGGCGCGGTTGAACCACTTGAGTCCGCGGGGCGGCGCTCCGCAAAGCTTTCGGTATTTGCGACGTGATTCGATCGATCGCCTTTCGATCCGCTAATAACCGGATTGTCACATCACAACCCCCGTCAAGCTAACGCGTGGTTTTTTTCTCCATCATCCGCACCAGCGCGCAGCAGAACTTCCACTAGACTGTAGACGCCGCGCTGGATCGAAACACGAAGCGGTGAGGTCGTGAAATTGCCTTCGGGCAGACGTTACCGCTTACCGGCTCCAATCCATTCTTGAACGGCGAAAAGCTTCCCCGCCCTACAGAGCGAGCACAACTCCTTTAGGTCATCCGGCAGTGCTTCTCGCCGAGGCATTCGTGTGAACGATTCGGCAGGGATAAGCGTGCAAATCTCTACGAATCTCGGCCGGTCTTCTGATCTTCCCCCATAGCGCGAAAATGCGAGTAAGGCTTCTCCCAATCTATGTCGGGGTACGCTTCTTTGAGCCGGCCGATAAACTCGGGATCATTGAGTGTCTCAAACGTCACATCCTTGAAACTCACGTCCAAGCTCATGTTCGAGACCACTTCATCAGCCGAGGGGAAAACGTCGTCGAGTTTATCATCGATCCATTCCCGGAGAAGGTTGTCCGACAGATTTGGGCTTACCGAACGCCCAACCAGCTCATCCGGCGGCTTAGTTCTTGCGGCCGACAGGTAGTATTCGATCACCTGCTCGCGCGAAGCCTTCAACTTGCCTTCGATTTCTTTTTCAACGGCATTCTTATGCGATTCTAGCCGAACACGAAATTCTCCGATTCGTTCGTCAAAGCGGCTGCGTGCTGCCTTTAACATCACCCTTCCGAATTTTCCGAGCGGTCGAGTGAGATCGGTCCGTAGCTGGTAAAGATCCTTCTCCAGTCGCTTGGAGGAAACTTGGCTGTTGCGTTCAATCAGATCGAATGTCGTGCGCAGCCGCCCCTCTAAGTCCTCACTCGAACCCAAGCGAAGCAATGCGCCCGGAATCCGGATCCGCTGCCGTTGGATAGCTGCCCCGCGCAGGCTGAGATCAACGTATTGGAGGTACGGTTCAAAAACGCGTACTTGTCGTGCCACGTCGAATTTCACTGCCGGCGCCTGCTCCAAAATATCATCCACCGTCTCGAACTCGGTTTGAGAAACCAGCTCCATTCCGATTTCGGAAACAATGCGTTCCACCCTCTCTCTGAGTTCCTGTGTTGGCGCTTCCGCCATTGCCGCGTGTTTTTCCTTTGCGGAGATCCGAAAAACCACTTCATCCACTTGGTCGCGTGTCAGTCGAATTGAATTTGGCGTTTCTTCGCTATGCGGTTCTGGTTCGAGATAAAGAGCCGTTGGGGTAAAGACCCAACCGGCATCATCGACGATCAGCACCGCAGCGCGAAGGCCCGGCGAGTTCACAACCTCAATTTCGCTCTCCTTCAGTCGTTTCACGGCTTCAAGAGATCCATAGCCCATTCGAAACGCCGCCTCGCTGAAATCGATGCTAATCGAAATGCGCAACTTTGGGTTCGACGCGACTAACGAGCACAACGCCGTCGCTACGGCGGCTTGAATGCCGGGAGCGACATAGCAGATGCGTATGCGGGCGTTGCTAATCAGCTTCGCTATGACTGCACTCGACAGGCATCGAAAGAGTGAGTCACGCATGGATTTCAAAAGCCTTTGCGATTCGCCGGTCGGTCCGGCATCTCAGGAGGCGGTTGAGTGGAAACGGAGAACACCCCGTGAATGACCGTTTCGTTCTTCTGCCCTTGAGGAACGAAGCGACACGTATCGCCGCTCACTTTGGGCTCGGCTCGTGCCACCCACACCTGTACCGGTTTCCCGCCGTCGTACAAGGTCACCCACCAATAGATCGGGCCATCAGCAAGCACCGCGGCGGAAAGCACAGCTAAAAACACGCCCGCAAGCAAATAACGTTTAATCATATCGTGCTCGTTCGAGCACGATGGAAGCAGTCGCTCCTCATAAGGTCAAGTGCTCAATGGGGCACACCTTGTGAGGACTGGAAGAAACATCGTTGGCGCACAAGTCCGTCGATTGCGATCCGAGCGGAATCTCTCGCAACCTGCCTTTGCGGCAAAATGTCAGCGACTCGGATGGGACATCGGCCGCGACACCGTTGCCAAGATCGAAGCCGGAACTCGATGGGTGGGAGATTTTGAGCTCGTATATCTCGCGCGAGCTTTGGGCGTCACCCTGAATGACTTGTTCTCGGGGCGGGTAAAAAAAACGCTCTGAAAACAGCGAACGTGCGCCCCGGCCGCAAACCTACCCGCGCAATCGCGGGCACGCAGCATAAGCCCAGCCCGCCGCGGCGCGACTGATTTGGGGCATCGGCGCTATTGGCTTAACCCTCCCCTCCTTTCGATGAAGCCGCGCGGGCTCGAATTAGGTCATATCCCAATTCGCTGGATCCGCGCACGTGGTTTCACGCTTCAACCGCCCATCGAAACCAGCCGCGCAATCGCAAGCACGCAGCATGAGCCCAGCCCGCCGCGGCTCGACTGATTTGGGGTGTCGGCGCTATTTCGGGCTCAGCGGCGCGTTTCAGAGACGACGCACACCGACACAGAACGGCTATGCTTACGGCAAGCTGTAAACTTCCACGAGGGCATTGCCCGTGGTGTTATTCACTCCGCGCACGATGGCCGTGTAGCTCCCCGGTTGCAGCGTCGCGATGATGGCTGATTCCGCTGGATTAGTGGGCGCAAGCTGGCTGTTCTGAATCGCCGCTACTTGGTCGCTCGTAATGATTCCGAATATCTGGGTCGTCTGCCAATCGTCATTCCGGGCAATCAGGCTATTAGCGTCGTGCAACTCCATGCAGCTAGCTGGCCAGCCACAGATTTGAGACGCTTAGCGCAATTCCTGACCTCACAAGCTCGTCGACAGCGACTCCCGCCGCTTTTGAATCAACGGGACGGATCAAATCGGTTAGCAGCGTCACTGTAAATCCCGCCCGAGCAGCGTCCAACACCGTTCTGCGGACGCAATATTCTGTCGCGATCCCGCATATCCCAATCGACTTCACTCCCGCCGAACGAAGGTGTTCTGATAGTCCCGTGAGCTCGAAAGCCGAGTACCCTTCGGTTTCCCTCGTCACACCCTTGTGAACAACCAGATCGCCGGCATTCGGCTGGAGTTGCGGCATTAGCTCCGAGCCTCGTTCGCCGGCGACGCAGTGAACCGGCCACTTTCCTCCATTTTGCTTAAATGAACTGTGATCGGCCGGATGCCAATCCTGCGTGAAGATCACGGCGACTCTGTGCTGGCGCGCGGCTTGGATAAAATTCTGCAAAGGTATTAACAGCGATTCTGTATCTGATGCGGCCAGGGCTCCGTCGCAAAAGTCTCGTTGGACATCAACGACAATCACGGCCCTTTTACAGTTCACACGCGTAAAGGACCTTTAACTGAACCTCAATGTCGCCCTCTTGGAGGTATATTTGATCGAGCGCATCCGATCCCTCTTCGGCAACGCTTGTCCACTTAGCCAAGAATGTTTTCGAATCTGTATTTCCCGCGGTGAAATTCAGAGTCCGCAAAAGAGTCTTCCTCGCGAACAAGAATACGACATTGCGATCGTTTTCTGCAAAATGGTCACCCCCCTTTCTTAACCGAGGTCGAACCGTGAAAATCTCTGCCTTGGTAGTTTTCAAGAGATCTTGCTGCGGTCGCCATTGCGGGTCCGTAAACGTCGAGGTACACGCGATATAACCAGCATATCCGCTTTGAATCAGCTCGGTGACCGTGTTCCTGACCATATCGCCGTAACCGACAACGAACACGCCAGGCCAGGTTGATACGGCGCCGGTCTCCGGCCAATCATCGGGTTGCGCTGAGCATTTGGAAAAAAATGCTTGGACGGCGGCCTTAGCAGTTCTTGCTGTGACGTAGAATTTTAGATCCGACGGTACTTCGCCATCGAAGTAGCGGCAGAACAGTTCGACACCCTTAGCTCCGTAGGTTGAGTCGCAGCTTCCAGGTGTGTGAGTGATCGCAAAGGTCGCAGCTTTCTGAACATATCTCTCCAAATGATTTGCCAAATCTTGGCTTTCCTCTTGGGACCGAATGTACCATCGCACAACACCGTTTTCGGCATCCGCAAGACCAGGAGCGCTCGCAACTGTGACAATTAATATAGGTTCCGCTGCCTTCGAATTAACACATTGCCGATGCCAGGCCTTAAAACTGGGGAGAATGTTTTCTACCTTATCGCTCATCGTCATAATGAAATACGTAGAGCCTTTTCGGTAGTGCTCCTGCATTGATGCAAGAAGCTCTTGAGCGGACACACTTTCGTGCATTCCATTGTACCCAACGTCCAAGGCGTCAGGAATTCCCCTCGCCTCACTTTCTGCTTGGTCGAATCCCTTCTTCTGAATAGCACCGTCTTGATAGAAATCTCCTTCACGAAGGCCCTTCCAGTCAGGTAAAAATACCTGGATAGCGCCACGCTTGCGATGGACTTCCCGTGTAGCAAGCCAGACGATTCCCAAACCTAAACCGCCGAGCAGCACATCAACAGTGATTCTCAGCCATACCGGGTGAATATTCGTTACAGCAGCCAATACTTCACCAAGGACCGAACCAAGAATTACGCCGCCGATTGCGAGTAGAATTTCTCTTTTCATCTGCTGAAAGTGCTACCTCGAAATCTCCTCTAAGGTTCGTCCCTGAGTTTCAATTCCTAGAAATGCAACTGAAGCGGCTGCAACGCCCAACAATGCCGCGTTCATCGTCAACACGCCGCTACGGCCGAGCATAGGCAACAGAACACCGACAATGATTGGCGCCAAGACTCCCCCAATCCGGCCAATAGCCATTACAAGACCTGTACCCGTGGTCCTGGCCCGTGTTGGGAAAAGCTCGGGTGTATACGCATAAACCGCTCCCCAAGCACCTAAATTTGAAAACGCCATCAACGATGCCCACGTCAGAATCGCAGCCGTGGTTGAAGCTCGTCCAAAAAGGAAAGCAGTGAATGCAGACAACAAGAGATACATGACAATAACTGGCTTGCGTCCGACGCGTTCGATAAGATAGGCGGCGCTAAAATAGCCGGGGATTTGCGCAATCGTGATTATGACAACGTATAGAAACGAATTCACTAGTGAATAGCCTGCCTTGACCAGAAGCGTCGGAAGCCAGACAAAAATCCCGTAGTATCCAAAGACCAGACCAAACCAAAGAACGCAGAGCATGATAGTGCGCTGGCGGTAATTTTGGGACCAAAGTTCAGTGACGGCAAAACGATTATTCGTTGGAATGGAAGCTTCAATAATCACTTCAATTGGAGGCAGGGACAGACCCGTTTGTCGCTCGCTTTCGCTCTCAAGTGCCCTAACGACTTCCTCGGCTTCAGCAAAACGCCCTTTGCTCTCGTACCAACGCGGCGATTCCGGCAAAGTTCGCCGAATTATCCAGATGTAAAAGGCAGGGATTGATCCAATGACAAAGGCAATACGCCAGCCGTGAGTTGGAATAAGAAGGAAGGCGACGATCGCAGCGATCAACCAGCCAAAGGCCCAAAAACTTTCGAGAAGAACGATGAATCGACCTCGCTGCTTCCCCGGGACGAACTCACTCAAGAGCGAAGAAACGACAGGAAGTTCGCCGCCCAAACCGACACCAACCACAAATCGGAAAACCACCATTGAGGTAACATTCCAAGCCATCGCGCACAACAGCGTCGAAATCGAGAACGCGAGTAAAGTTACTTGGAAAACGGTCTTGCGGCCCCAATAATCAGCAACTAGTCCAGAGATCACGGCGCCAACAAACATTCCGGCTAATCCGGCGCTCCCGATTAGCCCGATCTGGTCAGTTGGTAATCCCCAATCTTTCGCGAGAGCCGCCAAGACGAACGTGATAATTCCGACATCCATCGCATCGAAAAGCCACCCGAAGCCGTGGATGAAAAGTAATTTGTAGTGTAATCGAGACGGCGGAAGCCGTTCGAGCCTTTGTGCGACGTTCGTGGGGTTCATAGCTTAAGAGACGGCGGTATCTGGATCTGCGTCGGTATCCGCTCTCTTTGACTAAAACGAACAAATCCGTCAAGACATAATCTCCTTGGTTTTTACTCATGCGCTTGCTTGGTTTCCGCGCTCTTAAAAGGCGCGACGGAGAGCGGAAACTCCCTCGGTTTCTTTTGGAGAATTCCACGCGGAAAACGTGGACCGTTAGGCGCGAACGTGAGCGCCCACGCCAGTCTGCACCGGACCGAGATCAATCGCGTGACGGCGATTTGCGCGGACTGTCGCGCACTCGAATTAGGTCATATATCCCAATTCGCTAGATTCGCACAGATGGCCTCAAGCCTCGCTTGCTCATCAAAATCAGCCGCGCAATCGCGGGCGCGCGGCATAATCCTAGCCCGCCACGGCTCGACTGATTTGGGGCATCGGCGCTATTGCGTTAACCCAACCCTCCTTTGCTATGAAGCCGCGCGGGGCCCGGCGCATCCCGCACAAACGCACTCAACTGAGCTGGCGCATCAGAGCAAAAGCGCCACTTGGCGCATTTGGGAGGGTATCGGGCTGACCTCCGCTATGCTGCAACTCGCCTGTTGGAATGTTACTTTCCCCCTCGGCGCAGTTCCCGTTTGCGTCGCTCGGCGGGACCTCTGGTTAAGGCGTGAGCTTTTCCGACCGATACCTCCAGTTCAGCCGCCAGAGAACGGTAGCTTGGCCGCGCAGACTTTTTCCGGGCCTGCACGAAGCGTCTCAGTGTCTTCGTCGCCTTCGTTGAGAGTTGTAGTGCCGGGCGTCCCAGTTTAATGCCCCGCGCCCGCGCTGCGGCAAGACCGGCGAGCGTTCGTTCTCGAATAATGTCACGTTCAAATTCAGCGACAGCCATCAAGATATTCATCTGTAGTTTGGCGGCGGAATTGTCGCTGCTCGTGTCGATACCCTGACCCGGAATGACGAGAGCAACCTTATTCGCGAGCATCTCACCGATCAGTTGGGCGACGCTGACCAGACTCCGGCCTAGTCGATCCAGTTTATAGCAAAGCACTACGTCCAGTCGGCCTCGCCGAACTTCAGTCATCATTTTGTCCAAACCCACTCGGGTGAACTTTGCTCCGCTGATCACATCCTCGTATTCAATAACACCATTCCAACCTCGGCGTTTACAGATTCCGCGCAGTTCCTGTCGTTGGGCGCTGGTCGTCTGTTTATCGGTACTCACTCGCAGGTAGATCGCAGCTTTCATTTTGCTCATCTCACCACTTTCACAAAGATGCGTCAAGAGACTTGTTCATTAAACGAATGTTTTATGAACTAGTGGATTATCAAATTTCTGCTCCGGAACAGTTTTGCCCCCTTTTTTGAACAGGCTGTCACGACTCTTTACCACATGAACTAATTCCCACCCACCACACCCGCGCATCCACGCTTGACTCCCTACATAGGGGTTAGACGTTTCTGGTCTCATGTGTTTTGTAGTAGCTGACAATCTCTGCGAGGTCGCCGCCTGCCGAACCAGAAAATGAGCGACCGCCGCGCCGCGACAAGTCGGAAAGCAACTGATGGAATGGATGGCAAGTGACACCCTCGCGCGTGAACACCTCCAACTCATCCGGGTAACGGACGACTCCATGAACGAGATGAAAAGACCAAGTGACGCCGGGCCAAAGCCGCGCACGCAACTTATCTTTCTCTGGGGCACGAAACTTGGCGTCCACGTACGCACGGGCGCAAACCTCGACCTGCTCAGGTGTACGCTTTCGCACATAGCTGCCTCGGCGCCCAAACTCTGCGACTGGCTCACGTGCGATGTAACCAATGGGGCGGAAACTCACCGTAACCTCGACATGCCGGCCGACAACGCCATCGGGCTGAGCACGCACCGCAAGCAAATCCATCTCGCCGAGACCGTGCTTGACGCCACGAATAGTGAAGTAGCCGTCCCGATTGAGCCACTCCTCAACAAGACTTTCGGCGAGTAATGCCATAACGCGAGGAAACGCCTAACGAGATGGAGCTGAGCCACCGCTGGCGGGAGCGAGCGTGGCAAACATCGAGAACTGTTTCATAAAATCAAATCTGGTCATCGCGGCGGCCAGCGGTTGGCTCGAGCGAGAGGCTGTGTGATAAGTCGCCGCGGTGCGCAAAATAGGCCAAAACGGACCATCGAAACACTCTCAGAGAAAATAAAAACAACTTATAGGTCATTCTCGTGCGTCCGATTTTTTGGCTTGGGACTTATTACACAGCCTCTCGCATGGTTAGGCCCGGATTGTCCATCGAGTGTCGATGTTATCATTTCGCTACGGCGTGGCGCGGCTGCTATCGGCCGTCGGATTGTGCTCTCCAAATCGCTTTCGATGCAGATAGACGCGCCATCCGTCGATCGCAGCTTTTCGCTCTCGCTCCGATCCTCCATGCACGATCGTGCCGAAGTCTTCCTGCGTGATCTGACTAAGGATCGCGGCAATGGCGTCCGCCACGACCTTAGGACCGTAGACGCGAAACGGCTCCAAGCCACCGGGCCCGTTCCGTAGCGAGATCTCCTTCACGGGTAACTCACGCCGGTCATCCATAGACATGATCATGGCGGGAACTGCTGCTTCGCCAAGGGCTTCTAGCTCGGCAAACGCTCGCTTCTCGCTTCGCCGATGGAGCGTTGCTTCGATCAATGAGCGTACCTTCACATGGGACGGCTCATCCTCGGGACGGAAATTCCGCGCGAAGTCGTCGATAATTTGTTTTTGCGCCAGGGTCTCCACGCGAACCTGGCGGATGAGTTCTTCAGAGTACGGCTGAATGGCTTTCGGCGTGTGACCAGCGAAATAAATTTCCGGAGCCCCTGAGATTGTCTGCGTGTCCACTTGAATCAGGAAGAGGACAGATTGATTGCCGCTCGACTCAACGAGAGTTCGCGGTGCCGGGCTATACCAGGCTGTACGCGTGAAATAACGAACGACTATTGTTTTAGGACAGGGATCGCCCTTCAGGCACTCCTTAACCCGCACGGGAACGGCGACGTAGTCATGCTGACCGGAGCGCTCCGAATGTTCTATCTGAGCTGCAGGGACACTCGGAGTGCCGACTACAATCACATGCGACTGCGCAACGAGCTTCCAAAGCTCGTCTGGAGGGGCTGGTTGCGGGAACGTTATTGCGGATGTCGCGAGACATACGCCGACAATCGAACAAACGGTCAGAGGGAATCGAAAGCTGCGTGCGCGCATTGGGCCTAACGAGAACAAGATGAGCGACGGCCACCGAGAGCGAGCGCGGCCCGAAGCGAAAGTGGTTTGATCATCGAAAACGTAAGCGCGCGGCGGGTGGCCGTTAGATGCATCGCAGAGATGACATGTAGGGAGTTGTCGGGTGCGGGTTTGGGACCTACACCCGACAAGATGAATAAGTGTTGTTTACACACTGAGTTGTCCTCACGAGAGGGAACCCGCTCGGAGTTTAATCCGGGCCAGAGAACGATCAAGCTTGGAATCGATGTGCACCAGGAGTTTTACGTGGTGGTGGTGCAAGAAGGGGGGAGCAATCCGAAGCCGGCGC
>PMSN01000017.1 GCA_003167555.1 Spartobacteria bacterium
CACCTTCAGCAACTTGGGAACGCCTCCGCCCTTGTCATCGAAGCTGCGCTCAGCGCCGCCATGCGCAGCCGCTACCGCATCCTCGAGGCAGTGCAACTGTCCGCCGATCGGACGGACTCGTCCCGTGGCGAGCCGGGACAGGCGCGTTTCCGATGGTAGGGACGGCGCGCTACGCCGTCCGCGTTGGTTTGCAAAGCTTGGCGACTATTCGCGGACGCCGCAGCGCGCCGTCCCTACCAATGAAAAACTTGCCGCGCGCAGGTGTCTGTAACCTATTACATCGGTGAATACGCTTCGACTTGGGGTAAACATCGATCATGTCGCGACGCTCCGGCAGGCGCGCTACGCGACCATGCCCGATTCAAAAAATGCTGAGCCGGACCCGATCGCCATCGCCCGGACTTGCGAGCGGGCCGGCGCGCACGGGATCACGGTGCATCTGCGCGCCGATCGCCGCCATATCCAAGACCGCGATCTGCAACGACTGCGGGAAAACATCATGACGAAGTTGAATCTCGAGATGGGGAACACCCCGGAGATCGTGGACATCGCGTTGCGGATTGTGCCGGATGAAGTGTGTCTCGTTCCGGAAAAGCGGGAAGAGGTGTCGACGGAAGGCGGGCTCGATCTCGTGGCGCACGGAAAGGAATTGAGCGGGACGTTGAAAAGACTGCACGCGGCTGGTGTACGCGTGAGCATGTTCATTGATCCCGCGCCGGAACAGATCGATGCCGCGGCCGCGCTCGGCGCGGACATCGTGGAGCTGCACACCGGCAAACTGGCGAACGCGTTCACGGAAAAAATCGAGCAGCAGGAGCTGGAGCGATTACGCGAAGCGGCGGTGCGGGCCGCGAATGCGAAACTCCAGGTGAACGCGGGTCACGGGATCAATTACCGGAACATCACGCGAATTCACAAGATCCCGCACTTGGTCGAATTGAATATCGGACACGCGATCGTGGCGCGCGCGATTTTCGTCGGATTCGAAACGGCCGTGCGCGAGATGCTCGCCCTGATGGAGAACTATCGCGGGTGAGTGTGCTCGGCGTTGGCGTCGATCTGGTGGAGAACGCGCGCATCCAGCATTCGCTGGATCGTTTTGGCGACCGGTTTCTCCAGCGCGTTTTCACGCAGGGTGAAATCGAATATTCTCAATCGATGAAATTTCCGGCGCGTCATCTCGCGGCGCGCTTCGCGGCGAAGGAAGCGGTCTCGAAAGCATTCGGCACCGGCATTGGAAAGGCGATGGGCTGGAAGGATATCGACGTTCACCGCGAACCGAGTGGAGAGCCTTTTGTCGTTCTCGAAGGCGGCGCGAAAAAATTAGCGGAAGAGCGAAGGGTTGCCACGGTTTGGATTACGCTCAGTCACACCGAGCATCATGCGATGGCGATGATCGTGCTGGAAGCGAGCGATCGTTAGTCTTTCGCGGGATCCTTTGTCTCGGCCCATGGCGCCTTTTCCGACGCGAGTCTCTTGAGCGCGTGCTCGTAACTGAGCAGGAGTTTTTCCTCAGCAGGCACGAGGTCGTTGAGATACATGGTGATCGAACGCGTTTCGTCCTTGGCATAAGCGGGAGTTTCGCGATCGGAGCGCGGAGCGCCGATGGCATTGAGAAATCCTTCATTGCGCTTTTCGATGGAATTCTGGGCGCCGTAGATGTCGGAAACGATCAGAACAATCTCTGACGGGAGATCCATCAGAATGGCACTGCCCGAAAGCGTTCGCCAGGCAGAGTCGCTCCACGGCGCGGGGTGGATGCCGGTCTCAAAAAAACTGCCGGTATCGGCCGCCTCGCCCTTCAAGGCTTTTGCATATTCCGCCTTCAGCCGGCGATGATGAGGCAGATAAGTCTCGGAAAGGACGCCGAAGCGTCGACCTTATTTGTAATCTACGGGCTGGGTTTCGCGGCAATCTATCTCGCCTTCGCCGCGCTCTATTTGCATGCCTGGCGGCGTCGCGTGGAACTCGAACTCACCGACTGCGAGATGCTCGATACACGGTGGGAAATTTGCGCAATGCTTTGCCATGCATCTGTCGGAGTCGCATCGGCGCTCGTCGCGCTCACGATAAACCAGGTGGGCCTGGCCGGTTTTGTTTATTTCTCGCTTTTTGTTGTCATGTCGATTCTCCGCGTTCTGCACGGTAGAAAGAGGCGCGCGATGAAAGCGGCGATACTGGCGACGTGAGCCGGACGCCGCAGCGCGGCGTCCCTACCTTACTGCGCACAATCTTCTAGTGCGCCAAGGTCGCCGCTCAGTGTCGCCAGGGCTTCTCCGGCGAAATGGAGAGAGCCGGTGATGAGGATGCGCTCGGGCGTGGCGCGGGCGGATTTGAGGGCGGCGGCGAGGGATGGGGAGATGGAGTGTTGGCGTGCGGGAGTAATGGGTGAAATCATTTGCAACACATCGTCCGGCGCGAGGGCGCGTTCGGTGCGGGCGCGTGGAAGAATCACGCGTCGGGCGATGGGGGCGAGAGCGCGACAAATGCCGGCGACATCCTTGTCGCGCAAGACTGCGAGAATGATCGTGGCGCGCTCATCGCCGAATTGTTGCCGCCACGTTTCCGCGAGGATCTGCGCGCCACTTGGATTGTGGGCGCCGTCGATGATGGTTCGGTCGTCCCAGAGTTGAAAGCGTGCGGGCCATTGGACGCTTGTTAGGCCGCGAGCGATTGCGTTCTCGTCGATCGCAATCTTGCCGGAGTGCAAGGCAGCGACGGCTAGCGCCGCGTTTTGTTTCTGGTGCGTTCCCGCGAGCGGGAGCGGGTCGCCATATGATTCGGTCACAAATTGGAGAGGCGCGTCGCATTCGGCCGCGCGCGCGCGGATCACTTTTTCGGCCGCTACCTCCTGCGCGGCGGAGACGACCGGCACGCGGGCTTTGATGATGCCGGCTTTTTCGCCCGCGATCGCTTCGAGCGTGTCGCCCAGCCACGCCTGGTGGTCGTAGCCGATCGGCGTGATCACAGACACGACCGGCGGAACGGCGTTGGTCGCATCCAATCTGCCACCGAGGCCGGTCTCGAGCACGATCAACTCGCAATCGTTCTTTTTGAAATGAGCGAGCGCCAATGCAGCCGTGATTTCAAAAAACGTCGGATGCGGTTCCCAATCGCGGATTTTTTTCCGGAGCGTGGTCAGACCTTCGGCGACCTCGTCTTCGCCGATCATTTCGCCATTCACCTGGATGCGTTCGCGGTAGGTGATGAGGTGAGGGGAGGTGAAGAGGCCGGTGCGATAACCTTGCGCGCGCGCGATCGCGTCCACCATCGCACAGACGGAACCTTTGCCATTTGTCCCGGCGACGTGAACGATGCGTTGATTTTTCCCGGGAAGATCCAGCTCTTGCAGCAGCCGCTGAATATTCTCGAGCCCGAGCTTGATCCCGAAACGCTCCGTGCCGTAAAGCCACGCAAGCGCTTCCTGGTAGGCTGGAGAAGGTCGCGGCCCTCCCACCTTCACGACGTGGACGAGAAGTAACTGAGGAACTGGCTGATCTGCGCCCGCATTTTTTTGCGATGCACAATGGCATCGATCAATCCGTGCTCTTCCAGGAACTCGGCGGTCTGGAAACCTTCCGGCAAATCCTGGTGCGTGGTTTCCTTGATGACGCGCGGGCCGGCGAACCCGATCATGCTCTTCGGTTCCGCGATAATGACGTCGCCTAACGAGGCGAAGCTGGCCATCACTCCGGCAGTCGTTGGGTTGGTGAGGACGGAAATGTAAGGCAGCCGCTCGCAAGCGTGCCGCGCGAGAGCGCCGCTCGTCTTCGCCATCTGCATCAGGCTCAACATCCCTTCGTACATCCGCGCGCCGCCCGACGCCGAGACAATAACTATAGCGCAGCGGTTCGCGGTCCCGTACTCGATCGTGCGCGTGATGCGTTCGCCCACGACCGAGCCCATCGTGGCGGCGAGAAAACTGAAATCCATCACGGCAATCGCTACTTTGTAGCCCTCGATCATTCCGTGTCCGCTCAGGACCGCATCGGTGAGGCCGGTAAGGTTTTGATATTTCAGGAGCCGATCCTTGTAGGTGGCCATGCCTTGAAATTGAAGCGTATCGACAGAGCGCAGGTCGGCATCGCGCTCGACGAAGCTCTCGGGATCGAGAAGATTTTCGATCCGCTCCTTGGCCGATTGGGCGAAATGATAATCGCACCGCGGGCAGACGCGCTGATTCTGCGCCAGCTCGATCTCGTGCACGACCTCGGAGCAGCCCGGACATTTTTGCCAGAGGCCCTGCGGCATCTCGCGTTTTTTCCGGCTTTGCGTTTTGAGCGCTGGTCTTTTGAAAATGGCCATGTGTTATGCCCGCGCCGCCGTCGCCGCGTGAACGGACAGCGCGCCGGCCTCTTTCAGGACGCGCGCGCATTCGCTCAGGGTCGAGCCAGTGGTTAATACATCGTCAATCAGGAGCACGCGCAACTCTCGCACGTGCATCTTTTTTCGTAAACGAAAGGCATCGCGCAAATTTTCCATCCGCTCGGAGCGATCGTAAGCGGTTTGGGTGGTGGTGTAACGAATCCGCTCGAGAAGATCGCGCAGCGGCACCGCGACCTGGCGGCTGAGGAGTTCGGCGAGAAGCATCGCCTGGTTGAAGCCGCGCTCGCGTTCCCGCGCGCGATGGAGCGGGACGGGAACGATCACATCGAAGCGGCGGTCGCGCAGCCGCGCATCACGCATGGTTTCGCCCAGCCAGGCGGCGAGGGGATGGCGCAATTGGCGTTGCCGGCCGTATTTGAATTCGTGGACGAGTTTGCGGACGAGGCCCCGGCTGCGATACGCGGCAACCGCGCAATCGAAATGCAACGTGCGATGCGCGCAATTCGCGCAACTGAACGTCTGGGTAATCGCGCCGGAAAAAGGCTCCGAGCATTTCGCGCAAAAAGGCGCGGCGATTCGCGGCGCTCGCGCTCTGCAATCGGAGCAGAGATATTCGCGCCACGCGACAGTTCCCGAGCAAACCACGCAGGACGCCGGATAAAAGAGCGAACTCAAAGCCTGGAACGGATTAGCGTTCGCGAGCGTCAACATGCTTCAACCATCCTTTCATTATGGCCCAGCTCAGCAGGCCGACGCCGAGCGGCACGATGCCGACATACAAACTCTTCCCCAGCCACGGCAGGGCGAGCATCTCGCGTTGCGCGATCTTGTTCAACGCGCCGCTGGCGAAAATCCATCCGGCGTGCAGACCAATGGGCAACCAAAGCGATCGGGTGCGCAGACGTGCTTCGGCCAGAATCCAGCCGAGGAGAAACAAGGTGGTGAAGCCCGCCAGCAGGAGCATCGGCTCCGCGAATTGATCGAGCGAGTGGGCGAGGGAAATGAATCCGGCGTCCCAGCTTACGACCGAGGTTGCCTGATCAGGCCCTTTGAGAAAATGCACGATCGAAAAAATGCCGGCGCTCAGCAGCGTCGCGGTGAGGGGACGATTGCCTCGAAGCAAAACGCCGAGGAACAAACCGCGGAAAAGCGCCTCTTCGATGAACGGCACGACTGCGGCGCTGGCTGCGACACTGCCGAGCGCTCCCCATGAAATCGATGCGCGCACGGCATAGACGCCGAGACCCAGCAGAACAAGCGCGCAGCACAAGAGCGGACCGGTTGAAATCAGAAACCCCATTGCTGTGTCGCGAAACCATCGCTGGTTTGGCTGGAGCCCGAGGTCGCGCGCGTTTCTTATCCGAAGCCAGCGCAAGAGCGGCCAGATAAAGAGGAGCGCACCGAGCATGATGGCGCGATGAAAAAACGCTTCGAAATCGAACTGCGCGAGCGCCGGCAGGATGCCGTGCCCGGCCAGCCATTGGGCCGACCAGAAAAGTGGCGGTGCGGCCAGTGCCCCGAAGAGAATCGTGGCGGCGAAATAAGCGAGCAATCTGGCTGCGTCCCTCAAGCGGCTAATGTAAGATTCCCGCCGGATGCGGAGTCAACACATATGGAAGGAGAAAGGCGCGGACGGCCGCAAACGCGAAGTGCGCGTGACGAAATTCGGGGGCGTGTGGCGTTTCCAGGCGAAATACGCGGATGAACTCGACTGGACTTATTACGAGCGCCCACTCCTCGACGATCTTCGGGAATTGAAAGATGTCGTCTTCCGGAAATATCAGCGACGGCGCGCTTCGGCCGAAGACGTTGCGTCCATCGAAAAACTCCTGAGCCAATACGCCGCGCATGAGTGATTGGAAGACGAATGACCTTCTCATGGTCCAGGCTAAAACGTTGACTCAACGATATCTTCCGCCGCCTATTACTTTATTGTCAGAACAAATATTTTCAGCGTTTTGGGGAGGAAAAGACGCTTTATGACAAAGTCCAAGCGATCGCGGCTGGACGTTTTCCTGGTGGAGCAGGGGCTTTGCGCGAGCCGCGAGCAAGCCCAACGCGCGGTCATGGCCGGCGAAGTGAAGATCGGCGACCAGGTCATCAGCAAGTCGTCGGTGCTCGTTGCACCTGATGCCGAAGTCACGCTCCAAACGCGCTCGCCTTACGTCGGCCGGGGAGGTTTGAAGCTGGAAGGTGCGCTCGATCACTTCCAGATTGCGGTCCAAGGACTCACCGCGCTCGATATCGGCGCTTCCACGGGCGGCTTCACCGATTGCCTCCTGCAGCGCGGCGCCGTGAAAGTTTTTGCGATCGACGTTGGGCACGGGCAACTAGCCTGGAAGATCCGCAACGATCCGCGCGTTGTCGTTCGCGAGAAACTGAACGCGCGCTTCCTCAGCCGCGGCGACATCCCGGAGCGAATCGATCTCTGTGTCATCGACGTTTCTTTCATCTCACTGACTTTGATCTTGCCGAATGCCTTCGACTTGGTAACTCCCGACGGTGTGATCCTTGCGTTGATCAAACCGCAGTTCGAACTCGAGGCCAGGGATGTAGCGCATGGCGGTATTGTGCGTGAACCCGCGCTGCACGAGAAAGCGCAGAATAAGATTCGCGACTTCGTCCTCAACTCGGGCCACAATGTCATTGGCATCGTCCGCTCGAAGATAACAGGCGCGGATGGCAACCAGGAATTCTTCATATGCGTCCGACGAAAATCGGCCTGATTGCCCATACGGGTAAGCCTGGCGTCGCCGAACTGATTCGCAAGCTGGAGTCGGAATTCAATCGTTTCCAACTGCCGGTCTTGGTGGAAGCCAAGACGGCCGCACTCGCCGGGATGAAGTCCGATTACTCTGTCGCCGACTTGGAGAGAGAGGCCGATCTCCTGGTCGTTCTCGGCGGGGACGGAACGATTCTTCATGTCGTCGGACAATTGGAAGATGTCATAAAGCCCATCTTCGGAATCAATGTCGGTTCGCTTGGTTTCCTGACCTGCGCAAACTCGGCGACCTATGTCGACGCGGTGGAATGCATCGCGGCCGGCAAGATGGTTTTCAGCGACAGGACGTTGCTGGAAGTGATCGTGAAGGTCGCCGGCAAAGAACCGCTCGTAATGACTGGCCTGAATGACGCGGTCTTTAGTCGTGGCGAGGTCTCGCGCCTGATCCGATTGAGAACCAGCGTGAACGGAGAGCCGCTCACGGAATTCAACGCGGACGGATTAATTGTCGCGACACCTACGGGCTCGACCGCCTATTCGCTCTCCGCCGGCGGACCGATCCTTGCGCCGGAATCCGGTGCCTTTGTCATAACGCCCATTTGCCCGCACGTCCTGACCAATCGCTCCATCATCGTGGGAGAAGACGCCGTGATCGAAATCGAAGTGAGCGAACGGGACTATCCCGTGTTTCTCACGGTCGATGGGCGGGAGCCATTACGGATCGAGGCGGGCGCGATCGTCGAGATGAAAAAATCGCGCCGTGTCCTGCCGCTGGCTTCGCTTCCCGGTGTCTCATTTTTCGGCGTCGTTCGCCAGAAACTGAAGTGGAGCGGGAGTAATATCTAAACGCCACTTGGAATCGAGCAGCTATTTGCTCATCTCGAACCGAATCAGTTGTATGATTGCTGGCGGTTTCTTGGGCATCATCCATAGCCACAGCGATTCAGTGGTTGCGCTGCGAATTTTCTTTGGCTTTCTGCTGGTCGTCGTTTTCTTCAGCGGCCTTTATATCTTTCGCATCCGGAAACGTCTCTTCGAACGCGACCCGCAGGTCACCGGCGATAATTACGGCGCGCGAAACCTCCGGCTTTGGCAGGTCATCCTCATTTGGATCCTCGCGATGGACCTGCTCATCACCGCGCTCCTGACGGTTTGATGCTTCGCGGCAACCTGGAGGGTAGCGAGCGGATACCTAACGAGTTCTCCGAACGAAACTCTTAGTTACCGCAGTTAGTTACTTAAAGGACGAGCGCACGCAGTAACCGGCTATTGCCACTACTGCAGGTTGTAAACTTCGACCACGGCCGTGCCGGTGGTATTATTCACGCCGCGAACGATCGCCGTATAGCTGCCCCCCAACAGCGTCGTCACGATGGCCGACTCACGGTCGTCCGTCGGCGCAAGGTTCGTGGCCGTGATGTCGACTTGCTGTGTATCCTTCCAGTTATCGTTCGTGGCAATAAGAGCGCCGCTCGCGTTGTGCAGCTCCAGCACGGGATCCTGCAAGGCATCCGTGATCCCCGCCGCGGTGAGCGAAGGTCCAATCGCTCGCACCACCACCTTGTCGCCGATCGGTCCGGTCCCGCCAATAATGAAGCCGGCAATCAGAACATGATCGCCCGTCTGGACAAAGCCGCGCGTGCTCACGTTGAGAAGCTGGTGAGTCGATGGTTCGACTGCGACAAACTGCGGCGTGTTAAAACCACTCGTAAAGACGGTGGTCTTGGTCCCATCCGGAGCAAATCTGAAAGTGGTACCGCTGTCATGATCGGCCTCGATCAGGTTGCCGGTATTGTCGAAGGCCAGGCCGTAAGGGACGCTCAGTCCCGTGGCGAAAGTGGTCTTCGCACCCGCGGGCGTAAATTTAAAAATCGTGTTCGAACCGGAGTCCGCTTCAAAGACGTTGCCGGAACTATCGATGGCGATCCCCGAGGGAAAGCTCAGACCAGTGGCGAAAGTGGTTTTCGTTCCACCGGGCGTAAACTTGAGGATCGCGCCGTTGCTGAAATCCGCCGCATAAAGATTTCCACTGGCGTCGAAGGCCATTCCGGCGATCGCGCCCAGCCCGGTGGCAAAAGTCGTCTTTGTCCCGTCTATTTGAGCGAATTTGAAAATGTTGCCGCTGCCGGCATCCGCTTCGAGCAAATTGCCAGAACTGTCCAGAACCAGGCCGATCGGCGAGCTCAGTCCCGACGCGTAGGTGCCGGCGCTGGCGTCAAACGTATTCAAAATTATGATGGCGTTGCGGCCAGCATCGGCCACGTAAAGATGGCCTTTCCCATCGAAAACGAGGCCCTTTGGGTTGGAGAGTCCGTTGGCGAACGTCGCGGGCGTGTTAACCCCCTGGAAGCGCAGGACCAGTCCATTATTGGTTTCGTAGATGTCACCCACGGAAGCGCGGGCGCCGCTGGCCAGCACGGAGACCCCGGCGAGCACGGCCGCGGCGGTCAGGAACGGGCGGAGGAAATTTGGTTTTGTCATAATGTCGATTTGAAGTCGTGCAATGTTCGCAAGCAATTGCCTGCCGTCAACCGATCCGATGCGCCGCGCGCCGATTTGTTATTGCGCGCTGATTCCCTTGATCACCTCGTCGGTGAGATCGGGGAGTTCCCTGGCGGCGACGACGACTGGGGTGAAATTCAGACTGTTGCCGCTCGAATCGAAGATCACGCCGACGCTGGTTCGCGGCGCAGAGACACTCAAGAACTGCGCGATCTTCTCCACCATCGCCGAACGATTCTTCGCCGCGGCCTCCTTGTTTTCCTTTTCGTTCTGGCTGGCCGGCTTTTCATTCGCGCCCGGCAATGCGCTGAGAACGCGATTCATATTCACGCAGGCGAAGCGCACCTGCTCCGAATTGGAGAATGACGGTTTGTCATTTCCAAACCCTCGGCTCGGCGTTTGATTGAGAGAATCTGTTACGATCTGGGAAAGGTCGGGCAGAGCTTTGCAGTAAGGCACGAGCGGAACACCTGCGGCGCTCAGCCCGCTCTGATCGATGATGACGGGAACGTTCCCGGACGGGAGCATTGCGCTTATCGCTTTCTTAATGTCGCTGACGATGTCTTCCTTCATTTTCGCCGCCTGATCCTGGAGTTGTTTCTCCCGGGCCGCGCGAAATTCATTCATCTCCTTTTCCATTGCTTTGATCGCGGCAATCTTTTCATCCCGCTCGCTCGCCTTGCGGGTCTTACTGTCAGCGCTGAGCCCGCTGCCCTCCAAGGCTTGGTTCAACTGATTGATCTCGTCCAACGCCTTCTTGTAAGCCGCCGTCCGATCGTCGTATTCCTTCCTCGCTGCATCTCTCGCCTCGTTGATCTTCTTCTCGGCCTCTTTCGTCTTCGTGTAGTTCTTGAAAACCACACTCATGTCCACCGTGGCGAAGCGGAGGGCGCGCGCGGACGAGAAAGGCGAGCTGGTTCCGTCGTTTAGCTTTGAGACCACGCGGTCGCTCATGTCGGCGCTTGCGGGCGAGAAGAGGATCAAAGGCACTCCGTTCGCGCTCATCCCGGAAACATCGAGCACAACGGAATCGCCCGAGCGCGTCAGTTGATCGATCGCTCCTCTTATTTCTCTTACCAGGCTTACCCGCACGCTCGACGCCTGATCCTGGAGCTGCTGCTCGCGGGCCGCACGAAACTCATTGATCTCCTTCTCCATTGCCTTGATCGCGACAATCTTTTCCTCTCGATCGCGAGTGGTGCGGTTCTTACTCTCAGCGTTTAGGCCACCGCCCGTGAGCGCCTGGTTCAACCGAGTGATCTCGGCTGACAGCTTCTTATAAGCCTCCGCCTTAATGTTAAATTCATTCCTGGCAACGTCCCTCGTCTCGTTGATCTTCGCTTCGGCTTCTTTGGTCTTCGAATAACTCTTGAAGATCTTGTCCATGCTCACGAACGCGATGCCGGGGTTCGTGCCGGAAGACTGCGCGGAAGGAGTGGGGGATACCTGTGCGTTTTGCAGCGGGCCTCGCTGCACGTCGGCCCGGGGGCGCGAGCCCACATATGTCCAAACTGCAACCAGGAGGATGGCTACCGCGGCAAGGCCGAAGAGGACAGCTTGGCCACGCTTCTTCTTCTCGTCCTGAGATCGAGGTTCGATCGGCTCAGCGCTTCTTCCCTCCGGCGACGGTATGGGGATGACTGGGACGGGAGGCATCCGCAAACCACCTACCTCGGGTAAGGCAACGACAGCGTCTTGTTGTGCCTTGTCATTTTCTCCAGGCATCGCTGGCGCAACCGGTCCGGGATCTTCAATCAAGCTTTGCGCCGGCTCTTTCACGTCAGTTCCAAGGAGCACCTCGATGGAAGCTCGGAGCCGCTCGAGGTGGCTTTCCAACGGTAGCGTCATCGCATCGAGCCAATGCGGCGTGCTGAGGTAGTATTGGAGATCGTCGTTCGGAGCCACGTCCTCGATCCGAAACTGGATGATGTGGAGACGCGCATTGGCCGCGAGCTGCACCTCGCGCAGGATCTGTTCGGAGTTATTCGAGTCCGCCGAGAAAACCAGCACCATGACCTTGCTCTGGTTGATCGCGCGCGTGATTTCGCCGGCAAAGGAACGGCCGGGCAGGACATCGCGCGGAGCGATCCAGCACCGGATCCCGGCGGCTTCCAAGCCCGCGCAGAGTGCGTCGGCTACGGTCTTGTTTCTTTGGGAATGAGAAATGAAAATATCGTGCGCCATCGGAAGCCGGGTTCGTCCCGCTTCTACCTAGTTGTCGCCGAAGTGGCAATCGCCAACATTCGCGACGCTCGCACGCACGGGAGATTTGAGGGCGAAGGGTAGGGAATCTCCAATTTTGTCGCCTCCCGAGTGGCGTGCGCTTTTTCCGGCTAATTCGCTGGATGAGCCGGTAATTTATTGCTATAATTCGTCCTTCTCTCAACAATCATAGGTAAAGCAAATGGCATCCGAGAAAGATCATCCAAGGCAAAGCGAGCGCGAAACAACCGACGTAAGCCGCGATGCTGGACGCATTGAGACCGGCGAGCCGCTACCCGACTCAGATTTAGCTTCTGAGCACCAAGCGGACTTAAGCCGGGATGCTGAACGAGTAGAAGCAGACAAGGTCAAAGTGCAAAGTCGAAGCGATTCAGACGCTTCTCGTGATCTGGGGAGAGCGGATATGGGAAGAAGCGGCGCGGAACGCCAGGCTGAAGGAGATGAAAGACTGCGTGTCGAAAGAGAAAATTCCGACGAAGCAATCGATGCCGAACGGCTCCGAACTGATGCTGCTACAGAAAGGGGACGGAGCCATAATCAGGCCTCCGCCAAGTCTTCCGCTGAATTATTATCCCAGGAACAGGAGAGGCACCAAAAAACCAGGGCGGCTCTTACGACCAGGGAAGAATTCCTTGCCATCGTAAGCCATGACTTGAGGAATCCTCTCAATAACATATCAATGGCAGCCCAGAATCTGTTGGAAGAGCCGAAGGATATAAAGGAGCTGGCCGCGTCAATCAATAGAAGCGCTGGCGAAATGCTCGGGCTAATTCAAGATTTGCTGGACGTAGAAAGAATGGCCGTAGGGAAATTAACCCTGCACTACGAAGAGCATGACGTTAGCGAAATAATAGAACAAGCCGTAGAGCAATTCCAAGGATCCGCCGTTGCCAAAGGAATAACCTTGGAGGCAAAGCCTGAAGACGTGTGTCGCCACGTTGTCTGCGACCGAAGCCGCGTCATGCAGGTGTTGTCAAATCTGATTGGAAATGCGATTAAATTCACACAGGCTAAAGGCCACATTTGTGTAAGCTGCGCGAGAATCGGTCCTGAAGGCAACGAGGTGCAAGTTTCAGTGAGCGATACCGGAGAGGGAATCGGCCCAGAGAAGATTAAAACCATCTTCGAGCGTTTCTCACAGATAAATAACCAGGATCGTCGCGGGATAGGACTTGGACTCTACATTGCAAAAATGATGGTTGAAGAGCATCCGGGAAGGATATGGGTCGAGTCGAAGCTCGGAGAGGGCAGCACGTTTCACTTCACTCTTCCTTTTCGTTCCGGTCCAATCCGTGAAGCCAAGCCGCAGTAACGGCCTCGCGTCCGTCGCCTAACGAGGCGACCCGTTTGCAACGGCTTTATACGGCTATATCAATCCTGATTTTACTTATCGCTGGCGGCTGACTATCGTAGAACGAACGAGGAGGCAGTTATCGAAGCCGCTCTTTGCGGAACTTTAATGACATTGGCTCACAGCGTTGACCCTGTTGATATCTGGATAATGGCGGTCCCACTGCTGGTAACTCAGTCGGCGTGATTGTGTCTTTGATCTTTGGACGAACTCTGCGGCAGGCCGCCTGCATGATTTTCATACCGAAACGAACCGAAGGTCCCGGCATTGGTGTTGGGCCTGTATTGGTCTGGTAATTATGAACCAGACCAAATCGCCCAGCTCGGCTGAACGGCTAAGAATCGCCAGCGGAAAGTCGTTTAAAGCCTTCGTGGAGGAACTCAGTACGATCCCGGTCCGCGATATCATGGGCCTTGGCTGCGTTAATAATGTGCGGTCGAATGGCCGCGTTACCAAGACTCGGGTTCTCAATCGCCCATCTGGCGACAAATAGTTTCATTTGAGGGGTCATTTTGCCGTTCAGATGTTTGTAGGACTCGATTGCGTCCATCAACATGTTCTCGGCAAGAACCGGCATGAACGGGATTTTCCCGGTCAATTTCTTGCGACCGTGCTTGATGAAGTTAATCATCATCCGCGCCCTATCCTGGAAGCCCTGCGGCTGCTTTCCTAGCCAATCTTTGTAGGGCGACGGCCTTCCGGCGTGTGCGCCAAGGGCTTCATAGCATTCATACGCACCATGAGCCAGGGCCAGAATCGCTACTGGATGGCCGTAATGAAACCAGATGGAAAGCGCCGTGTGAAGTTGGCCTTCAGCAGCGATTTCCTTGTCAATCATCATCCCTCGCGGCGGAACTCTCGGGTCAACGGCCATGGCTCAATATTAGGGTTGCCACCGGGGGTTATGGAAGCATCTTGAATGATGGCAGAGCGCGACGCAAACGAAGAGGCTGTTCGGCAAGTCCAGAAGGCAGCTGACTCCGAGCCGGTCAAGGGCAAGGAACTCGTCGAGTCCGAAGACATCAAGCGCCAGTTTCACGAAGCCAACGAACGGCTCGAATCCGAGTTACGATAGCAAGTTGGCTAGCAGTCGACTCTGTTACTGACGGCAATCATGCTCTGGGTAATGTTGCAAGGCCATAGTTAATATCGTGCAGATTTTAGCCACTCGCGCGCTCCGCACTTTCATAGTTGGCGGGCGGCCACTAGGGAAGGAATGAAAACGTTCGTCGCCGTTTTAGGAGCAATTCTCGCGGCAGGGATAATTTTCTTGATCGGACATGGCATGGTTGCCCGATTCAGTGAATGGCAAAACCAAAAGGACGCGATGATTCGCATGATTCAAAGGAACTCCGCCTCTTATGAGGCGGCATATTCCTCGGTGATGAACGGCCCGCGAACGGTTGAGTCCGCTAATTCCGCACTGGCTGATATGAAAACAGCGATGGCCGACAACCGCGAAGCTTATGGACTTCTGAAGTTTGTCTTGTCGAACAAGCCATTCTTCGCTCTGAACGCAGACGAAGAGAAATGGTTGGCGAAATCACGGAGAGAACTTGGGGAGGAAAACGAGACACCCACCCCAGGCCCGCCGTCAATGCCTGAGTTCGTTACGCTCAACATGGCCGCATCGGTTTATGATGAGCAAAGGAATGAGATTCGAATTCCAGCCGGCACAAAACTGAAGCTGCTCAGCTATTCTCAGCACGAGATCAAGTTCCGCTACAACAGCGGTACGTATTCACTCCCAGCAGCAATCACCGACTTCAAGAAATACTAACTCACTTGTTAGGCCAAGAAGAGCACACAACCTCTCTTCTGGAACCATCTGGGAGAATACGTTTCAAAATTCCTGATGGAAAGCGCGAGAAGGCATCTCGCAAAATCACGATTGCTATATGTCAGACAAAATGCGGTCGCTCAACGCCAAAGCTCAGCAGCGGCGGCCTGCTGGGCAGAATACTTGGGAAACCGATAAAAGGGCCGCCGTCTGCTGCAGCAGATTGTTCGGCCTGGGTGCACCGTGGTCGGAATACCGACCACGGCTACGTGGCC
>PMSN01000022.1 GCA_003167555.1 Spartobacteria bacterium
CTTGACTCCCTACATAGGGGTTAGATGACGCGGAGTGAAAATCAGCGTGACTGTGCATGGCGAAGGTGCTCGATGATGGCTCGATTGTAAACGGTGGCATACTTAATCGCAGCTTCCGCCTGTGGGTCTGTGCAGCCCATCGGAAGCGAGTAATCGCGTGGCACTCTCCGCACGAGCGCAACGTCGCGACGCTCCAGCCCGCGCTCAGATGCGGCTTCAGTGCCGGCGAAGTAGATCCTCATGTGCCCGGAAGCGATATTGGCTTTGCGTCGCGAATAGCCGCGCTGCGAGAAAGGTCACGCGAAGACGCCACCGACGTAAGACTGCTGAAGCAAAGAATGGCGAATGCGACACAGGCTGTGATCGTGGATGTCATCTAACCAGGATTAGACGCAAGTTCGCAATTAAAGGCGAACATTTCCTTCGCTTGCTCAGCAAAGCAATCATAAGCCAGCAGTCAGCTCCGGTATGTTATCGTTTTCTAGAACTTTTCACTCTTCGACCGCAGCTCGGATTTTTGCTGCCAGTAACGTGCTCGCTCTAGGTTTCGAACGTCGGGATCGTTTGAGTAAACTTTGATTAGTTCGGGAAGGGCTTTCTCGGAGCCGTTCCTGGCGGCGTATTCAAGAAAAAAAAGACCACGGCTTTTGTCTCCCCCGCGCAGAAATTGGTCGACATAGCGGTCATAACCCCAATCTGCATCTGATTTGAGATTCATTTTGCGTGTCTGGGCGATGCTCTTTAGCTGCTCTCGAAGGGTCAGCGCCTTCCGGAAATTGAACAAATCCGAATCCGTGCTGTATAAGGTCATGAGATTCCTGAGGGCGATATCTGAGTTGTTTTTCGCGGCGAGCTTTAGATACTGGACTTCCATCTTTTTATCACTTCGGTAGATGCCATAATACATGCTGAGTCTGTCCGCTGCGTTCGGATCCCCATTTTTAGCTTTCTTTTTCAGGAGCTGCCTTTCATGCTGGGCAAGTCTAAGTGAATCTTTTAGCTGAACGACCTTCAGGTCAGGCTTCCTTTTCAATAAGTTCTTTGCTGCCTGCTCGATTTCTGTTGCTAACGCATTCCGTTCGTTCGCCGGAGCGTCACAGTATTTCACCAGCAACGTACCGAGAGTCTGGAAAGCGAGAACATCTCTGGCAGCGTTTACCGGAAGCTCTCCGCGTAGTCCTGATTGGTTAGACTCCGACAATGCGAACTCCACAATGCCACCGTCAACTGGCGAATCGACTGGTGAGTCGTAGCTACGCGTGGCGAGCAACATTTGTTTCCACACTTCTTTAACTAGCAAGGCGACTGACGCCGGCAGTTCAGCGTCCGAGCGAATAGTCTGCACGGGCTCCCGTCCGGACCAAATGTTTGCAGATGCGCGAGTCACCGTGACGTTGTACCGCGCTACATCATCAGCAGAAGCAGGTGGGTTTGAATAGACCGAAACGGCATATTCCGGCTGCCAGGCGGGGCGCACAATCATTCTGGCGGCATCAGCTGGCGTTATTAAGAGCTTCGACTGTAGGTCGGCCCGATATGCCGGCAGTTCCTTATCGTTTGCTGGCACTAAATGAGCAACCATATCGGAATGGCCTACTACCACGATAGGTGTTTCAGCAGGCGACCGTTTATTACGGCTGCACAGGTGGGGCGTAGTCTCGAAGATCAAACGCCGATCCGGGAGGCCGGCTATTTCTTTGGGATTACCGAATTCCTCGTAGTTGATGAAGCCCCTTAGGGTGCTGTGTGGAGGAATTTGGGTCGTGCACTCACCGTTTTCGCAATAGCCAAAATCCCAATCGCGAGCAGGAAAACTCCGTTGAAGAGATTCAACTTTGACGTCCTGACTGCCCCAATCGACATGACCGGATTCGTCCGGCCAGCCGCCGTGACTTATGCAAATTGGTCTATCATCATGCGAGAGTATGACCAAGTCGAAACGCAAATTTGCCGGATTGTCCTGGATTATGAACTGATATCGCGGTGGCGGGTGACCAACGTCGATCGGAAATGGCTCTTTGGCAGCACAAGGCGAGCTCATAAGCGACGTGGAAATCATCAAGACGTAAATTCGTTTCATGGAAACACAAGACTCGTGACGGTATCGGCATTTGTAAGGGCAGCCGCAGAATTGTGAGACGGTAACCATCGAAACAGATCTTGCTCCCAGGAGTCGCCGTGTTGATATGCGCCGAGACGTTGAATCTTGAAATCAACTAGTCCCATATTGTGACCACTTTCGTGCACTGCAGCATTCGCGGTTAAAGGACCTCCAAACGCTTGATTGTCTACGTTGATATAAATTGATTTGTTATCAGAGGGATAGACAAAACCTCCGAGCCTGGAAGATTGTCCAAGGCTCGCCGCGTTGGCGAAATAGCCGCCTTTCCCATTGTCACGTAGTGCCCCCAGAATACCGCGGAGGGTTTCAGCAATTCTCTGCATGTTCGCGGGCGTTGCGGAACCAGGTCCAAATGTTTTCTCGAATGCCTTTGGATTCATGTTCGCAAGCGTTTTTTCGATTGCCTTTGCCCCAGTCTCCTGGGCGCCCTCGAACTTTTTCCATTGATCATCGCTGAATCCTGCACCACGACCGTATGTCCCGCTCGGGTCCAGGTGATTCACCGGATCGTTGTGGCAGTAACGATAGAAATTGTAGTCGCCGGCCGCGAACTGCTTCGGGTCGGGCTGGAGGAAACGGCCTAATTCAGGCTGGTACATCCGGGCGCGAAAATCGAACAATCGTAGGTCACTTAGCCACTCGCGTCCAGTAAAAAGAAATCGGTTTCCAAAAGGCGACCCTGCCTGGCCATTTACCGTCGTGGCCACGCCTGCGGAGTCGTAGAAATATGGTTCACCAAAGGCATCATACTCGTATTGCTCCAGAATGCTGCCGAGATTGTCAGTGAGCAACGTGCAATGACCGCGAGCGTCGTAATGGTGGAAAGCCTGATCCCCTGTGAACGTGTTATAGCTCCAGACGATCTCGTCCACGCGGTTGCCATGCACATAGACCCGCGCCGGACCCCACGCGTTCATCCCTTCCTGAAGCAGATTCCAGCCGTCGTACTGGAAGTAGGTTGCCGGGTTCGAATAGATATCACCGGAATCGCTCACCCAGCGCTTCACGCATCTCCCAAGTGGGTCGTAGCCAAACCAGGTGAACGCACCCGCTGGCATATTAGGGCTCCAGATCGCGATCGGCTGATTCAGCGCGTTGTAGCTCGCGGTGACCCACCCTTCCGCCATCGTCACGCCGTTCCCAGGCCAACTCCATCCGGGGTAATTGTCGTCGTGATAAATGATTGATGGCGTCCAGCTTGAATACTGGTTCAATCCGTTGTCGCGCCGGTAAAAGCTGGTCAGCCCTCGGCTGGCGACATAGTTGTTTTGGGTCCGGTTGCCCAGAGCATCGTAGCCGAACCCATCGTAACGGGAGTTGCCCCCTCCCGAGACAGACGGGTTTGTCGCGCCATACCACGCTTCCACCAGTTGTCCTTCTTCATCATAACGGAACCGGTCGCCGCGTCCATCCTCCATCGGGTTCGCGCCGGGATTGTAGCTCTTTTGGAAAGCCGTGATTCGGTCCCGGTCATCCCGCCAATACTGCCGCGCGGAGTAGTCATGGTTTGCAGGGAAGTTGTAGTGATCGATGGCGTTGATAAATCCTCGCTCGTCATAGCCGATCGCGCTCCGCACGCCGTTACCGTAATCCACCTGGCCTACCTTGCCATCGGAAAGGTAACTGTAATGGGCGAGCTGCATCCACCAATTGTTGTTATCGTCATCCCAGCCCGTAGCCGCCAGTTGCCCGCGCGCGGTGTAATCGTGCCGGACGAACGCGCCACCGGGATAATGCAGGTGCGCGACGCTTCCATCCGGATAGCGATAATAATTGGTCTGAGTGCGTCCGCCGCTCCCCGCGATCTCGTCTCCTTCCCAGATCACCTGGCCCGCGTCGTCGTAGCCGTAGTCGATGCTCGACCATTTGTTAGTAATGCTCGCGAGCCGATTCGCATCGTCCCAACTGCGTGAGATGCAGGGAGTCGCGGCCGTATCAGTGCCAGGATTACATCCGCCGCTTTGGTCATCCCAAGCATGGGATAGCGCTCGCCCGCGCGCGTCGTAAACAATCGTCTTCGTCTGGTTCTTGCGCGTCTTCCAGGTCTTGAGCTGGCCAAACTCGTAGCTGCTATCCTCGTGGCTTCCGTCGGGGAACGAAGTTTGCCGCAGCCGTCCCATCCCGTCATTCAAAAAAGTGGTCGGTTGATCCTCGGTGCCGCCGCCGTCCCGGAGGCGATACGTGGTCACGCTCAAGAGCTTCTTCATTGGTCCCCAGATATAGCTCAGGTTCGTCGTGTTATTGCGTTCGTCAATAAACGTCCACGCCTGTCCAAACGGATCATAATCATTCCAATGTTGCGTCTTACCATCCGGGAAGGTGACCTGGGTCTTGTTGCCGGTGGTGTCGTAGAGAATCGTCGTGGTGGGATTAACTGATTGGTCGGCTCGCTTGGTCTCGATGGTGTCTTTGAGCCGATTGCGCAGATCGTAGGTGTAGGTGGTCAGGCGGCCTTGCGGGTCGGTGTAAGTCTGCTTCTGCCCGTTCTCGTCATAGGTCCAGGAATGGTTCTCTCCGTCCGGCACACTCCAATACCAGTTACCGATAGTGCCGGCCGGCTGGATCCAGCCGGTTGACTCGGTGGCAATGCGATTCTGGAGGTCATGCGTCCGCGCCGTCATCCTGCGATCGCCCGCCGCGTTGAAGGCGGGCTCGATCTGAATGCGCCACTCATTTTTCGTGTGGGCGTAGGCGTCACGCTGGCCCACGCCGCCTTCGATCCAGCGATCGTAAAACCAATCCCAGGTGCGATCTGGAACAATTGCGTCGAGGTTGCCGCTCCAGTCCCGCGCGTTCAACGGCTCCGTGTATCGAATACAGCGGCGGTAGTCATCATAGGTATAAAAGCTGGTGTGGCCCATCTCATCGATGATCGAAGTGCAGTCGCCATTAGAATCGTATCCGTAGGTGACGGTCGGATCGGAGTTCCCGCCCGTGGGCGGATAATGGACCTTGGTGATCTGGAAACGGCCGTTGTATTCCATCATGGCGCTGTAGGCCGCGCCATTAACAGCCGCGCGCGGATTCAGCTCGGTGGCGACCAGGCCGGTCCATTCGGGATGATTGCTCGAGTCATAGTAGGTGTAGGTGGTGGCAGCACTCTCGCCGTCCACGGAATTCCATTCCTTCTGGAGCACCCCGGCGCTGTCATAACAATAATGTTGCACCGCTCCGCTGGGAAGCGTGTGACTGGTGACCTGGTTCAATACATTATAGGTGAAATATTCGAAGCTGTTATCCGGGTGGCTGATCTGCTTGACGCGCCGGAGCGAGTCGCGGGTGTAATAGGTGGTCTGATTGCCTTCGTCGGTCTTGCTGAAGAGCCAGTGATGATAGGGATTAGGCACGCGGGTGAAATCCTGAGCGTCGGAGTTGCCCGGGTTAACGCGGTCGTACTTGTAGCTGCTGCCATCCAGCGCTCCGACATGCTGAACTTCGTTCGGGAAACCGCTCCCATCCGTGTGGACGGTTTCGGTCAGGATGCCGCGTGCATCCCAGATCTGGCGCGGCTCGCCCGTGAGGTAGTTTTGACGCTCGAAGGGCAGGCCCGGCGCAAGCGGGTCACCAGTAGTGAAATCGGTCAGCTTGGCCAGTTGATAACCCATGCAATGGTAAATGCCCTGGGCTCCCGCGGAGCGGCCATAGAAAAACTTACGGAATCCGCCGAGCCCATTGGACTCACTCCGGGTGCCATCGAAACAGCCAAGACCGAAAGTGGACACGGGGATGGGAACGTTGGGATTGTTAGTGAAGCCTCGCCAGCTTTTCTCGGCGGCAATGCTCGTGGGGCTGGCATAAAAATAATCGAGCGGGGCGTCCTGGTAAGGCTCGAAACCGGGCGCGGGTTTTTGGGTGGGGAGGCAACCGCTCCCGCGATAGCTATAGCGAATTTGTCTCATCGGCCCGGCAAAGCGCGGGTCATCGGCGGTGACAAGGAGCGGGCCGGCATCGAAGAAACCGGTGGGTGGGTTGGAGCTCTCGTAAGTATACCTGGCCGCGAGCGACTGACCGGGGAGTGGATCGCTTTGATAGCAGGCCTTGGTGAGCGTGAGCCAATTACCCAGCCACGTGTAGCGATACTCCACTGCCTGCATGCCGCCGCTTCCGGCGTTTTCGACTCGCCCAATGACTTTTTGCATACACGTGTTCTGCTGGCCGGGAGGCGAGTAACAGTCCCATCGGATAGTCAAGCGCCGGCCACCGTCTTGTTCAACCCAGTCGAGGTTACCATCCGTGTTGTAATCAAGCGTGGTGACGAGCCCATGCGGGTCAAGAACCTGGGTGGCTTGATAGCCCAAACCGCTATCAACGAAATGGACCGTTCCGCCATCGGCACGATGGAGCCAGAACTCCGAGCCGTCCTGCGCCATGCCGTCCAGATAATCATGAATCTCGCCCGAAGGAGTCCAGTTTGCCTCAGCGGCGCTATACGGCGGACCCATATGAGAATCGCACGACGGCAGGGAAGCGGTGCAGTTGACGACGCGGGTAATTGTGTACTTGCTGGCGTGCCCGTCTGGAAAAGTGATCGTAATCATCATTGTATGAATTTCCTGGAGCGGGTACCCCGGGGCCTGATCCACTTCCTGGCTGTATTCGTCATAGACGGCGCTCCAACTCCAGGAATGCGACCACCCGGGCGACCCAAAATCACTGGGCTGCTCCGGCACCGGCTCCGGATGGAGATAGACGTCCCCCTCGATGCGATCATTCCGGAGAGAATTAAAATAGCGGGTAAAATCGAGCCCATAAACCCCTACGGCACCGGGAAAATGCAGATCGGGGATGATGCGAGTGGCGTTGCCGCTCTGGGCACTATAGCTCCCTCCGGTTTCGATTTGGGCCTTGAGCGCGCCGGTATTCGCGGTGGGATTTTCATCCGGGCTGGCGGCGGGCGTCTGCGAGCGCACGGCGCTAGTTCCTAGCACTAGCAAGAAGACCAGCAGAGCGAGAGTAGATCGATTTCTCATCGTCCGCCCTTCCTCGCCGTTTCCCTCGCCGCGACAACTTCTGGCGTGGTCCGCGCCAAGGGCAGTGTGATCCTAGCGCCGGCGTAATAAACCGTAATGTCACTCTGACGGAAGCTCCCGGCGAGTGAGACCGACACGACACATTCCCCGGTCGCTCCGATCACAAGCGCGGTCTCGGGCGGGTCGATAGTTACACCTGGGCCTGGCTTCACAATCACGCTCTTGCCGGCAGCGACCGGCTGAAATTGCAGCCGCACCTGCGCGGGTTCGGTTCCGGTAAGGTAGGCTATCTCGAAGCGGTGGCCTTGCCGGGCCGGCCTCTGCGGAATTGTCGAGTCCTGGTTCCAGACTTCGACATTCCAAGTCTGCCACTGCGCGGGACCGGATGCTGCCGAAACAGGAGCAATCTCGGGAGCGGGCGGCGGTGAGATCGGCGGGGCCGGATTAGGCGCTGGTGGTACCGGAGGCGCTGGTGGCGGAGAGGGGAGAGCAGGCGGTCGCGGCGGCGAAGGCGCTACCGAAACCGAAGGCGAGGGCGACGCCGAAGGGAAAGGTGATGTCGAGGGCGAAGGAGCGGTGGAGGGCGTCGGTGAAGGAAAATCTTGAGGAGTAGATGTTGGTGAAGGCGTTGGCGAAGGTGAGCCAGGAGGAGTAGGAGACTCAGACGGAGATGCTGAAGGTGTCGGCGTCATTGAGGGAGAGGGCAGGACCGTGGCCGATGGTAGCGGAGAAGGACTAGGCGTGTCGGCTGGTGGGGCAATCGGAGCCGGAAGCACCAAGATAGGGGTGTGACCGGCCGGCAAGCCTGGCGGCGCTGAAACGGATCGTGACGGCGAAGCGGAAGGCACCGGGGGCGGGAGCGCCTCAGCACTGAACAGGCTGATCGCGAAAACCAATCCCAGGGGAAGGGGGGATTTCACACTACGGATTCAAGCCAACGTCGCGGCGTCCTGGCAAGACTTTATTTTATTTTCTTTGCGTGAGCTCTTCCGGCACGACACGGGCGATTCGATTGCCGGTTGCCAATCAACCTCGCACGATTAAGGTGCTGCGGTTTTTATTCTATCGTGAATATCGCGCACCGTTTTTCCATCGCTCTTTGTCTCCTCGGCCTCGCTCTGCCGGCTGGCCGCGTCCTGCACGCCGCGAAAGCTTACGCGATCGTCGATTCGCAAACTGGTTACGTCATCGAGCAGCAGGGAATGAAGGACAAACGCCAGATCGGCAGCCTCACCAAGGTCGCGGCGGCGATGGTGGTGCTCGATTGGGCTGAAAAAAAATCGGGCGACCTGAACCAAATGGCGACAATCCCGCCGGAAGCATTTGTCGGCACCGGCGAGAACCTCATCGGCTTTCAACCGGGCGACCGGATCACGCTCCGCGATCTTCTCTACGCGGCGCTCGTCCAATCGGACAACATCGCCGCCTACGCACTCGCGGACCACGTTGGCCGCGAGCTGCAATCCATCGTTTCCGCGGCGCCTTCCGCGAACGCGTCGCCGGTCGGCATTTTCGTCGGCCAGATGAATGCGCTGGCCAAGACACTCCGGATGGATCGCACGCGTTTCCTGAATCCGCACGGCATCGATACCATCGAGCGCTCACTCCCGTACTCGACGGTGGCCGACCTCGCGCGCCTGACACGTTATGCCGTGAACAAAGCCGGCTTCCGTTTCTACGTTTCGCAAAAAGAGCGCCAGATTTCTTTTATCCGCGGCAGCAAGAAGATGGGATACATGCTCCGAAACACGAATGAACTGCTCGGCAAGGACGGCGTCGACGGCGTGAAAACCGGCAAGACTGCGCGTGCGGGCGATTGTCTCATTCTCTCCGCCCAGCGTGAATCGCAGGTCATCAAGGAAGGCCCGAGGACGTCGGTGATTCCGCGCCATCTCGTCATCGTTATTCTTGGCAGCACCGATCGCTTCGGCGAAGGCGCGCAACTTCTCGCGCGCGGCTGGCAGCTTTACGATCAATGGGCCGCGGGCGGGCGCATGCTCGATCCGAACAAAACTCTTTGATCCCGCGCCGGCTGCAATGACCAAGCCTCGTATCGGCGTTCTGACGAGCGGCGGCGATTGTCCCGGCTTGAACGCCGTCCTGCGCGGCGTCGTCCTCGCCGCGGAAAAGTTGGGCTGGGAGGTTCTCGGATTTCTCGACGGCTTCGAAGGTTTGTTGCCGCCGGGAAATTATATGATCCTCGATCGCAAGCGCGCGGCCGGCATCATGCCGCGCGGCGGTACCATCATCGGCACGACCAATCGCGGGCATTTCGTCGCCAAAGTCGGAGCGGGCGATCGCGTGGAAGTCGCGGAGAATGTGATCGCCGATGCGCGCAATGTTTTGAAAGAGCTGCGCGTCGACGGCCTCATCATTGTCGGCGGCGACGGATCGATGAGCACGGCGCTTCAACTTCAGGAGGCTGGGATCAATTGCATCGGCGTTCCGAAAACGATCGACAACGATTTGGAAGCCACCGCGATGACCTTCGGTTTTGATTCCGCGGTCGCCACGGTCATGGACGCGCTCGACCGGCTGCACACGACGGCGACCAGTCACAAGCGCGTGATGGTGCTCGAAGTAATGGGACGCCACGCGGGCTGGATCGCTTTGCACGGCGGTATCGCCGGCGGCGCGCACGTCATTTTGATTCCCGAAATCCCATTCGATTACGAAAAGATCGCCGCAGCCATTCAGGCCCGCGCGAATCGCGGCAATTTCTCGGCGATCGTCGTCGTGGCGGAAGGAGCGCGCCCGCGCGATGGGCAGGTGGTGATGCATTCGAGTGTGGAAGGCGAGGATAAATTCGGTGGGGTCGGTCTCGTGGTGGCGCGGGAGATCGCCGCGCGGACGGGAAAGGAAACGCGCTGCACAGTCCTGGGGCATCTCCAACGCGGCGGTGCGCCGACCACGCTCGACCGCATTCTCGGCATGCGCTTCGGCGTGAAGGCCGTGAAGTTAATTCACGAGAGGAAATTCGGTTCGATGGTGAGTTACCAAAACTATCAGGTGCGCCACGTGCCGATCGCCGATGCGGTCAATCGCCTCCGCCTCGTTCCGCCCGACGGCGAGTTGGTCCAGACCGCGCGCGATGTCGATATTTCGTTCGGCGATTAGAATGAAAATCGTTCTCGCATACTCCGGCGGACTCGACACGTCGATCATCCTTCGCTGGTTGAAGGAAAATTATCAGGCGGAGATCGTCGCTTTCTGTGCGGACATCGGGCAGGAGGAGGAACTCGAGGGGCTCGAAGCCAAAGCGCTCAGCACCGGCGCATCGAAATGCGTCATCGAAGATCTGCGCGAAGAGTTCGCGCGCGATTTCATTTTCCCGATGATACAGGCCGGCGCGATTTACGAAGCGCAATATTTTCTCGGCACGAGCATCGCCCGTCCGCTCATTGCGAAACGAATGATCGAAATCGCGCGCGCCGAGAGTGCCGATGCGATCGCGCACGGCGCGACCGGGAAGGGGAACGATCAGGTCCGCTTCGAGCTGACCGCGGCCGCGCTCGCGCCGGAATTGCGCGTGATCGCGCCCTGGCGCGAGGAACGGTTTCGCAAAAAATTTCCGGGCCGCGCTGAGATGATTGCTTACGCCGCGGCGAATGCGATCCCAGTCGAAGCAAGTGCCGTGAAACCGTACTCGATGGACCGAAATCTTCTCCACATCAGCTTCGAAAGCGGAATGCTCGAAGATCCGTGGTTCGACGCGAGCTCGGAAGCGGCGCGCGGAATGTACAAGCTCAGTGTCTCGCCGGAAGATGCGCCCGACGAACCCGAGCACATCGAGCTGGAATTTCGCGGCGGCATCTGTTGCGCGGTTAACGGGAGGGCGCTGTCGCCTCTCGGTGTCATGCAGATGTTGAACAAGATTGGCGGCAAACACGGCATCGGCCGGGTTGACATGGTGGAGAACCGTTTCGTCGGCATGAAAGGTCGCGGAGTTTATGAAACCCCGGGCGGCGCCATCGTCCATTTCGCGCATCGCCAGATGGAATCGCTCACGATGGATCGCGAAGTCATGCATCTGCGCGACAGCCTCATCCCGCGCTACAGCACGCTGGTCTACAACGGCTTTTGGTTCGCGCCCGAGCGCGAAGCGTTGCAAGCGCTCGTGGCCGAAACGCAACGCGATGTCACCGGCGTCGTCCGCCTGAAACTCTACAAGGGCAACATCATCGTGGCTGGAAGAAAAAGTCCGAAGAGTCTGTACGATCCGCACATCGCGACCATGGAAGGAAGCGGCGGCGCCGCTTACGACCAGGGTGACGCCACCGGATTCATTCGCCTGAACGCGCTCCGGCTGAAAGTGCGCGCGGCCGTGGCGGGCGATCGCGAAACATGATGCTGTAGCCGCCGCCCTGTGGGCGGCGTGAGTGGTGGCGTCGGCATGTCCCGACGCTTCGCACAGCGAAGCGTCTACAGAAAAAGCAGTTGGCGCGCGGGCAACTCACCGTAAGTTGCGCACCGCCCCGCGACCCGAAGATTTTCTCCTTCTTTATGATTACCGTAATGCGCAAACATCACCGGTGGCTCATGATCGTCATCGCGATCCTCGCCCTTCCGTTCGTTTTCTACTTCAACAAAACCGACCTGAGCGCGGCCCGCACCACCGATATCGGACGCATTTACGATCGGCCGGTCACGCGCGTGGAATTTCAGCGCAGTGTGCGTCTCTCGAATCTGGCCAGCCGTCTCGGCATGAGCATCGTGCAAGACCTGACCATGGGCGCGAAAACCGAATCCGATTATTACGTCGAGTTCACTTTGAACCGGTTGATCCTTCAGCACGAAGCGGAGCGCTTCGGCATCCGTCCGACGCAGACCGAGATCGTCGAGTTCGTCAAAACGCTCCCGTCTTTTCGCGGCGCCTCCGGATTTGATCTGGGCAAATACACCGAGTTCACCCAGACGACGCTCCCATCCCTTGGGTTCAACGAGGGCCAGATCGAGGAGCTTGTGTCGGATCAATTGGCGCTGAACCGCATGAAGGAACTTCTCGGCACGGGCACGCAGATGGCGGAATCGGAAAGCAAGGAATCCTACGAGCAAATCTACGGGAAACTGGACGTAGCGGTCGTTCGCCTGCGCTCGGAGGATTTCCAGAAGGACGTGAAAATTTCGGATGAGGACATCGCGAAGTATTATGAGGCGCACAAAGCGCAGCTGAAGAGTGACGAAAAACGAAAAGTCGAATTCGTCACTTTCGGGCTGACCGAGCCGGACAAGAAACTGGCCGGCAAGGAGCGGGTCGATGTTCTGCAAAAGCTGGCCAATTACGCAAACGATTTTACCCAGGCGCTCCTCGAGAAGGACCCGAACTTCGGCGAGCTGGCGATCAAGTTCCACGGAGCCGTTTCCGCCACCGGCGAATTTACCGCCACGACGCCGGACCCGCAGCTCGCTTCCAATCCACAGTTGTCGCAATACGCTTTCCAGTTGACTCAACAGGAACCTTTCAGCGACGCGATTCAAACACCCGACGCCTTCTGCGTCTTGCATTTGCTTGCGGTCACCGAAGCCAAGCCGCTTACTCTCGATGAGGCGAAACCGAAGATCATCGAAGCCCTCAAGGCCGAGCGCGTCCGGCAATTGGTGGCCAGCAAAGGCGCGGACGTGGCGCGGCAAATTCGCGAAGCGCTCAAGGCGGGCACGCCGCTCGACAAAGTAGTCGAAGCCAGCGGGCTGAAATTGGAACGAGTACCGCCTTTTTCCCTGACCGAAAATCCGATCCAGAAAATCGAGAAAGACAAACCGCCGAAGCCGGTCGACGCGCCTGATCTCCCGATGATCAAGAACGCCGTCGGCGAATTGAACCCGGGCGACACGACGGATTTCGTGCCGACGGGAACGGGCGGTCTGGTCGCCGTGCTGGAAAAGCGCGAACCAATCGAGCCCGCCACCTACGCGGAGGCGAGAGGCCTATTCGAATCGCAGTATCTTCAGCAGAAACGCGCGATGGTTTTCTATGATTGGTTGCAGGACCGCCGCCACGCTGCCGGCGTCCAGGAATCGACCGGCTAGAGGCGGTCGCAAAAAACCGCGATGCCAACGCTCGACGAAATTTTCGACGACGCGAACGGCGATCTGGCGATTGGCGAATTGGAAAGCGCCGTCGAAAAATATCGCCGTTGCGTCGAACTCGATCCGGCGTTCTTCGACGGCTGGCACGCGCTCGGCATGGCCCTGATGAAAATCGGGCGTTTCCTCGAAGCGATCGAAGCGGGCAAGAAGGCCACCGAGCTGCGGCCTAACGACCAGATCGGCTGGACGAGCCTGTCGCTTTTCTACAATCGCAACGGCGAGATCAAGGAAGCCGAAGCCGCCGGCACGAAAGCGAAGATCCTCTCGTGGGGCGGCAAGATCGCGTAATAATGACGCTTCGCTGCGCACTGTTGTCATCCTGAGCCGCGCAGACGGCGAAGGACCTCACAACTGCAAATTGCAGCTGCGAATAGAATGCGCACGTGATCCGACATTGAAGCGTGACATTAGGCGATAGCGTGAGGGCGCCTGAGGTCAGCGCTCCTCCCAAGGTCGCGATCCCGGTCTGCGCGGCTCGGGATGACATGCGATTGCCGGCTCGGCCTAAACGACTCAAATCCCGATTTCGAGCTCCGGCAGATACGAGCCGTCGACGAAAAGCGGCTCGGCCTTGCCGTGCGAATCCAGCAGCGCCAGGCGCTTGATTTGGATCGGACAATTGCGGGCGTAAACAAAATCTTCGTGCCAGATATTGCCCGCCTCTCGAAACGACTCCGGACCGGTCACCCCGCCCAGATGTTCGCTCCGTCCCAGCGCGATGTGCGGACCGGCCTTTTCATCTTCGAGCACATTTCCCCAGACCCGCGCCATCGGATTACAGCCAAGGCCGAGTTCCGCCACATTGCAGCGGGCCGGATCGAGAAAGAGAAAATCCCGGAACACGTGCGCGGCCGCACTGCCGCCGATAACTTCCTCTACTCGATTTTTTTCCACCCGGAGCCGCACGATTTCGTTCTCGTACCAAACCGGCAGAACACCGCTCGTTAGGCTGGGAACATCGCGCTCTCCTTCGTATGCGGCGGTGTAGGCTTCGCCGCTCGGAAGGTTGATCAATCGCGGCGGCGGCAGATCGCGCGGGAGCCTTCCATCATCCATCTCCGCCTCGCGAAATCTAAAATCCAAATGGAATCGGTCGCCGGACGAGAATTCGATCGCGGCGGATTGCGCTCGAGCAAGTCGCGCGCGCAATCTCTCGCAGGAACGCGCCACGTGCGCGTAATCGGCGGCGAGCGCAGTCGCTTCCATTTCCGGCGCCACCCGCGGCATCGATGCGGCCCGCAATTGCGGGAAGCGTTTGGTCCAGCTGATGAGCGGAGCGGACGCCGAAAATTCGGTGAGCGCGAGAAGCAGCGTCGCGCGCCCCGCAATTTCTTCGAGTGCGATGGAAGATTCCTCCTGTGCGCCGCGCGTCGGAAGTGGCCCGTTGTTCATTCCCGTCGCTTCGAAGCTGATCGGCGGCAACACCGCAAAATTTCGTTCGCGTCCGAGCTCCGAAAGCGCCGCATGCCAGCGCGCCGCCATTGCCCGGCGCTGCCTCCACGCGTCGGTGTCGGCGATCGCACCGTGCGGCAAATCGAAAAAAACCGCGGCCGTTTCCCCGGGCTGCGGATCGAAAACGTCGATGAAGAGTTTTCGCAGATTTAACATGGCAACACTAGACTAGGTGGATCGCGCGCTCCGTCGCGCGATGCCAAAGCGACGCGCCTTCATTCTAGCATCGCGCGCGGAGCGCACGATCCACCATTCACTGAGAGCTTACCAAATATTCACGCGCTGATCCACCGGCCGGATCATCGGACAATTGTCCGGCAGATCGAACGCCTTCTGGAATTCCACGAAGTTCGAAAGCGGCCCGATCGTCCGGAAGCGGCCCGGCGAATGCGGATCGGTGTTGAGCCGCAATTTCAAATCCTCATCGCGCTGGTTGTTCCGCCAGATCTGCGCGAAAGAGAGAAAGAATCGCTGCTCCGGCGTGAAGCCGTCGGTCTTCTCCGGCGTGCCGCCTTTTTTTGCGAGCGCTTTTTGCAGCGCCATGTAGGCAATCTTGACGCCGCCGATGTCGGCGATGTTTTCGCCTTGGGTCAACTCGCCGTTGATGTGCAATCCCGGCAGCGGCTCATAGCCCGAATACTGCGCCACGATCGCTTTCGAGCGTTCGATATACGCCTTCGCCGATTCTGGCGACCACCAATCGCGCAGATTTCCGACCGCGTCGTACTGCCGGCCCCGATCGTCGAAGCCGTGCGTCATCTCGTGCCCGATGACCGCGCCTATGCCGCCGTAATTCACCGCATCGTCCGCTTTCGGATCGAAGAACGGCGGCTGGAGAATTCCCGCCGGGAACACGATCTCGTTTCGGTTCGGATTGTAGTACGCATTCACCGTCGGCGGCGTCATGCCCCATTCGCTGCGATCGACCGGCTTGCCAATTTTCGTCAGTTGCCGGTTTCGCTCGAACGTTTCACCGCGCAAGACATTCAACGCATAAGGACCGCGATCGATCTTGAGCAGCGCGTAGTCGCGCCACTTATCCGGGTAACCGATCTTGACCGTGAACGCGGCGAGCTTCTTCAACGCCTCCTGTTTCGTCGCGTCGTCCATCCACTCCAGCGTCTTGATGCGATCGGCCAGCGCTTCCTTGAGATTGTTGACCATCTCGAGCGCGCGCGCCTTCGCCTCCGGCGGAAAATAATCGGCCACATAAAGTTTACCGAGACTTTCGCCCAGCTCCTCGTCTGTCTTCGCCACCACGCGCTTCCAGCGCGGCTTCAATTGCTGCGCGCCCGTGAGCGTCTTGCTGAAGAAATTGAAATCTTCCTCGACGAAATCCTTCGAGAGATTTCCCGCCATTCCGTGCAGAAGATGCCAGCGCAGATAAATCTTCCAGTCATCGAGCGAGACGGTCTTGAAAACGTCGTTCGCGGCTTTGAAAAAATCCGGCTGGCCGACATTGATGTCGCCCGGCTCGGTCAGTTTGATCTCTTTGAAATAATCCGCCCAATTCAAATCCGGCGTGAGCGCTTGCAGCTCCGCCTGCTTCATCTTGTTATAATTTTTTTGCGGATCGCGCAGTGCCACCCGCGTGCGAGCGGGCTTGGCCAGCAACGTTTCCACGGCCATGACTTTTGCCGCGCGCTCCGCGGCCAGCTGGGCCGAGTCGCCGAGGAGCGTGAACATTTTCGTCATGTGCTCGACGTATTGGTCGCGGATTTTTTTCGAACCCGCGTCTTCCTTTGTGTAATAATCGCGGTCGGGCAAAGCGAGCCCGCCCTGGAAAGCTTGCGCGATCACCATCGTGCTGTTCTTCGCGTCCTGGTTCGAGCTGAAACGGAAGAACGCGGTCATGCCGATGGCGTGCAGATGCGCGATCTCTTTCAAGACGTCGCCGCGATCCTTCAGCGCGTCGATCCGTTTGAATTCATCGGCGAGCGGCGTCACGCGCGCGCCGTCCACCGCTTTTTCATTCATCCCGCTCGCGTAAAAGTCGCCAACCTTTTGCAGATCGACCTCGGCTGCTTTCTCGGGATTTGATTTCCCGGCCACTTTCGGCGCGACCGCCGCCGTCTTCTCCACGATCTCGTGCAACGCGTCGTTATTTTGTTCGGCCAGCATATTGAAGCTGCCCCAACGCGAGAACTCTGGCGGGATCGGGTTGTGCTTTATCCAGCCGCCGTTGGCATAAAGATAGAAATCGTCCTGCGGCTTGATGGACGTATCCATATTTTTCGGATCGAGCGGCGGCGAGATTTGAGCGGCGGCCGGTTTTTCTTCAGACGATTTGGTCGGCGGAGATGTCTGCGCGTGCGCGCTGAGCGCGCAAACAAAAGTCGCTCCGGTAAACAATAGGATTTTAGTCATAGGTTCGTTTCTACCTTCGGTTTGGTAGGGCGAGACTCCGTCGAGCCGGCTTGTTCGATGGCTCCGCAGAGCGTCGCCCTACCGAGGAAAAATCACCAAACATTCACTCGCTGATCCGGCGGCCGGACCATCGGACAATTGTCCGGCAGATCGAAAGCCTTCTGGAATTCCACCAGATTCGAGAGCGGTCCGATCGTGCGGAAACGCCCCGGCGAATGCGGGTTCGTATTGATCTGCAATTTCAAATCTTCGTCCCGCTGATTGTTCCGCCAGATTTGGGCGAACCCGAGAAAGAAGCGCTGCTCGGGGGTGAAGCCGTCGATCTTCGGTTGCGGACCTTTTTTCGCGAGCGCTTTTTGCAGCGCCATGTAGGCAATCTTCACGCCGCCGATGTCGGCAATGTTTTCGCCTTGGGTCAGCTCGCCGTTGATATGGAGGCCGGGCAACGGTTCGTAACCAGCATATTGCGCCACGATCGCTTTCGAGCGCTCGGTGTAAGCCTTCGCCGATTCCGGCGTCCACCAATCGCGCAGGTTCCCCATTGCATCGTATTGCCTGCCCTGATCGTCGAAGCCGTGGGTCATTTCATGTCCGATCACGGCGCCCATTCCACCGTAGTTCACCGCATCGTCCGCTTTCGGATCGAAGAACGGCGGTTGCATGATGCCGGCCGGGAACACGATCTCGTTCAGGTTCGGATTGTAGTAAGCATTCACCGTGGGTGGCGTCATGCCCCATTCGCTGCGGTCGACCGGCTTGCCGATTTTTTTCATCTGCCGATCGATCTCGAACATGTCGCCGCGCATGACGTTCTGCGCATAGGAGCTCCGATCGACTTTGAGCAGCGAGTAATCACGCCATTTATCGGGATAACCGATCTTGACCGTGAAGGCCGCGAGTTTCTTGAGCGCTTCCTGCTTGGTCGGCTCGTCCATCCATTCGAGCGTCTTGATCCGATCGGCGAGAGCTTCCTTGATGTTGTTCACCATTTCGAGCGCGCGTGCCTTCGCTTCCGGCGGGAAATGCTCCGCCACATACAGCTTGCCGAGGCTCTCGCCCAACTCCTCGTCTGTCTTGGCCACGACCCGTTTCCAGCGCGGCTTGATCTGCTTCGTCCCGCGCAGAGTTGCATCGAAGAAGTGGAAGTTCTCGTTCACGAAATCATTCGAGAGCGAGCCCGCCATTCCATGGAGCAGATGCCAGCGGAGGTAAGTCTTCCAATCGTCGATCGAAACCGTCTTGAAGAGGGCGTTGGCCGCTTTGAAGAAATCCGGCTGCCCGACGTTGATGTCGCCCGGCGCCGCGAGTTTGATCTCTTTAAGGTAATCCGCCCAGTTGAAGTCCGGCATGAGCGTTTGCAGCTCGGCCGGCTTCATCTTGTTGTAATTCTTCTGCGGATCGCGCAGCTCGACCCGCGTCCGCGCCGGCTTCGCCAGTGAAGTCTCGAGCGCCATGATTTTCTTCGCGTGCTCGGATGCTTGCGCCGCCGGCTCGCCCGCGAGCGTCAACATCGTCGTCACATGCTCGACGTACTGGTCCCGAAGTTTCTTCGAAGCGTCGTCGTCCTTCGTGTAGTAATCGCGGTCCGGCATTCCCAGGCCGCCCTGATAGGCCTGGGCGATCACCATCGCGCTGTTCTTGTCGTCCTGGCCGGAGAGGAAAATGAAAAACGCGTACACGCCCATCGTATGCAAATGGGCGATTTCCTTCAGCACATCCTTGCTGTTTTTCATCGCGTCGATCCGCTTGAACTCATCCTGAAGCGGCTTGGCCTTGGCTTCGTCCACCGCTTTTTCATTCATCCCGCTCGCATAGAAATCTCCGACCTTCTGCACGTCCGCCGCGGCCGCCTTTTCTATTGGCGATTTCTTGGCCGTCGCTGGCGCAACTACGGCCGCCTTGTCCGCGATCTCGTGCAACGCGTCGTTATTCCGCTCGGCCAGCTGGGTGAAAGAAGCCCAACGCGAAAACTCCGGAGGCACTGGGTTGTCCTTGATCCAGGTCCCGTTCGCGTAAAGGTAAAAATCGTCTGCCGGTTTGATCGACGTATCCATGTTCTTGAGATCGAGCGGCGGCGGGTTCTTATCGACCTGCGGTTTCGCGGCCGCGTCCGCCGAGGTGTTTGCGGCGGCCGGACTCTGGGCCACGGCGGGTGGGGGACTCTGCTCGGTCGGCGGCTTCGCCGGATCGCGCACCGTCGGTGGCCTAGCGGCGTCGGTAGCCGCGGGTGATTTGTTCGGGTCGGTTTGCGCAAACACACTTCCGGCCGCCATCAAGCCGGTAAAGAGAAGACAGATAGGCTTAAGCATCGGAGAAGGAACGGTGAAACGTTGCCCTTGTCCAATAGGGAAACCCAGGTAGGGACGGCGCGCTGCGCCGTCCGAACGCTCAACCACATTCTGCGGACGCCGCAGCGCGGCGTCCCTGCCTGCACGAACGAAGTAGCCTTCTGGCATTTTTCCTGCATGTTCTAGCGTATGATCGCCCTGCGATTTCGCCCCCTTGGCATCGCCGGCGCTTTGTTGCTTGCACTCGCTTGCACTGCCCTCGCGAAATCCAGGGTCCCCAAGCCGACCGCTCCCAAATCCGCCGCGGCGCCCGCCGTCAAGCCTGCCCCGACTCCGAGCGCGGATTGGCAGGTCGTCAAAATCGGCCAACGCGATTACTTGAGCGCCGATGACATCGGAAAATTCTACGGCCTGCTCGGCAACCTCGATTCCACCGGCAAGACCATCGTTCTCAATAACGGTCGCAACCAGCTTCAGCTCACGCTCGACAGCCGCGAAGCCATCGTGAATGGCGTCCGCAACTGGCTTTGCTTCCCCGTCATCGAAAAGGACGGAAAGCTTTTGGTTTCGCGGATCGATCTCGCGAAGACGATCGAGCCGCAGCTCCGTCCGCAGATGATCCAGCACAAAGGCGCGGTGCAAACCATCGTGCTCGATCCCGGCCATGGCGGTTTCGACAAAGGCGCACGGAGCAGCTTCGGCAGCGAAAACGAATACGCGCTCGATGTCGCGCGCCAGTTGCGCCCGCTCCTGCAAGCGAAAGGTTTTCGTGTGATCATGACGCGCGAGAACGATGTCTTCATTCCGCTCGAAATCCGCGCCCGCATCGCGAACGCGACGCGCGATTCCATCTTCGTCAGCATTCATTTTAACGCCACCGACACGAACCGTGAGGCGACCGGCTTCGAAATTTTTTCGCTCACGCCACGCGGCGCTCCTTCCACCGCCGACGACGCGCTCGCGCTTAGCTTTGTCAACATGCAGGCCGGCAGCCCGGTCGACGCGCAAAGCTTCGAGCTTTCCACCGCCGTCTATCATTCCATGCTCGGCCACATCCCGGAATTCGATCGCGGGATAAAGCGCGCGCGTTTCGCCGTCCTACGTCACACGCAAATTCCCGCCATCCTGGTCGAGGGCGGGTTCCTCACCGAAACTGGCGACAGCAAACGGATCGCCGATCCCGCCTGGCGCAAGAAACTCGCCGAATCGATCTGCGCGGGAATCGAGAATTACCGGAACCTCGCGGAGAAGAAACAGCGCCCGTTGCTCGTCGCCGAATATCGCGCCCAGTCCGCCGGCGAAATCACCGTCCTTGATCTCGCGCAACCCCCGAGCCGTCTCGAGCCCACTCCTTCAGCAGCGCTCGCCCCTGTCTCGAATCCCAACCGCGAACCGTAATTTTCGGGCGAGGATCGAGGATCGAGGATTGAGAATAGAGGATAGCTGGTAGGGCGAGACTCCGTCGATTGTAGGGCGTTTCTGTGAAACGCCGAACGTACGAAATCGGCGTCCGCCGCGGCGGACGCCCTGCAATTATTGACTTCCCGCACCTCTTGGGGTCATCCTGCGCTCGCTCGCACTTTGCGGAGCCGGTCCAAAATCCCAAACGACCGAAAAACCCATCAACCGAAAGGAATCCAAATGAAGAAATACATCACCTATGCAATGACCATCTTGTTTGCCACGATCGCTGTTTCGATCGCCGCGCCGGACAAGGACGCGATGATGGCAAACGAGAAAGCGGCCTGGCAGGCCTTCAAAGACAAGAAGGCAGACGATTTCAAAAAGGTCGTGGCGGCGGACTTCCGCGGCGCTTATGCCGAAGGCATCTCCACGATGCAGACGGAATTGGATGACATGAAAAAGTGGGACATGAAATCGTTTACCATCAGCGATTTCAACGTCGTGTCGGGTGGAGCGGACACGATGGTGACCACTTACACTGTGAAGATTGAGGGCACGTATGATGGCAAGGACGCTTCCGGCACCTATAACGCGGGCTCGGTCTGGAAAGGAAAAAACGGTGCCTGGATGGCCATTTTCCATACCAACGTAAAACAAGAGGCAGCCGCCAAGTAATTTCGCCTTAGCAAGTTCGCAAGATCGACATCGTGGTAGGCACGCCGCGCTGCGGCGTCCCCGGACATCGCAGCGCGATGTCCCTACCATTGCATTGACTTAGATCGCGCGGGTCGTAATTTCGAAATTGTAGTGCGGGGGAGCCGAATGGCTGAGACGTCAGTGAGACGAACCCCTTGAACCTGATGCGGGTAATGCCGACGAAGGGAGCGAGGAGGGATTTTTCAGCCATGCGTTTTTCCCGCGCATGGCTTTTTTGTTTTGAGACAGCATTTACAGGATTAACGAGATGAATGGACAGTCATCCCGAGCGAAGTCGAGGGACCCCGTGTCTCGCGAGCGACGCCGCACCAGCTAGCAACATGAACACAGAAACATCCAACGGCGCTGCCTTAACCAATCCTGAAAATCCAGTTAATCCTGTCTCAATGCCTCTCCCCAACTCTCGCAAGGTCTACCTCGCCGGCCAGCTGCATCCCGACCTCCGCGTGCCCTTCCGCGAAATCAGTCTCGCGCCGACAAAAACGATGAGCGGCGAGATGGAAGTGAACGAACCGGTCCGCGTTTATGATACCAGCGGTCCGTGGGGCGACGCCGATCAGCACGTCGATGTCACCGAAGGCCTGCCGTCATTGCGCGCCCAATGGATTCGCGATCGCGGCGATGTGGAAGAAATCGATGGACGTACCGTTCGTCCGCAGGACGACGGCTATTTGTCCGAGAAGCACGCCACTGATGCAGGAAGAAAACGCCGAACGCCCAACCCGCCTCCGCCTGGGACGGGCTCCGCCGTGGCGAGCGCCGAACGCCCAATCTCGAATTCAAACGGGACTAACGGCAATCTGAAATCTGAAATCTTCAATCTGAAATCGCGGCGTCCATTGCGCGCTTCCGCCGGTCGCGCCGTCACGCAGCTATACTACGCACGTCAGGGGATCATCACGCCTGAAATGGAGTTCATCGCTATTCGCGAGTCTGGCCGCGCTGCTCTTCAATCTGAAATCGGCAATCTGAAATCTGCAATTGCCCGCAACGACCTTGCTCACCAGCATGCCGGCAACTCCTTCGGCGCCGCAATACCCAAAGAGATCACTCCCGAGTTCGTGCGGGCAGAAGTCGCCCGTGGCCGCGCCATCATCCCGGCGAACATCAATCACCCCGAAGCCGAGCCGATGATCATCGGCCGCAATTTCCTGGTGAAGATCAACGCCAACATCGGCAACAGCGCCGTCGCGTCGTCGATCGAGGAAGAAGTCGAGAAGATGCGTTGGGCCACGAAATGGGGCGCCGACACGGTTATGGATCTTTCCACCGGCAAAAACATTCACGCCACCCGCGAATGGATCATTCGCAACTCGCCGGTGCCGATCGGCACCGTCCCGATTTATCAAGCGCTCGAAAAAGTCGGCGGACGCGCCGAAGAACTGACCTGGGAAATCTATCGCGACACGTTAATCGAACAGGCGGAGCAGGGTGTCGATTATTTTACGGTCCACGCCGGTGTGCTCCTGCGCTACATCCCGATGACCGCGCGGCGCGCCACCGGCATCGTTTCGCGCGGCGGCTCGATCATGGCGAAGTGGTGCCTCGCGCATCATCAGGAAAGTTTTCTCTACACAAAGTGGGACGAGATCTGCGAGATCATGGCCGCCTACGACGTGAGCTTCTCCATCGGTGACGGTTTGCGGCCCGGCTCAATCGCCGACGCGAACGACGAAGCGCAGTTCGCCGAGCTGTTCACACAAGGCGAGCTGACCCAGCGCGCCTGGAAACAGCACGTGCAAGTGATGAACGAAGGCCCGGGCCACGTCCCCATGCACATGATCAAAGAGAACATGGAGAAACAGCTCGAGTGGTGCGGCGAAGCGCCGTTCTACACCCTCGGCCCACTCACCACCGACATAGCGCCCGGCTACGATCACATCACCAGCGCGATCGGCGCCGCCATGATCGGCTGGTATGGCTGCGCCATGCTTTGCTACGTCACGCCGAAAGAACATCTCGGTTTGCCGAACAAGAAAGACGTCAAGGACGGCGTCATCGCCTACAAGATCGCCGCGCACGCCGCCGATCTAGCGAAAGGCCACCCCGGCGCGCAATTCCGCGACAATGCCATTAGCAAAGCCCGCTTCGAATTTCGCTGGGAAGATCAATTCAATCTCTCCCTCGATCCCGAGACCGCCCGCGAATTCCACGACGAGACCCTTCCGCAGGAAGGAGCGAAATCAGCTCATTTCTGCTCGATGTGCGGCCCTCATTTCTGCAGCATGAAAATAACTGAGGACGTTAGAAAATATGCTGCCGAACACGCAGTTGATGTGAACTCAGCAATCGACCACGGGCTGCGAGAAAAAGCTGTAGAGTTCCAGCACAGCGGAGCAGAAATCTATTCGAAACCCTAATGAGCCGATTCCCCCGCGCATTTTCCCGTCCCGCCGTAGCCTCGGCGAAGGAGGATGCAGCATGTGCGGCCCGCACTTTTGCTCGATGAAGATAACCGAAGACGTGAGGAAGTACGCTGCAGAGCAGGGCCTTGCCGAAGATCAGGCCTTGGTATCTGGCATGCAGGAGAAATCGAAAGAGTTCGCGGAGAAAGGCGCTGAGGTTTACGCGAAGGCGTAACGGAGCTAAACTATCAACATGACGCGCGAGGAACTACTGGAACGGATCTGGATCGACCCGAAGCGCTGCTTTGGCAAACCGTGCATCCGTGGTCATCGCATCTGGGTTTCGCTGATCCTTGATTTGCTCGCCTCTGGCTCGACTACATCTGAAATTCTGGAGAGCTATCCAGATTTGACTGAAGCTGATATCCAAGCTTGCATCGCTTACGGCGCGGAAATGGCGCGGGAGCGTTACGTTGACGTGCCGCTGGAGCCCGCGGTTTGAAGCTGAAGCTCGACGAGAACCTCGGTCGGCGTGGCCAGGAGATTCTCGCTCTTGCCGGGCATGATGTTTCGACCGTAGCGCAACAGCACCTTCAAGGCATCGTCGATGCGGAGCTGATCGAACGTTGTCGAACGGAAGCGCGCTGCCTTGTCACGCTCGACTTGGGGTCGATCTACACACGCGCTTCGGCAAAGTTCAGGAAGTCCCTGCGTAAAGACATCGCTGTAGCCGCTTCGCTATGCGAAGCGTCCCTTCCTGGAGGGATGCGCTCTGTCGCGTCCCAAAAACAAATGACACGCTTCCTGCTTCCGATCCTCGCCTGCGCCATCCTCTTCCTATTCCCGCAGCCGGCGTCATCATCCAAGCCGCACGCGACCCTGGATGATCTGAAAAAGCTGGACATCATCTGCTTCGTTCCCTCCTGGCTGCCGAAAGGTTTCCGCTTAAAGAAAGTCGAGATCACCTACGACGAGATTCAGGAGTACGAAGATAAGAATCATCCATTGCCGCTTTACTCCATGCAATACGGGAACGAGCGCGAGGGAAAATTTTGGATCGCTTCGGCGCGCGAAGGCATCGGCGACCGCAACATCATGGTGGAAGAGGACACCGAGGAGACGGAAATCCAATCACCGCTCGGCCGGATGTATCTGATCTACCGGCCGCAGGGAAAAACCGGCCGCAAGATCGAGATCGATTCGAACTGGCAAAGCGACGTGAACATGCTCGCCGAGAAAGCGAAAGACCAGCTTGCGCATCCGGTGCTTGGCCGATACCACGGCTTCTCCGCCTCCGGCATTACCGTCGCCGAATTCGAAAAGATCGTTCAATCGCTGCGCGCGATTCGGCGTTAAGGGCGGCTTCCTATCGCGGCGACGCCGCTGTCGGTCGCTGCTCCGGTTCCCGAAATCCGCAATCGGTTGAGCTGCCGCCAAAACGCCGAAAAACAAAAGGCGAGCATCCACTTCCAAAATTAACTGGACTCGCGGAACCAACCGAGTTGTGTCAATACTTCGGTCTAACCCCTTTAGAGTATTCAGCAAGGGAATGAGCATCAAACTCAAGCGCGTGTATGAAAGACCGGAACCGGCTGATGGCACGCGCATCCTTGTGGATAGGCTGTGGCCTCGCGGTTTGAGCAAGGCCAAGGCGAAGCTGGATCTTTGGCTGAAAGAAATCGCGCCCAGTACCGAGCTTCGAAAATGGTTCGGGCATGACCCAAATAAGTGGCGCGGTTTCCGCCAACGCTACGAGAGCGAGCTGAAGCGTCACGGCGAACAGATCGCGCTCATCAAGAGCAAAGCTCGCTCGGGCATAGTAACCCTTCTCTACGCCGCGCGTGACCAGGAACACAACGAGGCAGTTGTGCTGAAGGAACTGCTTTAAAGGAGCTAACCATGCAAGCCACGGCGAATCAGATCAACGCAAGATCAAGCGAAAGCGCAGCAGCGCGGTTGATCGTCGCAGCGGCTGCAGTCCGCGCCGCTTTCGGCATTCTCATGGCGATCGACGCCTGGCTCAAATGGCAGCCGGCGTTCGCGGCGCATTACGTGGGCTATCTCCAGAATGCGAGCAACGCGCAACCGCATTACCTGCAACCTTGGTTTCACTTGTGGCTGCGATTGGTTGTAGCGCACACCGGATTTCTTGTCACCGCCACACGCCTCATCGAAACGGCGGTCGCGACCGGACTGCTGCTTGGGTTGGGGCGCCGCATCACCTACATGGCCGGCGCGCTCTTTAGCCTCCTGATTTGGTCCACTGCGGGAGGGTTCGGCGGGCCTTATACATCCGGCGCAACGAACGTCGGCCCCGCGCTGGTCTATGCGCTTATCTTCATCGCCGCGGCGTTGTTCGAGCATCTTCTCGGCAGTAACCCTTACAGCCTCGATTACTACATCGAGCGTTGTTATCCCAAGTGGGCGTCTCTGGTGGAATGGGCGCCCACACGCACTCCCCAGCCGCGCCCAGCGCTGGATTGGGATTATCAGCTCGGCGCCATCGGCGCGATCTTTGTTGTTCTCGTCTTTGCGCTCTGCACGCTCGGCAGCGCCATGATGGGCTCGCCCCCAACTCCGCAGAATGCCGCCGCCGCCGTCGCACCGTTGAGCATCGCGTCGCGTGCGCCGCTAGCGAACGTATCGCCGCCGGTGTTGCCACCGCTCATCAACAACGGCAACACCGCCGCAGTCACTATGACCGCGAGTGATGCGACCATCCAGATCGCGAGCGGCGTGCAATATCAGGCATGGACGTTTAATGGCACCGTGCCCGGCCCGATTCTTCACGTTCGACAGGGACAAACCCTCAACGTGACGCTCGTTAATAACGGCACGATGCAACACTCGATCGATTTCCACGCCGCCCAGGTCGCGCCCGATGTCGCTTACCGTTCGATCAATCCAGGCGAAAAACTCGAATTTTCGTTTGTCGCTGCCACTCCGGGAGCATTCATCTATCACTGTGGGACGCCGCCGGTCCTGCAACACATGGCAAATGGAATGTATGGCGCCATCATTGTCGATCCGGCCGAGCCACTGCCGCCGGCCGACGTCAGTTACGTCCTTGTCGAAAGCGAGTGGTACACCGCACAAGCGGAAGGCACGCTCATGACCGGGGATTACAACAAAATGCTCAGTGTGACCCCCGACGAGGTTGTCTTTAACGGCATCGCCTTTCAGTACACCGATCACCCGCTCACTGCGAAGGTGGGACAACGCGTTCGGCTCTACGTCATCGACGCGGGTCCGAATCTCGGCAGCGCTTTCCACATCATCGGCGGAATGTTTGCAGCCGTTTACCCCGACGCCGATCCGAAGCATGCGCTCAGCGGAGTGTCCACTTATCCAATAGCGCCGGGCCAGGGCGTCATTTTCGACGCGATCATATCTCAACCAGGAAAGTATCCGATCGTCGATCACAGCATGCGCAATATGGAGATCGGAGCTACCGGCCAGCTGCGCGTGACGCCGTAAACTGAAGCAAGACGCCGAAAATGCGAAGGACCCGAAAGGCCATCCGATCCTTGGCCGATACCACGGCTTCTCCGCCTCCGGCATTACCGTCGCCGAATTCGAGAAGATCATTCAGTCGCTCCATCCAATTCATCCCTAGGAAAAGTCTGGCAGATTCGCGTATGCGTCTGCTAAGACTCGATTGATGCGTTTGGTTCCCCTTGTCATAGCCATCCTGATCCCGCCCATCGCGGCATTCGCCACCGAGATCCGCGAGTTCGACCTGAAAACGACCGCGCAGCTTGGCCGAGAGTTGAACCGCGTAAGTCAGCTACAGGACCGAGGAGCGACGAATGCTGTGCGGAAGCGCGCGAAACAGACGGCGATTGACGCGCTAAAAAACCGGCTCTTCAAAATCCACTATGACTATCTCGTGCTGGACGATCCGGACGGCAGCGGCTTCCTCGTTTACGCATTGCCCACAAAACCGGGCGAGATCGTGATGGGCGGCCAGTTTCGCGTCACGGTTTCAGCCGATGGCGGCAAAGCCGAACGAGTCGACGCATTGTCGCGTTCTCTTTTGTTTTCTCCAAGACCGCCGAAGGGAATGGAAGGGCAAAAGCCTCTGACGGTTTCGATGTCTCAAATCGTCAGCAACAAACCGTTGGAAACCTGTGTCTACACCAGCTTGCACGACAAAGTTATTGTGTCGGTCGGAATGGTAAATGATAACGCGAAGGTCTGGGCGTTTGTGGGCGACAAAATCTTCGAGATGACGCCGCAAATGATGAGGCAAATGGAAGAAGACTCGAAGAAAGAGACGAAGAGATGATCTCCCGGATAGCAAGCCTTCTTTTTCTGTTGTTGATCAGCTCGACACTGGCGGCCGGCGAAATCCGTGAGTTTAGCGTTCCGACCTTGGAGCGTCTCGGGAACGAATTGATCCGCGAGAGCCAACGTCCCGACCGAGGAGCGACCGATCCAGTCCGGAAGCGTGCCAAGGAAACCGCGATCAGCGCCTTGCAAGGCAAGTTGTTCAACCTTCGCTACGATTACGTTGTGCTGAACGACCCCGATGGCAAACGCCTGCTGGTTTACGCACTCGGCTCCACGAAGAAGTCTTATGAAGTCGTTCTTGCCGGCCATTTCCGCGTCACCGTTTCTCCTGACGGAACGAAGGTGGAGCGAGTTGATCCTCTCTCGAAAAGCGTGCTCGTTAGCAGCGATCGCGAATCCGGGTTGCCCGCTGGGTATCGCGGGGTCGCGTTGTACTTCAATCAGATCGTGAGCAACAAACCGGTCGAGACATTCATCTACACCGCGCATCTCGCGAAAAAGAGCATTTATGTCGGCACACCCGATGGAAAGGTGTGGGTGATTAAGAACGGCCGGATGAGAGTCGACACCTCCAAACCTAGCAACAAGAGCGAAGCCGGCGCCGTTCACAAAGCGTTTGGTCGCTGATTTTGTTCAGCGGAATGCTCGTAGCGCGAGGTCATCGGCCCGCAGCCTTTTCGCATCGCTCGACCAGCCGGGGCGCTTCCATCCGCTTCGCCCACGCGGCGAACGCCGGCGTCGCACCGCGCCAGCGCAGCGTCTCGACTTTCTTAAAGAGCGGCGCGTCGGTGCGCAGCGTCGCGAGCTTCTTGAAGAGCAGCGCGAGATCGCACTGTTTGCCGAGAACGTCCGGCGGGAAGTTTTCGATCGGACCGTGGCGGTTCAAAAGGTGGGCGGCGGTCTTGGCCCCGATTCCCGGGATGCCGGGGTAGCCGTCGGCCGCATCGCCCACGAGCGCGAGCACGTCCGGGATGAGCGGCGGATCGACGCCGAATTTTTCGCGGATCGCGGCGGCATCGCGAATGATTTTGCGCCGGCCGTCGATCTGCACCACGCGCGTATCCCGCACGCATTGCGCCAGATCCTTGTCGGGCGTCCAGATGGCGACTTTCTCCACCTTCTTGTCCTTCGACGCGATATGCGCGGCCGAAGCGAGCGCATCATCGGCTTCGAGCTCGATCATCGGCCACACGACAACGCCCATCGCCGCGAGCGCCTCCTCGAGCGGACGGAACTGCGCGAGCAGCGCGCGCTCGATGCCGGCCCCGGTCTTGTAGCCTGCCCAAAGCCGATTGCGAAACGACTCGATCACGTGGTCGGTGGCGACGCCGAGGTACGTGTCGCGGTTCTCGATCATCTGGAGCACCGTTTGGAGCACGCCGACAACGGCGCCGTAAGGACGGTCTACGCCTTTGTTAAACCGGCGCAGGCCGTAGAAATGACGGAAGAGCTCGTAAGTGCCGTCGACGAGGTGAACGATCCGCGTAAAAGGCTTCGCCTGACGTGGCTGATTGGTGGGCCGTTGGAACATCATGATTCGTCGCGCGAGGTTCGGAAGTTTACGCCAAGACCTGATTGTGAGATAATCTCCTCTGTGAGCACCCGCGAGTTAATCGAGAAAGAGATCGCCACCTTGCCTGAAAGTTTGCAGCGCAAGGTTTATGATTTCGCGCTGCGTCTAAAGAAGAGCCGAGGCGATGAATCGTTCAACGGTGCAGGATTGAGCGAATCTGTCCTTGCCCGTGATTGGAACTCCCCAGAAGAGGATGCCGCGTGGGCAAACCTGTAGTTGGCGAAGTCGTCGTCATTCCGTTCCCACAAACGGACTTGAAGGCGGGAAAACGCAGGCCCGCTTTAGTGCTTGTCGATCTTCCGGGCGACGATGTGATTCTTTGCCAGATCACGAGCCGCGCGAGATCGGATGAATCATCAGTCGCATTGGACGCTGCCGATTTCGAGCGTGGAAAGCTCAATCAGCCAAGTTTTACTCGTCCGCAGCGGCTCTTTACCGTCGAGCAACACGTCATTCTTTATACGGCTGGGAAAATACGAGCGACGAAACTGACTGAGGTCTTGACCAAAGCGCGTGCGCTTTTCAAGTAAGGTCACCCGCTGAACACGGCTTCGACGCGGTCAGCGCAACAATTTCTCGGGGAAGTGCGCGTTCTGTTCACGTTGCAGAATACGACGCTGACGCCAGCGCAACATCGGGCCCGGATTCGTCGGATCCCAGCCTTTCGGATTCGGCAGGACCGCTGCCAGCATGGCCGACTGCTCCCGTGTAAGACCGCGCGCGCTGACGCCGAAATAATGCTGCGACGCTGCTTCGACCCCGTAGATCCCGCGCCCCATCTCGATCACGTTTGCGTAGAGCTCGAGGATGCGCCGCTTCGGCCGCGTAAAAACGCCCACGGCGTCTACGCCGCTGTGCGACGCGGTCGAGCAAGCGGTTCTCGCAAGAGATAGTGTCTGAGTTGTGCTCTGAGAAATCGTCTGCCTGATCCACTCTTAAGATACCTTTCGCGCCCTAAAGCGTCTTCCTGGTTCAAGTAAGCCTCGTAATAGACAAGCTTCCATGGGCCGCGGTGAGACGTAGCAAAGCTCTCGCCGTTTTGATGCTGCCTCAACCGCGCGCGCAGGTTGGTTGAGAAGCCAATGTAGAAACCGGAGTCGCTCTCCGACCGCAACACGTACACATAGAACACGCTCTGAGGGTAGAGTGATCAGACCGCGTGAAGCGAAGCTTTTTACGCGGAATCGCACCACCGCCACCTGCATCGCCGGGATCAGGAGCAAAACCACCAGCGCGACCAGTATCCATTTCCACCGCCTCCGACGACCGCGTGAGGCCGCACCTTTTACGCGGTTCCCGCGACCGCGTGAGGCGAAGCCTTTTACGCGGCGTTTCTTGGGATTCAGCCTGGGCATCTTCGCCAAGAGACTGCGGGCGCGACCCGAGCGCAACCCATTGTCATGAAGCGCGGGGACCAGGAAAGCCCAGATCACTGTATCCACCGCGCTCAGTCGAGGTCGATTTGATCAAGCACCGGCAGCCATAACGGCTGCAGTCTTTCCTCGACGTTTCTGCAATCCGGTCTTCGACATTCGCGACTCTTTCTTCACTTTCTCTTGCCAACGTTCGTCCGCTCCCGTTAAGGATTCACGTCTCCCAGATGAAACCCTCTACCTTGCTGAGATTCTCCGATTGATCTCCGGCGTCTTACCGTAATGTCTGACCTAGTCTTCAGTACGTACAACGATTTGTATGCAGCGCGCTCTATCGGCCGCTTGCTTGTCGAGCCGACAGTTCATTTTGTTCGTGTAATGCGCCTTTTTCCCCCCGAAGGCAGACTTGCATTGTTGAAAGACGCCTACGCATTCTCTAAGCAATTCTATCAAACAGATTTTTCTTTAGAGCAGTTTGTTGCATTCGCATTATTTGCCTGGGATCCACATTGGCCGGTCGAAAATGCGATCAGCGCAGAAACGCCAAGTGAGGTACAATTAGACAGGCTTACCCGAGAACAAAAGTACCTGGTTCGCATCGCAGCGTCAGCACAAAGCGAAGGTCTTGTCGCGGAAGTCTTAACACGGACGTCGGCTAATGACGCCAGATCAACAGAATCCGAGGTACTTCGAGTCATTGCCGAATCGCTCGGCGGGCGGATTGAGGATGCGGCTCTCGCTGCCGCGGTCGCTCAATGCCTACTTTTTAACCGCAGATTGATTCGAAGCTACCAGGATGAAACGGCGGAACTAGTCGGATTTGCAGCGTCCATACCGGAGGATGAGTTCGACACGCACGGCACCTACAAACGGGCCCCGCTCGATAGCCTGTTTCACGACGAATTGCCTGACCTGTCCGATATAGAATTCGATCGGGCCGAGTTCGAAAGCTTGACTCGTGACGTATCAAGCTTGGTTGAAGCGGAGTCCCTCCTGTTCGCCGGAGAATTCAACCGGGAACTTTCAGATGATCTCGCACTCGGTGATAAGTTTGGATTCGTCGAATCGCCATCAGGCCTTTTTGTGCCTAGCCACGCCCGCAAAATGATCTCGACACAATTTGCCGACCTAATCAATCGCGCGTCGGAAGACAAGGCTCACCTATTGACGCTCTCCCCGCGAGGGTTTGAAGAATTCATGGCTAGTCTGTTCCAGCGCTTGGGATATGATGTCGAACTGACGAAAAGTACGCGTGACGGCGGCGTCGATCTGATCTGTTTGCATTCCGTGCACGGTATCCCCTTTCGTCTGGCGGTCGAAGTCAAACGTTATAAAGAGGACCGGCCGATTACTGTGGAGATGGTTCGTTCCTTCGTAGGAGCGAACAAGCAATTCGAAGCCGACAAGCTCGTATACGTGACAACTTCGTCCTACACGGCGCCCGCGATGTCATTTGCCGACAATTATGCATCACAACTGTTGCACCTGAAAGATTATGAACAGATCAAAGAATGGTGTACGGAAGCCCAGACCCAGTCATGGCTTTTGTTGCCGAATAGTGGAACCCGACGATGATGTGGTGCTCTTTGTCGACGCCTATTTGCCGGCACGAGGAGATTTCGAAACGTGAAGCGTTACGGAGGCCATGTCGGATCGGAAGGGGTCAGCAACTGTCTTAGGTCGCAAGGATAAAGTCAGGGTATTTCAGGAGCTGGTTGGCGAGAACGATGAGCTTTCGCATGAGGGCGGTGAGAGCGAGTTTTTTAGCTTTGCCACGAGTGAGGAGACGGAGGTAGAGCGGTCTGAGGACAGGGTTGTGGCGGGAGGCGACGAGCGCGGCCATATAAAGGACAGAGCGGACCTGAGAGCGGCCGCCGAAGATGTGGCGCTGACCGCGGAACTGACCGCTGTCGCGGTTAAAGGGAGCGACGCCCGCCAGGGCGGCGGCCTGGGTATCGGAGAGGGAACCAAGTTCTGGCATCAGCGCGACGAGGGACGTGGCGGTGAGCACGCCGATGCCTTGGACTTGGCGGAGGCGATTGACCTTGGCGAGCAGATCGGGAGAAGCAGCGACCTTTGTTTGCATGAGCGCTTCGAGCTGCGCGACTTGTTTCTGGAGGAAGGCCACAGTTTTAGCGATGAGGCGGAGGAGATTTTTGTCCGTAAGGGTTTGGGTGAGATTGTTGTTTTGAGTGATCTGGGTGAGGAGATGGGAGCGGTGTTTGACCAAGGCCAACAACTGCTCCTGAAGGGGATCCGGCAGCGGGAGAGGCTTGGGTTGGAAGGTCTGAGCAAAGTCAGCGATTAAGTCGGCATGATCCGGTCGGTCTTGGCCAGACGGTTTTTGGCGCGCGCAAAGTCGCGGACCTGCCGGGCTGTCCGGCCTTATGATGGAAACCAACTGCCGAGATTCGCAGACTGCCCCCTTGTCTTTTGTTATGCTTGGCGTAACAGTCGCAGTCAGTGTTTCATAGCGCCTAATGGAGATTGATCGCCCGAGCAAAGCATGGAGCCTTGTTGGCAAACTGGCCGTTGTCGTCACGATCGCCGTAGGCGTCTTGCAGGGTTTAAAGCTTATTCGCAACGAACCCGCTGCTCGAGTCGTTGCGACAGTAAGATGCTCAGAATACAGCCCTTCGCCCGATCTCGTGGAACAGTTTGAACGTTTCAGTAAGCTTACGGATTCTACCGCTGCGAAGGAATTTTGGGCTACTTATAAGCCTAATGAATACGTATCTTTGCAGTCGGAAGTGTCGACAGTTATCGACAAATATTTGCTTTCTACTAACCGAGCCGGTGACATACGGGAGTTCAACGCCTTCAGCAAGTATCTCAACAAGACTCCGCAAGCGTTGGCCGAGTTTAAGAAAACCTTGGAGGCGGGCGTTGCGTCGATACTAACTGAGTACGCCAGCAGCGCTTGGTGACCAACACCAAACTTCCATGCCTTCATACGCAGGGTTGTATCGAATAGAAGTAACGAACACCGGCGAGAGACAGGCTACAAACGTTGAATTGATTATCCCCGACAAAGGGATTGCTACTGTTGAGACTGCAGGCGTCACGGCTGCCCCAATCAAACTGAACGGAACAGTCGCACTCGGGACAATTCTTCCGCAAAGAACACTGACGGTTCGATTGTGGAGGTTGTACTCCCCCGCGGATCCTTGGGAGATCGAGCGGTGGCGACTTAGCTACGCTGAGGGAATCGGTCAAATCACTATTGCCGACGGGCATTAATTATCGATCCAACGGAAAGGGCGGCGCAGCGGGCCGAGAAGGGCAGAAATGGGTTTCCCGCTTTTCCCTACCAGACTGCGTTCGTCAGTAACGAATGCCCGACACGGTCGCGAACTCGGTGCTGCGGCGGCCGAATTGGCTGGCGACGGCGGCTTTGGCTTGTTGGAACTGCGATTTCAATCCGGTCTCAGGATGATCGTCGGGATCGGCGCGCGCGTCGATCTCGCCCTGGGCGTCGATCAGGGCGGCAGCGACCGCATCATTTTTATCGGCAAGGGCTTTCATGGCGAGGACCAGGTTCGCGGGCTTTAGATCGGTGGCGGGGACTTGGGCCATGGCCAAAAAAAAGATTGCCAAGGACTTGCTGAATCGCTAAAAACGCCCAACCCCAATACATCTCCCCGATGAAGCCCCTCGCCTCCGCGTCTCGCGCTCTACTTTGCACCCCCGCCCATCAGCCAACACATGAGATCCGTGTACGAATGAAAAAACTAACATTGTTGAGTGAATTAATCGTAGTAGCCTTAACATCCACAGCTGCGTTCGCAGGGACGGACGCGCCTCCTGACAGAATTGTCGAGTCGGCCCCCTTTAGTTTTTCTTCACCGAATATCGAGGTCTTTTTCTCCCCGGGTGATGCGTGTGTAGACGTTATGGTACGCGAAATTAGCAAAGCCAAATCGTCGATTTGTGTTTGGAGCGCACAACTGAATTTAGAGCGCGTCGCTGGAGCACTCGCAGTCGCGCGAAGCAGAAATGTAGATGTGATAATTCTCCTCGACCAAGCCCAAGTGGAAGGGGGGAGCTCGGCTACAAGGACTTACCTGAGAAAAAACGATGTTCGAGTGCTCGTTGATAAGCAACGACCAGTAGACAGTAATGTTGTACTTATCGACAACGACGTTGTTCTTTCCGGAAGCGGTCCATTTTCAGTCCAAGCGACCCGCGTTGCAGGGAATTTGATCGTTATTCGAAACAATCGAAAAATAGCCAACGCATACATCGAGCACTGGAATAGCAGAATGGAACAGGGACGGACCGCGGCCCTGTCGGTTCGGCACGCCCCGATTCGCGCAGCGGCCCGGGCCACGCCGCGGCGGAAGATAGCCGCTAGATAACGTGACGGACTTGAGATTTTTGATGCCTACTATGTTTATATCCCGCCACCTCCCGTTACTAACTTCACTGGTCGCAGTGGCAATTATTTCAGCACCGGTTTGTTGGGCAGAGAACTCTTCAGTTCCCGCAAGCGACGGCGAAAAAGCGATGACGTTTTTTGAGATGGCTGATCGAAAAGCCAAACTTGTCGGAGAAATAGCCGATCTAAGGCAGAGAATCGCCGAAAATAAGAAAAAGCTGCCGAACATTGAATCAGCTGAAGAGACGTTGGGGCAACGGAAGGACGAATTACAAAAGGTCGTCGACGAAATCGCGAAACTGGATCAGAAAGACCCCGCTACGACGCAAGCGCTCGAGAATTTGAATGCGAGGAGAGCGCGTGCGCAACAAGATATAAAAGTGGCGCAGAACGACTTGGAGGGTGAAAACAGTGCTTCGTTGAAAACGGCCATAAAAGACGGTGAAGCCGCGCTGCAGCGAAAATTGACTGAGCAACAAGAGCTGGAGCGAAAGATCTTAGAAATGCGAACCCCCGCCCAAGAATTTAAATCGCAGTTAAGCATGATCTTCGCCGCATTAATCGGGGCGGTCATCATCGGTTTTTTCATCATTGCGTATGTCGATGATAAGGTAAGGACAGCGATATTTTCGGGTCAGGCCGGAATCCAATTCCTTACCTTGTTCTCTCTTGTTATCGCAATCATCCTTTTCGGTATCACCGGGATCCTCGAAGGGAAGGAATTGGCCGCATTGCTTGGAGGGTTGTCCGGGTATATTTTAGGTCGCTCTAACAACGACAAACCGGCATCTCCTTAGCTTTGGAAGTCCTCTCGTCATTTCCCGTTCGAATGTTTTCCTAGGGGGTCGCGTCTAAACATTTTGACATTTGGCTGGCGAACAGCCGCGCCGTGTCCTTTATATGCGCGCTTTGGCGCTTCCGCGTGTATCCGGACGTTGCAGTTGCCCCGGCAAAAGCCCTCATGGTAGACTTGCCCCATGCCAGCATCCACCGTGACTGAGTATCTTGCCGCGCTCCCCGCGGATCGCCGTCGCGTGATGGATGTCCCAACTCCGATACCGATCGAGAAACCACGATTCAGCCCCTCAAACCCCTCAAATCACTGCATTGACCAATTGGTCACACTTTGCAAAGTGTGGACATGACTCCCGCTATGTCGCCTTCCAGGGCGCTGAGCGGGAGGTCGCATCTAGGGCATTTTGACATTCGGTCGGCGAATAGCCGCGTCGTGTCTTTGATATGCGCGCTTCCGCGTATCCGGACGTTGCCGTTGCCCCGGCGAAAGCCGTCATGGTAGACTTGCCCCATGCCAGCATCCACCGTGACTGAGTATCTTGCCGCGCTCCCCGCGGATCGCCGTGACGCTTTGAACGAAGTTCGCCGGGGAATCAACCGGGCCCTGCCACCGGGATACAAGGAAGGCATCCAGTTCGGCATGATCAGCTGGTTCGTTCCGCTATCCACGTACCCCGCCGGCTATGGCGGCAACCCAAAGGAACCCCTGACACTCATCGCCGTGGCGTCACAGAAATCGTACATGGCGTTGCACATGATATGTTTCTACGGGCAGCCAGCGTTGCGGGAGCGGTTCACCGCCCAATACGGAAAGAGCGGCAAGAAACTGGACATGGGCCAGGGCTGTCTCCGTTTCAAGACGTTGCCGGAGCTCGCGCTGGATGTGGTCGAGAGCACCGTGGCCCGGCTCCCGGTCGAGGACTACACCGCAGGCTATCAGGCCATGCGTGACGCCATGGGCAAGGGAAAAGGCAAAGCCAAACCCGCCGCCAAGACGGGCGCACCCGCCAAGAAGGCCCCGGCGCGACGAACATCTGCAACACGGAGCAAGTAGCGTCCGTCATGCCGGCCAGGATCGGACGGGTCCACTCGGCGCCTTGAACCCTCAAACCGCAGCGTTGACCAGTTGGTCATACTTTGCAAAGTGTGGACATGACTCCCGCCAGATCGCCTTCTACTCAGCCGACGCTTTGGCGCACCTGCCGCGTTGTGGCCAACCGCAAACGCCTGCAAACACTCGCTCTTTTGATTCGGGAGCCGAACCAGACCGTGTCCGCTGTCGCCGAGCGCATGAACTTGTCGATGCCGGCTGCCAGTCAATACTTGCGCGCTTTGGAAGCGCGCGGGTTGCTCACTTGCCGGCGCGTTGGCCGCAGCGTGGAATACCGGGCCTCGGCGAACACAAGCGAAGGTGCTGCCGGGGAAATTATCAACGCACTGCGCCTGGTCTTCCGGCGGAGAGCGCAGCCGATCGAAGCGATCTTCAAATTGGCCACGGGATTCACGCATCCGCGAAGAATCGAGGTGTTTCGCGCCCTGACAAACGGCGCGGATTCGTTTGCCAAACTACAAGCGGCAACTCATATCCCAGCGCGAGCGCTCTCCCGGCATCTCGCGAAACTGGGGGCAAGAGGCTTTGCGAAGAATGAGATGGCGCAATACGTGGCCACGACCCAATCGCATCCATTTGCTCGTGTCTTAGCGGGTCTAGCAGGCCGCTAGATCACGGCCATACTTTGCAAAGTGTGCTTAAATTCAATTCGGGTCTTAAGGGTCTCGAGCGATCGTTTGGCAGCGCTGAACCCGACCCTTTCCGCTAGAAATGCGCGCCCACGTACTCCCACATCTGGTGATGCCAGTAGGGCCATTCGTGGCCGCCTTTTGGGCCCCAGTCGTCCAGATGATGGGCGATCCCTCGGCTCTTGAGCACCTCAGACATTCGGTAGGTCGGTCCGCTGTTTTCCCACGGACCACAGCCGGTCGCGAGGTGGATGTCGCAGCTCTCGTACTGGTGGAGAAACCAGGGGTCGTTCTGGTTGGCCATATAATCGACCGGATTATTGAAGTAGAAGTTGTCGTCGTACATCCCGTCCATGGAGTCGCGCATGTCGTAGATGCCTGAGAGCGCGTAACAGCGCTTCACGTGGTCGGGATGTTTGAAGAGGGTGTTGGCGGCGTGGTAAGCACCGAGCGATGCGCCGAGCGTGGCGATCGGGATGCCGGGCGTTTGGCACACGGAGTCGATGAAGGGGAAGACTTCGTTCGCCACATAGGCGTCGTATTGCGCCTGCATCCAGCTGCGATGGAAGGGGTGCGCTCCCTTGTTGGAGAACGAATCGCTCTGCACGCCGTTGATGGAAAAGAATCGGATGCGCCCTTGCTCGATGTAGGGGCCGAGCGTTCGGACCATGCCCTGACCTTCCTGCTCATGCTCGTCGCCCATGCTGGTGGGGAAGGCGAGAATCGGCATGCCGTAATGCCCGTAAACGTTGACGCCCATGTCGCGGCTGAGACGGTGTGAATACCAACTGTGATGATCGCGGTGCATGGCTTGCTAGAATACGTGCTCGACGGTCAGGCTCAAGCCCGGTGTCATGATCGCGAGGTATTCGACGGAACGCCCGTGGTCGACATCAAGTCAGCGTCGACGCGTGCCGACGGATAAGGAATGAGCGAAGGAATGGCGAACTGACGAGTGAGGAGACTCCAAAAGTCAGACGCCAGGTCCGAGTTTCGGCTCGCGCCGGGCCGAATGCCAGAAACGAAGGATCTGGACGGCCCTCGTCCTGTCGTCTACTCGATAGAAAATCTTGAATGGTGGCAGCGTCAGCTTGCGAACATCGGCAAGCATTTGATAGCGGCTGCCTTTAAACGGCGTCTTTGCAAGACTCAGGGCCGCATCAAGCAGATTTTCGCCAAGCGCCTTCGCCGCCGCGGGATTGTCTTGTGCGACGTAGGAAACGATCTCGGCGAGGTCCGCTATGGCCGGGCCTGTGATTTGGACTCGGAAATCCATTGGGGGATGAGCGCGCGAATTTCGTCGATGGATTTGGCTTCTGCCGGGTGAGTGTCCGCGTAAGCGATGGCTTCCTTCAAAGACGCCAGCAATGCTGGGTCGTTGTCATCGTCAGCGAGTCGAAAATCGACGCCGAGCTTCAGAATGCGCAATTCCTCACGGGTCAGTTTGTCCATCGCGCCGAGGATCTCCTGGACCGTACTCATGACGTTGAACAGTACAAGAAAAACGGCGGCCGTCGAAGATTTGTTCCCAGGGGCAACGGAAGTGACAAGTGACGAACCTTCGGCTGATCGTCGCTTCTTCCTCGCGTGACACCCGCGCGCAATTTTGCAAACGCACCGAATGGGCGACGTTGCTCGCCCGTGAGCGCTATCCCGATTACCGAGAAGCTCCTCCTCAATGCAGGAGGATGGCAGTCGATGAAGCCTGCGCGCGAGCTGCTCAAGGGCGGCCGCGTCTCCGAGGCTAAATACGAGCCGCCGTTGCTGAGCGGTTACGTGCGCGAAGGCGCTAAGAATTACCGCTCCGGCCTGCGAATCAAAAGCGCGCTCGACGTGGAGAATCTGTGCAGCTGCTGGGAGTCTCGCTCGGCGGGGAAAATCTGTGCGCACTCGGTTGCGGTGGGCCTGGGCTATCTGAATCCGCCGGCGGCCGCGGCGGCGGCACCAGTCGAGCCGGCGGTTCCCGAAGCTCCGGCAGGTCCGCGGTTCGTCGCCATCGAGACAGCTGACGCAGCTCCCACGACACTGCATGTGATCATGCCGCCCAACTTTGCCGGTGCCTGGCAGAAAGGGCAGATCATGATCGTCGTCGAGGCCGAAGTTTCTCGAAACCGCACGCTCGTCTCCGCACTCCCGAAGAAGACCACGTTTGCAGCCGACGACGCCGATCTCATGTTGATCGAAGGCTTGCGCGCGGTCCCGGCGATCTTCGAGAGCGGCATGGCGACCTTGTCACGCGACGGATTCCTGCGGCTGCTTCCCGCGTTGCAGGATCATCCACGCGTTACATTCGGCAAGGCGACTCGGGCGACGATCTCTTCGACCGCGCTGCGTCCCGAGCTTCTGGTCGAGTCGCGCCGCGACGGGGGAATCGCGGTGAGACCGAACCTTCCGCCGAGCCGCAGCAGGAAGATCGATCACGAGCACGAGCACGAGAACGAGGAGAGCGCACTGTTCCTCTGGAACGCGACTGACGCGTGGCTGCTGCAGAACAACGAGTTCGCCCGCTACGGCCAGGCGTTGCCGGCCGGCTCGACGCACTTGATTGAGCGGCCTTTGCTGCTCGAGGGCGACCGCGCGTTGCACTTCCTCGCGTTCGATCTGCCGCGGCTGCGCGATGCATTCGACGTGCGTGCGGGCGAAGGCGTTCGCCTGCCGGAAATCGCAACTGCGCTGCCAGCCTTTGAGCTGCGGCTGGCGGGCACGCTCAACAGCGTCACCGGTGAGCTGATGTGCACCTATGGCGATCGCGCGCCGATCAAAGCCCTGGCCAACGCTCAGGATCAGTTCGTCTTCCGCGATCCACGAAATGCTGATCGAGTGCTGATGCGGAATCTCGAGGCAGAGAATGCGGCGGTCGCGCGGCTCGAGCAGATGGGCTTCGCCCGAACAGACGCCGGCGGCTTCGTGCTGCACGGCCAGCTCAATGTCGTCCGGTTCTTCGCGAGCGATTATCCGAGACTGCAGCGCGACTGGAAAGTTATCCTCACCGCGCAGGTCGAGAAGTGGACCGGCGAGATCGAGCGGGTCACGCCGAAGCTCGAGATTGTCGGCTCGGGTCAGGATTGGTTCGAGGTGCGGTACTCGCTCACCACCCCCGGCGGGGAGGTGTTTTCGAACGCCGACATCCAGCGGCTGCTTCGCTCCGGCCAGTCACAGACGCGATTAAAGAATGGCCACCTCGCTGTGATCGACACCGCGGGCCTGGAGGATTTCGAGCAGGTCATCCGCGACTGCGATCCGGCGCAGACCCAACCCGGGCTTTACCGGATCAACCGCGCCCACGCCGCGTATGTCGAAGAGACCGCGCGCGAGCTTGGCTCCGCCGTCGCCGATCGTCGCGAAGCACTGAAGAAGTTCATCACTGGCCGTGACGCGTCGCCGGATGCGAAGATGAAACTCGGAACGCTCGCGGAGATATTGCGAGAGTATCAACTCGCTGGTTTTGCATGGCTCACGCGCCTCGCGGCGAACAATCTGGGCGGCATCCTGGCCGACGAGATGGGTCTTGGTAAGACGGTGCAGACGCTCGCGTTTCTCCGCGCCCACCAAGGCAATGGCCCTGCCCTCGTCGTCTGCCCGACATCGCTGGTGACAAACTGGGAGAATGAAGCGCGGAAGTTTACTCCCGAACTCAAGACGCTCGTGCTCGAAGGCGCCGATCGCGCCGCTCGTTTCGAGTCGATCGCCGACGTCGACATGGTCATCACAAGCTACGCCCTGCTGCGACGCGACATCGACACACTGCGCAACTTCAACTTCTCAACCGCCGTGCTCGACGAAGCGCAGCACATCAAAAACCCGGAGACGCAAAACGCGCAGGCCGCCTACGCCCTCCGTGCGACCCATCGCTTCGTGCTGACCGGCACCCCGATGGAAAATTCGGTGCGCGATCTCTGGTCGATCATGAACTTCGCGCTGCCCGGCTATCTCGGGAATCGCAACGACTTCCGTGAGCGCTACGAACTACCGATCGCGCGCGGCGCCGCGCCCGAGGTGCAACGCCGGCTCTCGCGCCGGCTCCAGCCGTTCCTGCTCCGCCGGCGGAAACGCGACGTCGCGAAAGATCTGCCCGAGAAAATCGAGCAGGTGGTGCCGTGCAGCCTAACGAGCCATCAACGCGCCGCCTACGACGCGCTGCTGCGCGAGATCCAGCAAGGTCTCGGCGGCCCCGGCAAGAATGTGAACGCCGGTGCCCAACGAATGAAGATGCTTACTGGTCTGCTCCGTTTGCGCCAGGTCTGCTGCGATCTGCGCCTCGTCGGCATCGATAAGGAAGAGACCTCCGCCAAGCTGGACCTCCTCGACGAGCTCCTCGAGGAAGCGATCGACGGCGAACACCGCGTCCTCGTCTTCAGCCAGTTCGTCTCGATGCTGCACCTCATTCGCGAACGCCTGGAGAAGCTCGAGATTCCATTCTGCTATCTCGACGGCTCAACCAAACAGCGTCAGGAAATCGTGGATCGCTTCCAGAGCGATGCCGCGATTCCAGTCTTCCTGATCAGCCTGAAAGCCGGCGGCGTCGGCCTGAATCTCTCCGCTGCCGACACCGTCATTCATTTCGATCCGTGGTGGAATCCCGCGGTCGAGGCGCAAGCCACCGACCGCGCCCATCGCATCGGGCAAACCCGTGTCGTGACCGCCTACAAGCTGATCACCCGCGACACCGTCGAAGAAAAAATCCTGCGACTGCAGGAGAAAAAACGCGCGGCGATCGACGCCGCCATCGACAGCGAGGAACCGCTCATGACCGGCCTCACCACCGAAGAACTCGAAGAGCTGCTCGCATAAGCTGAATGGAGCAGTTGCGTCACAGGAAACGTGAACAACGTTGGACAAGATGAGCTCTTACACACTGGAGCCGATTGGCTTCATTCGTTCGACTGTGAAGCGGAGGGAAGAAGCGCCGCGGCAGGGACCGGAAGGTGCGCCGGACGCATGGCTCGAAATCGAGCCGCAATTTGCCGAGGCGTTGTTGGGAATGGAGGTCGGTCACGAGCTGATCGTCATCACGTGGTTACACGAGGCCAGGCGCGACGTTCTAAAGGGGCATCCGCGTAGCGATGAGAGCCGCCCGCTCACCGGCGTGTTTTACACGCGCTCACCTGCGCGACCGAACCCGCTCGGGCTGCATCCCGTGACGGTGCGTGAGATTGACGGAACCCGCGTGAAGATCGGGCCAATCGAGGCATTCGACGGCACGCCGGTGGTCGACATCAAGTCAGCGTCGACCCGTGCCGACGGATGATGGTCGTAGGGGGCCGACGGTGCACAATCAAGGGAGAAATCACTGTCGTCCGCAGTGCGAGAGAAATTGTAGGGCAACCGCTCCAGTTGCCGAGATCAAGACATCAGGCGATGGAACTAGCGATCGAAATCACGGGGAGGGACTGGGCGTAATCGTTATTGTTTCATTGGCGGATTTTCTCGGAGTCGGTTTTTCTCTTGTGGCTCCTTCCAACCGACGGTGGTACGCTTTGATCTGCTCCCACTCTTCCTTCGTCGGACCGAGTCGCTCTAAGTAGTAAGCCTGCGAAATTATATCGTAGATGAGTGCGTCCTTGGGCAGGTTTTGGCGCTTCTTCCACTCCGGGTTGCTGTGGTCCTCGCCGAAGTCCATAAAATTGAACTGAAGCCAGTGCCACACGCGCATATAATCCGCCTTGATGACGGGTCGGTTCTCGCGCTCATCGGTCACCACGCCGTATACACGCACCAGCACGAGAGGAATAATATCCTTCGGAAGCTCTGTTAGGTTCGCCTCGAAGTCCCCGGCGCCATAGATCTGGACGGTTTGACGGTTGCAGTCCGTTTGGCCATCGTCATAGGTATTCTGAATTAGCAGGGTCGCACCTTTGCCGTTAGGAAGTCGCTTGATGTCGCGGACGATTCCCCACCAACTAACGAATTGATCCCGGTGTCCGGCCAATTGGAACGTGGATGGGTACTTCTCGTCGGGTGTTGTCTGAAGCGTCCTTCGATCCTTCTCGCTGAGTCGGTTGAACCAGGCTTCCTCCAGTTCGGTCGGTGAATAGTCGCAGGTTCCTCCGTAGCTCTCCGGGTGACTCGGGAATTCGAATTCGAACACGGTTCCGTCGACAGAAGCCGCGGTTACGAGGAGAACGAGATTGACGACAGGCAAGATCCGGAGCGTCACCTGGCTATCCTGCGCGACTCAAAGGGTGCTGTCGATCGAGAACTGGGACTGAGACTCTTCTATTCGCCGATAATCTTCACTAGCGCGCGTTTTTTGCGGCCTCCGTCGAATTCGCCGTAGAAAATTTGTTCCCACGGCCCGAAGTCCAGTTTGCCTTTGGTGATCGCGACGACGACTTCGCGGCCCATGATCTGACGCTTGAGGTGGGCGTCGGCATTGTCTTCGCCAGTGCGATTGTGGCGATAAGCAGTGGTCGGCTCGTGCGGCGCGAGTTTTTCCAGCCAGAGCTCGTAATCGTGGTGGAGCCCGCTCTCGTCGTCGTTGATGAAGACTGACGCCGTGATGTGCATGGCGTTGACGAGACATAGCCCTTCGCGCACGCCGCTTTGGCTAACGAGCTCTTCGATCTTCGGCGTGATGTTGATGAACCCGCGCCGGCCCGGAACTTCAAACCAGAGATACTCGGTGAGCGATTTCACAGACTAACCATGTCACCGAAAACGGAAGCGGGCGAATGGGCTGGCCCGTCCGGAGCTGGGCTTAGGACTGAAACCTGAGGGCCGACGCTTATCCGCAGCAAACATTACCCTACCTCGAGCTGCCGTTCGGTCTTGGTTGCGAGCGAAGTTGTCGTCCGCGCGGGTTACGAATTGAGCCGCCCGCAACGAGGCTTCGGGGTGCAAATACTTTCGGCCTCGAATGCTATAGGTGATTCACGTATAGCAGCGCAGCGCCGGCCATGAGTTTTCAGATACGCAACAAAATCGTTCGCCGGTAACGGCGGTCAGCCGCTTTCTCGATGAATCGCTTTGGCGAAGTCTGTCTGGGCTACTGAATGCAAGACGGTTGAGCCGCGTCGGTTGATTAGGCTCGAATAAGTTGGGGTTTTGATTGCCATACGTGAATCACGTATAGCATCGTGACGCCGCCTATCAGTTCAAACGCGTCGCACAATTGTTCGCCGGAAAGGGTGTTCAGTCGCGCGTTCGGTTTATCCCGATGCGATTCTCATTCGCCTGCGCGGCAGCGGAATCTCTTGCGCGTTCGAGTTGGCGGGGCGATTCTGGCGACTCGGTTTTCCACCATGCGAATCCTGATCGTCGAAGACGACGCGCGCGGCCGCCAGTTTCTGGTGAAGGGCTTGCGCGAGAGCGGCTATGTCGCGGAAGCGGCCCCCAATGGCGAGGAAGGGCTCTTCATGGCGGAGGAACGGAAATACGATTTGATCGTGCTCGACGTGATGCTGCCCGTTTTCGACGGCTGGCGGGTGCTGGAACGTTTGCGCAAGCGCGGACTGGTGACGCCGGTGCTTTTTCTCACCGCGCGTGACGCGGTTTCCGACCGGGTGAAAGGACTCGATCTCGGCGCTGACGATTACCTGGTGAAGCCGTTTGCGTGGACTGAATTCATCGCGCGCGTGCGCGCGTTGCTCCGGCGCGGACCGGCGCATCAAGCGGAGATTCTGAAGATCGCGGACCTCGAGCTCGACATTCCGCGAATGCATGCTCGCCGCGGCAAAACCAGCATCGAGTTAACGGCGAAGGAATTTCAGCTGCTGTGTCTTTTTGCGCGCCGCAGCGGGGAAGTGCTGTCGCGGACAGTTATCGCGGAGCTGGTGTGGGACATGAATTTTTCGACCGACTCAAACGCCCTGGATGTCGCGATCGGCCGGCTGCGCCGTAAGATCGACGAACCTTTTCCGACCAAACTCATCCACACGCAGCGCGGTCTCGGCTACGTTATGGAGGAACGTAATGGCGAGTGAACGTCGCGCCGGCGCCCGTTCACTTACGCTCCGACTGGTCCTCGGATACACACTCGTGGCAGCACTGGTGCTCAGCGCGTCGGCGCTGTTTCTTTACCGCGGGCTGGCGCAGGGTTTTGTAGTGGAAGATACCGAGCTGCTCTCCGATCAGGTGGAGGAGGTGCGCGGGCTGATGGCGAAGGGCGATTTGGAGCAAGCGCGTCGGTTTATTCTCGCGGCGGCGGGCGAGCGCGATCTGGAAAAATATTACGGGCGATTGCTGGACGAGCAGGGCAGGGTGGTGGTGGAAACACCCGGCATGGCACGCGTGGCGCCGGCGCCTTCGGATTTCCCGAATTCGGTTTCGCCGGCCGCGACTTTGCGCCGCGTCACCCTTTGGCGGGGCACCGAAGAACGGCTTGCGCTGCTCGCGAGCGCAAAGGTCGCGCGTTCCGTCGATCAACCGCCGTGGGCTTTCCAGATCGCGCTCGATGCCGAGCACGTCGATACGTGGCTGGGAAAATATCGCAGCCGGCTTTTCTGGATGGTCGGCGCGGGAACAATCTGCACGGCACTCCTGGGCTACGTGATCGTCTTCCGCGGGCTCAAGCCGTTGCGCGAAATCACCGACGAGGTGAAAGGAATCAGCGCTTACGAAATGAGCGGAGATCTCGACGCGCGACGATGGCCCGCGGAGATGGCCGTGCTGGCAAAAGAATTTAGCGCGATGCTCGAACGTTTACGCGCGTCGTTCGAGCAAATGTCGCGCTTCTCCGCTGACGTCGCGCACGAGTTCCGGACTCCGCTCAACAATCTCATGGGCGGCACGAGTCTCACCCTCTCGCGTCCGCGCACGGCCGAGGATTACCGTTCCGCGCTCGAAGGAAATCTTGAGCAGTTCGAGCGGCTGCGACGAATGGTGGAAAGCCTGCTCTTTATCGCGCGTGCCGAAAATGCCGAGGCAGTGGTGAACAAGCGTCCGTGCGATGCCGGCATGGTGGCGCGCGATGTCTGCGACTTTTTCTCAGCGCTGGCTGAGGAAAGACAGATCACGCTTTCGTGCGAAGGCGATGGCATCGCTCATGCCGATGAGGTGCTGCTGAGGCTCGCGCTGACGAATCTTGTGTCCAACGCGCTGCGGCACACGCCGCAAGGCGGCAGCGTTTCGCTTTCGATCGGCAAGCAGCCGGTGAATGGTGCATGCGAGATCAGAGTCGCGGACACCGGCGCTGGTATCTCGCCTGATCACCACGCGAGATTGTTTGATCGTTTCTATCGCGTGGACGCAGCGCGCGCGGAAGAGCAGGGCGGTTCCGGGCTCGGGCTCGCGATCGTGAAGACGGTGATGAACCTACACGGCGGCACGGTCACTGTTGAGAGCGCGCCGGGCGCAGGTGCGATCTTCCGCGCGGTTTTCCCGGGCGCGGTTTAGATAACAAAAACGATAATCAGCGGTCAGACTCCGGTTAAGGGCGTGCGCGAGGTTGCGACGCTCCATGTCCACCATCGGATCAACCCAGGAAGCTCTGCGCGTCGGAGGTAGACATGAGACGTCTGTGCAACTCTGGCGCGCCATGCGAGCGCCGCACCAAGCGACAGCCTCTGCGCGTCTCAAACAGGGAAGCGCGACGCCGCGACGGGTGTTGTTCCTGAATGCGAACGAAACGATGCGTCCCTATCGTGTCGCGCCGCTCGGCCTGGCATTTGTCGCGAGCGCGGTGCGCGCAGCGGGACACAAAGTGCGCTTCTGCGATTATCCGCAATCGCGCTCCAAGCGCCGCCGCTTTTGTCGGATGGTGGCGGAATGGCCGGCGGATTATCTTGCGGTCGGAATTCGCAATCTCGACAACAGCGATTTCCACGGCTTCGAAAGTTACCTTGCAGCACCCAGGTCGTTAGTCGCGGAAGCGCGGCGCGCGCGGCCTGCGTTGCGTGTGATCGTGGGCGGCCCCGCGGCGACAGTTGATCCCGATCTCGTCTTGCGGGAAGTGCTCCCCGATCACGTCGTTCTCGGCGAAGGCGAAGAAAGTCTACCGGAGGTGATCGCACGGATCGAGGCGGGCGAGTCGCTGCCGCCAATTCTGAAAGCGAACGGTGTCGCGCGGGTTCCATTTCGTGTCGCGAATACTTCCGGGCTGGAGGCGCCGCGCCTTTACGAATGGCTGCCAAATCTCGCGCCGTATCTGCGCGGGGACGCCGGTTACCCGCTCCAGACCAAACGCGGCTGCCCGCTAAAATGCACTTATTGCACTTACGGACGCATCGAGGGGAAGCGGTATCGGTTTCTCGATCCCCGCGCCGTTGCCGATGAAGTCGAAGGAGCGATGGCGCACGGGATAAAAGATTTCGAATTCGTCGACAGCACCTTCAACCTGCCGCTGCGTCATGCGCTCGAGGTCTTGACGGAACTGCGCGCGCGCGGGCTTTTTGCGAATTACGTCGGCACGGGGATCAACCCCTCGAAGCTCTCCGACGAGCTCTTCGCCGCGATGCGCGACATCGGATTTGGCAGCGTCATCCTCACGGCGGAGAGCGCGTCCGACACCATGCTGGCCAGCTACAAGAAGGATTATCGACGCGACCGGCTCTTCGTCGCGGCGGACTTGCTCGAAAAGCACGGCATGAAAGCGCTGTGGGTATTCCTGCTCGGCGGCCCGGGCGAGACCCCGCAGACGGTAGCGGAAACGCTCGAGTTTATCGAGAGGCGCATTCGCTCGCCGCATGCGGTTTATATTACCAGCGGCATCCGCGTTTATCCGGGGAGTCCGATTTCTGACGATGTGGACGCGGGCCTTTTCGCGAAAGAAGATTTGCGCACGCTTGATCGCTCGAGCGGTCTGCAATTCTTTTATTCGAGCGCGACACCGCCCGTCTGGCTGGAGGCCCGACTGCGCGCGTTTCAGCGGAAACATCCGCACGTGATCCTTTCGTGCGAAGGCCACAGCATCGTCACGCAACTCGCTTTGCGCGTGATGACCTGGCTGCCCTTCCGCAAACCTTATTGGCAATACATCCCCGCGCTTAATCGCGCGCGCCGCTTCTTTCTTCCAGCATGACCTCCATGAATGCTCGTCTCTTCTCTCTCCTGCTTTTGCTCGGTCTCGCTTTCGTAGCGCAAACCAGCGCGGATGAAGTCTGGCTCGGCACTTCCGATGTTACCTTCAAGGGCTATTCCTTTCTCCATGATTTCACCGGCACAGTAAATCGCGTGCCGCTCAAGGTGCTCGTGTCGCAAGGTGCAAACGGCAGGATCGTGAGCGCGACCTCGGCCGTGGAAGTGAAGCAAATGAACACGCGAGAGGAGGCGCGCGATCGCGGCATGCGGCAGATGTTCGACGAGGCTCAGTATCACTTGATCAAGGTCGAGGTTGTCAACGCCGATGAAAGAGAACTCAAACCGCACGGTGCGCAGCCAGGCACGCTGCCGGTGACGCTCACGATCGCAGGACGGCGTGGCACTGCGAACGGCGCGGTCAGGAACATCTCCGAATCGCGCGACGCGGTCTCATTCGACCTCGCGTTTCCGGTCTCACTGAAAATGTTCAACCTCAATCCACCGGCTGCGCTCGGTGGAATCATAAAGGTGAAAGACACCGTCGATGTCACCGTGCATGTGACGTTGCAACGAAGGACGCAATGAGAACCGACGTTTTGATTCTCGGCGGCGGGCCCGCGGGCGGAATGACCGCACTGCTCTGCGCGCGCGCTGGTTTGGCGGTGGTGTTGTGCGAAGCGCATGCGACGCTGCCGGAGCGCGTTTGCGGCATGTACCTTTGCCCGGCAGGTGTGGCTTTGCTCGAGCGACACCGCCTGCGCGAACGTACCGGCCCCGGCGCTCGGCTTCTTCGCGGGATGGTGATGGTCGCGCCGAATTTTCAACGTCTGGTGACACAGTTTCCTCCAGGCGACAATGTTCCCGATTACGGTCTGTCGCTGCCGCGACCAGAGTTGGATAATGCGCTGCTCGGGATAGCGCGCGAAGCGGGCGCCGTCATTCGGATGGGTATGCGTCCGGCGAAACTTATGCGCACGACTGGCGGCTGGCGCGCAACGTTACCCAACGGCGAAGTTATCGAGGCCAAACTCCTCGTCGGCGCCGATGGGAGGAAATCGGCGACCGCGCGCCTGCTCGGGTTGACTTTGCCGGTACGACGCTCGCGCATCGCCATTCACATCGATCGCCCCGCGCGGATACGCACTTCGCCGCTCGGCGAGATGCACATCTTCGACGATGGCGTTTACGTTGGCGTAAATCCGATTGCGCCCGACACGGTGAACTTCTCAATTGTGAGCGATCCGGAGGCGCTCCACGGCGTCACCGCGGTGAATCTCATCAACGATCGCATCGCGCGCAGTCCGGGGTTGTGCGAGCTGATCGCTTCTCTTCCCGCCGACGCGAAACCGGGCGTGACCTTCCCGACAAACGCGCGTGTGCGGGCGGCGGCCACTCACGACGCCGCCTTGGTGGGCGACGCTTCGGGTTACATCGATCCGCTCACCGGCGAAGGAATTTACGGCGCGCTCTGGACGGCGGACGAATTGGTTCGCGCCGTCACGACGGATTGGAATGACCTTCCCGCCGCCCTTGCCCGTTACGCGAGGATCCGTGCGCAACGGCATCGGGCGAAGTCGGTGCTCTGCGAAGTTTTTCAGAGCATGATCCGGCGGCCACGACTCGCGAATTCTGTCGGCTGGCTATTGGCGCGGCGGCAAGGCGTTGCCAATTCGTTCATTGGAATCATCGGGAACAGCTATCCGCCAAGCCGCGGATTTCTGCGCATGGCCCAGCAAGCTTTCACGCTCTAACTTTCATGGCTGCTTACCTAAATCACATCGCGTGCGCCGTGCCGCCTCACGAACGGCAGCGCGTTTTCATCGAGTCGCTCCCGCTCTGGGCCGGAAGTTCAGACGTCGTGGCCAAGCTCAAGGAAATCGTCGCCAACTCGCACATTGACCAGCGCTTCACGGTCCTTCCGGCGCCGTTCGACACACCCTCAGAGCGGGGTTACTACCGCGTGGGCGCATTCCCCAGCACGGGCGAGCGGATGAAAACGTATCAACGCGAAGCGCCTCGTCTCGCAGTTACGACGCTTGACCTGCTGCGCCGCGACGCTGGTTCGCTCACAGGCGTGACGCATCTTATCGTGACGAGTTGCACCGGATTTTACGCGCCGGGATTGGACGTCGACATCGTGCGCGAGTGCGGCCTTTCGTCCAAGGTGCAGCGAACGCTCATCGGCTTTATGGGATGTCACGCTGCGCTCGTTGGCATGCGCAGCGCGAAGCAGATCATCGAATCCGATCCGGAAGCCATGGTGCTAATGGTGAATCTCGAATTGTGCAGCCTGCATCTGCAGCAAACCGATCGAATGGATCGCCTCGTTTCGTTCCTTCTCTTTTCCGACGGTTGCGCCGCGTCGCTCATCACGGCGCGGCCGGAGGGTCTGCGGCTCGACTCTAGCACGAGCCATCTCAGCCTCGCCGACTCTGAGCGCATGGCATGGCATATCGAAGACAGCGGCTTTGCCATGACGCTCGATGCGCGTCTCCCGGCGCGCATCCGGCAATGGTTTCGCAGCAGCGAGGAGTTATCGCAGCCTGGAGGAGCCAAGCTATGGGCCATTCATCCGGGTGGCCGGCTAATTCTGGATAGCGTGCAAAGTGTCTGCGGCTTAAGCGATGAACAGATGAGTTTTTCGCGCGATGTCCTGCGCCGCTACGGCAACATGTCCTCCGCGAGCGTGATGTTTGTTCTCCGCGAGTTGATGCGGGCCAACGCCGAGGCGGCGGGACATTTGCCGGGACGCGCGATCGCCTTCGGTCCGGGACTAACGGTCGAAACGATGGACTTCACCGCAGTCCGCGCTCGTCCGCAGCCGAGCCACCTAGCCTCCGCCAGCGAGCTAATTTCGGTCTAACTTCGAAACTAAGTAACAGCTAACCAACCTCTTTGCTCATAATGAACCATACGACTTCTATCCCGGGCAGTTATCATTTATCAACGGATCAGCAATACGCTGCGTATGTGAATCCGCAGTGGGTTCGCCTTCTTTCCGCTCTGGGATTGAATAAGGTATTCAATCGAAGTTTCGGCGCGGAGCTATTTGCCGATAACGGCGATGTCTACCTCGATTTTCTTTCCGGTTACGGCGTCTATAACGTTGGTCATCACCATCCGTTTGTTACGCAGGAGTTGATCGCCGAGTTACAAAGCCAGCGTCCGTCGATGTTGCAAAGCCATGTGCCGACACTCGCCGCGCAACTCGCGGAAAAGCTTTGTCAGTTAGCCGGCGGTAAAATGGAGAAGGTCTACTTTGGTAGTTCTGGTTCCGAAGGTGTCGAAGCGGCGATCAAGTTCTCGCGAGCCTTCACCAAGCGTGACTGGATTCTTTATGCCGAAGGCGGCTTCCATGGCCTGACCTGCGGCGCACTTTCCCTCATGAGCAATCTTTGGTGGCGCGAAGGCTTTGGTCCGATGCTGCGAGAAACACAGGCTGTTCCTTTCGGCGACGTAAAAGCATTGCGGCAGGCGCTCCAGACAGAGAAGTATGCCGCCTATCTGGTCGAACCCATCCAAGGTGAGAATGGAGTCAAAGTGCCGACACGCGAGTACCTTCACGAAGCGCAACGGCTTTGCGAAAAACACGGAACGCTGCTGGTCATCGACGAAGTCCAGACAGGGATTCACCGGACCGGCCCGTTCATTGCCTCACACTATTTTGGCATAAGTCCCGACATGGTTATCCTGGCTAAGGCTCTAAGCGGCGGGCAAGTTCCTGTCGGGGCGTTGCTTATGCGCAGCGATGTTTGTCGCTCGGTCTACTCGTCCATCGACAAAGCGTGTGTGCACGCTTCTACCTTCAGCGAAAACGCGCTCGCGATGCGGGCGGGGCTGGCAACTCTGCAGATTGCAGAAAAGGAAAAGCTCGGCGAACGGAGCACAAATCTCGGCAATTTTCTCCGGTCGGAGCTAATGAATCGACTTAGCCGCTTCGAAATGATCAAGGAGATCCGCGGCGTAGGACTGTTCAATGCGATCGAGTTCCAGGCGCCAAGGTCCATCGGCCTGAAGCTGCTCTATGCCGGATTCACCAAGGCGCATCCGGGATTGTTCGGACAGATGATCGTCAAGACGCTTTTCGAAGAAGAAAAGATTTTGTCACAAATGGCCGGTAATAACTTCATGGCCATCAAATCGCTTCCACCATTAGTTATAACCGAAGAACAGATCGTCCGGTATGTCTCCGCGTGGGAGCATGTCTGCGAGTTGGCCAGTCGGACCAGCTTCTGGATGCAAGGTTTGAGGATCGCGGCCAAGGCGTTGGCCCCCGATCGTGCGTGTCCTAACGCCGTACCAAAAGCTGGTGCGGAAGTTCTACAGGAGAGGGCCTTGGCGGAAGTTTGAGGAGAAAAAGACTGCCTGCTTTCGATGTCGGGCGAAAGCGTGATCGCCCCTAAGCGCATCCGGGTATTATGGCGGCGCGGTCGGGTTACTCCGGCGTCTACGATGCGCTGTCCCATGCCTTCCGCGTCTCGACTTTCCGGCCGCCCAACCTGACCTGGACGCCGTATGCCTCAGCGCCGGCGACTTTAGTCAACGGCGACAAGCTAGGCGCCTGCGTGAGCGCAACCGGGGTCGTGACGATCTACAAGAACAACGTGTCTGTCGCCACAGTAACGCTAAGCGCGGCGGACAAAGCGTTCTTCAACTCCCGGGGCGGGAAGGTTGGATTGTGGACGCTCCTGGCCGACGAGGCGTCCTTCGACGACTTCGGCGGTGGCACAGTCACACCGTAATCAAGCGTCGTCGTACTGGCGCAAGTCAATCGCCCTTATCGCAACGGCACGGTTTGGAACATGAAGCTCATGGCTTACTCTAAAGAATCTTCGCGACTTTTTCGATCGTGTTCCAATTGCGCGTGGTTACTGCCACACCCAGGCGCTTCTCGATCTGGCCGAGGTAGCTGATCGCCTTCATCTCCCGACGATACAGACCCAGGACGAATCGGTCCTGGATCGCAATGATCTTCAGCAGCCAGTCATCGTCCGAGGGGAGACTGAGAGGAAGAGGAGGCGGCGCGTGAAGTCGTTTGGCTAACACGCTCACGAACCGGGTTATGTCAGGGCCGGAAGGTTGGTGTGCGAATGGATCCTTTGATGCGAGCTTGCTGATGTCGCGCGCGGGACAAATCATGATCTCGCATTTGAATGGCAGCTTCCGAGCGATCGCCGCGCGCAGAGCCGGCTCGCTCACGTCTGCACCGACAACAAACGTGCCGACGGCGCCAATGTTGACGATGTCGAACCTGGCCAGCTGCTTCGCGATGAGTGCCGGTTGGCATCGGTTGGTTCCACCGACGTTCACCGCACGAAGAAATACCACCCAGCGCATCCGAGGGAATGCTATTCAGGACGCCCTTTCGGTAACAGATCTTTTCCTGGGTTTAGACCTGGCCTTGATTGCTATACGTGATTCACGTATAGCCGTTCGTCTGGGATTCGGCCATGAGTTTTCAAACGCGTCGCAAAAGCGTTCGTCGCAAACTGCGTTCTGCCGCTGCTTCGATGAAGAGCTTGAGTGAACGACTTTGCGATTGGCGCGAGAGAAATGATCTTTCGCAAAGCGAAGCCGCGCTAAAGTTGCGAGTTTCCAAGCGCACTCTGCAAGAATGGGAACACGGTCGCGCTGAGCCCCGCCATTTGGCGAGGGACGCGATCACGGCGGTTATCGGTCGGTAGCGTCCTCACGGTTGTTCGAGCGGATCCATTCTTTGAGCAAGCGCCGTCATTGGTTTGGAAACGGAAGTGCGATATCTCTGAGCAAGATTCTTCAGGTGAGATTGACTCGCATCTCCAGATCACTCGGTCGCATCACCATGCGACCAGTGCAGTCTACCCGCCGGCGTCCCCGCATGGCGTGTTCGTCTGGATAAGTCGCGGACTGGCGTGGATGCCAAACAAAGTAGGAAGTAAAAAAGCTAAAGTGGAAAGTGGAGATGGCGCGACGCGGGAGTGATCGACAGCTCTGCGCCGAGCTGTTATGGGCTGTCGCATGCGAGGATTTTATTTGCTCGTTCTGGTCTGCCTGTCGCCATGCGTTCTTCGCGCTCAGGATTCAGAAGCGCAGCCCAAACCAATTCTCTCCCCGGACAAGAATTGGGAATACCGCGTCGTCGATGCTGACACGGCGGTGCTCGTGAGAGCTGGCGACGATAAGCCCGCAGTTACACTTAGCGGCCCTGATGATGACGGTACTCCACTAAAAACGAAAACTGGTACGCTGGTGTGGGCGCGGGATTCAAGACGGTTCGCGTTCAACTACAGATCGGGCGGGAAATACTACACTTTTGATTTGTACGAGCTTGCAGGCACGACCTGGAAGAAGCTGCCGGACGTCTCAGACAACGATGCGCCTGTCGAGAAGCTGATCGATCGGTCGAAACGACAACAGCTCAAGCGTCTGGGGGCGAAAAAGGATGCCAATCCGAATTCGGTGATGGAGACGTGGCGAGTGCGCCGCTGGCTGAATAACGATACCTTCCAGGCCTACGCAGGTTCCGCAGCACGCGTCGTGATTAATGAGAGTTCCGACGACGCCGAGTATTTCGGAGCTGCCGTCCTGTTCACCGGAAAATGCGATAACCGCGGAGGCTGGAAAATCGTTGATAGCCGATTGCTCTCGGACGCCGAGGACGAGAAGATTAGCAAAGAAGATGAGTGACGCCAACTGGTGACCTTGGAGCGCGCGCTACTCTTGGTAACCGGTCTCTTTGTTTGTGCGTCTGTGATATGATGAAGCAGCGATTCTACATTTCGGTGGAGCTTTTCCTTTTTGTTCTTCTGGTCTTCTCCGGCGCGCGCGCCGCGCTGGCGAAAGGATATGATCCGCTGGTTGTCGATCCAAACTTTCAGGCGCAGGTGCGCGACTTGACGGTGCATGATGCTTCGCGCAACCGGGATATTCCGGTCCGCCTTTATCTGCCGGCTAACGAACAGCCCGCGCCGATCGTTTTGTTCAGTCACGGACTGGGCGGCTCGCGCGCGGGGAGTGAATTTCTGGGCGAACACTGGGCAGCGCGTGGCTACATCGCGGTGTTTGTGCAGCATCCCGGAAGCGATGAAGCGGTCTGGAAGGACGCAGCGCCGGAGGAACGCATGGCAGCGCTGCGGACGGCGGCGTCACTGGAGAATTTTCTTTTGCGCGTGCGAGATGTCCTCGCGGTGCTCGATCAACTCGACATTTGGAACAAGAGCGGACCGCTGGCCGGCCGCATGGATTTAACAAAGATCGGGATGTCTGGTCATTCCTTCGGCGCGGTGACGACCGAGGCAGTGAGCGGCGAGACGTTCGCGATGAGCGGCACGAGATTAGCGGACCCAAGAATTCGGGCCGCGGTCATCTTCAGTCCGAGCACTCCGGTATCGACTACCGCGGAACGAGCGTTCGGCGCGGTGAAGATCCCATGGCTGTTAATGACAGGAACAAAGGATAGCGCTCCGATTGGACCGGCTGATATGAAATCGCGGCTGGCGGTTTACGCCGCGCTGCACGGCGCGCCGAAGTATCAGGTGGTGCTGAATAACGCCGAGCACTCGGCATTTACCGATCGCGCGTTGCCCGGCGACCACGAACCGCGTAATCCGAATCATCATCGCGTGATCCTCGCGCTCTCGACTGCATTTTGGGACGCGTATTTGCAAGGTAACAAGGATGCGCTCACGTGGTTGAACGGCGCCGGTCCACGGTCGGTCATGGAACCAGCAGACGATTGGAAAGCTTCACCGGAAAAGTGACGGTCCGAGCTCGCCGTGCGACGCGGCGTGAGCGCTCGACTGATTTAGATCCGGCGTTGTGCGCGCGATTCGCGGATGAGGCGCTCGATACGTTTGCGGCGCGTTTCCGGCCGCTTTGCGCTGATAACCCGCCATGCCGCCACGTGGCGATAACCGGGAGGTTGTGCTTGAAAGAAATCCCACGCGGCGCGTTCGCGGCGAAATTCGCGCTCGTCGGCGTCGCTTAGTTTCGCGGACTCGCGGTTCTCGAAGGAATACTTGCGGGAGTTGCTCTCCTGGCGTCGCGCGAAGGCTGCGATTCCGGCGGACTGCATTCGACCTTCGCCGGTCAGGACGGCGACACGGGCAATGTTGACCGCGCTCCATATGCTCTTCGCACGCCGTGGCGTGAAGCGAATCTCATAGCTTTCGTCATCGACCTTCTTGCGAATGCCGTCGATCCAGCCGAAGCAGAGCGCTTCATCCACCGATTCGGGCCAGATGATGCTTGGCCGGCCGGAATCTTTGCGATAGTAGCCGACCCACAATTCCGTAGTGCGGGCGTGATTCTTCACGAGCCATTGGCGGAAACCGACGGCAGTCGAAAAGAAAACGGGCTTGTCGGATTCCTTCAGTAGCTACTGCAAATATTTGTCGAACCAGGCGACTGTTTGGTCGAGCCGACCGGCCTGGTTCTCGGGCTTGACGAACATGTGGCCCTCGCCGGGGTAGACGATGAGCTGGGTCGGGACACCCAGGGTCCGTAACGCGTGCCAAAATTCGTAGGACTGCGGGGCGGGACATTCGGCGTCGTGCTCGCCGACGATAATAAGTGTCGGGGTCTTCACTTTCTTGATGAAGTGAATGGGTGAGCTTTTTTCGTAAACGCCCGGGTCATCGTAAACCGATGCGCCGAAAAACGGGATCATCCACTGATCGATCAGGTTCTGGCCATAATAGCTTTGCCAATTGGCAATGCCGGCTCCCGCGACGGCGCCACGGAAACGGTTGGTTTGCGTGACGGTCCACATGGTCATGAACCCGCCATAACTCCAGCCGGTCACACCGAGGCGCGCAGGGTCGATCGGATATTTGGCGATGGCGGCGTCGACTCCGGCGAGAGTGTCTCGAAGATCGCCGCCGCCGAAATCTTTCACATTCGCGCGGGTAAAATCTTCTCCCTGGCCATAGCTACCGCGCGGGTTTGGCAGAAGGACATAGTAACCGCGTGAGGAGAGGGCCGCGATGATCGCGCGCGACATTCCGAAACCAGCCGGCCATTCCGGCGTCGTTATGCTGGAAGGTCCGCCATGGATCAATACGACCATCGGATATTTTTTGCCGGACTCCACTTTCGCGGGCGGGAGAAGCCATCCCTGAATGTTGAACCCGTCGTTTGTCCACTCGAGGTTCTCGGCCTTACCCCAGGCCGGCGATTGACTCACATTGTTATTCGTGAGCTTTTGCCATTCACCTATCTTGCCAAACCAAATCTCGGGCGGCGTTTCGAAATTGCTCCGGACGACGGCCGCGTATGGTCCGTCTTTCCAGACCGCAAGATTGGGAAAGTTTCCAAAGGCGTGGATGCCTTCCGCGCCTTTCCAGATTGTTCGCGTGGAGTTATCAGCGAGCGTCAATTCGGAGATGGCGCTTCCGCCGCCGACATATTCCGTGAAGAGAATGCTGTCCTGGACGTGCCAGAAAAGCGAACTGACCGAGCTCTTGCGACCTTTCGTGCGATTCACGAGATCGTGGCCATTAGCGGAGACAGTAAAGAGGTCGCCGCCATGAGCGCCTTCGTCGCTCATCAAGCCTTCGATGAAGGCGATGGTCTTGCCATCCGGCGACCATCGTGGCACCGCGAGTTGCAGAGAAGGCTTGTAGATGGAGGTGGCGTTACCTTTCGCAATGTCGATCGTATGAATCTGTGCGATCCACCAATTGTTATCGCCCGGTCCTGGAGCCGCCGTGGCGACAAACATCTGGTCGTCCGGAGACCAATCGAAATCGTAGATGTGAAGATCCGGTGGTGAAACCTGACGGAGCGCGTGGGTGGCAACGTCGAGAATAGCGATCCGTTGGTTATGAATGGCGGTGTCGACGACGCCCGTGGTGGTGGGCGCGGCCACGAGAGGGCCGCCACCCCCCGCGCCCTCGATATAAAGGAAGGCGATCTGCTTGCCATCATGCGACCAACGCGGGCGGGCCGCGTATCCTTTTAGATCAGTGAGTTTTTGATCGTGAAAGCCTGCGGCAGTTACCGTCCAGAGTTGCTTTTGCTCCTTCTCGCCGGGCGTCGAAAAGAGAGCGAGCGTTTTGGAATCCGGTGACCAGGCTGGATCCGAGTCGGTCCATTCCTGACCTTTCCCGAGCTTAACCGTGACCGCGGCGACCGCGTCTCCATATGTTTCGCGGATGGTGATTTGCTTTGTTTTAAAGGCCGCGAAGGACTGGACCCAGGCGACACTGGCGCCATCGGGCGACAGCGCAATATCGCCGCACAGAACGGTATTACCCAGATCCCGAGTCAGCTCCATGGTCTGAGCTGTTAAAAGGGCCGGAAAGAGAAAGGCCAGAAAAAAATGCTTCATCGGGCAATCCTGACAAAGACCCGACAGGGCAGCAAGGCCGGGACGAACGTAGGAAGGAGAGAAGGAAGCGGGAAGATTGAGGATAGAGAATGGTGGAAGCAGACGATGATCAGCGCGTGACGAAGAACCAGGCCAGACCGATGGCGATCAAGTCTTCGGGTAGGGCGATGAAGATGTCTTTGACGTTCAAGCCGGCGACCAGGCGTTTCCGAATTTCATAACCGGCGAAGGCCCCGATCACTGCGCCGATCGCGCCAAGCGCCGCGCCGATGGGCAACGATTGATTCGCGGATGCGCACAGGCAGGCGCCACACAAGCTTCCCGTGATGATGCGCGCGGCCAAGGGCGCGGGCGCGGTGCGCTTCGGTGTTTTGGGTAAGAGGTCTGCGACCAGCTCGAAGATCGCCAGGGCTAGAAACAGGATGACTGCCCACGTAGAGGCCATGAACGCAAGGGGCGAATCTTGCAATGTCAGCCAACCTGAGTGCGCCGCCCAGGCCACAGCCGCGGGCGCGGTGAGCGAACGCAAGCCAGCGACGACTCCGATTCCAAACGCCAAGGCCAGGATGTAATTCATGTTCAAGAAATGGAGCAGTCAGGTTGTGACAAACGCGACTAGGTTGACTGAATCTCTTCGAACTCGCCGCGCTCGCGGTTTTTGCGGACCCGGTCCCACGGAAAACATTTACCGTTCATGGCGAGGTAAACACCTGGGGGCAGCACCTGCACGAATGATAACGCGCTGCCGAGATTGAAGAGACCGTCGGAGCTGCCAAAGGCGTAAGGAATCATCGCGCCGGTGAGCACCACGGTTTTCCCGGAGACAGCGCGCGCCACCGCGGCGGCGGTTTCCGTCATCGTGTCGGTGCCGTGGGTGATGACGATGCGGTCCTCCTCCGACTGAAGGCAGTTCTGCACGATGAGAGCGCGATCGGCGTCGGTCATATCGAGGCTGTCGATCATCATCACGGTGCGGATGGTGACCTCGACCCGCGAACGTCCCAGCCGGAGCATCTCGACGATGTGGGTGTCCTTAAAAAAGAGCTGCCCGGTGCGTTCGTTGTATTCCTTATCGAAGGTGCCGCCGGTGACGAGGATTCGGATGGCCATGGGATTGGGTGGTGCGAGCGAAGGTAGCGTTCGGGAGCCGTTGCCGCAATCCTAGCGGAGAGACATGAGGATGGAGGATGGAGAATGGAGGATCGAGGATAGAGATTTGTAAGAAATGCGTGCGCTTCGGACACTAATGGGGGCAAATGGAAGCCGGCCTCATGGAAGTAAGCGAACAGAGTCGGATTTTCGACGACTGGGTGAGCCAGCACAAGGGTCTGCTCTTTAAAGTCGTTCATGCTTACGGGTTCACGTCGCACGATCGCGAGGATTTGTTTCAGGAGATCGCGACGCAGGTGTGGAATTCTATCCCGCGTTTCCGCGGTGAGTCGGCGGTCACTACCTGGCTTTATCGCGTCGCGCTCAACTCAGCATTGGCGTGGTCGCGCAAGGAGCGACGGCATCGGGACAAGATGCAAGCGCTGGAGAGCGATGAGCCCGCGCTGAGGGAGACTCCGCAGGTCAAGGACCGCCGGCTCGGATGGCTTTACGAGCAGATCGCGCAACTAGACCACGTCGACCGTTCGCTGACGCTGCTCTTCCTCGATGGATTCAGCTATCGCGAAATGGCGGAGACGCTCGGCATTTCCGAGAGCTATGTGGGAGTAAAAATCAATCGCATTAAGACCTATCTAAAAAACCTAACGAAAGAGGAATAAACGTATGGAATTGGATGAACTAAAAATGATCTGGGATTCGCAGAATGAAGAGCCGCTTTACGTAATGAACGAAGCGGCGTTACACAGGGTCATCCAGCGCAGAAATGCGGAATGGAGTCGCAGTCTCTCCTGCTGCTTTGCGAATGAAATCTGGATCGGTCTGGTGTGCGCTGGGTTGATGTTTGTTTGCGCAGGAGTGCTCGGCTTCGGCGACCCCGCCTGGCTCGCCACCCACCCCTGGATGAAAGTCGCCGCGTCGCGCTGGGATATCGTGGCTCTCGTCGCGGCGGGGGGAGTCTGGCTTTACTACACGGCTTATATGTTTACCGCGCGAAAGCGGCAGCAGCAGCGCGTGGAGCTATTCGATTCCTCGCTCCGCGGCGACGTCGATCGCGCGCTCTACCAAACCGATTTCCAGATTACGCTGGCCAAAGACATTGTCTCGTGGGGATTGGTCCCGGTGTGGATCGCGAGCACGCTCTGGGTCGGGACGCTGTTTCACTTGGAGGCAGCGCCTGCGTGGGCCTATGTATTCATGGGAGCGATCGTGATCGGTTTACTCGTGATCGTGGTGTCAGGCAAACGAGAGTCGATCACAAACCGCTTTCAACCGCGCCGGCGCGAACTGGAATCGCTCCGTGCCAAGCTCGGCGATCCGCAACGCTAGAAGTACTCAGCGAGAGTGGAGGATCGAGGATGGCGAATGGCGGCGTCAGGCGTGGCGACATTTGAGAGAAAGACAAATTGCGCGACCGCGCTATAATGCCAATTCGCCATCATGAATAAGGCTCTCCAACTCCGCCTCGCTAAACGCATGGCGCGTCTCGGCACCGAGACCGCGTTCGAAGTCCTCGTGAAAGCGCGAGCATTGGAGGCAAAGGGCCGCGACATCGTCCATCTCGAGATCGGCGAGCCGGATTTCGACACGCCGGGCAACATCATCGGGGCGGCGACCGATGCCTTGCACAAGGGCTTTACCCACTACGGACCTTCGGCCGGCTTGCCGCAGTTGCGCGAGACCATCGCGCAGTACGTGAGTGAGACGCGCCGGGTAAACGCGACCCCCGAAGAAGTGGTCGTTGTCCCCGGCGGTAAGCCGATCATCTTTTTCACGATCCTTGCGCTGGTTGAAGAAGGGGATGAGGTCATCTACCCCAATCCCGGATTCCCGATCTACGAATCAATGATCAACTACATCGGCGCGAAAGCGGTGCCGATCCAATTGCGCGAGGAGATGGATTTCCGGCTCGACGTCGACGAACTCGCCGCGCTGATCAACGGCCGCACGAAGCTCATCATCCTGAATTCACCGCAGAATCCGACCGGCGGAATGCTGACGAAGGAGGACATCGACGGCATCGCTCGTGCGATCGGCGACCGCAACATCATGGTGCTGACGGACGAGATCTACAGCCGCCTCATTTTCGAGGGCGAGCATCATTCCATCATGTCGGTGGCCGGCATGAAGGAGCGCTGCATTTTGCTCGACGGTTTCTCCAAGACTTACGCCATGACCGGCTGGCGGATGGGCTACGGCGTGATGCGCGCCGATTTGGCGACGCACGTCGCCCGGTTGATGACCAACTCCAATTCGTGCACGGCCAGCTTCACGCAAGTCGCCGGCATCGAGGCGATCCGCGGGCCGCAGGCGTCGGTCGATGCGATGTGCGCCGAGTTCAAGAAACGGCGCGACGTTATGGTCGCCGGCCTCAACAAGATCAAAGGTTTTTCCTGCCGCTTGCCGAAGGGCGCGTTCTACGTTTTCCCCAACATCAAGCAAACCGGATGGCCATCGAAGAAACTCGCCGACGCGCTGCTCGACGATGCCGGCGTCGCCGCGCTGTCCGGGACCGCTTTCGGTGACTTCGGCGAGGGTTATTTGCGCTTCAGCGTCGCCAACTCGATCGAGAACATCGAGAAGGCACTCGATCGCGTCGGTACCTGGGTGGACAAGCATCTTCAATAGACAGGATTCACAGGATTTTGTGGATTGTTCATAACGGGTCTCGTAAGAATCGGGCAAATCCTGTCTGGGAATGAAACGAATCTTTGCCACCTCCCGCATCGGCGATCCGGCCGAGAACCGCCTGCGCGAGCACGGCTACGAGCTCGAGGTCTTCCAAGGCCCCGAGGCGCCGCCGAAGACTCTTATCATCGAGAAAGTGAAGAGCGGCATCGACGCGTTGATCACTACGCTCCGCGATCCGATCGACGCCGAGATCTTCGAAGTCGGGAAGGGTTCGCTCAAGGTCGTGGCGCAGATCGCGGTGGGTTTCGACAACATCAACCGCGCCGACGCCAACAAGTACAAAATCCCATTCACGAATACCGCCGACGTGCTTACTGAAGCGACCGCCGAGTTCGGTTTTTTCATGCTCGGCATGTTGGCGCGCAAAATGTATTCGAGTGAGCGCCTGGTCCGGGACGGGAAGTGGCCGTCGTGGCATCCGTTCCTGCCGTTCCTTGGCGATGAGGTCACGGGCAAGACCATCGCCATCATCGGCACCGGACGCATCGGCCTGGCGATGATCAAGAAGTGCTCGGGTTTCGATATGAACATCCTCTGCTACGACCCGGCGTATCAGAACCACAATTACATCGCGTCCATCCAGGCAGTGATGGACCTGCGCCACGCCACCGGAGTTCAGAAAGAAAGGACCTGGATCAAGTACGTGGAACTCGAGGAGGCGATGCGCGGCGCCGATTACGTGAGCATCCACGTGCCGCTGTTGCTCGATATCGAAACTGACAAGCCGACCTACCACTTTATCAACGAGAAGATGCTCAAGCTGATGAAGCCGACGGCGTACCTGGTAAATACCTCGCGTGGTCCGGTCGTGGACGAGAAGGCACTCGCCAAAGCATTGAAAGACAAGGTCATCGCCGGGGCGGCGCTAGACGTCTTTGAGAAAGAGCCTCTGCCGGCGGATTCGCCGCTCCTCGATCCCGAAATCGCCGACCGCACCCGGCTGTTCCATCACTTCGCCAGTGGCGGGCAGATCACGCGGCTCTCGGTCGATCCCGACAAAGGCATGGCCGGGCGCACGGCCCAGGCAGTGATCGACGTGCTGGAAGGGAACTACGGCGGCGACCCGGCCAAGATGCCGTATGTGGTGAACAAGGAAGCGTTTGAAGAGAAGTAGAAAGTAGGAAGTAGGAAGTAGGAAGTAGAAAAGGAAGAGGTCGGAAGTCGGAGGACAGAAGTCAGAGGTAGAAAAAACCAAGTCGGACACGATGCGTATCGCGGAAATGAATTGGATGATGGTGGAGGAATACCTTACCCGCGACGATCGCTGTGTCTTGCCGCTCGGGAGCACGGAGCAGCATGCGTATCTGAGTTTGAGCGTGGATAGCATTTTGGCGGAACGACTCGCCATCGAAGCCGCGGAGCCGCTCGGCTTGCCGGTTTTTCCGGTGCTGGCTTACGGCATTACGCCGTACTTCCGCGCGTTTCCGGGAACGATAACGCTGCGAATGCAAACTTACCTGTCGATCTTGCGCGATATTCTCGACGCGATGGCTGAGCAGGGGTTCAAACGCATCCTGATAGTCAACGGCCATGGCGGGAACGCGCCCGCGCAAGGCTTAATCGGCGAATGGACGGCCGATCATCCGGAGGTGCGGATCAAATTTCACAACTGGTGGAATGCGCCGAAAGTTTGGGCGCAGGTCCAGGCCATCGATCCGGTCGCGTCGCATGCGTCGTGGATGGAGAATTTTCCCTGGACGCGGCTGGCGAACATCGAGTTGCCGCCCGAACAAAAGCCGATGAGCGATCTCGAGGTGATCCGCCAGCTCGATCCGAAGTCTTTGCGCGCCTATTTGAAGGACGGAAACTTTGGCGGCCGTTATCAGCGCGATGACGAGGAGATGATGAAGATCTGGCGTGTTGGCGTGGAGGAGACGCGGGAGTTGTTAAACGCGGGCTGGGCCGCTGAAATTAGAACGTAGGAAGTAGAAAGTAGAAAACGTCAGAGGGCAGAGGGGTTATAATTGAACATTTCAAGTGCGGCTTAGGCCTTTCAGCCCCAAAGCTCGCGAGATGGAAGACCGATCTTTCCAGCTTGATACAAGAGTCCGTGATGCCGATCACCGGCCAGAAGTAACGGACCGTCCAAGTCAACATAATCTGTAGCACCCGCGAGGAGGCGCGCTGGAGCAATTCCCAAGGAAGTGCAGACCATGCAGCCGATCAACAGTTTCAGGCCGCTTTGGCGGGCGCGCTCCGTCAGTAACAAGGCTTCCGTCAGTCCTCCCGTCTTATCCAACTTTACGTTGATCGCATCGTAGCGGTTAACGAGTCGGGGTAAGTCGGCGGTGGTATGGCAACTCTCATCCGCGCACACTGGAACCGGATGGTCTAGGGTTTCCAGGGCGTCATCCGCGTCGGCCGGGAAAGGTTGTTCGATGAGTTCAACTCCTAACCCGCGCAGCGCAGAAACGATCTCTCGATAATGCGACGGGGACCACGACTCGTTGGCGTCAACCAGCAGACGCGCTGCCGGCGCCGCTCCTCTCACAGCTTCCGCCCGCGGAAGGTCGAGGCTGTCGCCTCCGAGTTTCAGCTTCAGGATGGGGGCGCTTTTGCTTACTTGGGCAGCCGCGGCCATTTTCTCCGGGGTGTCCAGACTGATTGTAAACGCCGTTTCAACTGCACCAACGATTTGAATGTTCGCAAGTTCCCACGCGCGCTTGCCGGAAATTTTCGCTTCCAGATCCCAGAATGCACAGTCCAAAGCGTTCCGTGCGGCAGAGGCGGGCAGTAATTTTTGAATCTGCTGCCGGTCAATTTTTTCTCCTTTCACAGAGACTTGCTCGAGCTGAGCGACCGTGGACGCGGCGTTTTGACCGTAGCGCGAGATTGGAACGGCCTCGCCGCGGCCGGTGTGTTCGCCGTCACTTACTGTGACAACAACGACACGCGCTTCGGTGCTGGCACCGCGAGCAATTCGAAAAGGCTTGTCGAGCGGCCAACTTTGCTCGGTGACCCTCAATTCAAAGTTGTGCGCGCTCATTCAGCGATTTCAGGTTAGCGGCTGCCGTACGCGACGATGAGACGAAGCGCCAGTTATTTTCGCGGCCCGAAGACGACGAGCATGAGCGAAATCACTTGGAACCGGCTGGGAAAGAGGGAGGGTGAAGGTCTTATGGGAAACAGCCAAGGCAGAGACAACGTAAGGAAACGCGCATCACGCCGCAAAAAGACCGAGCGGCTCGCGGCCGCCAAGAAAGAAACGAAGAAGAAAAGTGGAAAGTAGGAATTAGAAAGTAGAAAACGAAGAGGACAGCAGTCAGCGATCGGATGGCGGTTTTGCCCTCGCCGGAATCAGTTTATTAACGAAACCGTTGGTCGCTTTCTCCAAAATGATTCCCCACGCGCTGAGGACGGCGAGAGTCGCGGCCGCGATGAGCAGAAACATCCAGATAGGTTGTGCGCGAATGCGAAGTCCCAGCCAGATTACATAAGGTTGGTGGACGAGATAAAGGCCATAGGAGAACGTTCCGACCAGGCCGAACAGTTTAGCCGGGCCCGAGAGCAGGGTGATGATTCCGGCAACACCGACGACGACGAGGAAACAACACGCGCCCGTGGCAAGATCGACAAAGACGTAGGTGAGACCGTTGTGGTAAAGCCAGAGCGCCGCGGGATAGAGCAGCAATCCGGCGACCAATCCGGCGCCGCGCAGGAGAAGCCGTTCCGCGGACGCGGGTGATCGGCTGTGCCACATTCCGAGGGCCATGCCCAGGGCGAACTCCGGCAACCGGGAAATGGCGAAGCCGCCGAGTATCCACAGTCCGTCTTGTGGATAAACAAAGAGCATCAGATAGCGCACGAAAAATCCCAGGGCGCACGCGATTAACAAGAAAATCCACGGGCCGAGTTTTTGTGCGGCCCAAAAGAGCAGGGGAAAGATCAAATAGAATTGGATCAGCATGGAAAAGTACCACCATGCGGCGTTGAGGTACATGAAGTTCATCGTGATATCGATGAAGCGCAGACCGAGCAGACTCAGAACAATCCTACTGTCCACGGGTTCGAGACGCGCCACGAAAGGCGAAAGCAGATAAACCAAATGGGCGACCCAGTACATCGGATAAAGACGCAGGAACCGCGCGCGATACCAGTGTCCCCAGTTCATGGCGCCCGACTCCGCGCGGCGGGCGGTTGATTGCATCAACGCCCAACCGCTCAGGATTATAAAAACGCCGACGGCATGGAAGCCGACGCCGGAAACTTGAATCCACACATATCGCAGAGCCGTGGCGGCGCCGGCGGCGAGCCCACTCCAGTCGGCGGCGGGAAGGGTTCCGTGCTCGAAGTAGGTTCGGAAGAAGTGAAAGTAAACAACCCAGAGGATCGCCAGTCCCTTCGCGACATCGAGCCAAAGAAGGCGTTTCACTGCATCCGCTTACCAGCACGTACGAAGAGTAGGAAGGAGAAAAGACAGAGGGCGGAAGACGGAGATCAGAAGACAGAAGTCTAAGGGGGAGGTCGATCGGTTTCAGCGTTGACGAGAGATGCGAATTTTTCGCAGAGTGCCATTCGCTCGCCGCGAGTCTCTGTCGGAAGGGAGGGCGGCGACGATTCACTCTAACATTGGGAGGACGCGGCTGAGGCAGGAAGGGAGAAAACACGACCACGAAAAATCAGTCGGCGGAAGCGGTTGTCATCGAGCGCACGTTCACCGCGTCTGTCGCGCGGGTTTGGAAGGCGCTCACCGATGTGGAGGAAATGCGGCGGTGGTATTTCGATCTGAAGGAATTCAGGTCCGAGGTGGGCTTTGAATTTGAGTTCATCGTCGAGCACGAAGGCATGAAGTATCATCATCTTTGCAAGATCACTGAGGTGATTCCGCAAGAGAAGCTCGCCTATACCTGGCGCTACCAAGGACACGAGGGCAATTCACTGGTCACGTTTGAATTGTTCGCCGATGGCGACAAAACGCGACTGAAGCTGACCCATGAGGGTTTGGAAACGTTTCCGAAGACTCCGTCGTTCGCGCGCGAAAATTTTATCGCGGGCTGGACGCAAATCATTGGGTCATCGCTCAAAGAGTTTGTCGAAAGCGATGGTGCGGATCGGATTTAAGTTCTATCCATAGGTTATTTCAGCGGCAATGTGGTCACGTTATCAGCGACCTTGGCGCGATCAGGAGAACGTTCTTCATGGGGATCAGGTCGTTTCTGTGACAAGTCCGGCATCGGAATCAACCAACATTTTCGCTTAGCCGATAATTTTCCTTCGAAAGTTAGATGATCTCGACAGCAGCGTCGAGTTCTTCAGCTCGGCTGGCTGCGGTCGTAAGGAATAATATTATCCCATTCCTCGGCTGAGGAGCGGGCGACAAAGGCCACGACGGGTTCGGTGTCGCTCATGTTGAAGACTTCGTGAGGCACCCCGGGCTTTATGTAAATGAAATCGCCGGCCTGGTTCTCCAACACTTGCTTAAGCCCGGGCCCGAACTCGTGGCGCACTCTTCCTTCGAGGATGTAAAGGATCAACTCGAAGCCGACATGAATATGCGCGTAGGCCACACCACCCGGAGGTATCGTGGCGATGTTGGCTGATAGCTTGGTCGTGCCCACATTTTTGGCGGACATGCCCTGCTTATAGTGAATGCCATTCCAATCCCGCCGGGCGCCGCCGCCACGAATGGTCAATATCCCATCGTGATCTTCCACCGCGCTGAGTTGAATGTTATTTTTGTCGTCGGTCATAACGAGTGATCCTGAATTTAGACAGCCGGGCGTCTGCCGGCAACAAATCCCCGCTTTTGCTGCGGAGGAGGTGTGGAAACTCGTGCCACTACACCTATCCCAGGGGCAAAGAAATTGTTGAATCCAATCTGATGCTCCGTCGCATCGAACTGTTAACATGAAACAACCGTTTATTGTGATCCTAACCACGACGCTAGGGATAATCACAGCAAGTGCCGGGTCGCAAAGCGATGTGGATCGTGCGCGAGAAGTTCTCGAGAGATCGGCCGGGGCATACAGAAACGTAGAGGCATTGCGCGACAGCCTTTCGTATGTCGTCAAGGCGCCAGGATCGGAGCAAGAGACAAAAACGCAGGAGTACGGATTTGGCCCGGGCCGTCGAATGTTCGTAAAGAATGCGCTGCTGGAAGCGGTCGCGCTGGATGGAATGTTCTATCTTACCCAGAGCGACGTGCCCGACCGATATGTCTCCGCGAGTTACGACCGCGATTTTGGGAGCATTCTCCGGAGCGTGTCCGGCGCCGGGTCTCTTTTTGAACCGCCACCGCTGGCCATGCATGAAGGGAAGAACATTGATGCCTGCGTGGATACCTTTCGCTTCAATCTTCTCGAACAACTGCAGATCGAGGGGTATCGGCAGGTCATCGGCGACGATAAGAAGGTATACGATGAGATCCATTTTTCCGCTAGCAATGGGGAACTGGACTTGAGGATTAATTCGGGAACTCATTTTTTCGACAGAATTTCGTTTCAAGTAAAGCCGGCCGGCGCGCCGGAAGGATTTCTTGTGCGCGTGAACGGCACATTTTCGCCACGCGCATCAGCCGAACCGCCGATTACTTTCGCGGCTGGTTCGCGCAGCGCAGTCAACAATCTAACCGAACTGACATCGAAGCGACTCGCGCCAGGTTCTCCCGCGCCGGATTTTGCGCTCGAAACCCTGGACGGAAAAAGAATCGCGTTGCGGGAACTTCGAGGGTCCGTGGTGCTGGTGGATTTCTGGGCAACGTGGTGTGTCCCTTGTTGGAAGGCATTAAAGGAGACTCAAGCCCTCGCCAACTGGGCGGCTGTCGAAAAATTGCCGGTCAAAGTCTTCGCCGTGAACACGCTCGAACAAGGGGCGGACACAAATGGGAAATTGAAAAGGGTGCAGGCGTTTTGGCGATCTCAAGGGTTCACGATGCCGACGTTGTTCGATTCCAAGTCGGAAATGTTCAAGGCCTACGCCAGCCCGGGCCTTCCAAGCATGGTCTTGATCTCGCAAACGGGTACGATTCTTCGTTACCACGAAGGACTGTTTCCCGAAATGGAAGAAACGCTGAAGCGGGAACTCCGGGAAAGTCTGACCGAAGCCAAGTAACGGTCCGGTTTTTAATTGCGTGACAAGAGGTGTATCAGGAGAAATGTCCGATCCACGAAACGTCGCCCACGCCAAGAAGGTCACGCAGGAGAAAGTGCATCATCCCGAATCCGGCTCGGGTGCGAGGCCGAGGAAGAATCGCAAAAAGACAGCCACTCAGAACGACGCGGCCGCGAGCAAACCAGCGCCAGCGGAAGCCGCGAAAGTGGAGCAGGCGCCCGGTGATCTGGAGAAATCCGTCGCGGTTCTGTCGAAGCTGAAAGACATGGAGTTCCATTCCCGGGCGAATATCGAGACGCTGGCCGGGTTGATTCTGACGATTGAAGACGAATTGAAACAGAAAGAGTTCTCCGACCCGATCGGCGCGCTCTATGCGGCGCAAGATGGGTTTCACACCAAAATCGCTGCCTTGATCGAGAGCTATGAAGCGAAGTGCGAGAGTCTGAAGCCGTCGTCCTAGGTTCGAGCGGTGGCAGGCAGATGTTTCCCGCCTCAGATCTCACGTCGCATCGTGACGGCTCGCTCGCTTTGCTGCACGATCTTGAAACCGAATCGTTCGTAGAGCCGCACGGCCGGATTATTCGCCGCGGCGCTGATCGATACAGCGGAGCAGTGCGGATTCGCTTTGACCAATTGCGTGAGCAGCGCCGCCCCAATGCCACGCTTGCGATGTCCGGATTTCACCGCGAAGGCAAGTTCGGGCATGGCTTGCTCTTCGGCCTTTGCTGGCGGTAAGCGGAACCAAACCGCCCCGAGCAATTCATCCTTCTTCTCGGCATCGTATGCGACGAAGCCGGTGTCGCCCGCGCGGCCCCAACCCTCGACATGGCGCGCGTATTCGGGCTGCCGCACAATGTCTCGCGGCGGCGCATCCTCCGATGTCCGCAAGGCTTGATACAACATCTCCCAGAGGACGGGCTCATCCGCGCTCGTGAGTGGGTGAATCACGTAATCCATAATCTCAAAGGTTCGCGGTTTATCTCGATTGCGACAAGTGTGATGAATAGCCGGGCATGCAGACGAATCCGGCGTCGGGGAAAGTTAGTGATCTGATCAGGCAACGGCGATGGCCGGGGAGTCGACTGCCGGAATGTTCCGTTGCGCGTCCATGAGCAGCAGGGCCAAGCCCGCGCACAACCAGAGGACGCCATAGATCCACCACAAGAGCATGAACGTGGCTTCAGGATCGTGATCCAACTCAAGCCGGCTTGCGCGCCTTCGAGGATTAGGAACTCGAACAGCATCCGATCATCGTGCAAAGGGACGCCCCATTCCTCATCGTGATAGGTGATGGCGGGTTCAGTCGTAGCCCAAGGACAACGCGGCATGCGATGACCCTGCCCGGTCGCAGCCGCAGGTTAACAGCAAATTGAGCCACACAGCCCACGCTTTCCCGATCGCGTCCGCTGCGTAAATTCGCCGGATGTCGCTGGAGCGCACAGCATCGCGGAAAGCCAAGGCGGGATCGAAGGACGATCCGGACGATAGCCGCATCGTTCTGGTGAATCAGGAGCCATTGCGAGAGACGGCTGCGGCCGATTGCACGAGCGCGAGGGTGCGCCTGGAACGCGCGCGCGCCGGCTGGCATCGGTTTGAGCGCAAAGACAAACCAGCTTTTGTCCGCTGGAGGGCGCGCGAATTCGGCGCGCTCCTCAGCAGGGCACGCGAAGTCGAAGAGCAGATTCGCGACAGCCCGGCGCTCGTCCACGAAGTGGAAATGGAAATGCGTCGTGGTTTCCAGAACGCGCATAGCGCCTACCAGCGCGTGATGTTTCGGCGGGAGAATCCTTCAGCGGCGGTGGAAGAAGAAGAGGTCGACGTTTCGCGAGAAAGCCGTGGAGCATCGAGCAAGCTGAGCGATTTCGAAAAGGAAGCGCTCTTCCAGCAATGGGTGCAACGATCACTCGGAACGAACCCGGACAAGATGGATGACGCGGCCTACTCGACCACGTTCGAAGCCTTCAAGTCACACATGTTCCGAAGCGCGCCGGAAGAGAAGGAGCCACGGAACATCAATAGGCCAAGTGCGAAGAAGCGAATCGCAGTGGAGTCAGAGGAAGAGGCAAAGGTGGATGCGCGGGTGAAGGAGCTCTACCGGATCCTCGTTAGGCGATTGCATCCATGATCTGCGCGCCGATGCGAGCGTGGCGGTCTCCGCGCTTTGGCACGAGGTGCAGGAAGCTTATGCCGCCGGCGACGTCGCCCACATGGAAATCCTTCTCGCCTTAAGCGATATCGAATCAAACCAAGTGGGCGCGGCAGACCAGCGTCGGCCAAATGCGCGCGGTCCTGGCGGAACTGGAGCGAGCTTTGCGTGCGCTGGAGAAGAGCTTGCTGGAGGCGGAGGGCGAAGATGCGTGGAACTTCGCGCAAAGCGGGCCGAATGCGGATCTGCGGCTGCGGGTTGAGCGGCAGCTGAAGTTGGATCTCGCCGCCCGCACCATGCGCCTCGCTGTTCTCACGAAAGCGATCGCGGCCTGGGCCCAGGGTCCCATTGTCCATCGCACGGCCGCGCTGGCGCGTCAGTATTCGCGCGTTTGATTCGGTAGTATCGAATGCGCATAAGAACAGATGCGGAATCGGCCTGACGGACGATAGTCCCGGCTCAAATGTCCTTTCGCGCACTCAATCTTTCGCCCCAAGTCCTGCTCGCTGTCCGCGACGCGGGCTACACTGAGCCGACTCCGATTCAGATCGCGGCGATCCCGCACATTCTCGCGGGTCATGACGTGATCGGTATCGCGCAGACCGGCACCGGAAAGACGGCGGCGTTCGTGCTGCCGATCCTGACGAGGTTGGCCGCTTCGATGCAGAGCGGACAGAGACGCGGCACGCGCGCGCTGGTCGTGGCGCCGACGCGTGAGCTCGTCGTGCAGATCGAGGAGAACGTGCGCGCGTACGCGAAACATCTTCCGTTGCGCATGGCCACCGTTTTCGGGGGCGTGAGTGAGCGTCCGCAGCTCGAGGCTTTGCGTTCTGGCGTGGATCTCGTCGTGGCCACACCGGGCCGGTTGATCGACTTGATGGGGCAACGCGCCGCGAATTTTTCCGGCATCGAATTTCTCGTGCTCGACGAAGCCGATCGGATGCTCGACATGGGTTTTCTTCCGCCGATTCGCCAGATCGTGAAAGCGTTGCCGCAAAAACGCCAGACGCTCATGTTCTCCGCGTCGCTCTCGCGTGAAATCGAGAAGCTGACGCACGAGTTCCAACGCTCGCCGAAGATGGTTGAGATTGGCCGGCGCGCGAACCCAGCCGACACGGTGACGCAGTTTGCCTACGAAGTGCGCGCGCACTTGAAGCCCGCGCTGCTGCTCCATCTCCTGGGCGATCCGCAATTCGATACCGTCCTCGTATTCGCGCGCACCAAGCACGGGGCCGATCGGATCGCGCGCCGTCTCGAAAGCAGCGGAATCAAAACGGGCACGATCCATTCGAATCGCTCGCAGAGCCAGCGGCTCCGCGCGCTGAAGGATTTCAAATCCGGCGCCGTCCGCGTCCTGGTGGCTACTGACATCGCCGCGCGCGGGATCGACGTCGATGGGATCTCGCATGTGGTGAACTACGATTTCCCAATGCACTCGGAGGATTACGTCCACCGCATTGGTCGCACCGGCCGGGCGCATGCGATCGGCGACGCGATCAGCTTTATCACGCCGGAAGACCACGGACCACTGCGCTCGCTCGAACGTTTCATCGGGCGCGGCATCGTGCGGAAACGCGCGGAAGGCTTCGATTACAATGCGGCTGCTCCGCCGCGCGACGAACGGGGCAGGGGAGAACGACGGCAATCTCCCCCGAAGATGGAACCGAAATCACCTGGAAATTCCGCGCGCGGCAGCGGCGATGCCGCGCAACGCAACAGCGGGCGGCGTCCCCGTGGCTTTTCTTCGACTCGCAGATCGTGGGGAAGATCGCGCTGAGGAAGTTCGACTCGTTTGGGAAGCGCTGAATCAGCGATAGTGCAAACGAATCAGGCGAGGTTTCTCCTCGAGCACGAGAACGAACAAATTGTCGTAATCGTTCTCCTCAATGCTAATCGGCGTGGCGATACCAAATCCTTTGATCAGATCCGGAATGGTATTGCCATGGCCGACGACCAGGACGTTGCCGGTTGAACTTCGTAGTTTAGCGAGGAGCGCGGCAGAATCTTTCGCCGGCACGATTACCGGATCGACATGAAGCAACTTCGCCAACGGCGCGGCGGTTTGCTGGGTGCGCTTGAGATCCGTCACATAAATCGCGGAGACGGCCCCGTCTTTCAGCGTGGTCGCGAGTGATTCGGCGCGAGCGCGGCCCGCTTCCGACAGATCAGGATTATCGCCGCCGGTTCCGGATTTCTCGGCGTGCCGGACAAAGAAGATCGTTGATTGCGCGGCAGCCGCAGAAATGAAGAGGCCCGAGAAGAGAAGAAAAAGAATGAAACGTTTGATAGGGAAGTTCATGGCAAATTAGAAAGTAGGAAGGAGGAAGTAGAATTGGAAGAAGTTAGATATGTTAAGAGAGCAAAGCAGTCAGCGGTCTTTCGGCCGGCGATATTGAGCGGGCGCGAAGTCAAGCAGTCGACTGCTTAATCCAGCAACTCGACGGGATCGCCTTTGCGGATGGTGCCTTCCACGAGGACGGCGCCGTAGACGCCGATCTTGCCGTCGTGGGCTTGGACCACTTGTTTTAAGACGACGGGAGTTTTCTCTGCGGTATCAGGATCGAGCGTGACAAGCATGCAGCGCGGGTCGCGTTCCAGAATCGAGAGGGTGACCTGCGAGCCGATGCGAAGAGAACGGCCGACATAGCTGTCCTCGGAAAATCCTTCGGCGTCGCTCAAATCGAGATAGATGTTTGTCCGGAAGCGGAGCTTGTCGATCTTGATGCCGGTCTCGTCGGCGAGCTGGTGCACTGATTGCAATGAGAGGAGCGAGAGCGGGCGACAGTCGGTCATCGCGCGCTGGGAGTGAACTAACGTGAGCTGATGTTTGTCGTCGATCCCGGCGCGAAGCATGTCGATCAGCGCGGGATCATTGAGGGCCACCGTGTTTCCCGCCGGTGTCTCGACATCGAGCATCAGCTCCGTTGCGTCAGCGTAAACGGGAGTCGCGCCGGGAGGCATGCTCTGGGCTTCGGTCAGGTTGACGGGCGCCGCCGCTTTGTCGGGATGACGGAAGCGCGGGCGATACCGAATCATCTGGCGCTGATCGCGCGCGGTCAGGTAGGGGAATCCCTTTGGGCTGGCGGAACTGTGGAAGGCAAAGAGGCGATCACCGTAGATGCCGGAGAATCCCGCGAACAATTCGTTCACCTCCTCGCCGCGCATACTTTTTACCGGATAGCGCCAGAGACTTTCGATTTTTCCGACAACGCTCATGGAGAAATTATAAAGTAGAAGTTAGAAAGTGGAACCTGGAATGCGTGATCAGTTTCGTTTACCGAAGACGCTGTTGATCTCGGCGAAAGGGACAGCGCCAGAAAGCGAATTGAAGGTGCCGCTTTCCGCGATCTCGCGCGCGGACCGGATGAATGCGCCCCAGGCGACACAGGCTAGAGCTGATCCCACGGAAATCCGGCGAACGCCAAGATCGGCCAGGCGCGCGACCGAAAGTTTTTCGCTGGGGCGCGACACCAGGACGTTGACTGGTTTCGGCGCGACCGCCTTCACGAGCTGGCCGATCTCATCGGGCTCGCGCACGCCGGGAGCGTACAAGCAATCCGCGCCCGCTTCCGCGTAAGCGACGAGTCTCTTGCGCGCGAAGTTCAAGGCATCGGGATGCCCGATGAGCCACGCTTCGCAGCGCCCGGTCAGCACGACGGGGATTTTCGAATCATCGATCGCCGTGCGCGCGGCCTGGACACGCTCGATCGCGAGACGCTCCTCGTAAAGCGGCGCTGCGTCATCGCCGGTGGAATCTTCGATGGATAATCCGGCTGCCCCAGTCGCGACGCAGAGCTTCACATTGACCGCGACATCTTCGGGCTCCGCGGCGAAACCGTTAAGGAAATCTGCGTTCACCGGCAACGAAGTCGCGCCGGCGATTTCGCGGATGTGCGCGAGCATCTCGTCGCGCGCCACTTTTCCGTCCGGCAATCCGCGCGAAAAGGCGAAGCCGGCCGAGGTGGTCGCGAGCGCCTTGAACCCGAGATGTTGGAGATAAATCGCCGTGCCCACGTCCCACGGATTGGGCAGGACAAAGCAGCCGGATTTGTGGAGCGCGCGGAAATGCGCGACGGAGGAGGATTGCGTGGACTCGTTGTGGTTCATCTACCGATTAGCTTTCCTTTCCCAAGGTAAGCTTATTTCGGAGAAGTGGACCGGAGCTTGATGTCGATCTCGGATTTGAGCGTGCGATGAACGGGGCATTTCCCGGCGACCTCCATGAGCTTGGCGCGTTGCTCTGGCGTCAAGGGGCCGGTGAGGTCGAGCTCCACGTCGATTCGGTCGAGCATCCCTTCTTTTGTAAGGCACTCCTCGCAATCCTTCGCGTGGATCCGCGAGTGCCGGAGCGAAACAGTAATGTTCTCCAGCGGCAATTGCTTTCGCCGCGCGTACAAGCCGACGGTCATGGAAGTGCACGCACCCAGCCCCGCCAGCAAATAATCATACGGGCCGGGGCCGGCATCGCCGCCGCCAACATTCACGGGTTCATCGGCGCGCAAGCGGTGCGTACGGGTTGCAACTTCCTGGAGAAATCCACTCGCGTTGCCGCGTACGACCACGTCTGCCGGTGTGGCGCTAGTTTGTTGCGTTGGAGCTGTAGTTACCGTGTCCATGGTTCCAACATACTGGCTGAAACCGCTCGGCAGCGACTAGAAACGCCTCATACCTTCACGCGGTTTGCCTCCGCCGACGAGTGCTCGGTCGGCGGAGGACACTTTGGGAAAAAGGAGCCGCTATTTTTTCCGCGTGTAGGCGATCTCCATCGACTTCATTTCGCCGGCGCCGCGGTCTTCGTAGTACTCCATGGTGTGATGATTGGCGTCGGCCACCTTTATTACTTCACGAAACTTTATTTTCATCCCGGGCATCATTTCGTAATCGCCGATGTAGGTGAATGTCTTGGTGGCGGCATCGTAGCTGCCTTCCGAGAGACCGATGCCGGTGCCCATGTTGTCGCACCAGGTGGCGACGAATTTTTTCTTCACGTTGTCGTAGCCTTCAAGCGCCATGCCTTGGAACTCCATGTCCTTCGGCTTGCCGTCGGCTCCGGGCATTTGCATTTTGCCGGCGACTTCGAAGGTGAAGTAGCGCCCGCCCATGACGGCTTTCCGGACGCCGGTGCCGGTGGACATCATCGGCGGCGCGCCAGGAGCCATCCACATTTTTACGTTGTAGCTCCAGGTGCCGGCCATGGTCGCGAGGATCTTGTGGTTCTCGCCCAGCTTCGAGAGCTCCATCATTTGCTTCATCATCTCGGCCTCGTTGGGCTGGGTGGTGGAGGTGGAGCTTGTGGTGGCGGGGGCCGTCGTGGTCGAAGTGGGGGCCTGGATGATGTTCGCAGGAGCAGGGCTCGAAACGGTAGTGGCGCTCGTTGGCTTGGTCTCTTGCGCAAAGGCGATCGAGGCGGCGGCGAAAAGCGCTGTCAGAGTTACGGATGCAGTTTTCATGGAGCGCATTCTGCACAAACGAGGGAAGGGGAGTCAAGCCTCGGGACGAGGCGAAGTAGAAAGTAGAAAGTAGGAAGTAGGAAGTAGGAAGTAGAAACGGGAAGCGGGCGAACGAGAGGGGCGAGACAAAGGTCAAACGGTTGCCTCACTCTTCCCTCTTACTTTCTACTTTTGTCCCCCAGATTCCTAATGTTTGTAACTGACGTGTGGCGATGGAGGGCCAGTCGCGGTTCGCGGCGGGGCTGGCGGGGCTGGGATGCAAAATGCGGCCGAGCCGGATCGGTGTGTCGCGCAAGACTTGCTCCGCGCGTTTCGTGGCGAAGTCGCCGATGCCGACAAGCCATTCGGGTTGAAGAACGCGCAGGAGCTCGCGCAGATGTTCGTCGCACGCGGCGAAGAGCGCGGCGCGTTCGCGAGACGGCAGCTTGTCGGGCGTGCGATTCCGGCCGCTGCTCTCGAGGAACGCGAGCGGACAATAGTTCATCACCAAGTGCTCAGCGAAGAACGCTTGGGCGCGGCCGAATCGGTCGGCGAACAACGCCCACAGTCGTTGTCCGCTGATCTCACTCCGCGCGCAGGCGAATCCGGTCACGAGCCGTTTGGGATGTTCGTGCGCGGGCCGGCCGATTTTTGTTTCAATCCCGAGCCAATCGCGCACGGCCGCGATCTGGCCAAAGGGTATGCCGGTCTGCGCCATCCCGAATGGGCCCGGATTCATCCCGAGAAACAGGACGCGCTTTTGGTTGCTCGCGTAACGGCGCAAATAAGCTTCGTGCGCGGCCCAGGCGTAATCGAGCGGATTGTAAATGTGCGTGACCGGCGGCGCGAAAGTGAGTTTGTTCACCGCCGCGCGCAGCTTTCGCGCAGCAAGGATCAACTCGCGGCTGAGTCCTTTATTTGTTTTTGCGATAACGGACTGAGGTCTCTCCTTCGAACTTCTCTTCGAGGTTCTTTGCTGTGGTCGGCAGCAGTTACAATCCCAGTCCTTTTGCGGCGTCCCGCAACGGAGTGCCCGGCTTCCCCGCGTTGCGTTTCTTGGCAGCGGTGAGAGCGCGCCGGTCTTCAAGGTCTTCCAGGGCAGCCTTGAGTTCACGCAGCACCGCCTTGCCGCGGCGAATCTGTTTTTCGATGTCAATGCCGCCGATTTGGTGATTCCTCGCGGTTGGCTTTGATCTCAGGGCGCTGCTGTTCATCGGTAAATATTCGTTCGCGGCCCGACAGCATAGACTATCACAGTGCGCCCTTCGAGTTCAAAGAGCACCCGTCAATTGCGCACGCGCAGACGGTATTCATTGTCCGAGCCTTTGAGTTTCTTTACGTCGCCGGCCAAGTTCTCTTCGAGCAGGAAGAGTTTGTGGCCAATCTCGCGCCGGATTAATTGTGGCAGGGCACGCAGCTTGTCTTTGATTTCGTCGGTGAGAACGACGTTATAGTGCATGTGGCAGGTGACCGCCTACGGCAACGCTCCGACGATCAGCGTCACCAATCCACCAGGCAGGACGCCGAGAAACAGGACCACCAATGCGAGCACGGCCAGCGAGATTCGTTCGAGGAAATCGGAAGATGGCGAGGTCCGAGTCGGACGGGGATCGTTGAGCAATTGAGTTGTAGCGGGCGATGGCTCCTCCACGAAAATCGCTTTGAGCACGGCGAGGTAATAATAGAGTGAAATCAGGCTGCCGAAGAGGGCCAGCGCGACGAGCCAAAGCAGTCCGTGGTTGGCACCTGTGCGTAAGGCGGCGCTGAAGAGGTAAAACTTTCCGAAGAACCCGGCGAGCGGCGGCAGGCCGGCGAGCGACAGCATGAAGATCGCCATGCAACCGGCGAGCAAAGGAGAACGCGACCGCAGCGCGCGAAAATGAGTGAGATCATCGCCGCCGGTTTCGCGGCGCACGAGCGCGACGACGCCGAACGCGCCGACGAGCGTGAATGCGTAGACCGTCGTGTAAAACAGCGTCGCGCCAAAGCCGTCGCGTCCCCCAGCGACGAGGCCGAGCAACGTGTAGCCGGCGTGGGCGACAGCAGAGTAGGCGAGAAGCCGGCGGACGTTCGATTGCGCGAGCGCGACGAGATTGCCGACTACGATCGAGAGAGCCGCGAGCGCGGCCAAGACCGGCGCCCAGCCGGCAATCAGTCCGTGCCACGCCGCGCTGCCCTGTGCCGGTGCGAAACCGACGAGCACGATTTTTCCAAGCACGACGAACGACGCCACCTTCGAGCCGGACGCGATGAACGCGGCGCTCGCGACCGGCGCGCCCTGGTAAGCGTCGGGCGCCCAGAGATGGAAAGGCGCGGCGGCGATCTTGAAGGCGAAGCCGATGAGCGTCATGACGATGCCGGCGGCGAGGAGCGGTTGAACCGGGATGGCGTCGAGTTTTCCGCCGATCGCGGCGAGGCCAGTCGTGCCGCACATTCCGTAGACGAGGCTCAAACCAAAAAGCGTGAACGCGCTGGCGGTGCTGCCGAAAAGAAAATATTTGAGGCCCGCTTCGGCGGAGCGCGGATCGGTTTTGTCGAACCCGGCCATGACGTAAAGCGAGAGACCAGTCAGCTCGAGTCCGATGAAAATCATGAGCAACTCTTCACTGCCGACGAGAAGCATGAGTCCGATCGTGGCGAGGAGAAGGAGCGCGAGGTATTCGCCCTGGTTGCGCGCGGAACGATCGCTCCGCGCGAGGATCACCGTGAAGAAGGCGAGCGTGAGACAGATGGTCTTGAAGAGGGAAGTGAGCGGTGTGATGACGTGCATGCCGCCGAAGAGTGTTGCGTTCGGTGGCAGCATAACGACGGCGGCCATCGCGAAGAGGAGGCCGGCGGCGGCGGCGGCGGAGCAGATTCCGGCGACGCGTCCGCGCGCCAACCCGAGCGCAAGCACGACGAGCGCGGTGACCGCGACGACGGCTTCGGGCGCAGCGAGCTTAAGGAGTTCGAGGTAGTTCATCTGGGCAGCGCACTTATTTCAAAAACCTCATGGATTCCACAGCGGGCAGGATCCGATCGAGTAACAGCTTGGGATAAAGGCCGACCGCGAGCGTGGCGAACATGAGCAGACCGGCGCCCAACTTTTCCGCAGTGGTGATTGCAGCTTGCTCGTTCGAATCCGGATCGAGCGGCGCGTGACCTTGTGGCGCGGGAACATTCGACGCCGCGTCCGCAAAGAAAGATTTCTTCAGCGCGCGAAGTGTGAACGCAGCCACGAGCACCATCCCGGCTCCGGTTATCCACACCGCCATCGGATACGCTTTCCAGGCGCCGATCAGGATCGTGATTTCCGCGGCGAATCCGCTGAAACCCGGGATACCCATCGACGCGGCGGATGCGATGACGAAACAAAACGCGGCGAAGGGCAGCGCGCGACTCAGGTTCAGGCACGACAGATCGTCGAGGTCGCGCGTGTGGGTGCGGCGATAAATCATGCGGCCGGCCACGGCGAAGAGAAGGGCGGCGATCACGCCGTGCGAAAACATTTGCAGGACCGCGCCGCCGACGCCGAACGCGTTGGCCGTGGCCAGACCCAGCAGCACGAAACCCATGTGGCTCACGCTCGAATAACCGATGACAAACTTCAGGTCGCGCTGCCGGAGGGCCACGCCGGCGGCGTAAACAATTCCGATGACAGCGAGCACGGCGATCCATTTGCTCCACAAGTGGAAACCTTCCGGGAAGAGATTCATGGCCACACGCAAGCTGCCGTAGGCGCCGAGTTTCATCACGATGCCGGCCAGCAACATCGAACCCGCAGTCGGTGCGGCGACGTGGCCGGTCGGCGCCCAGGTGTGCAATGGCCAGATGCCCGCCAGGACGGCGAACCCGAGAAACAAAACGGGGAACGCCCACGATTGGAGCTGCGGCGTGAATTGGAATTGCGCGAGCTGCTGAAGATCGAGCGATCCGGCGTTCGCGTAGGCGGCGATGATTCCGATGAAAACGAGCGCACCGCCGAAGAAGGAATAAAGCGTCAGCTTCATCGCGCCGTACTCCTTGTTGGTGGATCCCCAGATCGCGATGAGGAAATATTTCGGCACGATGACCAGCTCGTAAAAAAGAAAGAGGAGAAACAAATCGGCGCTGAGAAAAACGCCGTAGGAGCCGCCGACGACGAGCAGAAGCCAGAAAAAGAACTCGTTAGGCCGGTGGTCGACATCCCAGGAAAAGAGCACCGCGCTGACCGCGGTGAGACCGGTGACGAGTGCGAGTGTCAGGCTGATGCCATCGACGGCGAGATGATATTCCATCCCGAGCATCGGCACCCATGGCGCGCGAGCGATTGTGCTGAAATGCGCAGGGTCGATCTCGTCACAAAAAAGAGAAGCGAGACTGATGGCAAACCCGGCTGCTGCGGTGGCGAGCGCGATCCAACGCGCGAAAGTGCGCGGCATAAATAGCAGCAAGGCCGCGCCGCCGAATGTGAGGTAAATGGTCCAGGCGATCATCGGTTGTTCCTGGATCGACGCGTGCGGGCCAGATAGCGTGGCGCTTTCTCGCGAACATGAAATCCGATCTCGCGTCGAGGCTTTAGCGGCGGAGCCATCAATTGCCGGATCGCGTCGATGATGGCCACGATCTCATCGTCATGTTTGCCGACATGTTTTTCGAGTTCGGAGAATTTCCTGGCGAACTCGCGATTTGTTTCGAGCGTCCTGCGCAGTCTCACGAACGCGCGCATGATCGCGATGTTCACCTTCACCGCGCGATCGCTTTTTAACACGCTCGAGAGCATGGCGACACCCTGTTCGGTGAAGGCGTATGGTCGGTACTTTCGGTGTTGTCCCCTCTTTAAGGTCACAATTTGTGACCTTAAAAGACCAATTTCGTCTGCGCTCAGCCGGAACATGAAATCATCTGGGAAGCGTGCTGCGTTACGTTTGACTGCCTGATTGAGAACCTTGGTCGCCACTCCGTCCAAAGCCGCCAGATCCGAATCGAGCAGCACCTTCTCTTCGCGCAGCAAGTAAATGGATTGCATGATCCGCTTCGCGGGAATGATTTCTTGTTTCATCCCAATGTGGTCAGGGCAAACAACCGGGTCATTTGAACGACGGTTGTGTTGAAGATGTTGAAGACGAACTGGGGCGCGATTCCGACTGCGAACATGAGCATCGTGACAGGAACCACGATCCACTTTTCATTCCACTGCAGATCGGGAAAGGTGCTGGCGCTTTCCGCCAGCGGGCCGCTGAAGAGCGCCTGCATCGCGCGCAGGAAAACGATCGCGGTGACGAGCAGGCCGATCACCGCCACAGCCGTGAACGAAGCGGCGACGGCGAACGAACCTTTGAAGATCAGAAATTCGCCGATGAATCCGTTCAGCCCGGGCAAGCCGAGCGACGAAAACATCGCGACACTCATCCAGCCGCAGAGCAACGGTGTTCGCTGCATGAGTCCGCCGAAATCGCCGAGGCCGCGAAGGCCGCGCCGCTGCTCCAGCAAACCGACGTAGTAGAACAACGCGGCGGCCGTGATGCCGTGGTTGAAGATTTGCATGAAGACTCCGCTCAACGCCGCCTGCATTTCTTGCGCGGGGCGCACCGTCGTCGCGGTGATCGCGAAAAGACCGAGCATGCAATAGCCGAGATGGTTGATGGAAAGATAAGCAACCATCCTTTTCAGATCGGACTGGGCCCACGCCGCCAGCGACGCGAAGACGATTGAGCACACGGCCAGAGCGAGCAGCCACGGAGCGACGATCCTGATTTCATTCGGGAAAAGCGGGAGCAACAGGCGCACGAAACCGTAGACGCCCATTTTCGAAAGGACACCGGTGAGCACCATCGAGACCCCGGTCGGCGCGGTTTCGTACGCGTCCGGCAGCCAGGTGTGAAATGGGAAGAGCGGCACTTTCACCGCGAGGCCGAGAAAGATCCCGGCAAAGGCGAACCACGCGACGTTGCCAGTGAGCAGTCCGTGTTTTCCCAGATCGGCGAGCGCGGCGAAATCGAACGTGCCTTTCGCGAAAAAGATTCCGAGGAACGAGAGCAGCATCGCGACGCTGCCCAGAAATGTGTAGACGAAAAACTTCGTCGCGGCGCGGTCGCGCTTTTCGCCACCCCAGATTTTGATGAGGAGGAACGCCGGGATAAGGCTCATCTCGTAAAACAAAAACCAGAGAACAAAATTCTGCGCGGTGAAGGTGCCGTAGAGCGCCGCTTGCATCACGAGCATGAGCGCGCAAGCGCCGCGCGTCATGCGTTGCGCGAGAAACGCGAATGGAAAAATGAGAGACGTGAGCAATACAAGCAGAAGGCTCAAGCCGTCGACGCCGACGAGGTATTCGGCGCCGATCGCGGGGATCCAGACGTGACGCTCGACCATCTGGAGACCGCCCGCCGTGGTGTCGAAGTTTCGCCACAGCGTGATGGCGAGAATGGCGGTGAGCACGTTGAACCCGAGCGCGACGGCGCGGGCGGAGTTCTGGCGCGCTACGCTCACGAAGAGAGCGCCGGCAAGCGGCAGGAGAATCAGCGCTGTCGTTAGGCCAGCCATGCGTAAAGAATCAGCAACGCGAGCGCGCCGACGCCGGCGGCGCGCAGATAGGTTTGGATTTGGCCCGAGTGCCGCGCGGCGATGAAACGGCCGAGACCACGCGCGCCGGTCGTGGCTCCGTCCACACCGGAGTTAATGCCGCGTTCGTCGAAGTGGCTGCTCAGAATTCCGAAAAGCTGACCGACTCCGGCCAAGGCCCGCACGAGACTATCCCAGAAATAGCGATCCATCACATCGGAGAAGCGCGCGGCGAAATGCGCGAAGGCCAGGACAGTGCGCGCGTAGAATTCATCCAACCACATTTTGTTTTCGAGGAAACGAAAGATGGCGGGTTGCGCCTGGGCGAGCGGATCGGTCGCTCCTGCCTTGCGATAAAACAAAACACCGAGCCCGATGCCGCCGGCCACGAGCGCGAGCGAAAGGAAAAGCATCGGCTGGATCAATTGCCCGATCTCGAAATGGGCCGGCTCTCCCGAGAGGTAACCGTGCAGCCACGGCCAGGCCGGCGTGAGCGCGATGCTGAAAACAATCGCGCAGACCGCGAGCACGATCAGCGGCATCGTCATGACGCGCGGACTTTCGTGCGCGTGTTCCGAAGCCGCCCGTTTGTCGCCGAAGAAAACGTAGATCATTTGCCGCGTCATGTAGAGCGCGGTCAGCACGACTCCGGCGAGCATGAGGTAATACGGCACGGACGATTTCGGCCAGTGCGCCGTGGCATGTAGAATTTCTTCTTTCGTCCACGCGCCGGAAAAGAAGAGCGGCACGCCACTGAGAGTCATCATACCGATCGCGTAGGTCAGGAACGTCACGGGCATGAGGCGGCGCAGCCCGCCCATGTTGCGAATGTCTTGTTCTTCGTGACAGCCGTGAATGACCGAGCCGGAGCCGAGGAAGAGGAGCGCTTTAAAAAATCCGTGCGCGAGCAAATGCATGATGCCGGCCGCGACGCCGCCGACGCCTAACGACACCATCATCAACCCCAACTGCGAGACGGTGGAGTAAGCCAGGATGCGTTTGATGTCGGCCTGGGCGAGCGCGATGAGCGCGGCCATCAGCGCGGTGACGACGCCGATCCAGACGACTACCGTGAGCGATGGCGTCACGCCGTCGATCGCGCCTAACGAGAAGAGTGGGTAGACTCGCGCCACCAGAAATACGCCGGCCGCGACCATAGTGGCGGCGTGGATCAGTGCGCTGACCGGCGTCGGACCTTCCATCGCGTCCGGCAACCAGACGTGAAGCGGGAATTGTCCTGACTTGCCGGCGGCGCCGCAGAAAATCAGGAGCGCGATGAACGTGGCGCTCGCGCCCACCAGCAACAGTCCCGCGTTCTCGAGACAGCCATTGCCATGATCATAAAAGAGGAGCGTGCCGCTCCGGCCGTAAAGCCAGAGAATGCCGAGGAAAAATCCGATGTCGCCGATGCGCGTGGTGATGAACGCCTTTTTCGCCGCGGCGGCGGCGCTTGGTTTGTGAATCCAGAATCCGATCAACAGATACGACGCGAGCCCGACCAACTCCCAGCAGACGAAGAGAAGCAGCAAGCTGTTGGCGATGACCACGCCGAGCATCGCGGCGGAAAAAAAGGAGAGGTAAGCAAAGAAGCGCGTGAAATTTTTGTCCTTCGCCATGTAGCCGATGCTGAAGACAAAAATGCAGAGGCCGACGAGCGTGATCATCACGAGCATCGCGGCCGCGAGCGGGTCGATCACCCAGCCGATGCGGAGCGTTTGTTCGCCGAAGGTGAACCAGGTGAAATTGTGGAAGGCGCGGTAGCCGGGCGTTTGCAACGTTGGCAGGAAGGCGGCGACCGCCATCGTTAATGCGACGACTTGGCCAAAAATTGCGAGTGCGGCGGAGGCGGTGCGACGGGAATTCGCGAGCATCAGAATCACGAGCGATGCCGCGAGCGGAACGGCGGGAATCAGCCAGAGATAGGTGACGATCCAGGAACTCATCCTTTAAGCTGATTGAGTTTGTCGACGTTGGTCGTGCGGTAGTGGCGGTAGACGGCGATCACGAGCGCCAGTCCGACAGCCGCTTCGGCGGCGGCGATTGCGATGGAAAAAATCGCGACGATCACGCCGGTGGGTTGCGCGGGTTCCGGACTGAACCGCCAGAAGGCGACGAAGTTCACGTTCGCCGCGGCGAGCATCAGGTCGATCCCGATCAGGATGAAGATTGCGTGGCGCCGGCTGAGCGCGGCGAGCAAACCGATGCAAAACAAGGCTGCGGACAAGATGAGGAAAATGGTGAGCGTCGGTGTCATCACCGTTTTTCCTCCGCGACGAGAATCAGCGCGCCAATGAGCGCGGCGGTCAGGAGAAGCCCGACGCATTGCAGGGGCCAAACGTAATTCGTCATCAGCACCTCTCCGATTCGCTTCACCGTGAGCGGATCAATTTGGGGCGCGGCGTCGGAAACACGAGTGTGGAGAATCGCCCAGACCAAACCGCAAAAGACCGCGATGGCTACGACCACGCCGCCCCAGCTAAAGCCGCGGGTGTCTTCTTGCCCTCGCCGCGTGAGCAGAATGGTGAAGACGATCAAGACCGCAACGGCGCCGACGTAGACGAAGATCTGCACCAAACCGACGAACTCCGCGCCGAGCAAAAAGTAAAACGCCGCGATGCCGATGAACGCCAAGACCAGGCTGAGCGCGGCGTGGATGAGCCTCGGCATCGTCGCCGCGGCGATCGCTCCGGCGAGCGTGAAAATGGCGATGACGATGAAGGCGGCAGCACTCATTCGGCGAATCGGTAAGTGCGCGTTGCAAATTTCCGGCGCGTATCGAGCAAACGCGAGAGCCCGAGATAAACAACCGCGACTATGCCCAATGATGAAAGCCATCCGGCCCAGCCATGCGCTTGGTAATGCCAGACGGCCGCCGCGATGACGCAGGTGAACGCCATCGGCAGCATGAATTTCCAGGCGAAGCTCATGACCTGATCGATGCGCGTGCGTGGCAGCGTCCCGCGAATCCAGATAAAAACAAAAAGCAGCACGGCGAGCTTCGCAAAAAACCAGAGATAAGATGGAACGACTTCGAGCCAGGCGATCGGCGCGTGCCAGCCGCCCAGAAAGAGCGTCACGGCCAGGCCGCTGACCGCGAACATCCCGAAATATTCCGCCATGAAAAACGTGGCGTACTTGAATCCGGAATATTCCGTCATGTGTCCGGCGACGATTTCAGATTCGCCTTCCGGCACATCGAACGGAGTGCGGTTCGATTCGACGAGGCCTGCGACGAAAAACAAAATGAACGCGGCCGCGCCCCACGGCGTGAGGACAAACCAGCGCGGCACGATGCCCCATTTGTAGCCGTCCTGCGCGGCGACGATCGCGTCGGGCGAGAGCGAGCCGACGATCATCACGACCGGCAGCACAACGATGAGCAGCGGCAGCTCGTAGCTGACCATTTGCGCGATCGCGCGCATGGCGCCGAGCATCGAGAATTTGTTGTTGCTGCCCCAGCCAGCCATGAAGACGGCCAGCTCCGCGGCGGAACCGACCGCGAAGAAAAACAAAATGCCGCCATCGATCGAGAACGCCGTCATGTTTCGCCCGTACGGAATCACGCCGAGCGCGAGGATCGCCGGCAGGAGCATCATGATCGGCGCGAGAAAGTGCACGACTTTGTCGGCGCGGATCGGGACGACGTCTTCCTTGATAAGCATCTTGATGCCGTCGGCCACCGGCTGGAGGAGTCCGAAGGGTCCGACGCGATTTGGTCCGTAACGGTTTTGAATGCGTCCCAAAATTTTCCGCTCGAGAACCGAGATCAGCGCGAAGAGCGTGGCGAAAACGCCGAGCAACAGGATGATGTTCAAGAGAGCGGAGGCGATCTGCACCACCCAATCCGGCGCGTGGGGCAAGAGCGAAAGGAGCCAGCGTTTTGCGGCAACAAAGATCTGATCAACAAACTCGCCGGGCATCTGCGATTAAGAAAGCGGTCGCCGATTCTTTAATCAAGGAAGAACCGAGAATAGCGCAGTCAGTTTCGCGGGCGAGCAATCGTGAAGAGCGGTATCGCCGTGCGGACCATCGAGAAAAGATCCCGCCACAACAGGCGCATCCGATCGCGCACGCCCTCAGTCGCGACGATCCGCACATCCGAAGCAAAATAGATCGCGGCCGCGGATGCCAACATCGCGACGGCCAACGTTCCATCGGCAACTTCCTTGGAGAAATGACTCGCGAGCCAGACTCCGGCACCGCCACCGACCCCATTTCCGCCGAGATTGCCCGCTTGGTACGATCCCGCCGCGCGTCCTTTTGCATCTTCGCCAACGGTGTGCGCCATCAGACCGCCCGCCGGCAGCACGATCAATGTTCCCGCGACTTGCGAAACGAAAACGACCGTCATCAAGAATGGAATCGCGTTTTGTTAAAACGGAATCAGCCCGAGAATCAGCAGCGTGATTGCCGCTGTGCCTAACCCGATAAAATACCAGCGGCGCGCGGTCAGCGTCAGATCCGCCACCGGCCCCCAGAGAAAGCGCCAAAGATTCGCCGAGACGCCGACGGCAACAATCGACGCCGCCAGCGCAACGGAAAAACCGGCGCGGACAAGGACGAAAGGGAGGGTAATCGAAACAAAACCGCTGCTGATTCCGTACGGCAGCACCAGAAAAAAGAACGTGATCGGGGCCGTCAACGCGCGGTCGCGCCGAAATCCGCCCTCGTTCATTCCGAATGGCTGACAGAATCAACTGGCGGGAGCAAGGAGTCTCGGTTAACAAACGCCGTGGATGATTTGATCCGCATCGCATGACGCCTAACCCTTATTTCTTCATCGTGATCTTTGTCGGCGTCGCGGTGGTGTTTCCACTGATGCCGCTCGGGCTGGCCTGGCTTTGGCGCCATTTCTTTCAGCCGCCGAAACCCGGCGCGCAAAAAAATGCGACCTACGAGTGCGGAGTCGAATCACTGGGCGAAGCGCACGTGCAGTTCCAGTCGCAGTATTATCTCTACTGCATCATTTTCTTGATCTTCGACGTGGAAGCGGTCTTTCTCGTTCCTTTCGCGGTGGCCTTCACCGGTTTGCCGGTCGGCGCGTTCGTTGCCATCCTCATCTTCCTGCTGCTGCTGATCGAAGGACTGGTCTGGGCGTGGAGTAAGGGGTGTTTGAGTTGGGCGCGGGAAAAAAGCGTGGAGTAGTGCAGTCTTGGAGTAATGGCTGAAGAATGAGCGAACAGATCGACGAAGGGCTGAAGAGCGAACTGCAAAAGCAGGGGATTTGGGTGACTTCCACCCAGGAGCTCTACAATTGGGGGCGGCGCAATTCGATCTGGCCGCTTCAGTTCGGGCTCGCCTGTTGCGCGATTGAGATGATCGCCACGGCGGCTTCGCGCTATGATCTGGCGCGTTTCGGCGGAGAAGTTTTCCGGCCCTCGCCGCGCCAGGCCGATCTCATGATCGTGGCCGGCACGGTCACAAAGAAAATGGCTCCGCAGATCGTGCGGCTTTACAACCAGATGCCGGACCCGAAATACGTGATCTCGATGGGCGCATGCGCGATTTCCGGCGGGCCGTTCAAGCAAGGCTACAACGTTTTGAAAGGAATCGACCGCTACATCCCGGTCGATGTTTACATTCCCGGGTGTCCGCCACGGCCAGAGGCGCTTCTGCACGCTTTTATGGAATTGCAGCGAAAAATCGACGGGCAGAAATTGACGGGTGAAAACAAGGCCGCCCACCTCGATCGGGCTCAGCCAAGCGAGTTTCCCGTGCCTGCCTTTGGCGCTCACGACTTGGAGCCGCCGTCGAACCTGGATTTGTTCCGGCCGCCGCAGATTGAGCGCGTTTAGAGATGGAGTCGCTCGAAGAAATCAAGACGCGGGTGGAGGCGGCTGTTCCTGGAGCGGACATCTCGATCATCCCGAACCCGGGTCCAGCGAACCAGCCGTCATTGTTAATCGACAACGAGCACGCGCCACATGTCGCCCGGTTCTTGCGCGACGATCCAGCTCTTCGACTCGATCATTGCTCGAATGTAACCGGAGTCGATTGGCTTGATCGAACGGTCACAAAGAAGGTGAAAGTAAAGAAGCTCGTCGAGGGCGAAGAAAAGGAAGTCGAGGAGACGCACGAGGAATTCTTCCCCGGCTATCTCGAAAGCGTCTACCACCTTTACTCCATGGCGCTCAAGCAAGGCCCGGTCATCATTCGCATGCGCACCGCCGATCGCGGAGAAGGCGCGCGTTTACCGTCGCTGACTCCTGTGTACCGGAGCGCCGATTTCCAGGAGCGGGAGATTTTTGATCTCTACGGCATTCGCTTCGACGGGCATCCGGATTTGCGCCGCATTCTGATGTGGGACGAATTCGAGGATTATCCGATGCGGAAAGATTATCGGGAACCGGACGATTACGAATACGAGCCGACTCCGCACGACGACGTGCTGGAGAAGGCCAAGCAACACTACAGCACCCGGCCGCAACTGGACGGCGCGGAAGAATTAACGGCACAAGAATGAACATGTCATCCCGAGCGGAGCGCAGCGTAGTCGAGGGACCCCGCGATGGAACGTCGCCGGTAATTCCTCGGGATCCCTCGACTGCGCTCGGGATGACGACGCGGCTCGATGGCGAGTTACTCGAAGTATCGATGGGGCCGCAGCATCCCTCGACCCATGGCGTCTTTCGCATGAACGTTGCGCTCGACGGCGAAACCGTGGTCAAGCTCAAGCCGGTCTTCGGTTACTTGCATCGCAACCACGAAAAGATTGGCGAGAACACGAGCTACCTTGGCTCGATGCCTTACACTGACAGGCTCGATTACTTTTGCTCGCTGACTAACAACTGGGCCTACGCGCTAAGTGTCGAAAAGCTGGCGGGCATCGAAGTGCCTGAGCGCGCCGAATACCTTCGTATCATCCTCGCCGAGCTTACCCGGTTGCAGAACCACGCGTCATTGCTCGGTTTCTTACTTAGCGATATGGGCGCTTGGGGCACGCCGCTTATGTATGCCTTCCGCGAGCGCGAGAAAATCTTGGATTTGTTTGAGTCGCTCGCCGGCTCGCGAATGATGTGCGACTACATGCGTTTCGGCGGCTGCCGGGTCGATGCCGGGCCAGATTGGATCGGCCGCGCCAAGAAAGTGCTCGATGCTTTCCCGCGTTTCCTGGACGAGTTCGAAAAGCTGCTCGTCTCGAACGAAATCGTGATTGCCCGCACGCAGCACATCGGAAAATTGACAGCCGACCTCGCGATTAGCGCGGGCATCACCGGCCCAATGCTTCGAGCATCTGGCGTTAACTACGACTTACGGAAGGTGGATGGATACGGGTTCTATCCGCGCTTCAAGTTCCGGGTGCCGCTCGGCGACCACGGGGATACCTACGATAGGCTCATGATGCGGGTCTTGGAAATGCGCGAAAGCATCGAGATTCTGAAACAGGCCTTTGAACAAATACCAGCCGGCCCGGTAATGAATCCAAAGGTAAAGCTCCGCAGCTTTCGTCCGCCAGTGGGCGAAGCGTATGGACGCATCGAAGGTCCGAAAGGCGAGCTGGGCTTCTACCTGATCAGCGATGGGAGCTCGAATCCCTATCGTTACCGGGTGCGCCCGCCGAGCTTCATTAACTTGACCATCCTGGAAGATCTTTGTTTGGGACATACCGTGGCGGATGTGATGGTGATCCTGGGCAGCGTGGACATTGTGATGGGAGAAGTAGATCGATGATCGGCATAGGGATCCTAAGTGGCATGGCAGTTACCCTACGGAACTTCGTCGGGAGTTACTTCGAGAAGGACCGTCTGATTACGGTGCAGTATCCCGAGGAACGCGAAACGTTGCCGGAGAACTACCGGAACTTTCCCTTCCTGGTTTACGATACCGACGATGCGGCGGCGGGATTGCGCTGCGTGGCATGCAAGATTTGCGAGAAGGAATGTCCGCCGCAATGCATCTACATCGTCAAGAGCGACGACAAGAAGCCCGATTACATGGGCAAGCTGCAACTCTATCCGAAAGTCTTCGATATCGATATTTCGGTCTGCATGAGCTGCCAGATTTGCGTCGAGGTCTGTCCGTTCGAAGCGATAAAGATGGACAAGGTTTTCGAGCTAAGCTGCCGTGAACGCTTCGACACCCTGCTCATGCGCAAGGAGGAGCTGTCCAAGTCCAACATCTATTATCACAAGATCCATCCCGTCGAGGCCGCTGAGGTCGATGCCAATCTTGCCGCCGCAGCCGAAGCGAAAAAGAAGAAGGCATAACCCGAGTGGCAAGCTCCGGTTCCGATCTGGCTGAGTACCTTCGCGCCTCGCAAAACGCGCTCATCTTCACCGGTGCAGGCATTTCGACGGGAAGCGGGATTCCCGATTTCCGCGGGCCGCAAGGTGTCTGGACGCGGCGGAAGCCGGTCTTCATCCAGGATTTCATGACTTCGGAGACCGCGCGGATCGAGCACTGGGATTACAAACTGGAAGGTTGGGATACCTTTCGAAATGCCCAGCCCAATGCCGTCCATCATGCACTCGTTAGGTTCGAGCGAGCCGGGAAGCTCCTCATGGTAGTGACGCAAAACATCGACGGCTTGCATGGGCTCGCCGGGACTTCGCCGGAGCGTCTGATCGAGCTGCACGGAACAAATTCATTGGTGGAATGCGTGAGTTGTCACTTCCGTGACGACCCGCAGCCGCACTTTGAATATTTCCGAAACCATCACAGACCGCCGCTCTGTTCTTGCGGAGGATTTTTGAAACCCGCCACGATCAGCTTCGGGCAAGGTCTCGATCCGGCGGAGCTGCAGCGTGCCCACGACGCTGCCATGCGTGCTGACCTAGTCCTGGCGCTCGGCTCCACGTTGTCCGTGTATCCGGCAGCGTCTTTCCCGCTCTTGGCGGCGCGCCGGGGAGTGCCTTACATCATCGTCAACCGCGGCGAGACGGAGCACGATCACGATCCATTGGTCTCTCTGCGGATCGAAGGTGAAGTGAGCGAAATTCTCCCGAGTGCCATCGACGCCGCGCTGCGGTAGGCCCCTCGAATCCGTGGTTTCTATTTTAGCATTGTTCGCCCGCGCCAACGGGCGTATAAATCCTCCATGATTATACGAGTTCTCGTTACGCTAGTCATTGCATTCCTCTTTAGGCCGGCCATAGCTTTTTCGGCCGGGGAGCACCCGGAGCATCCGCAATCGCCGCCGGCCACGCAGCCGTCGGACCAGGTGAAGCCGGCGATCAGCAAGGCCGAAGAGAAAAAAATTACCATGGCTCAGATTTCGACCGGGATTAAGAAACACATCGCGGCTGAGACCACAAAAGCGAGTGACAAGAAGTTTCACACGAAACATGGGGGCAAAGATCTGGCTCTCGATCTGGTCAAGGTGCATGAAGAACGGCTTTCGGGTCTCGGCGGTGGCAAATACTTCGCGTGCGTCGATATGAAAGCAGCCGATGGCACAGTTTACGACATCGATTTCTTCCTGAGCGGAACGCCGGACAACATGCAGGTCACGGAGACTTCCGTGCACAAGATCAATGGCAAGGCGCTCTATAGTTGGAAAGAAGAAGCCGGCGTCTGGAAGAAAGTGCCTACGTCCTAGGAGTGGTCGCTATGCGTCGTCTAGCTGTCCTGACTCTAATCCTGAGCGGAGCCTTTCTCTGTGGCGCTGCCAATGAGCCCGGCATTGTTACCGGTTCAGACGAGTTCGAGTTTGTTTACCGGGTCAAGCTACCGGAGATAAAAGGCGAAGCTCGCCTTTGGATACCACTGGCCAGGACTGATGCGTTCCAAACAGTCAAGATGGAGGAACCAAGCATCCCGATGAAGTGGGAGAAGGTGCAGGATCGCGAATACGGTAACGACATCTGCGTGTTGCGCGCGCAACCGGCGGATAGCGGCAAAACGATCGAGTTGCGTTACAAGGTCGTGCGGAAGGAGAAGGCGGCTTACTCCGCGTCTGGTGAAGACGCCGCGCGCTTTCTTCGTCCAGAGAAGCTGGTGCCCATCAACGAGACCTTCAAGTCGCTTGCGGAGACAGCGACCGCCGGGAAACATGGCGATCTCGAACGCGCCCGCGGGTTATACGACAGCGTGCTGGCGCGGATGCGCTACGACAAGTCAGGGACAGGTTGGGGCAGGGGCGATGCCGTCTATGCGTGCGACGCCAAGACCGGCAATTGCTCTGACTTCCACTCGTACTTTATAGCCCTGGCCCGGAGCATTGGAATTCCGGCGCGTTTTGCCATCGGCGCGACCATCCCCGCCGATAAAAAAGAAGGCCTGATCGAGGGTTACCATTGCTGGGCGGAATTTTTTGCTGACGGTCGCTGGGTCCCGGTAGACATCAGTGAGGCGTGGAAGAATCCGAAGCTGGCCGACTACTACTTCGGTCACAATCCGGCCAACCGATTCGAGCTGGCCAGAGGCCGCGATCTTATCGTTGATCCCGCGCCGGCGACGGGTCCGATAAATTTTCTTGTCTATCCGCTTCTCGAGATGGATGGCAAAGGAGTTAAGGCCGAGACAACCTTCACCTTCCGCCGCACTCGCGCCTGAAACGTGTCGGGACATTCAGAAGGCCGAGCTAAGATGAACCGGCCTTTTGTTTCGATCGTTGTTCCGGTCCTGAATGAATCGGCGCTTATTCGTGAGTTCTTGCAACATGTGCGCGGAACGATCCCGAGCGCCGAAATCATTGTGGTCGATGGTGGCAGCGCCGATGGCACTTCGGAGCTAAGCACAGACCTGGCGGATCGTGTCCTGTTGGCCCCGCCCGGTCGTGGCAAACAGATGAATGCGGGCGCGGCCGTCGCGCGCGGCGAAGTGCTTTGGTTCCTGCACGCGGACGCGATCGTTCCTGATGATGCCTTGGAAGAAATCGCGAAGATTCTCGGTGACGACTCGAATCTCGGCGGATGTTTTCGCCTTCGCCTGCCGCGGCCCGAATGGATTTACCGCGTGAGCGATTCGCTTGGGAACATCGGTGTCCACATTTTCGGGTTCGCGCTGGGCGATCATGGGATTTTCTGCCGGCGTCAGGCGTTTCTAAGAATAGGCGGGTTTCCGGAAATACCACTCATGGAGGACGCCGAGTGCTATCGCGCTTTGCGGCGGAAAGGACGAATGACTCAACTGCGATCGTTTATCATGGGCAGCCCGCGTCGCTATGAGCAGCTCGGCCCTTATCGTACTACGTTTTACTATATCCTCGTTCTTGGCCTATACGTGGCCGGAGCGCGGATGAGCACGCTGACTTCCGTTTATCGGCGGCTTACGAGCGGCAGCTCCGCGACTGATCCGCAGCCTCATTCCGCCAGCTTTGCCGGGTTTGGTTCGGCCGAGGCGTTCTCGCGCTCGACCGCGGCGCCGGCGGGAGTGCGCCAGTAGTCGCGCTGTTTCCGAAACGGCATCAGCAGCGCGCTCGGTACGGTGTTGTCCTCCGGCAGAGAGTAGCCGGGGACGCCGATCGTTATCTCAGACTGTGGAATATTAAGACCCAGGGTGCGATGCAGTCGATCCCACCACGGAAAGACCGTGCCGAAATTGGAATTGTTCTCGCAGTGGACCTGCGAATGGTGAATGCCATGCATGCGCGGTGTGACAATCACCTTGTTCAGGAACCGCTCGAAACGAATCGGAAGCCGCAGGTTGCTATGGTGAAAAAGCACTTCAGCCTGAAACGCGAGTTGGTAGATGGCAAAAGCCCAGGGCGAAATACCAATGAGACTTATCTGGACAATGTTGAACCCGCTCGAGAGCGCGATCTCGCCGAAATGAAAGCGAAAGGCAGTCGAAACATCCAGCTCGGGGTCTGCATGGTGCACGTTATGAAAACGCCAGAGAAACGGAGCGCGATGATTAGCGAGATGCCAGTAATAGAAAGCGAGATCCATCAGCAGGAAACTAAGAGTCAACTCCAGCCATGAAGGCAGAGCTGCCAGATGGACGACACCGAAAGGTCTGTTCGCGGACCAGTGCAACGCCCATTGCGCCGCCGGTTGCACTAAAGTAGCTGCCGCGAGAAAAGTAAGGGCTGAGACCGCAACGTTGACCACAAGCCGTCCCAGAAGTGAGCGCGTCCCTTTCCGCAAAGGAAAGACGCGTTCCAGTCCAAAGAACAACGCAAAGAGCGCCGCGGCGATCAAGGTGATGGCAAGCGTATTCATGTCGCTCTCCTGATGCTCATGGTTTTTTAGCTAAGCCGTTACTGCGCTAATCGCACGTGCGCTGCTGTTCGTTGGCGGAGTGCAGCTAGAATTTCAGCGATGGTGCTCACAGCGCCAGGCATTGCGGCCGGTAGGTTGGGTCGAGTGTGACGTATGCGCCGCCGGTTTTCAAGGCGCCTCACAAGACGACGATGATGATTTCGACGGAGCGCTTGGGGGGGAGACCCACCGGCGTATTCGGATTCACTCCCCGTTTGCGCAGGTAATGCGCGAGACGATTGACGGGCCGATTCAGTTCGCCATCGCTGACCTGCTCCGCCCCGAACACCACCGCCACGCTGTCCGGGCGCCGTTCAGCGCTGCACGCCGGAGAAGGTGGCGCCGGCGATGCCAAACGCGCCAGCCTTGGAATAGCGCCATTCCAAGCCGGAGCTGGCCGGGGATTTGCTATGGAAAGGAGACTTGTTGCCCGGGTCCCGATGAGATTTGTCACTGCCTTTCAACGCCAACCGCGCGGATGGATTTTCGCGGAAGCTACCGCTGTGCTCTTGCCGATTGGATTTTACGATTTCAGCTCGGGCTACGAAGTCAGCCTGACAATTCTATATTGCGTCCCCATTTTCATCGTCGCCTGGTGTTGTGACCGGAAATCGGGATTGCTGATGGCGCTCATGGCGGGAATTACCTGGTGGTGGGCCGATGTGCAGTCAGGTCATCCCTATCTGCACAGCTGGATCGAGGGGTGGGAAGTGTTCGTGCGTTGTGGCTTTTTCATTATCACGGCGATCGGCACCTCGGCTGTGAAACATCAGCGAGACGCGAGCGCGTCGCGTATTGCGCTGCTCGAATATTCTCAACGCCTGGAACGCGAGATCATCGGCATCAGCGAGCGCGAGCAGGAGCGGATCGGCCAGGATCTGCACGATGGAATCTGTCAATATCTGGCCGCGTTGAGTTGCAGCGCGGCGTCCTTGAAGAGCGATCTCGAAGGGTATGACCTTCCCGCGGAGGCAAAGCGGGCGGATGAACTTGCCGGATTTCTGCGCGATGCCGTCGCGCAGACTCGGAATCTGGCGCGTGGTCTTGTGCCGGTGCAAATGGCTGAAGAGGGTCTTGCCTCCGCCTTGGAGGAGCTCACGGCGTCGGCCACGCGATTGCTGGGCATTCGCTGCGTTTATGAATCTTCCGGCGTGCCCTTGATCGGGGACAACGTGGTGGCGATGCATCTCTATCGGATCGCACAGGAAGCGATCAATAATGCAACCAAACATGGCAAGGCCACGAACGTTCTCGTCTCACTTATCGAGGATGGCAAAGCGACGACCCTGCGCATCGCGGACGACGGCGCGGGTTTATCGAAAACTGCAAACGGAAGCGATGGAATGGGATTGGGCCTGATGTATTACCGCGCTCGTCTCGTCGGCGGTGACTTTCGGATAGACGAGCTCGATACCGGAGGCACGGTCGTGTCCTGCGGAATCCCGCTCCAGAGAAATGAATGGGGGCAACATGCCGCGTGAAACGAGAGCCAACGTCGCGCTGGTCGAGGATCACCCGATGTTTCGGGAGCAATTGGCCCATCTCATCAACAAGCAAGCGGACATGGTTGTTTGCGCAGAGGCGGATAACGCGAGCGACGGCCTCGCACTGATTATTCGCCAGCTGCCGTCACTGGCCATCATCGATATTACTCTCAAAGGTTCGAGTGGCTTGGAACTGTTGAAGGACCTCCGTGCGCAGGAAATCAACGTGCCCGTCTTGATGCTCTCGATGCATCCCGAGTCCCTTTACGCCGAGCGGGCGTTGCGTGCCGGTGCGAATGGCTACATCACGAAGGAAGAGGCGTCCGCCAAAGTAATGACGGCGATCCGCCAGGTTCTCGCCGGTGAGGTCTACCTCGATCCACACTTCATGAAACGCGTCGTCAGCAAGCTGCTGGTCAATCCGAGGAACAATTTAGCGGCTCCGATCGAGCGCCTGACCGATCGCGAGCTGGCCGTTTTCGAGCTGATCGGCGAAGGCCGCACGACACGTGAGATTGGAATGCGGCTGCACGTAGGCGTCGCGACCATCGAGACGTATCGTGCCCGCATCAAAGAAAAGCTCGGTCTTGAAAATGCGGGCCAATTGCACGCCAAGGCGAGCAGTTGGATCCACGAGCGTCACGCGATCGCGAGTTAAATCCGGAAGGCGTTTGCGGTTTCCACGTAAACTGCCTGTAATGGTTTCCAGTACAAAAGTAAACTGGGTCTTGTCATGCGGTTCGGGTCTCGCGCCTGCTTTATTACCGCGCAATTATGAAGACAAGATTTTCCAAAAGCCGTCAGGGCTTCACCCTCGTCGAAATCATGATCGTGGTCGCAATCATCGCCCTGCTCGCATCCATCGCGGTTCCTGGATTTCTCCGCGCTCGGAAGCGATCGCAGGCCAGCCGCATCATCAACGACCTGCGCCTGATCGACGGCGCGATCGACATGTATGCGATCGAGAGCAATAAGGCCACCGGCGCCACGGTCGCCGTCTCCGATTGGACAAAGTACATCAAATCCGGGACCAATCTTTATCTCACCGGCAAAGATATCTTGGGCAACCTCTATGGCAGTCAGACGGTGGATTCACTTCCGAAAGTGCCAACCACCAGTAAGAACGCCCTCTCGGACGTGACCGATAACACGTTCTGGTCACCCTACAATTGAGCTGATTTGCAGCGTGCCCGTCGCCCCCTGCAAGGCGTGGCTCCAGAGGTAGGATTCGAACCTACGACCAATCGGTTAACAGCCGACCGCTCTACCACTGAGCTACTCTGGATCGTCTCGTCCGTCGATTTGACGGGCATATATCTTGCCTACGGCACAATCAGCGGCAAGTCCTCTTTTGCGATGCGCCCGCGAGAAAATCATGGGGAAACGATTTTGGATTTGCGTTCCGTTCGGTGCGCTCCATAATACGCCCCAAGACGCGGGGTGGAGCAGCCTGGTAGCTCGTCAGGCTCATAACCTGAAGGCCGCGGGTTCAAATCCCGCCCCCGCAACCAATTTCCATTTCGGAAATTAGCTTGCCTCCGCAATTGCCGCGCTGCCTTTATTCCTCGTGGTTGCCAAGAGAACTCCGGCACGTGATGGCGGCAGAATCCTCGTTGGCACGGCAAGCTGGTCGGATCCAGGTTTTGTCGAGCGTTGGTATCCGAAAAAAATGCCGGCGGGCGAACGGCTGGCTTGGTACGCGCAGCATTTCGACATGGTCGAGGTGAACTCGACGTTTTATTCGGTGCCGGACGCGCGGATGGTGGAACGCTGGTGCGGCAGCACGCCGGAGAATTTCACGTTCGATGTGAAGCTGCACCAACTTCTCTCGAGACATTCCACGAATGTGAAACTGTTGCCGCCGGCTTTGCAGCGCGCCGCGGAGACGGACGCGAAAGGCAAAGTGAAACTCACTCCGGAAATCGAGCAGGCGATGATCGCCGAGCTTCGGAAGCCGATCGAAATCTTGCGCGCGTCGGGCAAGCTCGGTGCGCTCCTCTTGCAATTGTCTCCGGCATTTTCGCCGAAGATGCACGAGCTGAGTGAGCTCGAGCCGCTTCTCGAAGCGTTGTCCGGATTTCCCATCGCGCTTGAGTTGCGAAATCGAAATTGGGCGGAGGGCGAACGGCTGCAGACGCTGCTCGATTTTCTTCGCGCGCATTCGGTCGCTCTGGTTTCCGTTGATGCGCCGGCTGAAAAGCATTTCACGATCATGCCGCCGGCCCTGGACGAAATTACAAATCCCGCGCTCGCGTATCTGCGATTGCACGGGCGCGATGCGCGGGCCTACACCACGGGCAAAACGGTCGCGGCGCGTTTCAATTATGATTACAGCGACGATGAAGTCGACGAGGTCGCGCAGCGGGCCCGCAAGCTCGCGAAGAAGGCGTCGGAGGTGCACGTTGTTTTCAACAACAACGCGCTCGACTATGCGCCGCACGCTGCCGCGCGCTTGCGGGTTGCGCTCGGACAAATGATTGCGGACATCCCGCGGCAAACAGAGTTATTCTAGGGAATGCCGGATCAACCTCGGGACGACCAGGTGGAAAGCGCGCGCGGCGGCGAGATCGCGCGGCCGGGCGGGTGGGCGCGGCTCAAGCTCTGGCTGCAAGCGCATCACCTGACATTGATGGCGCTGCCGGACACGCCGCACGCGATCGCACTCGGCTCGGCCATCGGGATGTTCTTCGGGTTCACGCCGCTGTTTGGGATGAAGACTTTGTTGTCGCTCGCGGCGGCGTGGTTGCTCAAAGGGAACAAGATCGCGGCGATCATCAGCGTCACTTTGCACGATATCATCCTGCCGTTTTGGCCGGCGATTTTCCTCTGGGAATACCGGATGGGAATGTGGACGTTGCATCGCCGCATTCCGGAACGCCCCGGGTTCCGGCACGTGGCGCTGCGCGACTACATGGAATGGACGACGTTTTTTACCTGGGGCCAGCCGCTCCTGGTCGGATCGCTCTTCCTGGCGTTGCCGGCCGCGGTCGTGATCTATTTCGCTTTGCGCGGGGTGCTCATTCGGGCTCGCGCGAAGAAAGACGAGACGTGAGTTGAGATTTGGCAGCGCATACGGGGATCGAACCCGTGCACCAGCCTTGAGAGGGCTGTGTCCTAGCCACTAGACGAATGCGCCGTTATGCGGTTTCGGCGAAAATCCTAGCGGCGATTTCGGCGTTCGGCAAGCGCCGGGTCGCCGGCGAATTGGTCGTTAGGCCAAAGCGATCAAGGCGTCGGGTTGGGCGCGGGAGTCGGCGTCGGGGTGGAAACCGGCAGGGGCTCCGGAGGGAGCACTGAGCTTGGCGCCGGCGTGGGCGTCGGTTTGGGCTTTGGCGTCGGACGGACGTACGGCTGGGCGAGGCCGCCGAGCGCTTCGTTTTTCTTTGCCTCGAGATAATTTTTTAGCTCCGGCGTGTCCGCGAGCGCCAGCATGCGCGCATAATAGATCTTGTAATAAGCGCGCAACCGCTCGCGTTTCACCACGTCGGTTCGCGTTCCGTCGATCGCGGCTTTGGCCGCGACCACATCAGGATCATACGATGCGCGATTCTGGAGTTCGCGCCAGGCGATGTGAAGGAGATGTTCTTGTTCCGCCGATGCCAATGGGGAACGTTGGAAGGCGGCATCCAGTTCGGACAACGGCGGCGCTTTTGATTTCGTGGCCGGCGCCACTGGGCTCGCGCCCGGAGAGGAATCCGGGACCAATTGCGGCGGCTCGATCGGAATCTCCGGAATGTTCAGTTGCGGGCGCGGGCTGGCGCTCGGGATCGCGGCGGGAGAGGGCTCGGGGTTTTCGGTTTTCGCTGGCAAACGAGGTTCCTGCGCGATCGCGAATCGAAGGGAAGCCAAAAGGCCCGCGAAAATCGTCGCCCAAACAAATTTCATCCGTTTCATTCGACGGTCGTCAAAAGGTCATCGAGTTCATCAAAAATAAGATATCCCGAGGGCCTGTCAGTTGATTCCGAGACGGAGAGAATCGGGGTGACAGGATTTGAACCTGCGACCTCCTGGTCCCAAACCAGGCGCTCTACCAAGCTAAGCTACACCCCGCCTAATGCGCGTGACTTAACACGCGACTGCTCCCTGCGCATCCAAATTCTGGAAGTCCGGATATTCGCGCAACCAAATGAAAACTTGCGCCGCAACGCGTTCGCAGCGAAGATGACTTCTCGATTCGCATCCTTTGTGGACGCGCGCTGCGTCCCGACTCGCCTCATGTTTAAGCACGACAAACTCAATCTCTTTCTTTTCGTTATTCTGATCGCTCTTCAAGTTCTCGGCGTCGTCGCGGTCTGGACGCGCTTCGAATGGACGTTTCTCCCGATCATGCTGGCCGTTTATCTCTGGGGCGGAATCAGCACCACGCTTTATCTGCATCGCTACCTCACGCATCGCGGTTTCGAGATGCCGGGTTGGCTGAAATTTTTCTTTGCCACCGGCTCGGCCGTCGCGCTCTCGGGCGATCCGGTGACGTGGGTGGGTGACCATCGTTATCATCATTTGAAATCGGACACGGACGAAGACATTCACAGTCCGCTCCATGGATTTCCCTACGCCCACATGATGTGGCTCGTGCGCAAACCGCCGGGCTTTCGCGATCGTTCGATGCGTTACGCGGCGGATGTCCGCAAATTCTGGTACTGCAAGCTGTGGGAGCGCCCTTATTTTTATGTGCTACCGCATCTGTGTGTCGCGGCGCTTCTCTATTTCACGCTGGGCGGGGCCGGGCTGCTTTGGTGTCTCTACGTGCCGATGCTCGTCGTTTACAATTTCACCTGGGCGGTGAACTCGATCTGTCACATGCCTTCGCTGGGCTACCGGAATTTCGACACCACCGATCACAGCAAGAACAATTTCTGGATCGGGCTCGGCGCTTTTGGCGAGGGTTACCACAACAATCACCATGCAAAGCCGCGCTGCGCCGCGCATGGACTGCGCTGGTGGGAATTTGACCTGACCCGTTACATTATCTGGTCGCTCGAGAAATGCGGCCTGGCTTGGAACGTAGTCTGGCCGCAACCGGAGGTTTCTCCAGACGCGGTCGATCCTGTCTCGGCGGATGAGGCCGGCGCCTTGCTCCTTTTCGGCGCGCAGATTCGCGATCCGCGTCTCGACGCCGAGAAAAAAGCGGAACGTCAGTAGTCGAGATTTGGCGCGAGCCATTTCTCGATGTATTCGACGCTCTCATCTTTCCGCGCGGCATAATCGCGCACCTGATCGTCACCGATTTTTCCGACGCCGAAATATTTCGAATCCGGGTGCGAGAAATAAAGACCGCTCACGCTCGCGCCCGGATGCATCGCGTACGATTCCGTTAGCGTGATGCCTGTCGCTTTCTCGGCGTCGAGCAAACGAAACAGGATGCTCTTTTCCGTGTGATCGGGTGATGCCGGGTAACCAGCGGCGGGCCGGATGCCGCGGTAATTTTCGCGCAAGAGTTCTTCCCGCGAGAGTTTTTCGTCCCGGCCAAATCCCCAGGCGATGCGGGCCTCGCGATGAAGGAATTCCGCAAACGCTTCCGCGAGCCGATCGGCCAGCGCTTTGGTCAGGATGGCGTTGTAGTCGTCGTGCTCCGCCGCAAACTTCGCCGCTAATTCGTCCGCGCCGATTCCCGCCGTGACGGCAAAGCCGCCGAGATAATCGGAGCTTTCCGTTGCAATGAAATCCGCGAGGCAGTGATTGAATTGGGCCGACGGTTTCTTCATTTGCTGTCGCAGAAAACGAAACGTGGCGAGCTGCGTCGCGCGTGTGTCGTCGGTAAAAACTTCAACGTCATCGCCCACGGCCTTAGCGGGCCAGAACGCGTAAACACCGCGAGCGGTCAGCAATTTCTCCGAGCGAATTTTGTCGAGTAATAGTTGTGCATCATCGAAAAGCTCGCGCGCCTGCTGACCGACGACTGGATCGTCCAAGATCGCCGGATAACGTCCGCGCAATTCCCAAGTATGAAAGAACGGTGACCAATCGATGAGGGGAACGAGCGTCTCAAGAGTGATTGCTCTTTTCTGGGGAGCGCAGGCTGCCAGCCTGTCCGTCTCGGCAGCTTGCCGAGACGCCTCTGTTTGTGTAGGCGCGTCGTCGGATGTTGCCGGCAAGCTGCCGGCAACTGCAGGCTGGCAGCCTGCGCTCCCCAAATCAGTTGCATACACGCGCGTTCCGAGGAACTCAGGTTTCGACGGAGTGTAAGACGCCCAATCTACCGGAGTCCGATTCGCGCGCGCTTGTTCAAGCGTGACCAATTTCTTCTCGCGCGATCTCGAAGCGTGTTCTTCGCGCAGCCGCGCGTAATCGGCGCGCGTCTTCGCATCAAAATCGTCTCTCAACTCCTCGCTCAGAAGATGGCTCACTACCCCGACCGCGCGCGAGGCATCGAGCACGTGCACCGTGCTGGCGCGATAATGCTGCGCGATCTTTACGGCGGTATGCGCCCGGCTCGTCGTCGCGCCGCCGATGAGCAACGGCAACGAAAAACCCTCGCGTTCCATTTCCTGCGCGACGTGCACCATCTCATCCAACGAGGGCGTGATGAGTCCGCTCAGACCAATGACATCAGCTTTGCGCTCCCGGGCCGTCTCCAAAATCTTCGCCGCCGGCACCATCACGCCGAGATCGATGACTTCGTAATTATTACACTGGAGCACCACACCCACGATGTTCTTGCCGATGTCGTGCACGTCGCCTTTCACGGTCGCCATGACAATCCGCGCCTGCGGCTTCGCGTTCGCGTCTTTCTCCGCTTCCATGAACGGCAGCAGATATGCCACCGCTTTTTTCATGACGCGCGCGCTCTTCACCACCTGCGGCAAGAACATTTTCCCCGCGCCGAACAAATCGCCCACCACGCTCATGCCGGCCATGAGCGGACCTTCGATCACGTCGAGTGGGCGTTTGCTTTTTGCGCGTGCTTCCTCCGTATCGGCTTCGATGAAATCGACGATGCCTTTCACGAGCGCGTGGGAGAGACGCTCTTCCACCGGCGCGTGTCGCCACGCCTCTTTTTCGATCGGCGTTTTCTCACTGGCTTTGACGCTCTCCGCGAAATCGACCAGCCGTTCGGTCGCGTCGTCGCGCCGGTTCAGGAGGACATCTTCCACCCGGGTTTTCAGGTCGGGCTCGATCTCTTCGTAAACGGCGAGCTGACCGGCGTTGACGATCGCCATGTCGAGGCCCGCCTGGATGGCGTGAAACAAAAACGCCGAGTGCATCGCTTCGCGCACGGCGTTGTTCCCGCGAAACGAAAACGAAATGTTGCTCAGACCGCCGCTTGTGCGCGCGCCCGGCAGGTTCGCTTTGATCCAGCGCACCGCCTCGATGAAATCGACCGCGTAGTTCCGATGTTCTTCGAGACCGGTCGCGACGGTGAGCACGTTCGGATCGAAAATGATGTCGTTCGGCGGGACGCCGGCGTGCCCGGTCAGGAGTTGGTAAGCGCGCGCGCAAACGTCGATCCGGCGCTGCACGCTGTCGGCCTGCCCGCTTTCGTCGAACGCCATCACGATCATCGCCGCGCCGTATTGCCTAACGAGTGCAGCTTGCCGGAGAAATTCTTCTTCGCCGTTTTTCAGGCTGATCGAATTCACGACCGCCTTGCCCTGGACGCACTTCAGGCCGGCTTCGATCACGCTCCATTTCGAGCTGTCGATCATCATGGGCACGCGAGCGATCTCGGGCTCGCTCCCGATGAGATTGAGGAAGCGCGTCATCGCCGCTTCGGAATCGATCATTCCTTCGTCCATGTTGACGTCGAGAATGTTGGCGCCGCCTTTGACCTGCTGCCGCGCAACCGCGAGCGCCCCTTCGAAATCGCCTGCGAGAATGAGCTTCGAAAAACGGGGCGAGCCGGTGATGTTGGTTCGCTCGCCCACGACGACGAAGCCCATCTCCGGAGTGATGTTGAGCGGCTCGAGTCCGGAGAGCTGCAATGTGGGAGGGGCCTCAGTGCCCCGATCCTGGTCGCGGCGCTGAGGCCGCTCCCACATTTTTCTCGGCGCGCAGTCGTGCACCGACTCTGCAATCAAACGGATATGATCCGGCGTCGTCCCGCAACATCCGCCGACAATGTTTAACCATCCGTTCTTCGCCCACTTCGCCAGTTGCGGCGCGAGGCTTTCCGGCGTCTCGGGAAAACCGGTGGGAGAAAGAGGATCGGGCAGCCCGGCGTTCGGATAGGCGCTCGTGTAGAGAGAGGTGCCGTGCGCCAGTTCTTCGATGTACGGTTCCATCTCGCCGGGACCGAGCGCGCAGTTCAAGCCCACCACCATCGGTTGCGCATGCGCGATGGAGGTCAGAAATGCTTCGACCGTCTGCCCGCTCAGGATGCGTCCCGAGCGGTCGGTCACCGTTCCAGAGATGATGAGTGGAACGCGCTTCCCGGACTTTTCGAAAAGTTCCGTGATGGCGGCGATCGCGGCCTTTGCGTTCAGGGTGTCGAAAATGGTTTCGACCATCAAGAGATCCACGCCTCCTTCGAGCAACGCCGCCGCCTGCTCCGCGTAAGCCTGCCGGATTTGATCGAAAGTCACCGCGCGAAAACTGGGATCGTTCACGTCCGGCGAGATGGAGGCCGTCACCGGCAATGGGCCTAACGAGCCCGCGACAAAACGCCGTTGCCCCGTCTCGTTCGCGATTTTCTCCGCTGCGTGGCGCGCCACCCGGGCGGCGGCGAGATTAATTTCAGTCACGAGCGCGCGGAAGCCGGCGTCATCGACCACGCGCTGAAAGAATTCCGGATCTTTCCGTCCGTTGGCCGGTTCACCGGCAAAGAGAAAATCGTGCAACCCGATGGTCGTGGCGCTGAAGGTGTTCGTCTCGATGATGTCCGCGCCGGCTTCGAGATAGCGGGTGTGGATCTCGTCGATGGCGCTTGGCTTCGTCAGGAGGAGGAGCTCGAGACAACCCTTCAGGTCCTTTCCCTTCCAAACCTTGAAGCGCTCTCCGCGGTAATCGGCTTCGGACAGCTTGTATTGCTGGACCATAGTGCCCATCGCCCCGTCGAGCAGGACGATGCGCTGGCGCATCAATGCTTCGAGAGGATGGAGATTTTCCGTCGCCATGTTGAGCGAGAACTAAACGCCAGTTCCGGGCCACGGCAACAAACAAATTGACGCATCATGATGCGTAGATGTGTTGCTGCGTCATTCCGAGCGCAGTCGAGGAATCCCGTGGCCAAGGCTTAAAGGTAATAACCCGGGATCCTTCGACTCCGCTGCGCTTCGCTTACGATGACACGCGCTTTCTTTATATTCGAGCTTCCACCCTTCTCGCGCGAAAAGTTAGATTCGCCCGAATGGAATCGATCCGGCTTTTCAAAGCGCTCACGCGGGACCAGCGCAATACCTTCATCGCCTGTTTCCTCGGCTGGGCGCTCGACGCGCTTGATTTTTTCCTGCTCACCTTCGTCTTCTCCGCCGTGGGCCAGGAATTCGGGAGGACGGTTCCGGAAGTCGCTTTCTCGAGCATGCTTACGCTGATGATGCGCCCGGTGGGTGCGTTGCTCTTCGGGTTATTGGGCGATCGATTCGGACGCCGGATCCCGTTGATGGTCGACATCATTTTTTATTCGGTGATCGAATTGTGCACCGCCTTCTCGCCCAACTTCACCGTCTTCCTGATTCTGCGCGCGCTTTTCGGAGTCGGCATGGGAGGCGAGTGGGGATTGGGGGCATCGCTCGCGATGGAAACGTTGCCGGCGAAAGCGCGGGGCCTTTTTTCCGGCATTCTCCAGCAAGGTTACGCCTTCGGATTTCTCCTCGCGGCGATCGTCTACTGGCTTGTCTTTCCGCATTTCGGCTGGCGCGGCCTTTTCATCGCGGGCGCGATGCCGGCGGTGCTCGTTCTTTTCATTCGGACCAAGGTCCCGGAATCGCCGGCTTGGGAGCGACAGAAAACCAGCGTGGCGGCGAAAATCGCACGCCCTTTTTCGCAAACGGTCCGCCAGCATTGGCGCCTTTTTCTTTATGCGATTTTGCTCATGACTGCGTTCAATTGCATGTCGCATGGCACGCAGGATCTTTATCCAACGTTCCTGCAAAAGCAGTGCGGCCTCGACGTCGCGCAGGTGCGGAACGTCAGCATCATCTACAGCCTCGGCGCGATTTGTGGCGGCACGCTTGTTGGCGCGCTCTCGCAACGCTGGGGGCGGCGCCGTGCTATCATCGCGGCGGCTGGGCTGGGCATCCTGCTCATTCCGGCCTGGATGTTTTCGCCGAGCCTGCCGCTGTTAATCGCCGGAGGATTCGGCATGCAGTTCATGGTGCAGGGCGCGTGGGGCGTCGTGCCGGTGCATTTGAATGAATTGTCGCCGCCGGAATTGCGCGGGACGTTTCCGGGTTTCGCTTATCAGCTTGGAAATCTTTTCGCCGCACCGATTGCTGTGATCGAAGCGAAGCTCGCGGAAAATTTTCCGACTGCGAGCGGCGGCGCGGGTTATGCCGCGTCGCTTGGAATCGTGACGTTGATCGTTTTTATCGCGCTGATCGCGCTCGCGAAAGTTGGACGCGAGGCGCGCGGGATCGAGTTCTGATTACTCCGGGTGCGCGGAGGTCGCGGCAGAATCGGCGGCAGCCGTGGCCGGCACCCGATAAGTTCCCTTGCCGTAACGTTCGTCGACGATCGCTTCGGCGATTTTGTCTGCCAGATCGTCGCGGCGACTGGCGCTGCGCGCGGCCGCGCCTTCCTTGCGGTTACTCAAGAATCCGCATTCGACCAGCACCGCCGGATATGCCGCTTTGCGCAGGACGCGAAAATTGGCCGTCTTCACGCCGCGATTCGAAGCGCCCGGCAGCGTCATTAACTGTTGTTGAATGCGATAGGCGAGGGGCCTTGCCACCGGCGAGTGGTAGTACGTCTCGAATCCGCGAATGCCGCGCCGGCCGGAATCGTTGAAATGCACGCTGACAAAGATCGCGTTTTTCTGGCTGTTTGAGATGGCGGCGCGCTCATCGAGCGGAATGAAGACATCGTTCGATCGAGTCATGACAACGCGGAACTGTGATTCACGCAACTTGGCCGCGAGCCGCGTAGCGACATCGAGCGTGGCATTTTTTTCCGCGCCTCCGTAGCGGCGAAACGCGCCATTGTCCTTCCCCCCGTGACCTGCGTCGACCACCACCGTGGTGAAAGTGCGCGTCGTGTCTTTGACGTTCGCTTCCCGGACGGTGCCGCAACTCGCCAAGAAAACGCAGGCGGCCGAAACGAGGAGACAACGGATGAATCGCGACATCAGCGTTTCCATAGCCGAATAGGGGCAGCATGCCAGCGATTTTTGAACGAGCAGCGGCCTCAAATAATGACAAGCGCGTGGCGAGCCGCGGCAAAAACCGCTTGTTTTTTCCACGCGCCAAACTAAAGGCCTTTACCCGATTTTATGCTCACTCGATTCGCAATTATTCCATTGCTCCTGACGCTCAGTTTCTCTGCCTGCAAGAAGCCCGCGACCGCCGCGAACAACAACTCAGCGCCGAACACGACATTGGCCTTCTCGACCGCGCCCGGAGCGACAGCCACGCCTGCTGCCGCCATCCCCGCAGCTACGCCCGTTCCCGCGAAACCCGTCATCGATCAGAACGCGCAGGTCGTAATTTTCGGGTATCACCGGTTCGTTAACAATGTCCGGCGACCCGACACGGAGATCACGCCGCAAGCGTTCGAAGCGCAGATGCAGGAGCTGAAGAACAAGGGGATCGCCGTGATTCCCATGCAGGATTTTCTGGCCTGGAGACGCGGCGAGAAAGCAATCCCGGCGAAGAGCGCGGTCATCACGTTCGATGACGGCTGGAAATCGCAGCACGAAGTCGCGTGGCCGATCCTGAAAAAGTTCAACTATCCGGTGACGCTTTTCATTTACACGGAAGGCATCAAGCCCGGGCATTTCAGCGGCGGGGAATCGATGAGCTGGGACCAGCTGGCGGAGATGCGCGATGCCGGTATCGACATCCAGGGGCACACGGCGACGCACCAGGATTTGCGCCGGCCGTACGACAAAGTAGCCAAGAAAAAATTGAGCCCGCCCGAGTATGAGCAATGGCTGGAGAACGAGGTCGTGGGCTCGAAGCAAACGATCGAGCAGAAACTCGGCGTGAAAGTGAACTGCTTCGCCGTGCCCTACGGCTTCTACAACGACCACATCAAAGACGTGGCGATGAAGGCCGGCTACGAAGCGTTGTTCACGGTCTACGGCCAGCCCATCACCGTGCGGACGCCGATGAATTCCGTTGGCCGCTATTTGATTGAAGCGAACAAGCCGAAGACGTTTGCCGACGCCGTGTCCGCCATCGCCACGACCGCGAGCGGCCCGGTTGTCGCGGAAGTTTCCGCCTCAGGTTTGCAAACCCAGCCGGCCGATGGCGAGACGATCAAGAATCCGTTGCCGCTGATCAGAGCAAACATCTCCTCGCTCGGGACCATCGATCCCGGCACGACTCCGGAGATGCGCGTGAGTGGGCTCGGAAAAGTCGACGCGAGTTTCGATCCCAAAACTTCGATGGTTGCCTATCAAGTCACGCAGCGACTGAAAGACAAGACGTGCACAGTGATCGTGAGTGCGAAATCCGGCGGCAAGAAAGTGGAAACGCATTGGACGTTTAAGATCGAAGACGCCGGAGCGGGGGCGGCGCCCCCGGCCGCGACGCCGAAGAAGTAGCGCGCGATTCTGCGCGGCGGTTTCCAGGTTCCACCATGTTTTCGCAACTCGGCGACAAGCTCCAGGACATCTTCAAAGATCTCCGTGGGCACGGGACGATCAGCGAGACCAACATCAACGAGGCACTGCGCCAGGTGCGGCTCGCGTTGCTGGAAGCGGATGTCGATTTCCAAGTCGCGAAAAATTTCATCGCGCGCGTCCGGGAAAAGGCGCTGGGCGAAGACGTGCTGCGCAGTGTCACGCCCGGCCAGCAGATTGTTAAGATTTTTCACGACGAGCTGACGGCATTGCTCGGTGGCGATGCAGCGCCGCTGAATCTGGAGAAACCGGCGCGCATTCTGATGGTCGGCTTGAATGGCGCAGGGAAAACCACGTCATCGGCCAAGCTCGCGCGCCTCCTGAAAAAACAAGGGCGCGCGCCTTTACTGATCGCGTGCGATTTGCAGCGGCCGGCCGCGATCGAACAGCTCGCCACGCTTGGCCGCCAGGTGGAGGTGCCCGTTTACACGCCGGATCCGGCGGAAAAAAATGTGCTGCGTTCAGCGGCGGCGAGCCTCGATTGGGCGGCGCAACAAAGCGGCAACGTCCAGATTTTCGACACGGCAGGGCGGCAGGAAATCGACGCGGCATTGATCGAGGAAATCAAAAGGCTGAAGGAATTTTTGAAGCCGCAGGAAGTCCTGCTCGTGGCGGACGCGGCGACAGGACAACAAGCGGTCAGTGTCGCGACCCATTTTCACGAGGCGCTGGGCATCACGGGAATTGTGCTGACAAAACTCGACGGCGACGCGCGCGGCGGCGCCGCGCTCTCGATGCGAGAAGTCACGCAGCGGCCCATCAAGTTCGCCGGCGTGGGCGAGAAGCTCGATCAATTCGAGGTATTCGTGCCCGACCGTCTGGCGGGCCGGATTCTCGGCATGGGCGACATCGTCGGTCTCGTGGAGAAAGCAGCGGAAGCGGTCGACGAAGAAGAAGCGGCGCGGCTGGAGCGGAAACTCAAGACGGCGTCGTTCGATTTCAACGATTTCCTCGCGCAGTTCAAAATGATGCGGAAAATGGGGCCGCTGGAGAATATCCTTGGCATGATCCCGGGGATGAGTAACGTGCAGGGCCTCTCCGTGGACGAGAAGCAGCTCAAGCGAACGGAAGCGATTGTGCTTTCGATGACGCACGAGGAGCGAACGCGGCCCGACATTCTAAATGCGCGGCGGCGTCAACGAATCGCCCGCGGCAGTGGCAGCAGCGTCACCGAAGTGAACGATCTGCTCCAGCGTTTCAATCAGATGCGAAAGATGATGAAGAGCGCCGGGAAAATGAAAAAGATGATGGCGCAGATGGCGCGAATGAAAAAATAACGATATGGCAGTTTCAATCAGGTTACGCAGAGAAGGAGCGAAGAACCGCCCTTATTACAAAGTCGTGGTGGCGGACAGCCGCAGCCCGCGCGAGGGAAAATTCATCGAGCTCATCGGGACGTACGATCCGAAGAAGCCCGATCACAACAGCACGTTGAAACTGGATCGGATCGAGCATTGGATTTCAAAGGGCGCGCAGCCGTCCGACACGGTGCGCAGTTTGATTAAGAAGAACAAGAAGCAAGCCGCGAGCGCGCCGGCGGAAGCTGCGGCGCCAGCTGCTCCGGCTGCTCCCGCGGAGGAATCGCCCGCCGCGCCGGCGACGGCGACCGAGTGATTTCTGTAGCGGCGGTCTCTGACCGCCGAATGCGTTGCGTGAATTCGTTCGGCGGTCAGAGACCGCCGCTACAGGAGAAACTGAAACCCTGTCGCCAAAAAAAGATTTTCAATTCGTCGTGCGCAGACCGTCGCTATAGCAAATGAAGCGACTTTTGATCTCTCTCTTCGGTATCGCTCTCGCGTTGCCGGCATTCGCCCAAAGCGTCTCCGTCAAAGACGGCAACATTCAGTTCACGGACAAGGCCGGACAAACGACCGCGCTCACCTCAAGCGGACGCGATTCCGGCCCAGTTCTGTCTCCGGACGGGAAATGGGTTGTTTTTGTGCGGAAAGTGGACGGGAAAAAAATCGCCACCGGTTCCGATGAAGTTGATCCGAGTGAGCTTTGGCAGGTCCGCGCTGATGGAAAAGAGGCCACTCTGCTACTCAGGTGTCGTGCATCCCAACAAGCGGAGTCCGTAATCGCGGCGTTCGAGAACCTGCAATTCTCCACGAATGGGAAGCTGGTTTATTTTGTTACTCCAGCCTGGGCCACCTCGGGCGCCGTGCACGTGGTGGATACGACGAATCGAAAAGAACGGTACCTTTTTCCGGGCAACGACTTGAAGATCGTTCCTTCCGGCGAATACAAGGATTGCCTGCTCGTCCAGCAACATCGCTATTTCATTGGCGGCGGTTCGTACGATTGGTTCTGGCTTCTGCGTCCCGATGGCAAGGAAGTCGGCCCCGTCGGAGAGGACACCTCGACTTTCGAGGCGACATACGGAAAGTAGGTGGATCGAGCGCTCCGCCGCTCGATGTCTGTTTCCCAGCTGCGCCGGACGTCATCGCGCGACGGAGCGCGCGATCCACCAAGCGCGCGACGTGACAAACGGCCAAGTTCGCATACACTCGGGCTCGTGAAACAATTTCTCGAGTTCATCATCCGGCAGCTCGTCGAGTTTCCGGACGAAATGATGCTCTCGGAAATTCCATCCGGGAAAACCACAATTTTCCGAGTGCAACTGCGCCAGACCGACGTGGGCCGCATCATTGGTCGCAACGGGCAGACGATCCAGGCGATCCGCGCGTTGCTGGCCAGCTCGGCCGCGCGTCACGGCCTACGCGCCACCCTCGAGATCGTGGAATAGGTCTCGTTTTTGGTAGGGCGACGCTCCGCGGAGCCGATCGCTCACGGCTCGACAGAGTCTCGCCCTACCGTGTTTGCGTTCAACGTCGCACGTTGGACGTTGCTGCCATGCGCATCGATATTCTGACTCTATTCCCCGAGGTTTGCCGTGCGCCGCTCAACGAAAGCATGATGAAGCGTGCGCAGGAAAGCGGCGCGCTGGAATTGCGCATTCACAACCTGCGTGATTGGACCACGGACAAGCATCACGTCGTCGATGATGCGCCGTTTGGCGGCGGCCCTGGGATGGTGATGAAACCGGAGCCGATCTTCGCCGCGGTGGAATCACTGCGAAACGAAAACAGCTTCGTCGTTCTGATGACACCGCAAGGCCGCCGGCTCACTCAAACAATTGCGAAAGAAATCTCAGCGCGCTCGCATCTCATCGTGGTCTGCGGTCACTATGAGGGGGTTGATCACCGCGTCGCGGAACACCTGGCCGACGCGGAAATCTCCATCGGCGATTACGTTCTCACGAATGGCGCGATCGCCGCGGTGGTGCTCGTCGATGCCGTGGCGCGTCTGCTGCCGGGTGTTCTCGGTCATGAACTATCGGCCGCGGACGATAGTTTCAGCGGTGGGATCCTGGAAGGTCCGCAGTACACGCGGCCCGCTGAGTTCCGCGGATGGAAAGTGCCGGACGTGTTGTTGTCGGGTAATCATGCGGAAATCGCCGCGTGGCGGAAAGAGCAGGCGTTGCAACGAACAAAAAAAAACCGTCCGGATCTGTTAGGTGGCGCTGATAAGGGCATGTCATCCTGAGCCGCGCAGACGGCGAAGGACTTCCCAACTGCAAGCTGCGCTATCGCAAAGGCGGCGGCGCACTCTGGCGAATTACGCCTGTCCTAGCGCGAAAGCGGTAGAACGCCTGCGAGGTCCCTCGTCGTCTTCGCGACTCGGGATGACTCGTCGGCCCGCAGGTCACACTCTCCCCAGAATCACGCACGAATTGATCCCGCCGAAGCCGAAGGAATTGCTCAGAACGTAATTCAATTTCGCCGCGCGGCCGCGATGCGGGACCACATCGAGATCGCACGCGGGATCTGGTTCGTTTCGATTCAACGTGGGCGGCAACCAGTTTTCATCGATAGCCAGCGCGCAGATCGCCGCCTCGATCGCACCCGTCGCGCCGAGCGGATGCGCGGTGTATGCCTTCGTCCCGCTCACCGCCAGTCGCTGCGCGTGCTCGCCGAACGCCGCTTTGATGGCCATCGTCTCCGTACTGTCGCTTAGCTGCGTCGAGCTGGCGTGCGCGTTGATGTAATCGATTTGCTCCGGCGCGAGATGCGCATCCGCCAGCGCGTCCTGGATCGCACGAATGCACGATTCGCCGCTCGGCAGCGGCGAAGTCATATGGAACGCATCGTTGTTCAAGCTGTAGCCGAGGACTTCCGCGTAAATGTGCGCGCCGCGTTGCCGCGCATGTTCGAGCTCTTCGATCACGAGCGACGTCGCGCCTTCGCCCATGACAAATCCGTCGCGCTTCAGATCGAACGGCCTGCAAGCGAGCATGGGATTGCCCGTCCACCGGCTCATCGTTCTGATGATCGCGAACGCGCCGAAGGTGAGGGGACTGAGCGGCGCTTCGGCGCCTCCCGCCACGATCACGTCCGCGAAATCGTCGCGAATATAGCGAAGCGCTTCGCCCACCGCGATGGTGCCGCTGGCGCAACTGTTCGAGTTCGTCGTGCCGACGCCGCGAAAGCCAAATTCGATCGCGATATTCGAATGGGCCGAACCGCCGAAGACCTGGAGCGCCAGCGTCTGGTTCACGCCACGCGTTCCTTTCTTCAAGAAATGCGCGTGCTGATATTCCGCATTCGCGATCCCGCCCAGCGCCGTGCCAAAACTGACGCCGACGCGGTGCTGCGGGGTCTGGGGTGAATACGGAAGCCCGGCATCATCGAGCGCCATCTTCGCGGACGCGACCGCAAACTGCGCGTAACGATCAAGCCGTTTCAAACGGTGCGGCGGAAAATAATCTTCCGGAATCCAATCGGGAATTTCCCCGCCGCACTGCGCGTTGAATTCCGCGGTGTCGAAACTGGTGATTCGCCGGATCCCGCTTTTCTCGGCGAGGATTCCGCGCCAGAAATCCGCGCGTCCCGTCCCGATGCAGGTGATGGGTCCGATCCCGGTGATGACGGCGCGGCGCTTAGACATTTTGGATTGGCCGCAGCGCAGCGGATTGCTCGAGATGCGCTTTCATGCAGCGCAGCGTTTTGCTTGCGACGGGGTGGATGAAAAGCTTGCCGATGATTGGTTCAACCAACGGCGCCAGCATCCGGTTGCGAAATTTCAGATCGTGCACAATCTCCACCAGGACGCCCGCTGGCGTTTCTTTGAACGACCAGACGACCCGCATTCCTTTCGTCCACGCTTTCAGATGATGAAACCGGATCTCGACTTTGTCGCGGTCGATGATCTGCTCCGATGTCCACGAAATCGGAATGCCGGAACGGACGGCGGCCATCACGACGAGATTGCGCTCGGGCCCGCGCGCAAGGTAACGGATATAACGATAGTGCGGCAGAATTTTCGGCCACAGCTCGAGGTTGGCGGCCGTCTCGAAGATGTCGCTTTTCGGCGCATTGATAATGATCGAGTTCGCCTTGTGCATGACGGGGGAAACGCTCGCGCGAATCCACGACGCACGATAAACTTGGGGAGATCGTTGGCAACGACGCGAAAAGTAACAATGGCGTTACTAATGAAACCAAGCTGCGAGAAATGCGGGCCGCTCTCTGGCGGAACGCGATGTGGCTTTGATTTGCAGCTACGAATGCACTTTTTGCGCGGAGTGCACCGAAGTGATGGGCCACGGCTGCCCTAATTGCGGCGGCGAGCTGGTGCGGCGGCCGCGGCGGGGCAACGCAGAGGGAATATCCCTGTAGCGGCGGTCTATGACCGCCGACAAACTATTACAAGCCACGCGTTCGGCGGTCAGAGACCGCCGCTACAGAAAAATGTCGATTATCGCCGGTGCTTGATCCGGTAGGTGAGGAAGCATTCCTCACCTACGATCTGTATTTCCGTGAGCGAACATCTCACGCTCCGGGGCAGGAATTCCCTGTTCAGTCCCGTCAGCGTCGGCGCGTTAGCGCCTCCGAACAGGTACGGCGCGATCGTCAGATTGAGCTGATCGACCAGGTCTTGTTCGAGCAGCGCGCGGAAAAGCGTGGCGCCGCCTTCACAGGCCACGAATCGCACTCCATACTCGCTCCGCAATTGTTGCAGCATCCAGGTGAGATCGACTGCGCGCGCATCGCTCAGATGAAGCGTCGCTTTCTGGCGCAGCAATTTCTGATAACGCGTCGGCATACGGACCGTGGAAAAAATCACGATCGGCGAGATGTCCGTTTGAAAAATCTTCAGGCGGGGATCGATGCGACCTTCGTTGGAAACGATCACGCGCAACGGATACGGTGTTTGCCCGCGCGCGACGCGCACTTCCCGCATCTCCGCCTGCGGCAAACCGAGCCGGACGTTGTCGTGTTTGAGGGTGCTGTGGCCGATCAAGACTGCGTCGCCGAGCGCGCGTTGCCGGAACAAATGCAGCTTGTCTTCGCGCGAAGTGAAATCGACCGGCGTGAAATTCTTTGTCGTGATCTTCCCATCCACCGTCATTGCGAAAGTCACCGCGACGAACGGGCGTTTGGGAATGTGGGAGGGACCTTTGCGTCCCGATCCCGGTCGCCGCACCAAGGCGCCACCCACCTTCTTATTCTTCTTTCTCGGTGATTTCATGCTCGAGCGTGACGAACTCTTCTTTCATTTCGCGCATTTTCACATGACGCTTCTCGCCGCTCGGTTTGTAGAAGAAATAAACGATCCCGCCCGGCAGACAGCACAGAAGGATGACCGTGAATCCCGTCAGCCCGATCATCCTGGCGACGGCGGGCGGGACGGCGCAGAGATTGAATAACATCACCTGCAGGATGAATTCGCGCGTTCCGACTCCGGCGAAACTAATCGGCAGCGACGAGATCGTCCGCTCGATCGGCATGATGGCGAAGAAATCAACCGGCGCGACACCGGCCCGAAAAGCGTAGGCCACGCAAAGAAACGTCGCGAATGTTCCCAGATGGCAGACGAGCGACGCGCCGAACGCGCCCGCGGTCGCGCGCCAGTGATGCGCATACAAATGATAAGCGGCCGAGATCTCGATCAGCTTTTCGCGCCCGGGAAATTTATGCGGCAGTTTGTGCAGCAGATTGAAGCCACTCACGATGAAAGTCGTGACAACGAAAAGGACTGAGCTTCCGAAAACGGCGAGCACCACCCAGACGTAGAAGCGCGGATTATGGAGCGCATTGCTGTCGAGCTGCGCCGCGGTCTCGCGCGTGAGCCAGCTGTAGCGCAGAAAAATCAAGACGCCGGTGATGATGATCAACGCGATGAGACCGATCATTCGATCGAACAGGACCGCGAGGAGCGCGCCCGGTTTTTTTCCAGGAGTCTCCTTCCAAAGCAGATAGGTTTTGACCACGTCGCCGCCGGTGCCGCCGGGGAGAAATTGATTGTAAAACATCCCGATCAGAAATAGCCCGGTGATGCGCGGAGTGGTGAGATTGATGCCTTGGACCTTGAGGAGAATTCTCCAGCGCACGACCGCGCCGACTTCCACAACGACGTAGGCTAGAATGGCAGCCACGATCCAGCGGAAGTCAGCTTCCCGAATCGCGACGCCCATGGCCGTGCGCACCGCCGGATCGTGAAAGACCCAGTAAAGAAGCGCGCCGGTGACTGCGAGCTGGAGCGCGGTGAGCAGGATTTTTTTCATTCGCCGAAGCGTTCTTTCCAAGTCGTGACTGAACGGCGGATTTCCTCTGGCGTCCTGCGCGGACTCATTTCCCAGACAAATAAGCAGTTCGGCGGAAGGAGCGGAACAAGTTTCTCCAGATCGACCTCACCGGCGAACGGCGCCTGATGATCTTGGGCCGGCCATTTGCAATCCTGCATGTGGCAACCGATCGCGCGCGCTCCGATGGTGCGAAGCCATTCGGCGTGATTGAGGAAGCCGAGATTTTCTTTGATCTGGATGTGTCCCATGTCGTGCCAGTAACCGAGCTGGGGTGAGTTCACTTCATCCAGCAGTGAGGGCAATTCCCGTTCGCTCGGGATTTCTTCGTAGCCGCGCCGGCCTTCCACGCCGAGCCGGATATTTTTCTTCCCGGCGTACTCAGCCACGCGGCGGAGCGAATCCCTCACGCGCTCGAGGTACGGCGGGGCCGCGGCCTCGCGGGTCTGCACCGCCGTTACTTTCCGGCGCACGTATTCGCGCGAATACATTTCGCCTTTCTTGGCCAGCGCGATCAGCTCGTCGGTGATTGGGTTCATCTCGATCTCGCCGCAATGCAAAACGACGAAAGGCGCACCGAGACGCTCCGCGAAATCGATGGTCTGGAATGTATGCTTGATCGCGCGCTCGCGTTCCTTGGAGTACGCGGCCGAGAATTTGTAACAATCGGGCGACGCCTGCATGATCTCGACGGGGAGAGGACAGAAGTTGTGCAAGCTGCTGAATTCGATTTCGCCCGCGTCGAACATTTTTTGGATTCCCGGCATGAGCGAGATGCGAATGCCGTGACCGAGTTCAACACGGTTGAAGCCGAGGTCCTTGATCTCGCGAAGCATTTCGTCGCCCGCGGTGTGGCGGCCCGAGTTCCAGCAGGTGGAGAAGGAGATCATTGATCGAGCTTGGTTTTACCAAACGCCTTCGAAGCTGTGTCATCCCGAGCCGCGCAGACGGCGAGGGACCTCGCAACTGCAAGTTGCGCGCTCTTGATACAGGAGGCGTGACCTGACGAATACGCCTGCTTTGGCGCGGAAGCGTAAGAACCCTTGTGGGGTCCCTCGCCGTCTGCGCGGCTCGGGATGACAATTTGGGAAGATAACATCGCTTACACGGCTGTCGCCGGCGTAGCTGCCGTTTCAGACTCCGCTCCGACGGTCTCCGGGCATTCGCACACCGTTCGCCCCGCTGCGCTCAGTACCAGGACGGACCCAATGCCAAAGAGAATCGCGGCGATCGCCAGGGCCGGTCGCATTCCGATCCAGTCCGACAGCCCCGTGATCATCAATCCGGCAATCGGCATCAACCCAAAAAAGCTCAGACCGAAAATCGCCGAGACGCGCCCGCGCAATGGGGCGGGCGAACGTTCCTGCACGATCGTGCCGGCGAGACCGAAATTGAGCGAGAGCCCGATCGCGAGCGTCCCCATGCAGCACGCCGTCAGCGCGAAGCTGTTCGAGCGCGACAGGAAAAAAAGCGCGACCGCCACGAACACCGCAGCAGCGGTCATGAACTTGAAGCGAAGTGCACGCGCCACGCTGAGCAGCCCGATCGACCCCGAGAGCGATCCGATCGCCGAGATGCCCATCAACATTCCCATTCGATCCGGGCCGAGTTGAAGAACATTGCGCACGTAAAGCGGCAGCATGACCGAGATGACCGGGAAAACGAAAATCGTCGTCAGCGCGATCAGCGCGATCATGGAAAGAATCGTGCGATCCGAGCGGACGAAGCGCAGGCCTTCCTTGAAACCGCTGCGCCGTTGCTCTTCTTCTTCGGCGGTGCCTTTGGCTCGCGGCGGCAAGGAGATGAGCGCGATGATCAAGGCGATGAACGAGATCGCGTTGCAAAAAAAGGCCGAGGCTGCTCCCCACCACGCCACGAATAATCCCGCCAGGAACGGCCCGACCAGACGCGAGCCATGAAAGACAGAACGATCCAGCGCGATCGCCGTCGCGATCTGCTCCTTCTTCACCAACTCCGGGACGAGCGCGCTGATCGCCGGCATTTCGAACGCGATGCAAGTGCCGAGAACGGCCGCGATCAAAACCACATGCCAGATTTGAATCCGGCCCGTCATCACAAGCGCTCCTAGCGTGATGGCGGTTGCGATTTGCACCACCTGCGTCGCGATCAGGATCATGCGTTTATCGTGACGGTCTGCCACCGAGCCACCGATCATGGTGAGCGCGAGCGTGGGAATTCCCGCCGCGAAGTTCACCATGCCGAGCATGAGCGCGTGATTGGTGAGCGCGCTCATCACCCAACCCTGCGCCATCACCTGCATCCACGTGCCCGTATCGGAGATGGCCGACCCGATGATGTAACGCCGGAACGGTCCCTCGCGCAGCAACGTCAGCGTGCGACTCGCGAAGTTTTTTTCCTGGACGGTCATCGGCCAGACTCATACGCGGAGAAGGCGCGGCTCGCAATCGCACAGGAACACCTGCGCAAGACTGATGGTCTCCGAATTTGAGTAGGAAGCGTTGCGATAGAATGTCTGGGTAGCGCATGCGTCTCGCGTGCTAGTTTCGGCGTCTCGCCGAAACAATCTTTTCCGAGACGCCCGCGCTTCTATTTTGCCCTTTTCCCCGGCGAAAGGACGTGAGCGAAAGTCCGCACTGGCGGGACGCCAGTGCCATCACGTGAGACGCGTGCGCTACCCAATCATTCGGCAGCGAAGCGCGCAAAGGTAACTCGGTCTCTTTGTTCCAGTGCATTGCAGCGGCCCGGAGATCACGCGCAGGTCTCAGCAGCTTCAGCAACGCTGTAGAATTCGCGATCGGCGAAACTTGCCAATTGCACCAAAGACGTCAAGACGTCTAAGGTAAAGCGGTGAAATATTCCGAAGAGAAATCCAAGGAGAAACGCAAGCCAGGCGCGGTGAGGGATGCGATCATGGAGACGCTGGCTTACCGCACACACGGCGCGACGGTGGCGCAAATTGCGGAAAGCGTGAGTCAGCGGATTGGGCCAACGCCGCCATCGTCCGTGCGCTCGTATTTGCGGCTCAACACGCCGAGGCTCTTCAGGAAGATGGATCGCGGACATTATGTCGTGCGCGAGGAGGCGCAAGCGACGCTGGTTTTCGCGAACGGTGCGCAGGCGAGTTCGGTTCGGCGGTCAGAGACCGCCGCTACAGGTCCGGAGCGCGAGGCGTTTCGGTTTGGGAATGCGACGCTCATTCATGGCGATTGTTTCGACTGGCTGGCGAAAGCGCCGACGAACAGCGTCGAAGCGGTCGTGACCGATCCGCCTTATGGGCTGGTCGAGTACAGCGAGCAGGAACAGGCAAAATTACGCAAGGGACGCGGCGGTGTCTGGCGCATCCCGCCCTCGTTCGACGGGAACAAGCGCGCGCCGCTTCCGCGTTTCACTGTGCTGACGCGGGAAGATATCGGCGAGCTGGAACGCTTCTTCTTTGCCTGGGCGCGGTTGCTCCTTCCGGTGGTTGTTCCCGGCGGGCATGTTCTGATCGCGTCGAATCCGCTCCTTTCGTTTGTGGTTGCGACTGCCGTGACGCGCGCGGGATTCGAGCGGCGGGGCGAGATCATTCGGTTGACTATGACGATGCGGGGCGGAGATCGGCCGAAAGCCGCGCACACTGAGTTTGCGGATGTGAGCGTGATGCCGCGCTCGATGTGGGAACCGTGGTTGATTTTTCGCAAGCCGATCGAAGGTCGCGTGCAGGATAATTTGCGCCGCTGGAAGACAGGCGGGTTTCGCCGGCCATCGAAGGATCAGCCTTTTGGCGATGTAATCGCGTCTTCTCCGACGCGGAAACAGGAGCGCGCTCTCGCGCCGCATCCGAGTCTCAAGCCGCAGACGTTCATGCGAAAGATTGTTCGGGCCGTATTGCCGCTCGGCGAAGGTACGGTGCTCGATACTTTTGCCGGCGCTGGTTCCACCCTCGCCGCCGCAGAAGCGATCGGTTACGCGAGCATCGGGATCGAGAAGGACCAGCGTTACTTCGACACGGCGCGGACTGCGATTCCGAAACTGCGCGCGATGAAAATCAGCTAACCTTGTCCTTGTAGATCCAGTTCTCGCGCAGCTTCAAGACGCCCTCGCGATGCAGAGTAGCGGTGCGAGTCCCGAGTTCACCGCGCGCATTCTTGCGGAAGTCGGCGATCGACACCTGGGCTAGATAGATTTCGGTGAACGCCATCGGCATGCGTTTGCGGGCTGGTTCGGTGACGTTGTCGGTATTGTAGACAAAGACCGCCATCCATTGGTCGCGGGCTCCGTGCGTATCGACCGCGCCGCCACTCTTTCGCGTCGTCTTGATCTCGACGCCTTCCGTGCCCGCTTTGACCGAGTCGTTCGGATAGGCGCCCTTTACGACGAGATCGGGATGCCCGTTGAAGTATTTGTTTTGGGTCAGAGAGCGCGAATGCTTCGACAGGCTCGCTGTGAGCAGATCGGAAAGGAAGCCGGACATGATTGCTGGGCGAAGGAAGTCGTCGAGGCGTTCCAGTCCTTTTTCGAGGAGGCCGGTATTGATGTCGTGGAAGAGATCGTAAACATCCTGCATCGCGATTTCGAAGTCTTTTAGTCGGAGCTGAAACGGAAGCGATGCGGCGGCGTTGAAATTATCGCGCTTCGGCCGGTTACGCTGCGCGGGCATGGATAGAACTCAGCCGAGCGCCCGTCTCGACGCAAGATCAAATGAGCGACGTCCCAACGGTTGCCGCGATGAGCACCGAGAGTAATCTCAACTCATGCGGCCGGATAAATTCACGCAGAAGATGCAGGAGGCGCTGCAGGCGGCGCAGGATGGCGCGGCGCAGTTTAATCAGCAGGAAATTACGAACGAGCATTTCCTCCTCGCGCTCCTCGACCAAAGCGAAGGTGTGACGCGGCCGCTCCTGGAGAAAATCGGCGTCCCGGTTTCCGATCTACGCGGCCGTTTGACGCAGGAGATCGAGCGGCGTCCGAGAATTCAGGGAGGGAGTTACGAACAGCGGATCGGGAACGAGCTGCGGGCGACGATCGATGCGGCGGAGAAGGAGATGTCGAAGCTGAAGGATGAATTCCTCAGCGCCGAACATTACTTGCTCGCGCTGGCGGATTCGAAAGGCGCGGCGGCGAAATTACTGAAGGACGCCGGCGTCACGCGCGACAAGCTGATGCAAGCGTTGCAGCAGGTGCGCGGATCGCAGCGGGTGACGGACCAGAACCCGGAAGGGAAATATCAGACGCTCGAGAAATATGGGCGCGATCTAACGGAGTTGGCGCGGAAGGGGAAGATCGATCCGGTCATCGGGCGCGATAACGAGATTCGGCGGGTGATGCAGGTGCTTTCGCGCCGGACGAAGAATAATCCGGTGTTGATCGGCGAGCCGGGCGTAGGGAAGACGGCGATCGTGGAAGGCCTCGCGCGTCGCATCATCAGCGGCGACGTGCCGGAATCGCTCAAGAAAAAGCGGATCATCGCAATGGACATCGGCTCGATGGTGGCGGGCGCGAAATTCCGCGGCGAGTTCGAAGACCGGCTGAAAGCGTTTCTGAAAGAGGTGACCGATTCGCAGGGCGAAGTCATCTTGTTCATCGATGAGCTGCACACGATCGTCGGCGCGGGCGCGGCGGAGGGATCGGTGGATGCTTCGAATTTGTTGAAGCCGCAACTGGCGCGCGGCGAATTGCGCACGATCGGCGCGACGACGCTCGATGAGTATCGCAAATACATCGAGAAGGACGCGGCGCTGGAGAGACGATTTCAGCCGGTGATGGTGAATGAGCCGAGCGTGGAAGATACGATCGCGATCCTGCGCGGATTGAAGGAGCGCTACGAAGTCCATCACGGCGTGCGCATTCAGGACGCGGCGCTCGTCGCGGCGGCGGTGTTGTCGCATCGCTACATCAGCGATCGGTTTTTGCCGGACAAAGCGGTCGACCTCATGGATGAAGCGGCGTCGCGGCTGAAGATCGAGCTGGATTCGATGCCGACGGAAGTGGACGTGGTCGAGCGCGAGATCATGCAGCACGAGATGGAGCGGCAGGCGCTCAAGAAGGAGAAGGACGCGGCCAGCAAGGAGCGCTTGAAGAAATTGGAGAAGGAGCTGGCGGAATTGAAGGAGAAGTCGTCCGCGCTCAAAGCCGAATGGCAAAAGGAAAAAGCGGTCATCGACGGCCAGCGGAAAATTAAGGAGGCGCTCGACCAGGTGCGGACTGAGCTGGAGCGAGCCCAACGCCGCGGCGAACTGGCGAAAGCGAGCGAGCTTCAATACGGCCGGATTCCCGAGCTGGAGAAAAAACTGCGCGACATCGAGGAGAAGATCAAAGAGGGCGGGAACCGTTTGTTGCGCGAAGAGGTGACGGAGGAAGACATCGCGCAAGTCGTCTCGAGCTGGACGCACATTCCCGTTTCACGTTTGCAGGAAGGCGAGCGCGAGAAGCTGGTGGCAATGGAGGCGCGGTTGATGCAGCGGGTCGTCGGACAGACGCAGGCAATTGTGGCGGTCTCGAACGCTGTCCGCCGCGCGCGCGCCGGTTTGCAGGACGAGAACCGGCCGATCGGTTCGTTCATTTTTCTCGGACCGACCGGGGTCGGCAAAACCGAATTGTCGCGTGCTCTGGCGGAGTTTTTGTTCGACGACGAGAACGCCATGATTCGGATCGACATGAGCGAATACATGGAGAAACACACCGTCTCGCGGCTGATCGGCGCTCCGCCCGGTTACGTTGGCTACGAAGAAGGCGGCCAACTCAGCGAGGCGGTGCGGCGGAAGCCGTATTCGGTGGTGTTGTTCGATGAGATCGAGAAAGCGCACCAGGATGTCTTCAACGTGTTGCTGCAAGTGCTCGATGACGGCCGCATCACGGATGGGCAGGGGAGGACGGTCGATTTCAAGAACACCGTCATCATCATGACTTCGAATATCGGCTCGCAATTCATCAGCGAGGAAGCCTCGAGCGAAGGACGGACGCGGTTGGTGATGGATGCGCTCCGGCAACATTTCCGGCCGGAGTTTTTGAATCGGATCGACGAGATCATCATTTTCGATCGGCTGAGCGAGGAGGATCTGAAGCATATCGTCGAGATCCAGTTGAAACGACTCGTTAGGCGGCTGGAGAACCAAAAGATCACGCTGGAATTATCGGACGCGGCCAAGGCGTTCATCGCGCGGGATGGCTACGATCCGGTCTACGGCGCGCGGCCACTAAAGCGCGCGATCCAGAAGGACATTCTCGATCCACTGAGCATGGCAATTCTCGAAGGGAAATTTCACGAAGGCCAGAAAATCAGGGTTGACGTGGAAAACGAAATGCTGAAATTCACCGCCGACTAACCCCAAACAATCATCCAGCTCCCTGGAACTATGAAAAACAGAATTGTTATCTTCACAATCGTTGCGCTCACTCTCACCCTGGCGTGGCCCGCTGGGGCGGCCGAAAAAGGAGAATGGGTGCGAATTCCGAGCAAATGGCTCCTCCACCGATTCGTCCGCCCTTCCAGCGCGCCGCCTCATACTTACCGCATCGCCCTGGTCGTACCGCCGGGCGCGAAGCAGGCGAAAGTTGCGCAATCGTCGGGTCTCAGCGATGTGGATGAGCTAGCTGGCGATTTCGCTCTGGGATCGATTGAGAGCAATGCGGCCCTGAAGGCGCTGGCCAAATCGAAAGAGCTCTACTTTCAATTCGTCGTCACTCCACCGATGCTCGACATCAAGATGCGAAGTAAGGAGGGCCAGCGTCCCGCACCGGCCGGCAAAGAGCTTTACACACCAACCGCCCAGACTTTTTACACGTCAGCCAATCAAAACGAAGCGACGTCGCGGAGTGGAAAACTGTCCGTGATCTTCCCGCCGGAGGGAGGATATGCTTCCGAAGCGCTGGTAACTCTCTCGACAAGGGAATCCAGCCGTGGACCGTTATTATCTGCATTCCGCGGCGCTAAACTGGCAGACGACTCGCAAGTCCTCGAAGGAGCAAATTCTCCGAACCACCTTTGGTGCCGCGGCGCCGCAACGCTGGCAATCGATTCTCGATCGGTAGCCCTCTCGCTGCGCGGCAGAGGACGGGTGAGAGAAATTTGAACGACACATGCCGCTCCGTGTCTTACGTTTCACTATGACAAAACTTACAGGACTAGCTTTGGTAGCCGCGGCGGTATTTGCGGCGACATCGGTTTATGCCGGGGATAAGGACAAGGGTTGCTGCACGACCCAGGCGAAGAACGACGCCAAGATGGATTGCTCGAAGACCTACGCGAAGCTCAATCTTTCCGCGGAGCAGAAAGTGAAGATGGATGGGATCGTGGCCAAGTGTAACAAGGACGGCTGCACGAAGGAGAGCATGGACGCATTCATGAAATCCGCCGAAGGCGTCCTTTCCAAGGAGCAGCTTGCGACCTTGAAGGCCGAGTGCGCCAAGATGCACGACAAGGGCGCGAAGGCGTAACTCCCGTCCCGCAGTTTGAGATTTTGAGCGGCGATCCGGAAATTCCGGATCGCCGTTTTATTTCAGCGCTTTCTCCAGCACCTCAGCCAGCCGCCAGCCCGCCTTGGGCAGTTCCTCCCGGACGGTGCGCGCAGCCCAATCGTAATAGGAGATGCCGTCGGCAGATTTCTTTTCGTCGGCGATCCCGGCCGCGACGACCGCGCCATCATCCAACGTTTTCGCAGCGACGTCTTTGAACTGGAGACGCTCATGTGCTTCGCGCGCGATGGGCAGGATTTCGTCCGCCCAAGCTTGGGAGTAATCTTTCAGGGCGATGCTTGATGGCAGCCGCCAGTTCCTGGGTTCATGCGTGACAAATTCGTGAACCAAATCCTTCTTGGCGGCTTCGATCTTTGCATGCCGCTCCTCCTTCGAGAGCGTCTCCGGCATCGGCGGCAGATTCGCCATCACCGTCTCGCTGTCCCAAAAGCCGTGAAATTTTGAGTGGCGCGCCAGCTCCGTCCCGCCACTCGCGAGATTCAACGTCAAGGTGTTCCCGCCCTGATCCTCGAGGCTTCCGTCCGTCTTGCCGGGATTGATCGCATGACCTGTCTTGTCGAAAAATTCCGCGCCGACATGAAGCGGCTGGTGGATATCGCCGACGAAATGCGCCAGCAGAATCACCGCGATCGATTTCGTGATCTTGCGCGGGTTATCTTCCGGCACATCCGTGTAGTGAAACCAGTGGTGTGACGGTGTGGGAGAATTCAAATCCTTCGTTGGCGGATTGGCATACCAGTAATCACGCAGTTGCGCGTCGATCCGCGGATGCGCGGAATAATGAAAGGCGGCCGGATCATCCGGGCCGTTCTTGTCCCAGCCTCGAATCTCATCCGGAATTACGGACGCTTTCTCCAGGGTGATTCCGTCCAGGAGCGCGGCGACCTTCGCGCCCGCGGGCGTGTGCGCCAACTTCTCGTCGGCGAGCGCGCCGATGATTTCGTGGCCAACTGGACCGTAAGCGCAGGCATTTTGCAGGACGAGAAGCGCGGAAAGCGTGATCGCGCATTTAAGATAAGAAGTCATATAAGCTCTTAATTTCAAAACGGTAGAAGACATCAACCGTGTGGCAGCGCGAAGAAACTATTTTTGCTCTAAGAGCCCGGTGCGGCCAACTCGTTCGCCTTTCATGAAGACCGCGGAAACAGATGAAAGAGCCCGAACATCCTGGAGCGGGTTGCCATCGACAATGAGCAAGCTGGCGTCCTTGCCCTTTTCAATCGTGCCGATGCGTGACTCCGCCCGGAGCAGCTTCGCGGCGTTCGCGGTCGCCGCTTGCAGCGCCACTTCGATCGGAATGCCGGCCGCGACCCAAAGCTCAATTTCGTGTTGCACCGTGGGTCCGTGCATGACCAGAAAATTTCCCGCATCCGAACCGGTCACGAGCATCACACCCGCGTGCCAGGTCTTGAGCAGGTTCTTGCCACCGATCTCGAGTGACATCGGGTAATGCTTCAACCCCTCGCGGAGGTTCGCCATTTCAGTGTTCGTGGCGGCGTGTTCGGTGCCGTCGAGCAAATCCTTCTTCGTGACCTGTTGCACCAACGAGCGCTTGAGCAGCGTCGTGTCGCCCTGCGCGAAATTGGTCATGCCTTCCACCACGCTCAATGTCGGATCGAGCGCGATTCCTTTCGCCTTCATCTCGGCGATGGTCGCGTCTGGAATTTCGTCCGCAAACGATCCGTGCTCGACGGAATTCGTGCCGACCGCCACGGCATCCGCCACGTCCTGAATACTCCCTGTGTGAATCGCCACCGGCAAGTTCTTCGCATGCGCTTCTTCGACCACGGCGCGCAGGATGGTCACGTCCATGCGATTAAACGGATACCCCGGCGCGCCTCCTTCGAGCACACCTTTGATCGCATCGATGTGTTGCGCCGCGAGCGCATCCACCTGTTGGCGTGCTTCGTCCGCCGTTTTCGGTAGCCTCACGAAATCCGCGAGGAACCCGGCGCGGAGAGACTCCGGCAGGAATTTCCCATACTCCGTGCCGTGCCCGCCCTCGGTGGTAAAGAGCGGACCGCAGAGAAATAATTCGGTCCCGAGTTTCTCGCCGCTGTTAAATTGCTGCCGAAGTTTGAGCATTGGGCCGACGGCATCGCCCGCACTGCGCACCGCAGTCACGCCGCTGAACAAATAAGCTTCCAGTTCCCGTTCGAACGATTTCGTTTGGTCGACCTTGCTCCAGTCGTCATAGAAACCTCCGCTCGCTCCCAAATGTACGTGCACATCGATCAGTCCGGGCAGCACCGTCTTGCCGGCCGCCTCGATCAATTCCGCCTTTAGCGTTTTGGCATCCGGCGCCGAGCCTTCATAAATCTCCGCGATTTTCCCGCCGCGAATCAGGACCGAGCCCGACTCGATCACTTTGCCGTTGCCGACAAAAATTCGCGCGTTCTGGATCAGGCACGTTTGCCCGCGATCCCGATCGCGAGCCAGGATTTTTGCTTTCGCCAGGTCCTGTCCTCTCCATGACTGATACACACCGAGGAGCAAAAACGGAGCGAGCGCAGCCAGCACCCAAATCTTGGCGGAATTGCGCAGCTTCTCCTCTTTTTCCCAACGAAAAAGTTTTGTCGCGATGAATATGCCGACCAGCGCCGTCACAATGAGCGCAATGACCGACTGCCAGTTGTCGAGAACGGATTCGCCGTGCTGCAGAATTCCGGCGATGCCCGTCATCAAATAGGTCGCCGGGATGAATTGCGTCACGATTTGGAGCCAACCAGGAAAGAAGGTGATCGGGAAAGTCGCGCCGCTCAGGAAAAGCATCGCCATGTAAAGCGGCTGAATGAGAATCAGACTTTCCTGGGATGAATTGACGACGGCGGCGATGATCAAGCCCATGGATCGAAACGCGACACATGCGATGATCGCGAAGAGAAACAACGAGCCGAGATTCGAAGGAATCGCCATTCCGAAAAGCCGGTTGGCCAGGATGAGAGTGACGATGAGTCCGGGGAGATAGAGAATGACGCCGGTCACCATCGAGGCGGCGAGAAGCGGGACCGGTGTGATCGGAGTGACTTTGTAACGGCGCAGCACGTCGGTTTCCCGATCCTGCACCGCGCGCATTCCCGCTCCGAACAAACCGTTTCCGAGAATGCCGATCGCGGTGACCATGGTGATCACTTGAATGATTCTGGATCCCTGTTCGGCGTGCATCGAGTAGCCGAAAACGAAAAAGAAGATAAGCGGAAAGAAGTAGTTAAAGAACAGGACCGAGCGGTTCCGAAGCGCGAGCTTCAGGTCGATTTGGGTGAGGGCGAGAAACGTTTTCATCGGATCAATCGCGGAGCTTCTTGCCGGTCAGCTCGATGAAGACATCTTCGAGCGTGGGTCGCATCAGGCGCACATCGTCGAGCTCGATTCCCTGGGTATCGATCCACTTCACCATCTCCACCAGCGTCCGTGCCGGATGTTCCGAGGTGACTTTGATCTGCCGGCCATCGTCGCTCAGCGTGCTTTGAATTGCGTGAGGCCAGGAAGGAAGCGCGCCGCCGCGCCACGGCTGCGTGAAGACAATTTCAATCGCGGCCTGGTTCGCGCTCTTCGCCTGCAGTTCGCGCGGTGATCCGCTCGCGATGATCTGACCTGCGTCGATAATCGCGACGCGATCGCAGAGCCGTTCGGCTTCCTCGATATAATGCGTCGTCATCACGATCGTTCGCTTTTCGGCGCGCAACTCCTCGATCAAATCGCGAATCTCCAGGCGCACCTGCGGGTCGAGGCCGCTGGTCGGCTCATCGAGGAACAGCAGTTGCGGATCGTTGATCAGGGCGAGCGCGATGGCGAGCCGCTGTTTTTGCCCGCCGGAAAGCGTGGCGTAACCCGCATCTTTTTTTTCCCAAAGCTGCAAACGTTTGAGCAAGGCATTGCCGTCGACATTGCGGGTATAAAACGCGCCGAAAAGTTTCATCGCTTCCTGCACCGTGATCTTGTCCGGAAGATTTGTCGCCTGCAGGCAGACGCCGATGCGGTCCTTGAGTTTTTGCTTTTGCCGGTCGGGATCGAACGCGAGGACGGTGACATCACCCGCGGAGCGCGGCCGCAAGCCTTCGAGAATTTCCACGGTAGTTGTCTTGCCTGCGCCGTTCGGGCCGAGCAATCCGAAGACTTCGCCGGGGCGCACTTCGAAATCGATGCCTTTGACGGCCTCGAACGCGCCGTACGATTTCCGGAGGCCTCGCACGTGAATGGCAAATTCGTCGTTCATGTGTTCGAGTGGAGAGAACGATTAGCGAGCTTCAGCCGGTGCGCACGATAAATTGTTGTCACGCCGCGCGTTTTTGTCTGATGCGTCGGGCTGCCAGGACGACGAGCACGAGCACCGAGACGCCCACACAGCCTTGCGCGAAAACTTCACCGTAGCGGACATAGAACGTTTGCTCGGTTCCAGTAGGGACTGCGATTTCGCCGGTCAGAACGCCTTCCGTGAATTGGCTCCCGGTTTCGTCGAGCAACGTTTGCGTGATGCGCCCGAACTCATTCACGAAACAAGTGACGCCGGTGTTTGCCGCCCGCACCATGGGCAATCGCGTTTCCACGCAGCGAAAAACCGCGTTCGCCAGATGCTGTTGCGAAGCTGCGGAGCGCAGAAACCAGCCGTCGTTTGTCACGTTCGCGAGGACGTTTGCGCCGGCGAGAACAAACTGCCGGGTGAGGTCGCCGATCGTGTCTTCGAAACAAATGAGCGGCGCGACCTGCGCCTTATCATTCGTTAGGTGAAAGACGGTGTGCTCTTTCCCGAAGGCGAAATCGTCGGGGACCTGGTCGCCCACGACCCGCGCGAGAAGCGGAATCGTGTGCCGGCCGGGAACGTATTCACCAAACGGCACGAGATGGACCTTCCGATAAACCTGCACTCGTTTTCCCGCGTCGGAAATAAGGAGCGCCGCGTTGTAAGCGTTCGTTTCATCCTGGTCGATCGTGCCTAGGAGCAGATCCGTTTTGGCCGACGCCGAAAAATCCATGACGAACTTGTAGCTCGCTTCGTCGGTGAGAACGGGACCGGGCATCGAGCTTTCCGGCCAGATAAGCAAATCCGGGCGCGCACTCGCGCCGAGACTCGGGGCGCTCAGCCGGGAAAATTTGTCGAAGATGGCCTGCGCGAATTCCCCGCTGAACTTTTGTTCGCGCGGCACGTTCGATTGGACCAGCGCGACGCTTAGGGGTTTTGTCGGCCGCTGCAGGCGGAGCGCATGCAAGCCGAATCCCATCACACCGACGATGGCCGCCATCGTGAGCGTGAGATCGTAATGCGGCCGCATCGGTCGCACCTGGGTCTCGAGAATGAATCGGCGGGCCGTACTGAGGAGAATGACGTTCGTGAAAACGACGAGGAACGAAAGACCGGCCACGCCGGTGAACTCGACGATCTGGATCATGGCCAATTGATCGTGCAAAGCGGCGCCGAAAGTGTTCCAACCCCAGCCGGTAAGGACCAGGCTGCGCAGCCATTCCTGCGCGACCCAGACCGCGGCGAGCAGAAATGCGAGCCGGAGATTGTTAGTGGAGCGCAACCAGGGCGAGCGGCTTTGTGACGACTCGCTCGCCACGGCGGAGTCCGTCCCGGGAGAAGGCGGATTAGGCGGCGGTGCGAGATAACCGCTCGTGGCTCCGGAAGCGTCGGAGGCGGCGCCGAATTCCGCGGCGCGTTTTTCCGTGAGCCGTCGCGACACTGCCTCCAAACCGCTGAATTGTTTCTGGCGAATTTTTCGCAAGCCCGGACGCAGCGCTCCGCAAATCCAACTCCAGAGCGCGAAGTAAATCGCCATGTAGGCGCCGACGAGGATCCAGCCGGGAACCGTGACGGTTCGCAGCCAGGAAAAAACAATCCAGAAGAAAGTGATCCCGGCGACGTAACCGAGAAGCGAATCGCGGAGCCAGCCGCGTTTCGAACTGATCCCGGAAAACCAAAGCGCGGCGAGCAGAGGCGTGAGCGCGATCCAGCAAAGCCACGTCTGGTTGAAGGGCGCGAAACATCCGGCGTAGAGAACTCCGGTGGAGATCGCGGCGAGCCACGGCCAGAGCCGAAGCGCTTTTGTTAATCGGCCCACGGCTGATCAGACTCGCCGCTGGCGTTTGGTGCGTTCGCGTTCGCGACGCCCGCCGGGGTTGACGGCGTCGCGCAGGTCCTTTGCGTAGGCGGCGTTGACGCGAAAGAAGGCTTTCTCCACATCCTCCATCGTTCGAAGGTTCACTTTGTTCGTCAGAACGAACCCCTGATCGATCAGTCCTAAGAGCGTATCGAGAAGTTCACCGGTCTCCATTCCCTCGATGCGATCGACGAGCAGCTTGCCGTACACCGGCCCGCCCGAGAGACCGATCTTTTTCAGCAGCGTGATCTCGCCGCCATCGAGTTTGATTTCGCGACCCATGGCAAAAACTCTGCGCTTCCTGGACGCGTTGTCGAGCAGCTTATGGCGCGGCCCGCACTGCTGCGTCTTCGCGCAGCCAATCCCAGACGCGCTTCAGATGCTCGCTCACGTCGCCTTTGATCGCCGCCAGCTCCGCGGCCGTGAACTTCGTCTCCCCGGGCCGCCGTTGCGCGAACAAGTAATATTTGATCTTCGGCTCGGTCCCGGACGCGCGGACTGCAACCCTCGTGTGATCTCCGAACTCGAAGATCAGCATTTTCTCTTTCGGAATTTCGTCGCCTTCAATGTCGCGATAGGTGTCCGTCTCGAAGTTTTTCACCTGAATGAGTTTCGCGCCGAGCATCTCGTTAGGCGGCTTGCTCACGTAGGAGGCCAGCAGACACTTGATCGTCTCCGCGCCTTCGGCTCCTTCGAAAGTGAGCGAGCCGGTGTACTCCTGGAAGTAGCCGAACTCGGAAAAGATTTCGTCGAGAAGCGCGTCCACTGTCAGCCCGCGAGACTTCGCATACGCCGCCACTTCGCAAAACATGATGGCCGCGCCGTTGCCGTCCTTGTCCCGGACGAAATCGCCACCGTTGTATCCGTAACTCTCTTCGCCGCCAAAGACGTAGTAGGAAGATTGCTCCAGCCGGAGCCGGCGCGTTTCTTCCTCGGGCAGGTCACGGTATTTTTTCCGCACAGCGGGCGGCAGCGCGTGCTCGTATTTGCCCAGCTTCGCGCCGATGTATTTGAACCCGGTCAGCGTTTCGACGCAGCGCAGGCCGAACTTTTCCGCGATCGCTTTTTGCAGATCGGTCGTAACGAAGGTCTTGATGATAACGGCGCGCGACGCGTTCTCCTTATTGAGCACGCCAAGCTCGAAAAGAGTTTTCGTCCGGTAGTAGGCAAGGAGTGAGCCGATCTGGTTTCCCGAGAGCAATTCCATCGGGCCGCCCGCGGTTCGGACCGCGACGCCCACGCGATCGCAATCAGGATCGGTCGCGATGACCAGATCGGCGCCTTCTTTTTCCGCCAGCTCCACGCCGAGGCGCAGCGCGGCCGCGTTCTCCGGGTTCGGCGAATCGACCGTGGGAAAATTTCCATCCAAGCTATCCTGCTCTTCAACGACGCTAAAATTGAAACCGAGCCGCTCGAGCATCGGCTTGATGATGACGGCGCCTGTTCCGTGCAGTGGCGTGAAAATAATGCGAAGCGATTTCGCGGCGCGAACGAGATCCCTGTTCAAGAGCAAATTCTCGAGGCGGCTCATGTAGGCGTCATCAATTTCCCGGCCGACAGTGATTACTTCGCCGCGCCGCTTTTTCGGTTTCGCGGCAGACGTGTCGCTTTGGATTTCGTTGACCTTGGCGATGATGCCGCTCGCGTGCGGCTCCACTACCTGGGCGCCTTCATCGAAGTAAACTTTGTAGCCGTTGTCATGCGGCGGGTTGTGGCTGGCGGTGATTACAATCCCCGCGCTCGCGCGCAGATGGCGCACGGCAAAAGACAATTCCGGCGTGGAGCGCGGGCCTTCGAAGACGCAAGCGTCACAACCATTCTCTGCCGCCGTTTTCGCGACCAACTCGGTAAACTCTTTTGAAAAATGCCGCGTATCGTGGGCGATCACGATCTTAGGTTTGCCGGGAATTTTTTCTTGGGCGCGCCACTCATGCAAATAATCCACGAGTCCCTGGGTGGCGCGGCTCACGTTGAAATAATTCATCGCGTTCGTCCCGATGCACGGAAACTCCGGCCGCTCGTTTTGTCCCGCGGCGCCGCGTTCGGCGCTGGTCACGATCTTTCCGATCGTCCTTCCGCGCAGTCCGCCGGTGCCGAAAGCGAGCGTCTTGTAAAATCGGTCGTTCAGCTCGCCCCACTCGCCCGCTTCAGCCAGCTCGGAGACCACCTGCTGGTAGAGCGACGTGGTCGCGCCTGTCAGCAAAGCCGCAATATTCTTCGCCGCGGCTTCCAGCAAGCGCCCATCCGCAACGGCGTTTTCGATTGTGTTGCTTCGGGTCGCGGCGCGCATCCTCGCCAACATTCCGGCAGACCCGACCTTTGCAAGTAGTTGCGTTAGTCATGGAGGCGCGGTTTGCGTTTATCTGTTTATCGCGCAAATTTGCCGCCGATGTCGCAATTCCCCTGCAGAATACCGTTGGCGCTCATTGCCATCTTTCTGTCCGCCGCGCTGACGATTAGCCGCGCAGAGCCGGTTGGCACGACAAGCCTTACTGGATCAATCACTAGTGTGGTCAGCCAGCCTGACGGAAAGTTGCTCATCGCGGGCCCGTTCAGTTCCATTGGCACGACGCCAAGGGCGGGGATTGCTCGCTTGGAATCGGACGGCAGTCTCGATCTCACCTTCGATCCTGGCACGGGAGCGAATGGCGCAATCAGCTTTTTGGCGTTGCAGAAAGACGGGAAAGTTGTCATGGCAGGCGATTTCACCGCAGTGGCCGAGACTGCGCGAGATCGCATCGCACGGCTAAACCCTGATGGTACGCTCGATCAGAGTTTCAATCCTGGCGTCGGGCCAAATGACGGTATCAACGCGCTTCTGATCGATGCCGACGGGAAAACCGTTTTGGGCGGACGCTTCGAAACTTTCAACGGCTTAACGCGGCATTTTCTTGCCAGGCTGAATCAGGACGGCAGTCTCGACGCGACTTTCGATGCAGGCCGGTATTTTGCCGGCATTCTCCCGCAAGGCGTCACGGACATCGCATTTTACCCTGATGGCCGCCTGATCGTGGCCGGGTTCTTCGGGGCTCAAGGCAAGTACGATCTGGTGCGAGTAGCGGCGGATGGGACGGTCGACCAAAGCTTTCCAAGCGGTCTCAGTATTCAGGGAATCGCCGTCCAACCGGATGGGAAAATATATGTCTCTGGTTACACCGGCCCTGAGCAGTCGCCGACGCTAAAGCGTCTTCACCCCGATGGGACCACGGACAATAGCTTCCGTCCGGCACCAGCCAAATTCGGAGAGATGCTCCAGGTCCAGCCCGACGACAAGTTACTCAGTGTCGGAAACTCAGGACCCATTGTTCGCTTCAATCCGGATGGAAGCATCGATTCGTCCTTTGGTCCGGTGCAGGCGGGATCTAATGGGAATACCGGGAGCAGTTTTCGCGCGCTCGAGCTGCGCCCGGACGGACGCATATTCCTCGCGGGAACTTTCAACACCGTGAATGGCTCACCTCGCAGCGGGGTGGTGCGGCTGTTTCAGAATGGCCAAGTCGACCCGGGTTTTGTCCCGGAAGCAGGCATCGTGACCGTCAGCACTCTCGGATTGAATCTCTCGACGCGGGTGGCGGTCGGAGCCGGCGACGATGCACTTATTGCCGGATTTGTTATCGAGGGCGGCAGCGCGAAGAGGATCATGATCCGGGCGATCGGACCCTCGCTCGCCGGAGGGAACGCTCCCGTCCAGCGGCCTTTGGTAGATCCGGTCGTAGAGCTGCGCGACGGGCTCGGCACCTTGATTGCTCGCAATGACAATTGGCGGACGACGGAGATTGGCGGAGCGATCGGCGGCGATCAGGCTGGAGACATCGAGGGCAGCACGATCGCTCCCACCAGCGAGGCCGAGTCAGCTTTCATCGCGACTCTCGATCCGGGTGCCTACACTGCGATTGTTCGAGGGGCCGCTGGAGGCACGGGCATCGCTTTGGTGGAAATGTACGATCTTGACCCCACTTCACCTGCCCGGCTCGCCAACATCAGCACACGCGGCCGGGTGGGAACGGACGACGATGTTATGATCGGTGGCATTATCCTGGGAGGAACCGGGCTTTCCGAAGTGCTGCTGCGCGCGATTGGGCCTTCGCTGAGCACCGCAGGTGTCAGCGGCGAGCTTCTCGACCCGATTTTGGAATTGCACGACGGCAATGGCGCTCTCATCGTCACCAACGACGATTGGAAAGATATCCAACGAGAGGAAATCGAGGCCACTACGCTCGCTCCATCGAACGATAAAGAAGCGGCCATCCTCACCGCCCTCGGACCCGGTAACTACACCGCCATTGTCAAAGGTGTAAACGACACGACCGGCATCGCAGTGGTCGAAGCGTACGCGTTACGTAAATAGCGCCGCTTCGAGTAAGAGACCAAGGTGCAGAAAGAATAGTTGAGTAGAATTCGCTCACGGATGCGTGACCAGCCTGCTAACGGCTCCGAATCCGACTTCGGTTGCGAATGTTGTACCTAGGGTGGTCCGACTGGTCTCCACGCCGTTGCGCGGGAGGATAGCGCTCTAAGAAAAACGATTGCCCGCCGCGTGGTTCAAAGGCTTAGTGGTCGCTAGCCAAGCCGAATGAACATTCACGAGTACCAGGCGAAAGAGTTACTGCAAAAGTTTGGGGTTGCGACCCCGCGCGGGAAAGCGGCCTCGACGCCCGAAGAAGCGGAGCAGGCGGCGCGGGAATTGGGGACTAACGATCTTGTCGTCAAAGCGCAAATCCATGCGGGCGGCCGGGGCAAAGGAACTTTCACGAATGGCTTCAAGGGCGGCGTGCGCTTGTGCAAATCGCCTGAGGAAACGCGCGAGGTCGCGTCAAAAATGCTCGGTCAAACCTTGGTGACGCATCAAACCGGACCGGCGGGTCGGGTCGTGAACAAAGTGCTGATCGCGGAATCGGCGGAGATCGCGCGCGAGATTTATTTCGCCATTCTCCTCGATCGCGCGACGGCCGCGCCCATCGTCGTCGCGAGCACGGAGGGCGGCGTGGAGATCGAAACGGTCGCGGCGAAATCGCCCGAGAAAATTTTACGGGAGAAAATCGATCCGCTTGCCGGATTTCAAGCGCATCAGACGCGCAAGCTGGCCAAGCAGCTCGGCTTCGAATCGTCGCAACTGAAAGCGGCCGCGAAATTGTTCGATGGTTTGTATCGCACGTTCATGGCCTGCGATTGTTCGATGGTGGAAGTGAATCCGCTCATCGTGACGCCGAAGGGCGAGGTGCTCGCGCTCGACGCGAAATTCAATTTCGACGACAACGCGCTCTACCGTCACCCGGATCTCGCGGCCTTGCGGGATATTGCCGAAGAAGATCCGCGCGAAGTGGAAGCTTCCAAGCACGGCCTGAATTACATCGGCCTCGATGGAAACATCGCCTGTCTCGTCAATGGCGCCGGCCTGGCCATGGCGACCATGGACATCATCAAGTTCTATGGCGGCAGCCCGGCTAACTTCCTCGATGTCGGCGGCGGCGCGACGGAAGAGCAAGTCACCGAAGCGTTCAAGATCCTGATCTCGGACGCAAAAGTGAAAGCGATCCTGGTGAATATTTTCGGCGGCATCATGAAATGCGACGTGATCGCGCAGGGAATCATCAACGCGGTCAAGACAGTGAATTTGCCCGTGCCACTGGTCGTTAGGCTGGAAGGAACGAATGTTGAGGCAGGCAAAAAACTGATCGCGGAATCCGGTTTGCCGGTGATCACCGCCGGTGACTTGGCGGATGCCGCGCAGAAAGTGGTGGCGGCGGCAGGAGGAGCAAAATGAAAGTAAAAGAAATTGGATTCGTCGCCATCCCGGTGACCGACATGGAGCGGGCGCGGAAGTTTTATGAGGGCGTCCTTGGCTTGCAGGAATCCGGCCGATTCCTGGAAGGGAAATGGATCGAATACGGCATCGGCAAGGATACCCTCTGCATCGCCAGCATCAGCGATACGTGGACGCCGTCCGACCAAGGAACGGGTGCGGCGCTTGAAATGGAAAACTTTGACGAAGCGATCGCCGAACTGAAAAAGGCCAGCGTGACGTTCGCGATGGACGCGTCCGAATCGCCGGTCTGTCACATGGCCATCGTGCAGGATCCCGACGGCAACAAATTGATGATCCACAAACTCAAACCGATATGATCAAAGAAGTCGCATTCATCGCCATCGCGGTCTCCGACAAGGAGCGCGCGCGGAAGTTTTATCAGGAGACGCTCGAACTAAAACCGGGCATGACCGCCATGGAGGGGGCGTGGGTCGAGTACGACTTGGGGGCGGTGACGATCGGCGTCGGGTGTCATCCGGCGTGGCAGCCATCGCGCGATGGCACATCGGTCGCGTTTGAAGTGGAGGACTTCGATGCGGCCGTCGCGAAATTGAAAGAGCGCGGCGTCACATTCGATCTCGATAAGACTGAGACGCCGGTTTGCTGGATGGCGCAATTTCGCGATCCGGATGGAAACAAACTCCTGGTGCACAAACGGAAGACCGCTTAGCCCATGTCCGTTCTCGTCGACAAAAATACCCGGCTCCTCGTGCAGGGGATCACCGGCAGCGTCGGCGGATTTCACGCGCGGCAATGCATGGAGTACGGCACGAATGTGGTCGCCGGCGTCACGCCTGGCAAAGGCGGGCAGATGTTCGACGGCAAGGTGCCGGTCTTCGACACAGTCTGGGAAGCGCGGCAGGAGACCGGTTGCAATGTCTCGGTGATTTTTGTGCCGGCGGCGGGCGCGGCGGATGGAATTCTGGAAGCGGTGGATGCCGGCGTCGAGCTCGTGATTTGCATCACGGAAGGAATTCCGGTGATGGACATGATGCGCGTGAAAGCGCAGATGGCGGGAAAGCAAAGCCGGCTCATCGGTCCGAACTGTCCGGGTATCATCACACCGGGCGCGTGCAAGATCGGCATCATGCCCGGCTATATTCACAAGGAGGGAAACGTCGGTGTGATCTCGCGTTCCGGCACGCTCACCTACGAAGCGGTCTGGCAACTCACGTCGCGCGGCTACGGCCAATCGACTTGCATCGGCATCGGCGGCGATCCGATCAACGGGATGTCGCATCTTGACGCGGTGAAACTTTTCCACGGCGATTCGGGCACCGACGCGATGATTTTGATCGGCGAGATTGGCGGCTCGGCGGAAGAAGAAGCGGCGGAGTGGATCAAGGAGAATTGCAAGAAGCCGGTCGCCGCTTTCATCGCCGGCGCCACGGCTCCGCCTGGTCGGCGCATGGGTCACGCGGGCGCCATCGTTTCCGGCGGGAAGGGGACCGCGGCGGGAAAGATCGCCGCCCTCAAGACCGCGGGCATTGCAGTGGCCGAAACTCCAGCGACAATGGCAGAGACGTTGATTACCCGGATGAAAGGAAAGTCATGACTGTTTCGCGCGGACTCGAAGGCGTTGTCGCAAATTCCACGCGGTTGAGCGACGTCATTGGCGACAAGGGCCAGCTCATCTATTGCGGCTACGACATCAACGAGCTGGCCGGAAAAGTCAGCTACAAGGAAGTCGTTTACCTTCTCTGGCACCGGAAGCTGCCGAATCGGAAGGAGCTCGACACGTTTGTCCGCGAACTGCGCGGGGAACGCCAGTTGCCGGAGCCGGTGATCGATTTTCTAAAATCTGCTCCGCGCGACGCGGAGCCGATGGATGTAATGCGGACCGCGATTTCCATGCTCGGTCTTTACGATCCCGACATGGGCAAAGAGGCGACGCCGGAAATAAACCGGCACCGCGCCGTCTCCATCACCGCGAAGATCGGCGTGATCGCGGCGTATTTTCATCGGGCCCGCAACGGCAAATCGCTTCCGCCCGTGCGCGACGACCTGACCGAGGCGGAGCATTTCCTCTACCTGATGTGCGGCGAGCCTCAGTCGAAGGAGGCCAGCGACACGCTCGATATCGCGTTCATTCTGCACGCGGACCACGGCATGAATGCGTCGACCTTCAGCGCGCGCGTGACCATCTCGACGCTCTCGGATTTCTATTCGGCGATCACGGCCGCGATCGGGACGCTGAAGGGGCCGCTGCACGGGGGAGCGAATGAAGGCGTCATCCACATGCTGGAGGAGATCGGCAGCGTCGATAAAGTGGACGCCTACATCGAGAAGGCGCTCGCCGAAAAGAAAAAGATCATGGGCATTGGTCATCGCGTTTACAAAACGCTCGACCCGCGGGCGCCGCACCTGCGCGCGATGGCCATCAAGCTGAGCGAGAAACTGGGCGATCCGAAATGGATCAAGATGTCGGAACGGATCGCGCAGCTCATGAAGGAGAAGAAGAACCTGAACGCCAACGTGGATTTCTATTCCGCCACGGTCTACTACTCGTTAGGCATCCCGACGGATTTGTTCACGCCGATTTTCGCCATCGCCCGCTGCTCCGGCTGGTGCGCGCAGGTTCTGGAGCAACTCGAAGACAACCGGCTCTATCGGCCGTTGAGCGAATACGTGGGCGAACCGATCGGGAAGAAAGTCGTGCCGATCGACGAGCGGCCCTAGCTACATGGACGCTGGACTTCTTTTGTTCGCTTCATTAATCTGGGCGGCATGAAGGCGGCGGTGTTCTGTTTTTTATTTGCGCTCGCGTGTCCTGGATTGCTTTTCGCGGAAGGCACCGAGATCGAGATCGTCGCGGATCCGCTGGTCTACGGGGAGTATCCGAAGAATTACCAGGAGATCATCACGAAGTGGTTGGACACGATCCTGGTCGATGCGCCGAGCGCGCAGATCGAATGGGTTGAACTTCCGAAACCGGGCGATCTGCCGGACCCGAAGGGCAAGCGCCTGTATGGGTATGTGGTCCAGTTCAAAGTGAATTCCCGGAACCGTTTTGGCACTTACACCGGCATGCAAAAACACAAAGCTCTCATCCGGGACGGCAACGTGATCAAAGCCACCGGCCTCGGCTTCTAAATGAAACTCGCGCGCACAGCAGGCAGGAGGGGCGAAGGCGGCATCGGTTTCTTGGTGATCGTCGGAGTGCTCGTGCTCGGCATCGTTTGGTGGCTGTATTCGTCGCGCCAGGATGCCGTGAAAAAATCACGCGCGTTCGCGACCGATGTGGTCAATCACGTCGCCGCGAACTACGACGAGAGGTATCTCCACGTGCACTTGAGCCCGGAAGCGCAGGTAAACTATTTGCAATCGTCGCGGGAGAACTTGATCCAGAGATTGCGCGATCTGGGTGTGCCCGCGCAGCCGATTGAAGTGACGGGCAACGTCGCCTTCACGTCCCAATTCTTCGACCCGAGAGGCACGTTTCGGGCGGAGCTGAAGTATCCCACGACAACGGCCTACATCGATTTGGGAGTTTCCCGGGGGATGACGGTGTGGCAGGTCGACACGATCAATCTGACGTGGACTCCTCCGCCGACCCCAACGCCAACGCCGGATCCAGTCCTGGCGGCGACGCCGACTCCGACACCCACTCCGCCGCCGGAGCAAAAGCCGAAGCGGAAGCGCAAGGGCTGAAGCCGCTGTAGTCGCCCCGCTCTGTCGGGGCGAAGTCGCCGCACGGCACGGCGAGGAAGCGCCGTGGCTACAGCGCTAACTCAGAAGACGATCGAACGAATCGACGCAGAGCTGCGACCACGTCTCCAAGTTTTCGCGGCGCGCGAGCAATTCTTCCTTTCTTAGGAAGACGACATTCGTGATCATCGCCTCGCGTTTTTGAACCTTGGGTTCCGCCAGTCGAAAAACGTGGACGATCCCAAGATGGACGCGGCCGACCTCCGTGGTGTCGTCATTCAGGAGCGCCACGATCCGATCTTCGAACGGTGACTCGATCTTGATCTCTTCGTTTACCTCGCGCTCGACGCCGGCGCGATAAGCCGCTTCATCGATTTCGAAATTCCAAAGCAACTCGTCTTTGTCTTCGTTCATGTGACCGCCGATGCCGATCGAACCTTTCGCCACCAAGCGTTGTTCGCCTGCTTTCTTCCCACGCACGTAATGCAAGACGGTGTCACCATGCGCGATCAACGCGTAGGGAATGATCTGTTTGTGGCTGGGATCGTTTTCCGCCTGCGCGCGCGGAAGGAAGAAATTGTTTCCACGCGAAAGCAAAGCGCTGAGATATTTTTCCGGCTCGAAATTAAGGCCGTGAAAACTGCCGAGCTCGTCGAAAAGACTTCGCCTGACGACCAGGACATTTTCGTCGGGCTGGCTCATGCGGACGCAGTCGCAACTAAAACGAATAGGTCACGCCGATCTGCGGGCCGAGGAGGTTGAGGCTCGGATTTGGATCGGTCTGGCCGCCGTTGGAAAGATGCTGGTAGAGAATGCCGGCGGTCGCTTTCCAATGATCGTCGATTTTGTAGGCGACGCCGACGGCGGTGAGGATGTTGAAGGTGAAGTCCTGGCCTTGCGCGCCGAAAACATTGGAGTGGCTATCGATCCAGCCGAGACCGACACCGCCCGAGACGTAAGGGATGAAACGCGCGCCGGGTTTGACGAAGTTGTAACGGAGCCCGACCGAGATGCCGTAATAGAAATTCTCCGGGCCGCGCGTGATCGGCTCCACCATGCCGAGGACGTAGATTTGGTTGAAGCCGCGCAGCCAACTGTCCTTGTGGACCGCGCCCCAGCGCCAGCGCGCGGTGAAGAACTGACTCGCGATCTCGTAGCTATTGGGATTGCCGATGACGCCGACCAGGTAGGCCGTCTCCGTCGCCATTTCGAAATTTGGCGCGTCCAGCGGATCATCCGAAGTGAAGTGGGTCGAAAGGCGATCGGTGCCCGCGTGAGCCAACGGCGCGCAGAGGACGAAAAGCAAGGTGGCAAAGATGGTCCGCAAATTTTTCATGAAAGCGCGCTACGATATTGCGTGGGGCTCGAATTGCAATTCGCGACAGCATCTGGCACGCTTCGCCATGAAATCATACATCGCGGTCATCACTTTGCTTTTCGCCGTGGGCGCGCCGGCGGCGCGGGCGGCCGACGAGTCAGCAGACAAGGCGCAGCAACTCGCCACCGACCTTTGGAAGGCAAGCGGCGGGGAGAATTGGGCGAAGGTGAAAGAAATCCATTTCACTTTCGTCGTCGAACAGGAGGGCAAAGCGCTGTTCAGCGCGCAACACGTCTGGAATGTCGCGGCCAGCACAGATGAAGTAAAATGGAAGGACAAACAGGGAAAGGATCATCAGGTCACGGCCAATCTCATGACGCCCGCTTCCGATGAAGAGGCGAAAACCGCTTACGGCCGCTGGGTCAATGATGCGTATTGGCTCCTCGCGCCGCTGAAAATTCGCGACAAGGGCGTGAAAGTGGAAGCAGGCGGACCGAAGGATCTAAATGGCGTCAGTTGCGAAACGCTGAAGTTGAGCTTTGACCAGGTCGGCCTCACGCCGACGGACAAATACGTTTTCTATCTCGATCCGAAAACAAAACTGCCGTGTGCGTGGGATTACATTCCGCAATCTGGCAACGGCCTGCAGGCCACATGGGAAAAGTTCCAGACCTTTGGCGGATTGAATCTCGCGACCGAGCACAATTTCAACGGCAAGACCATCAGGCTGGCGGACATCCAAGTGGTGACCGCCCAATAGCTACGTTTGTCATCCCGAGCGAAGTCGAGGGATCCCGTCTCGCTGCGATCGACGTCGCTCGCGGCTCTTCGGGGTCCCTCGACTGCGCTTCGCTCCGCTCAGGATGACGGGGAGTTGTCGGCAAAAGTCGCCAGGTCCGGCGGCAGCGGACTGACCCATCGTTCACCGCCCCCGATTTCCAGCGCCGCTGAATGCAGTGCGTGGCGGGCCAAGAGAAGCTTGCTCGCGAGTCGCGGAGTCCAGCCGGTCCCGATGAACTCGAGATAAAGTTTTTCATCGGGCCCGTAAATTTTGTCGCCGACGATAGGATGGCCTAACGAGGCGAGATGCACTCGGATTTGGTGAGTGCGCCCGGTTTGCGGCACCGCGCGGACGATGCTGAAACGATCGCCCTCGGCGCCGCGTGTGAAGCGTTTCTCCACCGTGAAATCAGTGCGAGCCGGCGCGGCCATCGGATGGATCGCTTGCTTGAGCCAGATTGGCGATGGCGCGTGAACGCCTTGTCGGGCGAGCGGCGCATCCACCGTTTTCGCTTCCCATTCCGGCCAGCCCCAGACGACCGCGAGATACTCCTTGGCGATCCGCTGCTCCTGCATCATCAGCCCGAAACGCCGGGCCGCGGCAGCGTTTTTCGCTACGAGCACGAGCCCGCTCGTTTCACGGTCGAGCCGATTCACGATCGAGACCTGTCCGCCGTTCGCGATTTCGAACGCGAGCAGATGTTTCAGTTCGCCCCAAAGCGTGCGCGTTCCGTCCGGCTTCGTGGGATGCACCAGGAGGAACGGCGGTTTCTCGACCACGAGGAAATCTTCCCGCTCCGCCACGATCGAGATGTTGTTTGCGGGGTGCGCTGCGGTGGCGGATAAAGCTGACTTGATCTCGCTCCGGAATGTCACCCGTCATTATAAGAGCGGCGATCGCGCGGTGCACGCGTTGGACGGCGTCTCGCTCGAGATCGCGCAAAATGAATTCGTCGCGGTGAGCGGCCCGAGCGGCTGCGGGAAAACCACCCTGATTCATCTTCTCGCCGGACTCGAGCGTCCGACGAGCGGCGAAATCTTTGTCGGCGACCTCGCCGTCCACAAAGCCGACGACACCGCCTTGACGGATTTCCGGCGCCGGCAACTCGGCCTCGTCTTTCAGTTTTTCAATCTGCTGCCGACGATGAACGTGCTCGAGAACGTCAGTTTTCCGTTGCTCCTGCAGGGCGTCGCACCGCGGGAAAGCGAGCAGCGGGCGCAAGAGGTGATCGAGCTGGTCGGCCTCTCCGAGCGAGCGCGGCATTTCATTCACCAGCTCAGCGGAGGCGAACAACAGCGCACGGCCATCGCCCGCGCACTGGTCCATCGGCCTTCGTTGCTCATCGCCGACGAGCCGACCGGCAATCTCGATTCCCATTCCGCGGCGTCGGTCATGCAATTGCTCGAGAAAATCGGCGCCGGCCAATTAACCACGTTGATCGTGGTCACTCATAGCGACGAAGTCGCGCAGGCCGCGTCGAGGCGGGTGGAAATGCGCGACGGGAAAATCGTCCGCGATTCATTTGCTTCCTCGTAATCGTGCTCGTGAGGGGATGATCGTTTGCTTGACCTGACCCGGAAAACCGCTTTACCTAAACGCCCAGCCTCGATCCGCAGAAACCCGCCGTGGAATTAAAAGACATCAAAGCCGTCATCGACCTGATGAAGAAGAACGACTTGTCGGTCTTCGAGATGGAGAAGGACGGGTTCAAATTGAAACTGCAAAAGGGAGCGGGGGAGCAGACCGTTTTTGCTCCGCAGCCAGCAGCCGCGCCGCCCGTGCCGATGCCCGCATCGAATGGACCTGCGCCCGCAATCGCCGCGCCGGCGGCACCGGAAACCGCGCCGAGCACCGGGCTAAAGGACGTTATTTCGCCGATGGTGGGAACATTTTACCGCGCTGGCTCGCCCGACGCGCCGCCGTTTGCCGATGTCGGCAAAGAGGTGAACGAAGAAACCGTCGTCTGCATCATCGAGGCGATGAAGGTGATGAATGAAATCAAGGCGGAAACCAAAGGTGTGATCGCGGAGGTGGTGGCCGAGAACGGCAAGCCGGTCCAGTTCGGCCAGGTCCTCTTCCGAGTGAAGTAGCGCAAGCTTCCAGCTTGCGTAGTTTCGGTCTGTCCCGCAGCGGCGGGAGAAGCTTGCGTTACGATGTTCGAGAAAATCTTAATCGCGAATCGGGGCGAAATCGCCCTGCGCATCATCCGGGCCTGTAAAGAGCTCGGTATTCGCACGCTCGCCGTTTACTCGGAAGCGGATGTGGATTCGCTCCACGTCCAGCTCGCGGACGAGGCCATTTGCATCGGCGCGCCGCCCAGCTCGGAGAGCTATCTCAAGATCGATCGCATCATGAGCGCGGCGGAAGTGGGCGACGTCGATGCCATTCATCCCGGGTATGGTTTCCTCGCCGAGAACGCGCATTTCGCCGAAGTCTGCGAGAGCTGCAAAATAAAATTCATCGGCCCGCCGGCGAGCGCGATGCACGCAATGGGCGACAAGAATTCCGCGCGCGCCTACGCTCGTAAAGCCGGCGTCTCGATCACGCCAGGCAGCGACGGGATCGTCGAAACCGAGCAGGACGCATTGAAAGTCGCGCGCAAGATTGGTTATCCGCTCATGATCAAAGCAGTCGCCGGCGGCGGCGGTCGCGGCATGCGGACGGCGCGCAACGAAGCGAGTCTCGGTCCAGCCTTTCATAACGCGCGGCTGGAAGCGGAGAAAGCTTTCGGGAACGGCGCGATCTACATCGAGAAGCTGATCGTCAATCCGCACCATATCGAATTCCAGATCATGGCGGACCAGCACGGGCGCACCGTCCATCTCGGCGAGCGGGATTGCTCGATCCAGCGGCGCAATCAAAAAGTCATCGAGGAATGTCCATCACCGCTGATCTCACCGGGGCTGCGCAAGAAAATGGGACACGCTGCAGTGAAGCTGGCGGAATCGGTGGGTTATCAAAATGCCGGGACGGTGGAGTTCCTGGTCGATAACGAGGGCAACTATTACTTCATCGAGATGAACACGCGCATCCAGGTCGAGCACACGATTACCGAGGAAGTCTACGGTTGCGACCTGGTGAAGGAACAGATTTTGATCGCGTCGGGCGAACGGCTTTCACCGCACGTCGCAAACGCCACGGCGCGGCTCCATGCGATCCAATGCCGGATCAACGCTGAGGACCCCGAGAAGAATTTCCAGCCGTCGCCCGGCCGGATCGCATTTTACTACGCGCCCGGCGGCCGTGGCGTGAGGATCGATTCGCACGCTTACACGGGCTATGTGGTGCCGCCATTCTACGATTCCATGATCGCGAAGTTGATCACGATCGGCGCCACGCGCGCCTCGGCGATCGCCCGGATGCGGCGGGCACTCGACGAGTATTACATCACCGGCATCAAAACGACGGTGCCATTTCACAGCGCAATCATGCGCAACGCGGAATTCCGCAACGGCACCTACGACACCGGCTTTGTCGAACGCGTCATGAACTCGGAGAACTTCGAGCTCAAACCGACCTCCACTCGGTTGCACGAGTAATCAGTCCTTTGACTGCCGACGATCTCAGCCGTTGCCGGCTCTACGGCATCTTGGATCTGGCCTACGTCGATGCTGGCAGCGCGAGAAAGGTGATCGACGAAATGATGGACGGCGGCGTCGATCTCATTCAATTGCGCGCGAAAGCGCAACCCGCCGCGCAGATCGCGGCGCTCGCGGCCGAACTGCATAGCGCCACGCGGGAACGCGCCGTTCCCCTCATCATCAACGATCATCCTGAAATCGCGCGCATCGTTCCGGCCGAAGGCGTTCATGTCGGCCAGGACGACGTCCCCATCGCGGAAGCGCGCGAGAGCGCGGGCGCACACTGCGTCGTCGGAAAATCAACCCATAGCGTCGACCAGGCCATCCGCGCTTTCGACGAGGGCGCCGATTACATCGGCTTCGGCCCAATTTTCGCCACGCCAACGAAGCCGGACTATCCTCCCATCGGTCTCGATGAAATTCGAAAAGTTCACGACGCCGTGCGCATCCCGATCTTTTGCATCGGCGGAATCAAACTGGAAAATCTGTCCGGGGTGCTCGCCGCTGGCGGGCGCCGAGTCGTGATCGTCTCGGGTTTGCTTCAGGCGAAAGACATCGCATCGTATGCGCGCTCCGCGAAAAAATTACTGACCTCCGCTCTCTGACCTCTGCCTTATGTCTGTCCTCATTGTTGGTTCCATTGCGCTCGATACCGTCAAGACACCTGTCGAAGAACACGCTGACTTGCTAGGCGGCTCGGCTTCTTATGCGGCCCTGGGCGCGAGCTTCTTCTCGCCGGTGAAACTTGTCGGCATCGTCGGAAATGATTTTCCCGCAGCGGAATTCGATTTCTGGAAGTCGCGCCAGATCGATGCGGACGGAGTCCAGCGCGTGGAAGGCAAGACGTTCCGATGGTCGGGCGAATACGCGTGGGACATGAACACGCGCGAGACGCGCTCAGTGGCGCTGAATGTCTTCGAACATTTCCGGCCGGCGCTGCCGGAATCCTATCGTGAAACCGATTTCGTTTTGCTGGCCAACATCGCGCCGGCCTTGCAATCGCATGTGCTCGATCAGATGAAGCGGCCGCGTTTCGTCGTGGCCGACACGATGGATTTGTGGATCGAGACGACGCGCGCCGACCTCGATGCGCTCCTGCCGCGCGTCGATCTTCTCATTCTCAATGACAGCGAAGCGCGCGAGTTGACGAAGGAAACGAGCCTGATCAAAGCCGGCCGCAAGATTCGCAAAGGCGGTCCGCGTTACGTCGCGATCAAGAAGGGAGAGCATGGCGCGTTGCTCTTCAGTGAAGACGAATTCTTCAGCTGCGGCGCGTATCCGCTGGAAGACATCCACGACCCGACCGGGGCGGGGGATACGTTCGCCGGCGGACTGACCGGTTATCTCGCTTCCGCAAAGCGGGAACCCACCTTCTCCGATCTACGCCGCGCCGTCATTTACGGGAGCGTCCTGGCGAGCTTCAACGTGGAGGCCTTCAGCCTCGAGCGCTTGCGAACGTTGACCATGGAAGAAATCTCGGCCCGCTATCAAATCTTCAAAGCGATGAGCGAGTTTGAGTCGCTGGGATAACCAACCCGGTCCTGCTGTAGAATCAGCGAGCCGTCAGCGCTCCTGAGGCCGGGGAAGATCCCGCGCGAATGCTTCACGCGCCTGAACGTCGGCCTTGGTTTGCGCCGGATTTTCGGGAGGTGCGGGGTTGGGTCCGTTGGCACACGCTGCCAGAAAAACGAATCCAATGAAAACGAGCACAAGTTTCGTCGACGGCATGAGTCTCATCATTGAACTCTAACGCAAACAAAAAGTCTCGTGCGGATTTTTCATGAAACCTCCGTTCCTCCAAACGTCTCTCGTCTACTGCAAACATGGAGAAAACGCGAAGAACAATTCTTAAGCTGAAGATTTCCGCAGGGAAACTCCAGGAATTTCCTCGAAGGACGGACGAGTTCCATCTTCCGGACTTGTCAGTTTTGAATCAACCCGATAGGTAATCATTCCGCGATGTCGCCTCGTCCTACCATTTTCATTTCAGCGGTGAGCAAGGAATTACGGAGCGCGCGGCAGCTCGTCGCCAACACGCTGACCTTTTTGGGATACGAGCCCGTCTGGCAGGACATCTTTGGAACGGAAAGCGGCGACCTGCGCCAGATGCTGCGTCAGCAGATCGATCAGTGCAAAGGCGTGGTCCAACTCATCGGGCAATGCTACGGCGCCGAAGCGCCTGTTCCGGACGAAGAATTCGGCCGGGTCAGTTACACTCAATATGAGGCTCTGTATGCGAGAAAGCGCGGAAAAAAAACCTGGTACCTTTACATGGACGAGAGTTTTCCGATCGACGCGCACGAACCGGAGCCCGAGGAACTGCGCCATTTACAGGCGGCCTATCGGAACATTCTGAAAGTCGACACGCACCTTTTCCATCCGCTTGCCACCCGCGAAGCGTTGGAGGCGGGAGTTCTCAAGCTTCGCGACGATCTCACTCAACTGCGTCGTGGCGCAAAACGATGGGCCTGGGGCGTGGCGGCGCTGCTTTGCGTTATCGCGGTCCTTGTGATCTGGCTTGTGCGCGGACAGGGGAAAATGACGGCGCAGTTGGCGAAGGACGGCGGATCGCTGGAGAAGATCGCGCAACGCTTCGAATCGCTCGCCTCGACTGGCGGACTCATTACGGCCGCGAAAACTCCCGAGGAGCATTATCACAATGCCCGCGTCCACGAACTCGGTGGCAATTTCTCCGCCGCGCGCAAGGAATACGCCGAGTATCTGGCCTCGAATCTCGAAGCGCTCGATCCGTGGTTAAGCTACTCGGCTATGCTGAAGGCGGCGGAAGGCAAAGCCGGCGCGGTCGAGGCGATGCACTATTTCGCCGACAAACTAAAGCCGCATACAGTTTCCTACGAAACCGCGCTCGCTCTCCTTGAGGACGGAGAGGCGCGCCTGAAGCAACTCCAGACACTCGCGGAGAAGTTTCCCGACTTCGGTCCGCTGGCGTGGCTGATCAGCCAGGAATATTCCGAGGCCCGGCGTGGCGACCAGACGCTCGCCGATCAGCGCGCGGAAAAGGAGTGGCTCGAGAAGTTTCGCGCCGCGCATGCCGCGGGAAAATTTGAGAAATATTTCCTGGATAAGAAAGAAGCGCTGAAGTGGATTGAAGCTGCGGATGCGCGCTGGGCCAAGCTGACCAGCACGCCGGAGCGAGTCCTGGAAAATCCGGTCACGGTTACGGCGCAACAGAGCAACGGCGGCTGGGCCGTCACCTTCCAGGTGGCGGATTTCAAGATAAAGGAGCTTTTCTACAAGCTGGACGGGAAAGGCGATTTCCAGTCCACGGGCCATCTTCCAATCAAGAACCCGCAGACCGGCCTGCCGATGCCAAACACCTACGTCCCACTGCCGAACCTCCCGCCCGGCGAGCATACGCTCGAGGTGAAATACGTGGACAAAAACGAGAAGACAAACGGCCCCTACACGCTCAAATTTTCCACAGGCGACGAACAGCTCGCCCAGGGGAAGATGGCCCTCAATATGACCGCGGGTTCGTGGCTCTCTTTTCGCGACTACGACGGGAAAGTATTACTCTATTTCACTCACCTGATGTCTTATCGTCCGATCATCAAAGAGGTCCGCTACTCCCTAAACAGCGATACGCTCGACCAGAACTTCAAGTTCAAGCCGAGCAACACAATGTATGAGGTCGGTGACGAACTTTATCTCACCGTGCCGGGCAATTCAGAATTCGCGAACGTCCAGGTGACCTACAAGGACGGCACGAAATCGACGGTCCAGAAAATCCTGCGGACGAAATAGCGAACCGCGGGCGGGCGCCGCATCGTAAGACATGGCGCACCGGTGAAGTTGCCTCGTCAGCCGCCTGCGGTTAAGCAAAGTGTTACGGCTTGTGATATGCTCGCTCTACCTCAACGAGAGCTGCGTCATCGATGAACGTTCGCAAACATTTCTTTTTCGCCGGTCGAGCTGGGGTTTCGCTCAGCGCCGTCGCGATGTTGTGCTTCGCCGCATCCGTAGATGGCATAATTCTGTTCCGCACCGGCGATCCTACCGCCAACACCACGGAGCCGACCGGTGCTCTAGCCGGCAGTGGCTGGCAATATGAAGGGACGTTTGGAGCGTTTCTCGGAACCGCGATCGCGCCGCACTACTTCATCACCGCGCAGCATCTCGGCATCGTGTCGGACAAATTCTTCTACCACGGCGCGAATTATACGGTTACGCGGTGGTTTGAAGATTCGGCAAGCGATCTGCGGATCTTTGAGGTGGCCGAAACATTTCCTCTCTTTGCACCGCTTTATCCCCGGGGTGATGAAGTCGGCCAACACCTGGTGGTGATTGGGCGTGGCTCGCGTCGTGGTCCTGAGAATGTTCTGAATGGTCAGACGCGCGGATGGGACTGGGGGGCCGGCGATTCAGTCCAGCGCTGGGGCGAGAACGTCGTAAGCGATATCCGAAACCTCAGTGGCTTCGGCGAGATGCTTCATGTCCTTTTCGAGCAAAATGGGCTCCCCGAGGAAGCCGATCTTTCGACAGGCGATTCCGGCGGCGCCGTCTTCCTCAACGATGCGGGTGTCTGGAAACTTGCGGCGCTCAATACCGACGTCGATGGTCCTTTTTATTCCGGGCCAGGTGGCAATGGTCTTTTCTTCGCGGCGTTGTACGACGAGCGAGACAGCTATACTGTCGATGGCACACTCATTAGTGGCAATGCTCCGGTGCCCTCCGGATTTTACTCTTCGCGTGTCTCGTCGAGGCTGGGTTGGATTTACAGCATCATTGATCCAGGACTGGCTAACATCTCCGCGCGCGTGTTGGTGGGCACAGGCGACCAGATCAGCATCGCAGGATTCATCATTCAGGGTGATGCCGCTCAAGCCAAACGAGTAGCCATCCGCGGACTAGGCCCTTCTCTTCAAGTAGGTGGTGTTCCAGTGCCGGAGCTGCTTGCCGATCCGGTCCTGGAATTGCACGACGCGACCGGCGCCATTATCGCCTCTAACGACAATTGGCGTGGCTTGCAGGCCACGGAAATCGAGAGCCTCGGACTTGCGCCCGAGAACGAGAAGGAAGCTGTGATCATAGCGACCTTACCAGCGGGAAATTACACGGCGGTCATGCAGGGGCTAAATGGGAGCTCGGGTATTGGTTTGATTGAGGTCTATGATTTGGATCCGCGGGGCGATTCGCGGCTCGTCAATCTTTCTGCGCGAGCGTTTGTCGCAACGAGTGACGACGTGTTAATCGGCGGACTCATTGGACGCAGCGTTTCGAAGCGATTGCTGTTGCGCGCTCTCGGTCCGGAACTGGCTGCGCATGGCATAACAGCGCCGTTGGGTAATCCAGTGCTGGAGCTGCACGATTCCAACGGCGCGATTCTGTCGACTAACGACAACTGGAAAGATGCGCCGAACAGTTCCGAGATCGCGGCAAGCGGCCTGGCTCCTGTCGATGATCGCGAATCGGCGATCCTTATTGCGCTCGTTCCCGGCACCTACACGGCCATTGTGCGAGGCGCTGGCGGAGCGGGCACCGGAGTAGCTCTGCTGGAAGCGTACCTGCTCAACTAGCCAGTCGTCTTGCGCCGACAGACGTACTAATATCGAACCGCGGGGGCTGGCGGCGGCGGCGTAGTTTTGCGAACGCCCGCCGTTGCGGTTTCGAGTTCAGTCTGGTCCCGGGGGCCAGTTCCTTCTCTGGCGTCATCCCGCCAGACTGACATGGCGACGTGAACGAAAATGCTGAGAAGGAAACCGGCTCCAAAGCAGATGCCGACCAGATGCCCGATAGATCGCTCGGCAAAATCGAAGATGCCTGGCGGCTTGTCCTTGTGCACAGACGAGCATGGCAGACTTGGACTTTGGCGGCAAGCAGTACGGAGGTTGATCCTCCGTCATATCAAAGGATCTTTTCTTCTATCGCGAGAGCAGCGGCAAAGCCGTCGGGGGCCGAAAGATCATGTAGGAGCCAGGCGCCTCGCAGCTCTTCCGCGCAGGAAGGTAAACGAAGCGTGAGGGAAGGATTCGGCTCCGCTGCGTCGAGGACTAGCTCGAAACGGCGCAGTTCATCGAAGACACCTTTGCCTGTAGCCTTGGCGAACGCTTCTTTCCGCGTCCAGGCACGAAGAAATGCGGCGCGACGCGCTACCGGATCCGGTAGGGCACTCCAAATGGCAAGTTCGCGTGCGGAAAGTATGCGAGCCGCCAGTCCGGCCACGTTATTTTCATCGTGATCGAGGCGAATGCCCGATTCCAGATCGATGCCAACCTCGCGATCCCATGCGAGCGCAAACATGGCCCAACCAGCAGAGTGCGAAAGATTGAAACAGAGGGTTCGGGTGTTAGTGCCAGCGGCGATCGCGGGCTTGCCGTGTGCTCCATATTCAATGACGAGCGCGGCAGCGGGCGTGTCCAAAGTAGCAGACAGGAGTTGCCGCAGCAGACCGCGCGAGGCGACATAATGTTTGCGATCCGCCTCGAAATGAAAACGCGCGGAGCGGGCGTGCTCAGCGGAATCAAGGACCGCGTTTAACGTTGTGATCTGTGCGTCCGACAGCGACTCGATATGGGCCAACCAAATTTGCACGCCACTGACAGGGGCACGCAGTGGGGTGGCGCCAAGTTCAGCTAGCAATTCCGGTTTCAGTGTTGGAACCCGGCGTTCACCGCGATGGTTGGGATGGCTTGCCGTTCATCCCCACCGTGAAAAGTCTCGTCAGCCGTTTGGAGACAGCTCTGGATCGTCGCCGCAAGAGTGTCGACATGCGCCGTGATGCATTCGAGATGACTTCCTTTTAGGGGATGGACAATCACGTCCGGCGCCAACTCCTGCCATTTCCGCGAAATGTTATGGCTGTCGCGGAGCACATCCTCGGAAAGAAGCACGGCCATCGCTCCGTCATAAACCCTGCCGGTGTAGCCTGCCGCCGCCCAGAGAAAGGCCGACGGTGTATCACGATCGAACGCCTGTGTCGCGGTTTCCGGCTCTTTGCGCTGCGGCGCGCGTGCGCGGAAACAACGACGGATTATTCCATAAGCGAAATCAAATCCATCATGAAGGCGAGACAGCATGCCTCTGTGCATTTGTTTGTTCAGCGTTTCCCAGCGCAAGAGTCTGGCATGCCATACCGCCCAGCGTCCGAAGTGGGCGATTTTCTTTTGATCGTCCCAGCCCAGCAGCTTGCCCAATGCCGCTGAGAGTTTGCGGACAGCGCGGAGCGCTCCGTCCTCCGGCGCGGCATCGATGATGAGTAACATCTCAACCTCATCGCCACCGGCGTTGATCTGCTGCGCCAGCTCGTAGGCCACGAGGCCGCCAATGCAAAAACCGCCAATAACGTAAGGCCCTTTCGGACGGACAGCGCGCAATGCATTCAGGTGTGTCGCCGCCATTTCTTCAATGCTGGCGACGGAAGGTTCCAGGCGAATGTCTCGCGGCGGTAAAACGTAAAGCGGCTGCTCCGGCCCCAGTGCGCGCGAGAGTTTCAGACTGTAGAATCCCCCGCCAGAAAGATCGCCGTGCAGGTAAAAAAACGGCGTGCGCGTTCCGGTGTCGTTAACTCGCAATAGAGTCGGCGATTCGTCGATGACTTCCCGCGCCATTGCGCCCGCCAGGCGCTCGACGGTTGGGTTACGAAACAGCGCCGACGGCAGAATGACTTTGCCGCACGCCACTTCCGCGCGGTGGAGCATTCGCATCGCGAGAAGCGAGTTGCCGCCGAGATCGAAGAAGTCATCGCGAATCCCGATTCCTCGCACCCCGAGCACATCCTCCCAAATCGCGAGCAATTGAAGTTGAAGTCCCACATACGGCTGCACGGATTCGGACGCGGTCCGTCCGGACTTCGGCGGCGAGGGAAGCGCGGCGCGATCGAGATGGCCATCGACGGCAGACACGGGCACATCTTTGAGCGCCACGAACAGCGCGGGCACGAGCTGATTCGGCATCCCTTGCTCGTGCAAATGCTGGCGCAATTCAAGTTCGCTCGGCGACGGCCCGGCGCCGGGATCGGCCAAAACATACGCGATCAAGCGCGAGCTCGGGTCCCGGTTTACCGGGCGAACCAGCGCATGTCGCACTCCCGGAATCTGACCGAGCGCCGCCTCCGTGTGCCGTGGATCGATCCGAAATCCGCGCGCGTAACTTTGTTCTTCTCGAGTGCCAAGTCGATCAAGCGAACCAACTGAGAGCCATCGGGCCAACTCGCCTGTCGGTGTCACGCGATGCCCGCTATCGATGATTGATAATTCGCCGATCACGCCAATGGGCAGTGGTTGACCTGACCGCGGATCGAGGACACCAAGGCGTCCTGTGATTGGCTGTAACGGCCGGCCTTCCAGAGCAATCGTTCCGCCCGCAGCTTCCAGCACCGTGCGCTTGCAAACACGAGCCCCAGTGGTCATTCCGGTTTCGGAATCAGCCGCAATATCGCCGAAGCTTCCGTCTCCCGGAGGACCTTCCGTGGCAATCACCAGGCGCAGCTTCGTGGGCTTGCGAGCCTTGCGTGCAGCAATGGCCGCTGCTAGCCGATTCCAAGTGGCAGCGGGCAGGCAGGCCACCGCTATGTTTTCCGTTTCCAGCCACGCTGCCACGGTGGCAGCGGGTTCCGCGAGTAAACCGGGAGTGGGGTAAACGAGCAACGCGTTAGCGAGAATAGCCGCGCCGATTTCTTCCGCGGCGGCTGCTCCGGGCTCAGTGCATGAGGCCATGCGCTCGCCTTCGTAGAGAAGCGCGCATTCTCGCAGGGCTTCAGCAGCTACGGAGATGCAGGCTTCGACCTCGGGAGATCTTGCGATTACGGGAGGCGGCGGAGTGTCGACTCTGGCACGCCAGTGCGCCACCCAAGCGGCGGCTTGATCCAAGTCGGATGGAGGGCGGGCACTCTTGTCTGCGTTGCGCGCGCTTTCCATGCGCGCGAGCAGCTCGGCGCAACTGAGCTCTCTCCGGCCGTGGCGAGCCGCCACGGCGTCCGGTTTTCCCATGACGCGTTCCACGAGCGGCGCACGGATGTCGAGATGGGTGAGAACAGTCGTGTCCACGGCACCGCCCTCGAGCCCGAGGTCTCTTCTTTCGTCCCGAGCCAGCAGCGGCAACGCGGAAACCGCCGTCGCGGGATCACTGACCGCACTTTCCAGCAGCGTCTGATAATGTCCGAGCATCCGGTCGATAGTTTCCGCATCGAAGAGACTGGGGTTGTATTCCAGCTCCAAACGCACCGTGCCCGCATATTCCAGAACCGACGCGCTCAGTTCGTAGACAGTCCCCACGCTCACCGAAGGCAGGAGTTCAAGCGTCAAGCCATCGGGTAAGTTAACCGGCTGCTGCAACCCGGAGTCATAGTGAAAATTAACCTGCAGCCGGGGCGCCTGGAACTCGTCCAGTAACATTTCGAATGGAATATCCTGATTCGAAAAAGCCTCCAGCGCGACGCTCCGGACGCGGCTCAGGAGCTCCCGGAACGTCGGGTCGCCCTGCAGATTTGCGCGCAAGAGCAGCGGGTTTACGAAGGGCCCCATGAGCGACTCGAACTCGCGCCGCTGGCGGTTCGCGCTCGGAGAGGTGACAAGGAAATCTTCCTGACCGGTGTAGCGGTGGAGCAACACCTGAAAGACCGCGAAGAAAATCATGAACGGACTGGCGTTTTCCTCGGCGCCGAGTGCCTTCGCAGCGCGGACTAATTCCAGCGGGAGCGCGCGCGAGCGAATATCGCCCGAAACATTCGCGCCGGAGCGTGGCCTTCGATCGAAGGGAAGGTCGAGTCCGGGCAAATCACCCGCTAATTTCTGCCGCCAGTAAAGGCGCTGCGCCGCGAAGTCGTCGTCGGCCAGGCGCGCCTGCTGCCAGTCCGCATAGTCGGCAAATTGAAGTGTGAGCTCCGGAAGCGGGGACGGTGCTCCTTGCAAAAAAGCGCTGTAGAATGCGCACAAATCCCGCGTGAAAATCGCGTTGCTCCAGCCGTCGGAGACGATGTGATGGACGGTGACCAAGAGCAGATGTTCCAGTGGCGCCAGGCGGAGGAGCCGCGCGCGCAAAAGCGGTCCAAGGCAGAGATCGAACGGCTGGCGCGCTTCCTCCTGCATTAGTTGAGCAGGAAGATCAGAGGCGCTGGTCTCGCGGAAAGCGCTCGCGTCGAGAATCGGCAGATCGACCGTTAGAGTCGGAGCGATCAACTGGCGGAGGTGACCGCGCTCGTCTTCAAAAGTGGTGCGGAGCGCTTCGTGCCGGGCCACCACTTCATTGAGCGCGCGCCGGAGCACGAGCTGATCGAGTGGTCCGTGCCACCGCATCGCCAGGGACATGTTGAACGCCGGATGGCCGCCCGGCTGCAGTTGATCGAGCAACCAAAATCGCCGTTGCGCAGAAGTGGCGGGGAAAACGAACACGCTCTCACCGTGGTGCGCGATCTTCGTCCGGTCCTCTCCTTTGGCATCGGCGGCGACGCCAAGTCGCGAAGGCGCTGGAGAACTGCTCGAATGATTGTTCCGGTTCAATTGATTCTAAAATATGTCACGACCGGCGTGTCCGGCGAGTCTCGCGATCGACTGGAATGAGCGGAATCGATGCTGCGGCGTCCGGCTTGTAATTTTTCTCCAATAACTTTGCCATATCCGCAAGTGTCGGTGCTTCGAATATGATCGTAAACGCAACGTTCACGCCGAGCATTTCGCGAAGCTGATTGACCAGGCGCAACCCGAGAAGTGAATGCCCTCCCAGATCAAAAAAATTGTCCGTTAGACTGACCCGCTCCAGACCGAGCAACTGCTGCCAGATCGCAGCGATCTTTTTCTCGAATGGTGTATTCGGCGGAACGAAGTCGGTTTTTGATTTTTCCGCCGCGCGCTTTGGGGCGGGTAGCGCCTGGCGGTCGAGCTTGCCGTTGGCTGTGCGCGGCAACGCGGGCAGCGCGATAATTGCCGACGGGACCATGTAGTCGGGCAACAATTTTTTTAACGCGGTGATTAACGGCGTCTGGTTCCACTCAATCGGTGCGTTTGGCTGGCGCACGACATAGGCAATCAATTGCTTGTCGCCTGGAATGTCTTCGCGCAGTGCAACCGCGCTGTCGAGCACATCGGATTGCTGCCTGAGAGCGTTTTCGATTTCACCCAGTTCGATGCGAAAGCCGCGGAGCTTCACTTGAGTGTCGGCGCGGCCGAGAAACTCGATCACCCCGTCTTCGCGCCACCGCGCCAGATCACCAGTCCGGTAAAGCCGCGCATTCGGTTCGGTGCCGAACGGATCGTCGATAAACTTTTCCGCGGTAAGCTCCGGGCTTTTCCAGTAACCACGCGCCAGCCCATCGCCGCCGAGAAACAATTCACCCGTGGCACCGACTGGCACAGGCTGGAGTTGAGCGTCCAGAATGTAAGCCGTGGTATTCGCGATCGGCTTGCCGATTGGGATCGAATCACCGGGGTCCGCGTTGGCCGCAATGGTATGGCAACAAGCGAACGTCGTGCTTTCGGTCGGACCATAACCATTGATGAGGCGGGTTCCCGTTAGCTCGCGCGATGCTCTGCGCACGTGCGAAACCGAAAGCACATCGCCACCCGCGAGCAATTGACGGAGCGGACGCAAATCCTGGAGCCGCTCGTCGACCATGGCGTTAAACAACCCGGCGGTGAGCCACAGCGTCGTGACGCCATGTTCACGAATCACGCTTCCGATTTCTTGCAGCGATGGTTGGGCGGGCGGCATCACGACAAGCTTCCCGCCGTTCAAGAGCGCGCCCCAGATTTCGAACGTCGATGCGTCGAAGGAGATCGGGGCGAGTTGGAGAAATGTTTCCTCGGAGAAGGACGCGTAATCCGTTTCTTTCACCAGCCGGACAACGCCGCGATGGGTTACCGCGACGCCCTTGGGCGCACCGGTCGAGCCGGACGTGTACATGATGTAACACATATCTTCAGCGCGCCCATCGCCTGCGAGATCGGTGTCGTCGAAGCCACCGAAGTTTGCCGCGTCAAGGCAAAGGACGTGTTTAATCGGAGCGCCCGTAGTTTGATTGGCGATGTCCGTGAGAATGACGGGCATTTCTGTGTCTTCCATCATCAAGGCGCGCCGTTCCGTGGGATATGTCGGATCGAGCGGAACGTATGCGCCGCCGGCTTTGAGCACGGCCAGAAGAGCGATGATCATCTCCGCTGAGCGTTCCATGCAGACACCGACTGGCACGTCGCGACCCACCTCGAGTTCTTGTAACCGTCTCGCGAGGCGATTGGCCCTTTGATTCAATTCGTAGTAGGTGAGCTGCACTCCGCCAAAGACGATCGCGATGGCCGCTGGCGTTTGTCGCGCCTGTTCCTCGAAGACTTGGTGAATCGTCGCATCCCGAGGATAATTCGTGCGCGTGTCGTTCCATTCGGCCAGCGGCATGTGAGGTTTGTCGCCCGGGACATCGCGCCAAATCTCTGCGGTGAGCTCACGAATCCGCTGCGTCGGCGCGGCGGCGATACGATCGAGCAGCTTCGACCATCGCGCTTTCAAAATCTCGATAGTGCGCCGTTCGAAAAGATCGGTGTTGTAAATGAATCGGCCGGTCAGCCCCTCCGCGCGATCGTCCAACCCGAGTTGCAGATCGAACTTCGCCGTTCCCGTTTCGACATCCATGTGGGTGAAAGCCCATCCTTCCTTGAGAGGATCAAGCGGCGGTTCCACCACAATCAATGTTTGAACCAGCGGCGCCCGGCTCGAATCGCGCTTCGACGCGAATCGCTGAACCAGCATCTCAAACGGAACTTCATCGTGAGACAGCGCTTCCAAGGTGGCGCTTCGGACGCGCGTGAGCACTTCGGTAAACGGAAGATCCTTCGAGAAGGCGCTGCGGATTACGACTGTGTTCAAGAAACAGCCGAGCAGATTCATCGTCTCCTTGTGGTGCCGGCCACTGCTTACCCCTCCAATGACGATGTCCTCCTGGCCTGTGTAACCATGCAACAGAACTATGAAGGCTGCGGTCATCATCATGAAAGGCGTCGCGCCTTGTTCATGACTCAAAATCCTCAGCGCGGCCGCGGTCGGAGCGGAAATCTGAAAGGTCTCCATTGCGCCGGCATATGTCTGCGAGGCAGGGCGCGGGTGGTCGGTCTGGAGATCGAGCACCGGGAGGTCGTTACAGATTCTCTTCCAAAAGGAAAGATGCTCCGGCGGAATTTCCTGGATCGAATCGCGCTGCCACACCGCGTAATCGGGATATTGGATCGGCAGTTGGGCGAGGGCAGGGGATTCGTTTTTGGCGAAAGCGTCATACAAAGTCTGGAGTTCCGGCAGGAGGACGCGGTAAAGCGAAACGCCGTCGAAAATAATGTGATGCAGCGTGATGAACAGGCGGTGTTCCGCATCGCCGATACGCACAAGCCGCATCCGATACATTGGCCCCTTCGCGAGATCGAAAGGTTCGAGTGCATCCGCCGTCGCCAGTCGAATGGCTTCTCGTTCCCTTTCCGCCAGCGGAATTTTTCGCAAATCAGCGAACGGAATTTCGACATCGGTCGGGGGCGGTTGAACAATCTGGACCGGCTGATCGCCGTCCCATTCGAAAGTTGTCCGCCAGGCTTCGTGCCGGCGGACGATTTCCAGAAAGCTTCGCACCAAAGCCTCACGATCGAGTTCGCCATGGCGATGAATCGTGATGGGCTCGTTGTAAATCAGAGAGTCTCCCGCCAATTGCGAGTGGAGCCAGATCTGCTGTTGACTGTGGGAAAGCGGCGCGGGACCTGATCCTTTCCGCCTCGGGATGGCGTTTGTCTTCGCTTCACTTTCAATCGCTGCGCCGCTGAAGTATCGCTGCAAGAGAGCACGCCGTGCCTCCGAAAGTTGAGCCGGCGTTTTCCGTTCAGGTTGCATTTCAGTTTTGCGTTGCGGTGAAGCGGACCGGCAGCGCCGTCAATCCACGCAGGCCTGAGTTTGTGCGCCAGGTTAGCGGGCCCGGCACAACCTCCAAATTCGGAAGCCGACGCAAGATCGTCTCGAAAGCGATTTGTCCTTCCATGCGTGCCAGTGGTGCGCCGAAACAAAAGTGACTCGACCAGCCAAAAGCCAGGTGCTTGTTGTCGGCCCGGTCGAGAATGAGTTCGTCCGGTTGGGGAAAACGCTCGGGATCGCGATTGGCCGCCGCCATGATCGCCATGACCGCCTGCCCTTTGCGAATTTGCTTGCCGCCAATTTCCACGTCCTCGCGGGCGATGCGCCCCGTGTGCTGGCTCGGGCTTTCGTAGCGAAGAAGTTCTTCCACGCCCGAAGAAATGAGATTCGGATCGTCTCGCAAGCGCGCGAGTTGTGCGGGATTTCGCATGAGGGTGAGCAATCCGTTGCCGATGAGATTCGTCGTCGTCTCCTGCCCGCCCACCATCGTCACGACACAATTGGCGATGATCTCTTCTTCCGACAACCGATCGCCGTCCATCTCGGCGGTCATGAAGGAATGAATCAAGCCTTCGCGCGGGTGTTCGCGCATCTTTGCGATCGCGTCTCGAAAATAATTCGTGAGATTGTTGGTGCTCTCGAGCACGCGGGGAATGCGGTCGGGGTTATGCTGGAAATTTCCCAGCATCTCAGCAAAATCGGCCGACCATTTTTTCAAATCGGAATGATCTTCGGTGGGAACTCCGAGCATCTCTGCGGTCACGATCGCGGGCATGGGTGCGGCGAAATCCTGGATGAGATCCATCTCTCCGCGGGCTTGCACGCGATCGAGCAGATTGTCGGTGATCTCCTGAATGTGGCCCTTCAATACTCGCACCTTTTGCGGCGTGAAAGCCACCGAGGCCAGCCCTCGCAACCGCGTATGAGCCGGCGCGTCCATGAAGAGCATCTGTTTCACCATGACTTTCGCGATCGCGTTGAGTCCCGATAACCCCATCGCGGTCAATTGTTCCGGCGTCGGCGTGCGGTCGGCGGAGAAAGAATGCAGGACATTGAGGACATCGGGATAACGAGTGACGACCCAGGTGTGGAGAAACCGATCCCAATGCACCGGATCTTCGGAGCGCAGCTTGTGATAGAGCGGATAGGGATTCGCCAGAACCTCCGGTTCAAGAAGCCGAACGAGGCTCAGACTGGAATCAGACGCGGCCATTACTGGCGATTGGTATTTGCAGCCAGCGGCTCGTCCAGGGCGGCGAGCGCGGCCTCTACTTCAGCTTCGGTCATGGCGTCGAGTTGAAGCGTGAGCGCTTTCTCTATCCTCAGCGAAAGCTCGGCCACGGTTGGAGCATCGAAGACGTCAAGCAATCTGAGTTCTGTTCCAAATGCGCCGCGCACTCGGGCGATGATCTGCGCTCCGAGCAAGGAATGAGCTCCGAGATCAAAGAAATCGTCGTCCACACTGACGCGCGGCGCTTTGAGGACTTCGCAGATAATCCCGGCGAGCGTTTCTTCCACCAGAGTTCGCGGTGCAATGAATTTTCCATCTCGCGCGTCGTCATCCGTCGTCGGAACCGGCAACGCCGCGCGATCCACTTTTCCATTGGGCGTGAGTGGTAACGACTCCATCCAAACAAACGCAGCCGGATCCATATAATCTGGCAGGCGGCGCCGGATCAATTCCCGCAAGCTTTGCAGGTCTCGTTGAGAATCAGCGCGGTGAACCAGATAAGCAACGAGTCGCTTATCGCCCGGTACGTCCTCGCGGACGATCACAACACTTGCCTGGACCGAAGGATGTTCGTTGAGAACGGCATTGATCTCGTTGAGTTCGATCCGATAACCGCGAATCTTGATCTGGTCATCAATTCGTCCTAGAAAAGCGATCTCGCCGTTCGGAAGAAACCGCCCGAGATCGCCGGTTCGATACATTCGGTCACCTTCTTCGCCGAAAGGGTCAGCCACGAATCTCTCGGCGGTGAGGTCCGGTCGATTCCGGTAACCGCGAGCAATCCCACCCCCGCCAATATAAATCTCACCCGTCGTGCCGCGCGGAAGTTCGCGGCGCTCTTCGTCCAGAATGTGAATGCGGACTTTGTCGATCGGCCTTCCGATGGACGGCAGACCTTCACCGGTCTTCTCGGCGCCAATCACGCCGGAGGTCGCCACCACTGTGCACTCGGTCGGCCCGTAATTGTTGATGAAGGAAAATGGCAAGCCCGGCAATGGGTAACGCTGAAGAGTATCCGCCCCAGTGAGAAGAAAACGCAGAGCGCTGTCCGCGGGCCATGGCCGTGCAATCATTTGCTCAGCTATCGCAGTCGGAACAAAGCTGATCGTAATTTTGTGGCTGATCAGCCAAGCGCGAAGAGAGTCAGCCGACAAGCGAGTGGACTCATCGGGCAAATGGACGGAGGCGCCCACAGCCAGGTACGGCCAGACTTCCCAAACCGCTGCATCGAATCCCACCCCGGCCTGGAAGGTCGTGCGTGTCGAAGAATCGACGCCAAACGCCTTCACGTGCCAGGAGATAAGATGGGCCAAATTGCGATGCGTGATTTCGACACCTTTCGGCTGTCCGGTTGAGCCGGAGGTGTAAATGACGTAGGCGAGATTATCGAGACCTTCAGCCACCGCCTGCGACTGAACCGGTCGCTGGCCGCTCCCGCTTAGCTTCGCATCCAGAACGACAACCCTGACCCCAAAATCCTGGAAGCGGCCCGCGAAATTCTCCTGAGTGACAAGGAGGCGAACGCCAGCGTCCTTTATGATGAAGCGCAATCGTTCCGATGGATGCGCCGAATCCAGGGGAAGATATGCCGCGCCCGATTTCATGATGGCGAGGGCGGCAACTACAAATTCCGGGGATCGTTCGACACAAAGCCCGACGAGAACTTCAGGTCCAGCTCCCAGCGAGTGCAGCTCATTAGCCAACCGTTCTGCGCGAAGTTCCAATTCGCCATAAGTCAGTTTTTCGGAGTCGGTCGCCAACGCCACTTTATCTGGATGCTGTTGCGCTCGTGCGGCAACGAGACACGGCAACAGAGTCGCCGAGGACCGTTCTTGCGAACTGGCAGCAGATGCGAGCGGATTACGCTCCAGCAGCACGTTCGTTTTGTTCTCGATCAGCATCGTGATTCTTTCGCTTCTAATGTACAACTTCCTGCCGAGGCATAGAAAGCAGTATTAGCGCCCTCAGTCGAAAGCCAGGATGCCCACTTTCCAACCCTATCTATCCGCATTCCAGTAGCGGCATTTGTGCCGCGAACCGCCCGAAGCTTCTCGAGTTTCGCGAGCGGGCTGCTTCTATGACGTCGCGGGCTGAAAAGTGCGGAATCCGCGGAAACTCAGGATGATGTTTTGCAGGAGATTGGGCACGATTGAAATCAAGTTGAAGATCAGAACCTGGCTCACGTTCGAAAAATCCGTGTAGGGGATCAGCGCTATTTGGGTGGCGATCGTGAGCGGAATGTAAAGCCACGATCCCTTGATCCACGCCTTCGAGGCGTTCAGGACCCAAAGCGTGCCGGCCAGCATCATCATCACCGCGCCGGCGACCATGAGCAGAAGTTCCCGCTGCAAGTGCGCGTATTTGTTTCCCAACACAAACAGAAATTGATTCGGGAAAAAAGCCGCGCCGGCAATCACGACCGCGCAGAAAGCGGCGACGCCTCCGACGATCGCAAAGTAGAGCAGCCGCAGTCTCGCCGGACTTTGGCAACGCGCGAAAGCCGGAACGAAGAGGTTTATGAGTAATTGGCCCAGGACCGTAAAGATCAACGCCAAACGCCCCAAGGCGCCGACCTCGGCCACCGCGGTTGCGCGGGTCCCAAAAAAACTGATGAGGAAGATTATGATCTGGCCTTGCAGACAGAAAAAGATGGCGTTCGGGGCCTGGTTTTTCACGAACCCGATCATGGCCCGGCGATCCTCCGCGTTCTCCGGCGCGTTCAAATCGATCACTCGGGCGGCGTAGCTCCGCAACATCCAATACTGAAGGAGAAACACCATCGAGCCGACGAGAACAGCTACGCCGGCATTCAGGAAAATGAGAGCGCAGCCAACCAGTATCGCGAAACGCGCGATGGCTCCCGTTAAGTCGATTTTTTGAATCCGCGAAACGTCGGAGCGCAATCGCGGCACCACGCCCAAGACGCCGAGAGAAAATTGTGCGAGCAACCCGGCCAGAATGGCGCCGATGAGGGCGGTTGCATAAAGCGTGGAAGCGCCGTTCCGGGTGAGCATCCAGTAGAGGATGGGCACGACGAGAATGACGGCGACCGCGCCAAGTCTGCGGCGAAAATTGTTCGCCGTGGTGATGAGCTGGCCGAAGCGATAACCATCCTGCCAGACGCGGCCTCCGATGGACAGGAGTCCGATGCCAATGCCCATATCAGCGAGCACGTTGATCGTGCCCTGCATCGTATTAGCCATCGTGAAGTAGGCGTATTCGTTTTGCTCGAGGCGGCGGATGAGCAGAATGCCGCTTGCAAATCCGACCAACTGAACCAGCCCTTGCACCAGAGCGAAGTTGCCCACGATGCGAGCGCGTTGGAGCGCACGGCGGATGGCCGGCGCTGTCTTCTCATTCAAAAGCGGTCGTGAGATCGCACCGAAGAGGCTCATTTCTTGGCGTGAGAGCGGTGCACGACCGGGAAGGTAGCGTCGAGGATGCCAATTGCACCAGCCTTGAAGCGCCGGGCCGAAAATGGCGCACCCGTGAAGATCCGAACTTCAAACCTTCTGATCCGTAGTCACATTCGCCATTTTCGCGATCAGAGGGTGGAGGATTCATGTTTTGCATAGAAGCACGACAGAGTTGATTAGCCAAGCGTTGGCCGCAGTTATTTCGTAGCGCAGAACAAGAAACGCCCAACGTTTCACAAGTGGGGGGGAGCGGTATGGGTGATTAGAAATGCGCGTTGCTCGCGGCTGCCCGAATACGAAGCGACTTTTCCAGCCCGCAGAACCGGAAATCCGGCGGCGGTTCCAGGCAATACTTTCGGAAATTCCGCGAAGAGGACATCCCGTCCGGCCCGCGGACGATCGCGGTCCGCTCCGATCGCATTCTCGTTTAGGAAAGATGGGAATCTGACGATGTCGAAGAGCTGAGGCGGAATTGAAATCTCGAACGCTCCAATATCGTAAAGCGGATGCTTCACGAAGATCGGTTGCTTAGATGAGGGCGGACGGAGTTCGAACAGCATCACGTGGGGGTCGCTTCCGACGTCGCCGATTCTCGCCGCGAGATAAAACGGTCCGTGAGGGGCGGTAGACAGGATGTGGGCCGCAGTAACTACGACCACCGTCTTACCGGGGCCGGATGACTGGCGCGGAACAACGACGAAGCAAGTGGCTAAGCCATGCTTGGTCCCGAACGCGTAAGTGGACCACATCATTTTCTCCGAAGGATTCAGACCGTTTCCCAAGGAAAGGGCAGGTATCGCAGCGCACCCAGCAAGATTCGTTGCGATCAACAGGGGGTAAGGCACTCTTTCGGAAGAGTCGGCCCACCGGCGAATTCAAGATTGTCATACTTGGCACCTGCTTTCTGCGTTTAGCGTCCTCCTTGTGATCACTTATGGCTCGCCAAGGGTTGCCATAGTCTCATCAAAACTTGTGATTCACTTTTGCGCGCCGGGTTTACCGAATAGTGAGGCGTTCGGTTGCGGACCCGCGGAACGAGCACGCCAAGAAACGCGCTGCCTTTAGCAATCGGTGCCGAGCGCAACGACTTGGCTGGCGGCAATCTGAACCCATGAAAAACCGCGATTTCAAAAACATTCTGGTGCCGGTCGACTTCTCAGGAGCAACCGAGCGGGCGATAGAAACCGCGCAGAAGCTCAGTCGACGTTCCGGCGCCGCCATTCATCTCGTCCACGTGGACGAATACTACTACCCGGTGGGTTTCATGGCGCCGGGAGCCCCTGTTCCGATGTCGATGATCACGTTTCGTGAGGACAATGCAGAGCGAATCCGCAAAGAGCTCGGCGCGTTAGCCAGGAAGTTTGAGATCCCACCGATAAACTGTTACATCCGGAATGATCACCCAGTCTTCAATGGAGTCTGTAGGGTGGCACGGCAGATCGAAGCGGATCTGATCGTCCTCCAGACCCACGGCCGCACCGGTTTCACGCGCTTCTTTGAGGGTAGCCACGCGGAGCGCATCGTGCAGCACTCACCTTGTCCGGTATTGGTCGCTCGTAAACGAAGGAGAAAGGTGGGTCGTCCGTCCGGCGCGGACACGACCGGGAGCATCGATAGCATTCTTGTTCCGGTGGATTTCTCTCAATGTTCATTCGAGGCGCTGGAATATGCGATTCAGTTTGCCGAGCGAGTGGCGGCCCATCTCATCGTCTTTCACGCGGTCTATCTTGACTACGCATACACCGCCGACGGCTATGCCATGGTCGACCTTTCTGCTCTCATAGATAGGGCGCGCAAGGATGCGGAGCTAGAGATGCAAAAATTCGTGTGCCTGGCGAAATTCCGAGGCGTAAAAGTCGAGACCGTCGTCACACTCGCCCCGCCCCGACCAGACATTTGCGGGTTTGCGGAAAAACGCGATGTCGATCTGATCATCATCGCCACGCACGGGCGAACAGGCTTGAAGCATCTGTTGGTGGGGAGCGTTGCCGAACACGTGGTCCGTCACGCGCGCCAGCCAGTTTTGGTTGTGCCATCGCATCCGGAGACCAGAATGGCGAGATTGACGCGCGAAACCCGGCGCAACCAGCGAACAATCGCTGAGCCTGCAAGAAAGCACTCCTTGCAGGTTTCCATCGGTGGACTGACAAAACGAAACCGAAAGCTGGTCGAGCATGCATTTCCGGAACGGCGCAAGGTAAACAAGTTCCGTGAATCACATGCGCCCTAACGAATATGAAGAAGTTCGATATCAAAAACATCCTTGTCCCTGTCGATCTCTCCAGAATGTCGATTCAGGGAATCGAAACGGCGAAGCGTTTGGGCCGGCGCTTCGGGGCGACGATTCACGTTGCGCACGTTTGGGAGCCGCTCTACGCAAAGGCGTTCGTAGCGCCGGCGGTCGCCTGGGGGGAATTCTCGATATCGCTTGCCGAAGAAACCAGAAAACAACTCGAGCAACGGCTCCGGACGATCGCTTCCAAATGTGGTTTGTCACCCAGCGACAAAACACACTTCAGAGAAGGGGCGCCGGCGTTCGATGTCGTTTGCGGCCTGGCCGCTGAAATCCCAGCCGATCTGCTTGTCGTGCCGACGCGCGCTTCCAAAGGAATCAAGCGCTTCTTTCTCGGAAGCACAGCGGAACGGCTCATTCAGCACAGCCCCTGTCCTATCCTCGTAGATCGAAAGTCCGCGGCGCAGTTGTCATTTAATAATTCGTTACCGGTCGGACAGGCGCTTCGCATCGACAAGATCCTGGTACCCGTGGATTTCTCCGACTGTTCGCGAGAGGGCCTGCGATACGCGATCGAATTCGCCCGCAAATTCGCCGCGAAAATCACGGTGCTTCACGTCTTGGACCCCGGGTATTCGGAACCGAAGGATATGCGCACAATGCAGCATCTCGGAGGTTTTGCGGGTGCTTCGGTGAGACGGGTTCTTAGGGAGGTGCGGCAGGAAATGCGCAAATTTGTCAGATCAGTTGCGTTCGGGCGCACCAAGGCGAACAGCGAAATTACAATCGGGCCGCCGGTCGAACAGATAAGTGACTTCGCCCTCGCGAATGATTTTGACCTCATCATCACTTCGACCCATGGCCTGACGGGGTTCAAACATGTTCTCATCGGCAGTATCGCCGAGCATCTTGTGCGGCAATCCCGTGTTCCGATTCTCGTGGTTCCGTCGCATCCGAGTGTGAGGGCCGCCAACCTGGCCGGCATTCGCGAGTCGCGGAAGCAATCGCGCCAAAAACCCGGCGTGTCAGAAGGCGGACGAAGAATTTCGAAACGGCGTCGCGCCAATGTCTCGCGCGGTTGACCGCATATGCCAAATCGAACACCGCCAGGAAAAACAGAGGTTGAAGGGTCTTCGACCAGGCCGGCGGAGCCGCCGGAGTTGAAGATAAAAACTATTCTCGCACCCTCGGATCTTTCAGAGGAATCAATGCGGGCGCTTCAGTTCGCAATCCCGATCGCGGAACGATGTCGGGCCGACCTGCATCTCCTCTACGTCCACGAGGGCGGTGCCGACTTTTCGGTCGATGCCATGTCACAAATGCTGCACGAAAGCGCCGAGATGAGGACGCGTCGAAAAAAAGAACCAGGCAAAGTCAGCTTGCTCCGAGCAGAAAATTCTCACGTCCTTATTGGTCGCGCGTATCTGAAGGTATGCGACCTCGCGCGCGAGCTTGAAGCTGACCTGATCGTCCTCGCCACCCGCGGCAACACCGGATTGGTGCGCGTTCTCCTGGGCAGCACGGCGGAAAAAATTGTGCAGTTCGCACCTTGTCCGGTTCTGGTGACGCGGCAACGAAAAGATCAGATCGAACAAAAGAGTGCCAAGAAGGTATCTCCGGCACGTCTCGAATTCCGTCCGCACACGATTCTCGTTCCAGTCGATTTTTCCCAGAACTCCCTTGCGGGACTAAAGTATGCCGCGGGTTTTGCGAGCGCATTTGGAGCCAGACTTCGCTTGTTCCACGCGATTTTCCCTCCCAATCCGTTGGTCGTTGACCGAATCAGCGCCAACGTTTCCGGGGAACTTGATGAAACCCGGCTCGTGAATGCGCAGATGGAGATGGAAGCGCTCATGTCCTTGGCTTTCTTGCGCGGAGTGCCGTGTCAAACAGCGCTCCGGCGCGGTTATGCGATTCAGGAAATCTGCGACGAGATTGAGCGTGCGGACATTGATCTCGTCATCACTTCTACGCACGGAGAAACGGGACTCAAGCATGCGCTTCTTGGCAGCGTCGCGGAGCACGTCGTGCGCTATGCGACGTGTCCCGTCCTTGTCGTTCCTTCAAGCACCCGCGCCGGATAGGAGCCAAGAAACGCCCGGTCTTTGGCAAGACGCGGCGAGAAGTCCCGCTGCTTTAGGAGCATCCTTTGCCCATGAAGAGGATCATCGAGAAAGGAGAACCACCAATAAAGCCAAGCCGATCTCCGAGACTGGCATTGAAGCCGCGCGATCGAGAGCGAGCGCTGCGGATCAAGACTATTCTCGTGCCGTTGGATTTTTCGCGGGCATCCATCCAGGCACTCAAATTTACGATCCCGCTCGCGAAAGAGTTCGGCGCCACCATTCATCTGGTTCACGTACAGCCCGCCGACGAGATGACGGCAATCGAGAATGCTGGAGGTCTCATGCTCAGCTGCGCGGATTCGATTGCTCTAATGCAGGATCGTCTGAGTGAAGCTCTGCGCGAACAAGGCCGCTTCTGGCCGGACAATTGCCATGTCGTTTCAGGAAGGCCCTATGAGGAAATCTGCAAACTGGCGGGCCGAATTGAAGCTGATCTGATCGTTCTTTCCACTCGCGGCCTTGGCCGGCTGAAGCATGTGTTTCTCGGAAGCACCGCGGAACGCGTGATTCGTTATGCGTCGTGCCCGGTGCTGATCCCGCGCGGCGCGAGGTTCAAATCAATCACCTGGAACGGCGCGGCCGGCCTGTCTGGTTTCAAACTGCGCAAAATTCTTGCACCGCTGGATTTTTCCAAATGTTCCTTCGCCGGAGTAAGGTACGCCGCGTGTCTGGCGAGAGACGCGGGGGCAACTCTCCGGCTTTTCCACGTCGTTTTCCCTTATACTCAGCTCTTCGCCTTGGATCGGGCCAACGGTGACCTTACACCCCTGATCAAGGCCGCCAAGGCGACGGCGCGGGAAGAGATGACCAAGCTCAGAGAAATGAGTTTCTTGCGGGACGTTCCGTGCGAGACAGAAATCCGAACCGGACCTGTGATCGACGAAATCTGCCGCGAAAGCGGCCGACCGGAGATCGATTTAATCGTGACCTCCACCCATGGACACAGTGGATTTAAGCGCGCTGTAATCGGGAGCGTGGCCGAGCATGTGGTTCGCTACGCTGAATGTCCTGTTCTCACCGTCCCGAGCCGAGGGTTTTCTTAATATGAGCGACACGATGAAAGCGTTGATTAAGAAGAAGAGGAACGCGAGGCGCGTTTCCCCGAAAAATAAAACGGCCGATGTCAAAGTTTTGGGGCCGGTTATTCTGCATCGGCGGAGCCCATCCGAATTTTCCTGCGGCGTGGACTTAGAACGCGCTCTTCTTGTCGAGGAGTCGCTGGATGAACGGGAACGAAGAGGATGACGACAACCCAAACTCAACAAAACCCCGTTCGCGAAACGCGAAGCGAAAAGCAGAGGGCGCTTCCACCCATAGCTGAGCTGCGCGATGTCCGGCTTCGATTTGGAGAAAAGACCGTGCTTGATGGAGTATCGCTCGCGGCCTATCCGCAGGAACGCCTCGTCATCATTGGGCAAAGTGGGATGGGCAAGACGACGATCTTGCGGTTGCTCCTTGGAATTCTCGCGCCGACGCAGGGGTCGGTTTTCTTCAAGCAACATGAGATTTCGAAAATGAGCCCGCGTGAATTGCAGCAGATTCGAACTCGGATCGGGATGGTTTATCAGGATGCCGCGCTTCTTAGTTCGAGCAGTGTCCGTGAAAATCTGGCTCTGCCACTCCAGGAATTGACGGACAAAAGTCCCGCGGAGATCGACAAAATCGTCGACGAGAAACTGGCGTTGGTTGAGCTGACCGGCGAAGACGATACCATGCCTTTCGAATTGAGCGGTGGCATGCGGAAACGCGTCGGGCTCGCGCGAGCGCTGGTCATGGAGCCAGAGCTGATTCTTTTCGACGAGCCAACGCAGGGGCTCGATCCGGTTATCAGCGCGGTCATTGATGAGCTGGTCATCAACCTGACCGAGAGAACGAAGGTGACCTCAATCATCGTCACCCATTTGATGGACAGCGCGTTCCGCGTCGCCACCCGCATGGCCATGCTCCACCGCGGGAGGATTGTCGAACAAGGAACACCGGAGCAGATGCGAGGATCAAAGAACCCGGTCCTCGTTCAGTTTCTTAATGGCAGCACGGAAGGTCCGATGCTGGAACGAAGCAAATATCACATGCTTTCTCCCGCGGACTGAGCGTTCAGGCGCGACGGCGCCGCAGACTTAGCCACAGAGCGGCGACGACGGCGCCGACAAAAGCCGCAGCCATGTCTTTCTGCGCGTCCCAAATATCTCCCTGCGTCCCCAGATAGGCGGTGCCGAGGTCTGGCCGGACGATCTGCGCGACGATAGCTTCCACGATTTCAAAAAAGCTGCTCAAAGCTGCGAGCGCAGCCACGCTCAGCCAAGTCGCCCACTTTTTGTGCGCGCCCGCGAAATGCATCAAGAGATCACGCATTGGATAAAGAAGGAGCAATCCGAAGCTGAAATGAATCAAGCGATCGTAGTGGTTGCGCTGCAAATGCAGCCAATCCTGTAACCAAAAACCCGCGGGCACTTTCGCATAAGTGTAATGCGCGCCGATCGTATGGATGGCGAGAAAGACGAGGATGAGAACATAAGACGCATTGGCAAATCGAAAGCGCCGGTAAGTCGAGCCGAGCACAATGGCAGTGACAAACACCAGTAGGTTTTCCAGCAGCCAATCGCCGCGATCAACGGGATGAATGGCAAGCGCGCTCCAAAAGAGCGCGTAAGCACCGAGGGCAACAAGGAAGGAGCGATTGGTGATCCCGCCCTTAATTGCGAATTTCATCGCCGCTGATTTTTCCGTTCGATTAACGCGATCGCCGCGATCATCAAAAGCGAGCCTACGAACGCCGAGAGCATGTCATTCTGCGCGTCCCACTCGTCGCCCTGGCCGGCGAGCCAATTCACTCCCTGCCCGGGCGCCACGATTTCAGCCACGATGCTCTCAATAATCTCAAACAACCCGCTGACCGCGAGAATGACCGCGACCGCGAGCCAGAGACTCCAGCCCCGGCGCAGTCCGCTAAAACGCAAAAGGAATTCTCTTACTGGAAACGCCAGCAGAAAACCAAACGCGCCATGGGCAAAGCGGTCGTAGTGATTGCGCGGCAGGTGAAAATAATTTTTCGCCCAGATGCCGAGCGGCATGTGTTCGTAAGTGTAGTGCGCGCCCACGATGTGAAGGATGATAAAGGCCGCGATGAGACAATAGGACGTGGTGGAAAGTTCCAGGCGCCGATGCCCAAAGAAAAGAACCGTAACGAAAATGATGAGGAGCAAGTTTTCCAGGACCCAGGCTTGCCGATCAAACGGATCGATCGCTGCGACCACCCACAAAACAACGCAGATCGCTGCAAGTCCGAGAATAGCTTTTCTCTGATTCACGCAAAGGACTCTTAGTCAGACTTGCGAGGTTCGGTCTCGCGCCGACGAAAAAGCACGGGCTAACACACCTGGCGCGCTTCGTCGTCGTCACTCGCCCGCTCGACAAAGACCCGCAGTTTATGCCGCGTTGCCTGGAGACGTTCAGTCAAGACTCTGGCCATGGCTTCCATCAGTTTGTACCCGAGCTTTGGGTCTTGTTCGCATTGTTTGCGGACATCCGCGGCGGAAAGGAATTTTGCGGTCACAGCGCTGGCGGCAGTGGCGCTGAATTCCCAGCGATTGGGTTCAAAGAGCCACGACAATCCCAGTAATTCGCCGGGACCGAGGTTTTGAATCAGGACGGTTTTCTTGCCTGGAAGTTCGTATTCCAGACTAACCTCTCCTGTCTCAATCAGATAGAATCCGTTGGCTGTCTCGCGCTGGCGAAAGATGGATTCCCCTCGTGCGAATCGGACCTCTGTCGCAAGAAGAGATACCGCATCAGCTTGATCAGGGCTGAGTGCTGTCAAAAAAGAATGCTTCATGGATGTAAGAGAATTTATCGAGGTCCGGGCGAGTCGGCGAGCATGCAGTTCAGCAAAAGCTAGAGCGGGGGCGTTGGCCGATCAGCGTTCTTTGGTGCGCGAACTTGTATCTCAGCCAAGCTCAGCAAAACCGATTTCGCGGCTGCTTCTGAAATTGAGCCGGATGTCTTGATCTTGATTAAATCGGGCCCGATCTCCGACGGGGCCTCATAAGCCGCGGTCAACATTGCGAGATTCTCCAGGCGAGCATCCGAGATCTCCTCAGAATTCGCCGCACGTGCCTCCAGCCGATTAGCGATCTCGCCTTTCTCCGTCTCGAGCTCAACCACTTGAAGAGCAACGTTGACCCGCGCGCATTCGGTGCGCAGATAATCGCGCTTTTCGCGACTCGAAAATGTTGCGTCCAATATGACGCCGCCGCCGGTGGCTACGGCGGCCAGTCCCCGTTCTACCAACTCGTTGTAAGTTCGATCGGTCATTTGCGGTGAGTAAACCATTCCGGTGATCTCCGATTCCGTCCGCTGCGTCAGCGGCACGCCGGCAAGGGCTTTCCGAACTCGATCAGACGAAAAAACCGGCCAATCCAGCTCATTCCCGAGCTGTTTTGCGACTGTGCTTTTGCCGGTCGCGACCCGTCCCATGATGACCAGGACCAAACCCTGCGATCCGCTAACGGCATATCGCAAGGCGAGGCGAAAGTAACGGGTCGCGCGCTTCGCGTGCTCCGCGGCCATCGACGCCCCGGTGGAAGTCGTTTCAATTGCCTCCACCTTGCCGCGCACAACGGCGCGATAACATTTGTAAAAATCTGCCACTTTTTGCAGGCCGGTGTCGCCAAATTCGTGGGCGGCATTTCGCAGAAACACCTTTCCCAATTCTCGTTTCCCTTCGAAATCGAAGTCCATGGCGAGAAAGGCGAGATCGTTCGCGATGTCGATAAATCGCAGCCGATCGCTGAACTCAATGCAATCGAAGATCGTCGTCGCTTCCGGCGTGATATGAACGTGATTGAGACGCAGATCGCCATGGCAATCGCGGATTCGATGTCGCTGGATTCGTTCATGAAATAGCCGTCCATTTGCGGCATAGAAGGAGTTCGTGAAATGCCGGATCGCATCGAAGGCGCCGCGCGAAATGGTCGTTCCCACAAATGTTTCCACCTGCGTGAAATTTTCGTCTGTGCTGACCTTCAACTTCTCTGGCGTACCCCATTCTTCGATTTCCTGAGATGGAGTCTCCGTCTCGTAGAAGCGGTGCAGACGCGAGATCACGCGGTTGATCTCATTCTCTCCGACCAATCCCTTTTCGAGCAGCTCACTCAAGAACCAACCGGCCGGCAATTCCTTCATTTTCACCGCATATTCGACAGGCGTTCCGCCGGGCTTGAATGAAAGAACGCCGTCTTTCGCATTGATCGGAATGACCTCCAGATAAACGTCCGGGCACAGCCTCCAATTCAATTCCAGCTCGCGTCGACAAAAGTGATGCCGCTTTTCCAAGGTGCTGAAATCTAGAAAGCCCAGATTCACCGGCTTCTTCACTTTGAAGACAAAAGGTGGAGCGACGAAGACCCAGGAAATGTGGGTTTGAATCGCGCGCACCTTGGCCGGCCGATGCGGGTAGAATGACGGCGATCTAAGGAACCGGACGAGCTGCTCCTGCTGCGTCTGTTCGTGCGCTTCCGAGCCCATAAGCAAACGTAGCGCTTCGCGCGAAATCAACTACTTCGCTATTCGGTGGGGTCACGCTTGCGAAGAACTCCGGCGAATTCTGTGGATCCATCAGTCTGCTTTTGAACGAATCTTTTTCCGTCGTGGCTGCGTTCGCAAAAAACGGACAGCTCTTCGCAAGATGTGCGGAGCGGTTTGGCCACCGCTCTCTTAACTGGATGCAGAATGGCAAAACTAAATCATGAAAGTAAAAGAAATTATGAACAAGGAGGTACACTCCTGTCGCTCAGACACAGACTTGGCAATGGCGGCGATGCAGATGTGGGACGGCGATTTCGGTGTCCTGCCAGTGGTGGCCAATGGCGGGACAGTCGTCGGGATAATAACAGACCGCGACATTTGCATGGCGACGGCGACCAAACGCTGCGATCCGGGACAAATCCACGTCGAGGACGTAATGACCGGGCAGGTTTATGGATGCTCGCCCGAAACGGAGATCCATGAAGCACTCAAGATCATGCAACAAAGGCGAGTGCGGCGGTTGCCTGTCATGAGCGCGAATGACGGAAAGCTTGTCGGCATTCTGTCGCTGAATGATGTGGCGCTGAAGGCGCAAGCCGACGTGAAAGCTGCCCTCTCGGCACAAGATGTCGAATCGACCCTCAAGTCGATCTGCGCGCACCCGGAGTTCTCGCTGGCGATGCCGTTTCCAACAGCAGCGCCGAAGGCTGTGGCAATGGCCGGATAAAGGCGTGTTCAACACAATTCTCCGAACGATTAGCGCATGGCGGAAGGAGATCAGCGATTTCCTGTGGTGGGGTGGTCATCACGAGACCAGCCGGGATTTGATATTGCTGCGGGATCGCCTGTTAAACTAGTTCGCGCTTCCTGCCGGAGAGCGGATGCAGTTGCCCAGGTTCGATTATCATTGGTGGCGCCCTGTAATCGCACCCGGAAAAATCAACCCCGGCCTCGTCATTCCGTGGAATCGCCCGGTCCGATTTGATTACCAGCGCCAGGCCGATGCATTCAACCAAAGCCGTGATGATGGTGCACTTCGCGAATCTGCCTGGCAGCGACGTCGAGCGATGGCACAGCGTCTTTCCCTCTCCTTTGCACGGGCACCTCGCCTTATGGTGCCGACGAGATCTGCGCCGTCGGCAGCGCGGGCTATTCGGGGATGCTCCCAAGGCTCAGCCAAAAAGCCGGTCAGGAATCTGAAACAAACCCCGCCATCGCGCACTAGCCGACGGCAGACCAACGTCCCGCGACGGCGGCAAACAATGGACCCATGAACCGAGTAAAAGACAAAGTGGCGATCATCACCAACTTGCAAGGCCGCGGTTTCCGATTGGTGACGGTTTCCAAGCTGCTCGCGAGGGATCCGAAAAGGAATTGACGTCGGCAGGCTAGCTGGGTTGCCAGCGCAAGAAAGGGCGAACCTTTCGCAAGAGCCGCCGAGCGTATTCGTGCTTCAGCCTCATGCTTTGGGCAGAAAGCGAATCACTCACATGAATGCACAAGCTCTCCTGACACAGACGCCGGTTCCCGTCCGGCATTACCCGCCGTCCGAAAGTTCTCGGCTTACGATGCGCGCAAATGTCTTCCGAGGACCGGACAAGATCGGCATCGAAGAAGTCCCGCGGCCGCGCCCCGGCGTGGGCGAAGCAGTCATTCGTATTACGCTAACGACGATTTGCGGGACCGATCTCCACATCCTGCGCGGCGAATACCCGGTGAAAGCTGGACTAGTGATCGGCCACGAACCAGTCGGCGTCATCGAGGAGCTGGGTGAAGGAGTCACCGGTTACGAGAAAGGAGATCGCGTCATGACGGGCGCGATCACTCCATGCGGTCAGTGTCGCGCCTGTTTGTCCGCGCAATGGGCGCAGTGCGGACATGGCGAAGGCGTGGAAGCGATTGGCGGCTGGCGCTTCGGCAATACCATCAACGGAGCACAAGCGGAATATCTCCTTGTTCCAAATGCGCAGGCGAATCTCGCGAAAATTCCCGCTGAGTTAACTGACGAACAAGTCGTGCTTCTTGCCGATATCGCTTCGACCGGTTTTAGTGGCGCGGAGTCGGCTAACATTCGCATTGGCGACACAGTCGTCGTGTTCGCGCAAGGTCCGATCGGACTTTGTGCAACGGCCGGCGCGAAGCTGATTGGCGCGTCATTCATCATCGGCGTTGAGGGTGACCCAGTGCGGATGAGGATGTCGAAGCAGATGGGCGCCGACGTCGTTCTCGACCCGAAGCAGTGCGATGTTGTCGCGGAAGTAAAGAAGCTGACCGGTGGAGGCGCCGATGTCGCCATCGAAGCGCTCGGTCTTCAGGAAACGTTCGAGAACGCTCTGCGCTGCCTGCGACCCGGTGGGACGCTGAGCAGTCTGGGCGTTTACTCCGGCAAACTTCAGCTGCCGTACGACGCGTTTACCGCGGGTATCGGCGACTACAAAATCGTGACGACGCTTTGCCCAGGCGGAAAAGAACGGATGCGCCGGTTGATGTCGATGGTGCAGACGAAACGCTTCGATCCCACGCCGCTCCTAACGCACAGCTTCAACCTCGATCGAATCGTGGAGGCTTACGACCTGTTTGGGTCGCGGCGCGACGGCGTCCTGAAAGTCGCGATTCGGCCATAGTTGCGATCGCAGCACTACCGACCGCGTGATGAGTGGAAGTTCGGGGTCAGGTGAGCGTCGGCTTTGAGGCTACCGCGCTGATCCGGTCATTGCTCGACGATCGAGGGGCGCAAGAAATGGGCGGCTTTTCGCAAAAGCCGATGCGCGGATAGATGCGGCGAGAGGCAAGCTAACTTCATGAAGACTATGGAGTGTCCGACTGAGGCAATGAATCGACCAGTGGTTACCCTGGCAACCGCATCCTCCGCAAACCACGCGGTCCGCCCGCCGTTGATCAAACGATTCGACGAGATTGGCATCGAAGACATTCCGCTCGTTGGCGGGAAGAATGCCTCGTTAGGCGAAATGCGGCGCGCGTTGACTTCCAAAGGCGTGCCGGTGCCGGATGGATTCGCGACGACGGCGGCAGCTTACTGGTACTTCCTCGAAGAAACTGACCTGAAGCCCTTCATTGAGGAGTCGCTCAGGGATCTGGATGTCACGAACATTCACGACTTGCAGGGACGGAGTGCAAAGATTCGCGCCGCGATTGTCTCCGCTGCAATGCCGCCCGAGTTGCAGATCGAGATTCACGCCGCCTACGAGCAACTTTGCGCCCGCGCGGGCGAGATTGTCGCGGTCGCGGTGCGAAGCAGCGCAACCGCGGAGGATTTACCGGAGGCGAGCTTTGCCGGCGCACAGGAGACTTACCTGAACGTCGTCGGAGAAGAGGCGTTGCTGAAAGCGTGTCTACGTTGCTACGCGTCGCTGTTTTTCGAGCGGGCGATTTCGTATCGTGCCGATAAAGGTTATCCGCAGACCAAGGTGGCGCTGTCCATTGGGGTGCAACGCATGGTGCGCTCCGATCTCGGCACGTCGGGCGTGATCTTCACGATCGACACGGAAAGCGGCTTTCGCGACGCGGTCTTGATTAACGCCGCCTATGGCCTGGGCGAAAACATCGTCAAGGGCTCTGTTAATCCGGACGAATACTGTGTCTTTAAGCCGACATTGCGCGAACGCTTCCGCCCGATTCTGCAAAAGATCGTCGGCAGCAAGGAAGTGAAGATGATCTACGATACTGGCGCGGCCGCGGTGAAGAACGTGCCCGTGCCGCAGGCAGACCGAATGCGTTTCGCGCTGAACGATGACGACATTCTCAAGCTCGCGCGCTGGGCTTGCCTCATCGAGGAGCACTACGGCAAGCCAATGGATGTCGAATGGGCAAAGGACGGCATCACGGGTGAGCTGTTCATTGTGCAGGCGCGGCCCGAGACGGTCCAGTCACGGAAAGACACAAACGTGCTTGAGATCTACGTGTTGGAGAAGAGCAGCAAGGTTTTGGTCAAGGGCCGCAGCGTCGGCGCCAAGATTGCGTGCGGTCCGGTGCGGCTAGTAAAAAGCACCGCATCCCTGGACGAGTTTCAGGAGGGCGAAGTCCTCGTCGCAGAGAAAACAGATCCTGATTGGGAGCCGGTCATGAAAAAAGCGGCGGCGATCATCACGGATCGCGGAGGACGCACTTGCCACGCAGCGATTGTCAGTCGCGAACTGGGTGTGCCCGCGATTGTCGGAACGCAGAACGCTACGGTGTCACTGAAAGATGGGCAGGTGGTGACCGTTTCCTGCGCGGGCGGGGACACGGGCACCGTCTATGAAGGGCGCCTGCCGTTTCGTGTGCAGCGCACTGATCTGAAAGGCATCGCCCGGCCGCGGACGAAGATCATGATGAACGTCGCCAATCCGGAAGGCGCTTTCGCCTTATCTTTCATTCCGAACGATGGCGTGGGACTCGCCCGCGAGGAATTCATCATCACGAGTTACATCAAGGTGCATCCGTTAGCCTTGCTTGATTACGCAAACATTAAGGATGCCGCGGTGCGCGCCGAGATCGACGAACTGACGATCGGATATGAAGACAAAGCGCAATTCTTTGTCGACAAGCTCGCGCAAGGCGTTGGGATGATTGCAGCCGCCTTTTATCCAAAAGACGTGATCGTACGGCTGAGCGATTTCAAGACGAACGAGTACGCGAACCTCGTGGGCGGTCGTGCCTACGAACCGGTCGAGGAAAATCCGATGCTCGGGTTTCGCGGAGCATCTCGTTACTACAATCCGCGCTACCAGGCAGGCTTCGCTCTCGAATGCGCCGCGATGAAAAAGGTGCGGAATGAAATGGGCCTCAAAAACGTCAAGCTGATGGTGCCGTTTTGCCGCACGGTCGAGGAAGGCCGCAGAGTCATTGCCGAAATGGCGAAACACGGACTAACGCGCGGCGAGGATGGCCTGGAGATCTACGTCATGTGTGAAATCCCCAGCAACGTCATTCTGGCCGACGAATTCGCTGAAATCTTCGACGGCTTCTCGATCGGCTCGAACGATCTCACACAATTGATTCTCGGCGTCGACCGTGACAGCGAAATCGTCGCGCCGATCTTCGACGAGCGAAATGCCGCGGTGAAAAAGATGATTGCAGAAGTGATCGCAGTCTGCCGGAAGAAAGGCCGCAAGATCGGCATCTGCGGCCAGGCCCCGAGCGATTATCCCGAGTTTGCCCAATTTCTGGTCGAGCAGAGGATCGACAGCATTTCGCTCAACCCCGACACTGTCTTGAAGACAACATTGGCAATCCTGGAGAAAGAGTAATAGCCGAGCAACGCACACGGCTTGATCAATTCCCGAGCGTGTATTTCTTGGCGAATATACAGGCCGTATTTGGCCTTTAATTCCCGCCTATACGCTTGAACCAGTTTGAAAGATTGACGCCAGTCAATGTAGCGAATTGAGATTGCCGATAAACAGAACTTCTTCGCGTCGTACGACTCATCAACGTAAAAGAAGCGAACGGACATGGGGAGAGATTCGGACAAACAATAGACCAGCGCCTGCCGCAACCGCCAGCTCTAAAAACCATACCGAATCCCTACCAACACCCACAATTCCAGCATTCTCAACGAGGGGCGGCGAGCTTTTATAGTTTGCCCGGGAATTGAGCCGGGCGCGCCCCGTGTTTCATCCGCGACGACTTTTCGAGACGATCATCTTGGCTGCGAACTCGACAATATCGTCTTCATCGGGAGCGCTAAGGTCGGGTCCATTGCCGTCCGAGGAGAGCGCGAAACGGAGAGCCAAATCGATCATGCCGATCGGCGTGGTCTTGTTAGTTTTCGCGAAGGCCAACAAACGCAGGCCCAGGCACGGGCTCAAATCCATTTTCGCGAGAGGCTTTCCATCCGACACGATTTGTAGTTGAAGCGGGTTCATGAGCGAGCCGCCTTTCGATTGCGAAGGTATTGCCGGAAAGCTTGCGTATAGACATCGGCGACCGACTTGTGCTGCTTTTTCGCAATGGCTTTGAGGCGATCAATCCAGGAGCGCGGCACATCGCAGCTTGCCCAGGGCTTCTTTGCTTGTCCGCTGAACAAATTCAGCCGGACCATCTCTTCGTTTAGTGTGTTCATGCCCATCAGAAAAGGGGGCAATTCCGAATCGGCGCAAGATCGTTTCTACGAGGGAGAACCGATTGAAACGAAACCGAAAATCAGGTGGCACGATTTGTGAGGTGCACCCCCAAAAACGTCACCTCCAGAGGGAAAACCACGATTGAGACATAACGGAACGCGCTTCCACCGCGCCTTCCTGAACATGCACTCCCCCATAGGTAAGAACTGCGCCATAACGGGCCTCGAAAATATATTTCCGTTGCGGCCGCTTAACGGTTTTCGTGCGCCGACGATATACTGCGGGACCAAACGAGTACAATTTCTTGGACGGGGGTTAGAATGACATGAAGCTATTGCCGATCTGCCTGTTCGCCGCCGCCGCACTTGTCACATTTCTATCTGGCTGCGCATCGCAGACTGATTCGAGCGGCTATAGCCCGGGTCAGCTGCGGGCCCAGCAGTCCTCCTACGATCCAGGCGCGGGGCACTAACTCACTTCCCTTTTCACAACCCGCCGAGCGTGTTCGCGTTGTCTCTCCGCCCAGGATCATGGTCGATTGTCTCGACGATGGCGCCGGCTGCGTCGAGCACATCGATCCGCGCTGATTGATTGCCGGCGCGGAACTTCGCGTAGCCAACAGCGTGTTCCGTTGCCCCATACCACATCGGGAAGCCGAGCGCGTCCGAAACGAGCGTCACGCCGTCATTTCGCCGACGAAGTTTGATTGTGAATTTCAGATAACGAGATAAATGCGTTTCGCGATAGCGTCGATACCGGACACGGATTCCGAGAGAAGCCAAAGCGCGGACGCGCCAATGTCCGCAAACCGAAAATCGACCCAAATCTTTTTTTCGATGGTCTGACTGGAATGGGGCAACGGCATCTGCGTTTCAGGATTCACCGGGACGCCCATTATCGAAATGCCTGCCCGAAATGTGACTGCTGAAGGATCCCACGAAACTGACGATCCTTCGCTCTTCGCCGTAATTCGATGGGTTTCTGTTCGCGTCTGTTCTACGAGATCGCCGTGTTTGTTTTCATTATTAACGCGGTTGAATTTGCCAAGCCATTCCTGGCCAACTTGGTAAGGTTGTATTGACTCCAGCAAGTTCCAGAGCGGCGGGCAGGTCTTATTCAACCCGGGAAACCATTTCTGAACACGGTCCGCAAACGTCTTAGAGTCGGGCAGAATCGGAAAATAGAACGGTTCTTTACGTTTGCGCCAACGCAGTGTTTTTCGCGAATGTCGTGCGCGATGTAGTCGAGCGCTGATCTGAGGTTCTCGCACAAGTTCTTGATATCGATTTTGAGTTCTGGCTCGATCTGTTTCGCATGAAGAGACCGTTCATATTCGCCACGAATGGCCTTCAGTTGGGTCCGGGTTTTTTCAGCAAAGCGTTAACGTTGGCCTGACGCATAAATAGGACGAACCCGTTTTACCACGCCGGTCGAACTTTTCACCGCGATTTGTTAGTTGACGATAAATGACCTCTGGACGGCTACGTAATCCGCGACAAATAAGGGCAACATTAGGGCAATGGTCGAATTGCGCATGTTGCCGAAGACTCCCTATTTTCATAGGGAGCGCACCCGTGAAGATTCGAACTTCAAACCTTCTGATCCGTAGTCAGATGCTCTATCCAGTTGAGCTACGGGTGCTTTAGCGGAAGCTAACTAGCGGATGATGCATGGGCCGTCAAATGAACCGGACGGCAGGCTTGAGCCGAAGACGAGACCGACGATTCTCTGCCTGTGACGATCTTCCTCGGTTGCGGCTTCGCGGCAAAATATCCGGAAGGCGGCGGCAATTTTTCCGTGCCGCTGCAATGGATGCTTGGCCTGCGCCGGCTCGGGCTCGATGCGGTTTGGGTCGAGTTATTGCCGGCGACCGCGGACGCGCGCGAAGATGAAACGCGCATCCGGAAGTTCCAGCGGCAACTGCGCGAGCACGGACTTGGTGGCCGTTATTGTTTGCTTCATCAAACTCCCGCTGACGATGGGCACGACTTGGAACGAATGCGCTGCATCGGAATGTCGCGGCGCGAGCTGCTCGATCGTCTCGCGGGTCCGAATGCTCTGCTCAACTTGAGCTACTCGCTCCATCCGCCATTCCTCCTTCAATTCGAGCGGCGGATTTTTTGCGATCTCGATCCGAGCGAAATCTTTTTCTGGATGACGAAAATGGAGATCGGGCAATCGCATCACCACGAGTTCTGGACGATCGGGCTCAATGTCCACGGCGCCGATTGCCGGCTGCCCGCGTCGCCGCTCCGCTGGCAGACGTTTTTCCCCCTGGCCGACACCGAGCTTCTTCAACCGCAGCCGCGGCCACGTGCCGCAAAATTCTGCACGATCGGACAATGGTACTGGAGCGGCGGCGTGGAGGTGGAGGGCGAGTTTCCCGATCTCTCGAAGAAATTCGCGTTCGAAAAGTATCTCGATTTGCCGCGACGCGTTCCCGCCGCCCGGTTCGAACTGGCGATGAATCTGAATGCCGACGATCCGGAAATTGCGCGACTGCGAGGGCGCGGATGGAGCGTCGTCTCTCCGCATCGCGTCGCACACACTCCCCGTCGGTATCGCCGCTACGGTGCGAACGCCCTGGCGGAATTCACCGCCGTCAAAGGGGTGGACGTCGCGTGGCGGACCGGATGGGTGAGCGATCGGGCGGCGGCATTCCTCGCCCTGGGCCGGCCCGTCATTACGGAAGACACTGGTGCGCGGAAATATTTGCCGCGCGAAAGCGGATTCCGTTTCGTCCTCGATCTCGAGGAAGCGGAAGTGGCGGCGAAGGAGGTCCTCGGTGATTGGACTCGGCTGGCCAAAGCAGCACGGGATTGCGCAGTGGAAATCTTCGATTCGACTAAAAACCTTCGCAAAATTCTCGCGCTGTAGCAGCCGCCGTCACGGGCGGCAGGAGGTAGAAGCGAGGCTCAAAACCCGGCACGATTCTCCATTGCAAAAAGATTTTGGGATGTTACTCGTTCCCGGTTATGGCTGATTTGCTGAAAGCGGACGAGGCGAAAACCCGCCTGAAAAAGGTTCCGGAATGGGAGCTCGAGAAGAAGCACATCGAGCGCACGTTCGAGTTCGACGACTTTTCGGAATCGATCGATTTTGTGAATGGCGTGGCGGAAGTGGCGGAGGACGAGGAGCATCACCCCGACATCGACATTCGCTACAACAAGGTGCGGCTCATTCTCTCCACCCACAGCAAGGGCGGCTTGACCGATCTCGATTTCGCGCTCGCGGAGCGGATCGACACGCTCTCGGAATAAATGACAATGGCGCCAAGTGCTGCGCCTAACCGCGGAAGGCAGGTGCTCGCCTGCGTCGTTGTCATCGTGACGGTGATCGTCGCGTGGAAGTTTATCGATTATCGCATGCAGCCGCCGCCGGCGCCCGCTGTAGCCGCGCCTCTATGAGGCGCGACGCGGCGATAAGAGAAGATGACGCCGCTCATAGAGCGGTGGCTACAAGCGCCCTTCGTCCGCGTCGATGAACTGAAACATCGTCTCGATGTCCGCGCGTTCCGCCAATCCGCCCTCTTTCTTGCGGCGCGTGAGCGTCTCGGAAATCTCATCGTTCCAACCGCGCTTGCGCATAAATTCGTTCCAAATGTAGATCTCGCGTTCCGTCGGCTTGCGTCCTCTCTCGAGGCACCAGGCGAGAATTTCTTCGTCGCTTCCGCCTTCATTGACGCGCTCCGCCAAAGTCCCGTAATCAATTTTTAAGAATTCGATGCACTCTCGGTCGAAGCCTTTTCCGAGGTTCGACCGGTACTCCTCCGGGAGTTTGCCTTGAGCGTGGACGCGAATCTTGTCGAGCATCCGCCCGAAATAGAACAAGCCGCCTATCTTTTCCGCCGGACTGCGAACGCCAAAATCTTTCATCTTGTTCGACCTTCCGATCTATCCGGCCTTGCTTCAAGTCGGCCGAACTTTGCGATTGAGCAATGGGCCGATTGGCAGGATTCTTTCGCAATCATTAAGTCACTGATTCGCTAATTGCTCCCATGGATCGCGTCGCCGGCATAGAAACCGAATATGGTTGCCTCGTCAGCGGGGAAGAAGGCCGCCCGCATACCGATGCCTGGCCGGTCCGGGTGAAAAACTTCCTGTTCCGCCGCGCGCACGCCGGCGCGATCGACCTGCACTATCGCGATTACGAAGAGCCGCCGGGCAACGGCGGTTTTCTCCTCAACGGCGGCCGGCTCTACCTCGACATGGGCCACATCGAATACGCGTCGCCCGAGTGTCTGCATTTGCGCGACGTGGTCACCTACGACCTCGCGGGCGATTACCTGCTCCAATCCGCTCTCGAAATGCTCGAGGCCACCGATCACGTCTCATTCATCAAAAACAACATCGACCACAGCACCGGCGCGACTTTCGGCTGCCACGAGAATTATTTGATGAAGCGCGAAGCGCAATTCACTCCGCCGGTCCTCGGGACGTTGCTCGCCTTTCTCGCCACGCGTCAGATTTTTACCGGCGCCGGCCGCGTCGGGCAGGCGAACCCGCTCGCGTTCGACTTTCAATTCCCGCAAGCCGAGGTCGACGTCGATTTTCAACTGAGTCAGCGCGCCGATCACATCGTCAACGACATCTATCAGTGGGTGCAATTCAATCGCGCCATCATCAATGCGCGCGACGAGCCGCTCGCGGATTACCGGAAATACCGGCGGCTCCATCTGCTCATCGGCGATTCCAACATGAGCCCGTTCGCCACCGCGCTGAAGATCGGGACCACGGCCTGCGTCCTGTCGTTGCTGGAAGAAGGACGCCTTCCGAAGAATCTCATTCTGGGCGATGCGGTCCAAAGCACGCGTGACATCTCACGCGACGCGACCGGCGCGTGGATCGTGCGTCTCGAGAACGGCAAGACGATCGGTGCGCTCGACATTCAGTGGCAGTTCTACGACCTCGCACAGCGGCATCTCGGCGGCTCGAACGAAGAAACTGATTGGCTCCTCGAAAGCTGGAGCTTCACGCTCGAAGCGCTGGGCAACAAACCGGAAGCGCTGATCGGCGGCGTCGATTGGATCACAAAGAAGTGGCTGCTCGAAACTTTCATGGAAGCCGAAGGCATCGGCTGGGATGACCCCTGGCTCCAGAGTCTCGACCTCGAGTATCACAACATCGATCCCGAGAAGGGCCTCTTCTTCGGAGTGAATCCGGCGAAGCGGATCGGCGAATGGAACAACAGCGTCCGGCATAACGAGGCAAGTTATCACCCGCCTGGGAACACGCGGGCTCTCGGCCGCGCGCACGCCGTCGCTTGGTTTCAGAAAGGTGAACAACCGTATGTGATCAACTGGGATTCAATCGCCTGCGATAATCGCGATTTCCTGGTGATGGGGAATCCGTTCGAGGTTTACACGGAGGAAGTAGGGAAGTTCCTGGCGCAACCGAGACCGAAGCCTTCGGTAGGGCAAGACTCTGTCGAGCCGGACGCGAGATAAGCAAACGGCTCCGCAGAGCGTCGCCCTACCAAACAGATTACGAGCGCTCGCTCACTCCAGCCGCTGCAGCGCGGGCAATCCGTAATTCTTCTGCAGCGCGTCCGCTTCGCTCGCTACTTGCGCGGCCTCGAGCGCGATCTGCTTCGGATCTTCTTCAGTCTCGATCTTGATGAAACCGTTGAGCGGTTGCTTCACCGCTTCGGCGAGATCGGCCAGCGATTTCACTTCCTTGCCGTTAACCTTCTTGATCGTCAAATATGCCAGTTCGTCGTAGCCGATCGTGGCGTTGGCCGGAAGAACCTGCGTCAAAATCACCACGCGCCGCTTGCCCTCCGGATAAAGCTCCGATTGAAATCGATCCTGATACACGAAGCGCTGCGGCGCGTCCTTTATCCAGTTCGCGCCCCATTCCCGCAGGTACTGGCGCGATAGCTCCTCGAAGATCAGTCCGCCCAGGACGAAATAGAGCGGAGGCTTGTCGATGTTGTAGGGAGGAATCACGTAATCGTTCACGTCGTGATGATCGAGGACGAAGTCGAGCTGCATCGGCTTGCCTTCACGCTGGATGTGGACGGAGAGCGTGTCGCCGACAGAAGCGCGCGCCGTGATCAGGTTCGTGAATTCAATCTTGCCGTAGAGCGGATCGACATAGTTCCCGTTCTGATCGATCTCGTTGTTCCCGACGGCCACGACAATATCTCCAACCTGCAATCCTGCTTTCGCCGCCGGCGTATTCGGTTCGATGCTCGTCACGTAAACGCCGGCCGCCTTGCCCGTCTGTCCCGCGAAACGGCGGAGCTGCGGATCGCGTGTCGGGAAAAAACTAAATCCCGCCGCGGCAAAGCCGCGGTAGTGCTGCGTTTCCGCGTCTTTCAAAAAGTGCGCGATGATGGGGGCGGGGATCGCATCGAGGACCTGTGTCCGCGAATCATAACGTAGAAGCAAACCGGCCAGCTTGTTGTTCTTCACGAGCGGAACCGTGTAGCTGTTGTCGCGGTATTGCATCGAGATGCTCACGCGGTAAGTGAGAAATTGTCCGAGATCGGCCGGATACCGCGTCATCTGAATCGTCGTGACGAGGCCTTCGGTGACAACCAGCGCGCCAGTCGATTCCAATTGCCAGGCGGCGAGGCGATCGCCCACGACGGTATCGAGCGCGAGTTGCAACGGCGTGAGTCCATCGAGAAATTTTTTCTCCGTGGGTTCGAGGAGCGCGAGGTTCGCTTCGTAATCGACGACGACAACATTGGCCGCCGTCTTTTCGCCGGACTCCGCGCGTTCGAGCTCGACGTAATTTTGGTTCGCCACCAGATCGGCCGTTACAAGGACGCGGCCTTGCGGCAGAACGGCGCCGAGCGCGCGCTTCGAGAATGGCGCCTTCTTCTGCCAGGGCCGCACATAATCGTATGGCTGCCCGGTGACGTTCACGCGCACGAGCGAAAGCTCTTTCTGTTTAACGATAGTCTCGGGACCCTTCTGGGCCGCGAACGCGCCAAACGGCAAAATGAATGCGAAAAATATCGCGAAGATGCAACTGCGCCCTCTGGTGGTACGGCGAGACTCCGTCGAGCCGCCGAATCCCACGGCTCCGCGGAGCGTCGCCCTACCATTGTCGCTACAGAATCTCCTCATCAGCTTTTGTTAGGATCCGCAGTCGCTGGCTTGTTGGCCGGCTGCTCTTCCAGGTTTTGTTCCACTCCCACGTTGTAGCGGGTTTTGATTCTCTCCCGGGCGGATTCAACTTCCTTCGGATCGAGCACGAGCGGCGGTCCGTCGCCGATCATGCGCACGACAAAGCGGTCCGCCGGCTCCGAGAAAGCCTTCGCCAGATCGTTGAGGGTTCGGATTTTTTCCCCGTTGATCTCATCGACGATGCTGGCGCGATACGCGGTGAGATAAGTGTTCGTGGGATCGGGCAGAATGTTGGTCAGGATCACGACTTCGGGATGTTCGAGGTAGATTTGCTCGACGACGAAGTAATCGAAATAATGCCGGATGCGGAGATCGCTCGGTTGATACGCGTCGATTAAGTCGAGGGAGAGCGGCTGGAACAGGAGGCCGCCGTAAAGCACATAACGCGGCTGCACATCATAGGCGTGCGAGAGATAAAGATACGGCCAGACCGAGCCGAGCTCGATGTTGACCGTGAGCGGCTTCTTGTCCCGCAGGATTTCCAGCTTCACGATATCGCCTTTGAATTTTCTCTCGACCACCTCGGGCATTTCAACGCGGTCACCATCCAGCTCCACGGTCCCGTCACTCGCGATGGGATGATCGTCGATCGCCAGGAGCACATCGCCGGACTGCAAACTTTTCGCGGAAGGGCCCGCCGCGATGACCGTACCGACGAGGACGCCGCGGTCGTCATCCTTCAACCCGAGAAAATGCCGCTGCGCCGGGTTTTGAAGTTTCGCAGTGGTCACTCCGAGATCGACATATTTGTCGTAGTGACCGTCCTTGATGTCTGTCAGGAAACGCTGAATCACCGGCGTGGGGATCATATACGCGACGCCTTGCGCGACCTCCCCGCTGTAACCTTGGAAGGCGACGCCGACCACTTTCGCGTTCTGCATCACCGGGCCGCCGCTGTTACCGGGATTGATTTGCGCACTGATCTGAATCGCGAGATGGGAATCAATCGACGAATGGGTGTAGAGCTGGAAATCGATGCGCGAAACGATCCCGGTGGTGACCGACATGCGCTCGCCACCGAGCGGGTAGCCATAGGCTGAGACAGTCGATTCCAGCTCGGGAATTCCGCCGAAGGTGAGGGGAACCATGTTTTTGAAGAAATCCTTGTCCACGTTGATCAGCGCCAGGTCGCAATCGTGCGCGACGAACAAAACCGTCGCCGGATATTTGTTCGGATCGCCGTCACGCTCGACGGTGAGATAGCGCGAGTTGCTGACGACGTGGGCATTCGTCATGATGCGATTGCCCTCGATAACGAAACCGGCGCCGATACCGCGCTGGATTCCGCCCGAGTTCCAGGGCGCCCGCTCGTCCGGCTCGACTTCCGTTGCGGTGATGCGGACGAGGCTCTTCTGGATTTTTCCGTTTGGACGCAGCGGCACCGCCGGCGGCGCGACGACATTAGGCAGCGGCGCAGCAGTGGGGCTGGCGGGAGTCTTCGTTTCTCCCGGCTGCGCCGGGGGACTCTTCTGTTGCGCGCGCGTTTCTCCGCCCACCACAAACAGAATCGACAACAATATTGCGCAACGCCTCATCGGAAGTCCGAGAAGATGAAACAGATGATCGATAAAGCAACTGTCCCAACTCGTAATCGTGCTCCAAGTCGCGCTCGTGATCGAAGCGGGGTGGAATCAATCGGAGACGATTACGAGCCCGAGTTCAAACCACATGAACCGGCGCTTGCTGGCACGGTCGATCGCAGTTGCCGCACTCGATCTGCGTCGTCGCGTGTCCGATGCCAAAACGCTCCCGCAATTCGTCGCAGACATCGTGTAGAAAAAGATCGTTCCGCGGCGCTTCCTCCATGACGAGGTGAACTGTCAGCGCAACTTCCGTCGTGCTCATTGCCCAGATGTGGAGATCATGCACCGCAGTCACGCCAGCCAATCCCGCCAGATAATCTTCGACCGCGTGCGGATCGATTCCTTCCGGCACGGCATCCATCGACAGGTTGATGGACTCGCGGAGCAAACCCCATGTTCCCCAGACGATGACGGCGCCGATCGCGAGGCTGACAGCCGGGTCGAGCCAGTGCCAGCCAGTCATCCGAATCGCGAACGCGGCGATAACCACGCCGACCGAAACCACCGCATCGCCCGCCATATGCAGAAACGCTCCCTTCAAATTCAGATCGCTCTTGCGCCCCGCCATGAAGAGCCACGCGGAGATGGTGTTGATGACGATGCCTGCCGCCGCAACCGCCATCACGGTACCGCCGGCCACCGTTTCGGGATGCGCAAAGCGCCGGATGGCCTCGACCGTGATTCCTCCGACCACGACCAGCAGCACGATCGCATTAATCAACGCCGCGAGGATCGACGATCGCCGCCAGCCATAGGTGCGGCGCTTTGTCGGTGCGGATCTCGTGAGATACGTCGCGCCCCAGGCGAGCAAGAGACAGAACACATCGCTCAAGTTGTGACCCGCGTCGGAGATCAGCGCGAGCGAATGCGCCGCGAGGCCGTAGAAAACTTCCGTGGCCACGAACCCGAGATTCAAAACGACGCCGATCGCAAACGCCGCGTTGTTACTCGGCGGTCCGTGCGAATGGCCCGCGTGATCGTGATCGTGTGTCATCGCTCCGCCAAAGTTAGGAGCTTAAGGGCGACCGGCAAGGTGCCTGTGTTACGAAATCCTACGCCGCCGCATGCTCGTGCGCATGCTGCCGCCGATGCTCCTGCGCGATGAAGGCTGGCGCCGAGGGCGTATGAAACATTTCGAGATCGTCGACGTCGTGATCGGTGACGGGGGTGAGCGCGACATCCATGTATTTGAATCTCTTCGGATCCGCCTTGATCCGCTTATAGAGCCGGCGCAACCGACTGTAGAGCGTTATCAGTTTCGCCATCTTGGTCACCGATTCGACCCAGTATTTTGGATAAAACTTCCAGATCGCCTCGCGTGGCAGGCCGGGCCGCCGATCGCGCCGGAACTTCAAACGAAACAGGCCGCTCTCGAGCGGATGGACCTTCTCAAGATGAATGGAGCTCATAAACCAGGTGATGAGCACGAGCGCATTGTTGGCCCGCCCTTTCTTGGCCACCAGCCGCCGCAACACCGTCTCCATGTGTTCCATGGTATAGTAGGTTTCCCAGGCGGTGAGGTAAGCCCGTTCCCATTCCGCGCGCGACATCTTCGGGTGCGGCGCGCAAACGTGATTCAAATCGTACCGATTCAGATCCGCATCGATCTCCACGCCGGCGTTGACCAGCTTCTGGTGATCCTCCGAGCCGGGCAGCGGCGTCAGGAAGAAAAACTCCAGGATGTCGACCGGCAATTCTTTTTTCACGATCTCAACGTCGCGCCGGATGGACTCGACCGTGTCGTTCGGAAACCCGGTGATGTAGCCGGCGTAAGTGATGATTTTCGCCGCCTTCCAGGCGAGCAGCATCTTGCGATACTCGGTGATCTTGTTCTGTCGCTTGTGCGCGCCGGCCAGGCTGTCCGGGTTGATGTTCTCCAAGCCGATGAAGACGCGCCGCACGCCCGCCGCAGCGCATTTCTCGATAAAGTTCGGAAGCTTGTGACAAAGCGTGTCCACCTGGATGATGAACGACAGCTTCAGCTTCGCGACTTCGCGCAGGTGAATGATCCGATCGAGGATCACCTCCCAATCCTTATTGCGCGCAAAATTGTCGTCGGTAATAAAAAAGCTGCGCAGTCCCTGCGCCACGTTCTCGCGGATGATCTGCTCGACGTCATCGGGCGAACGGCGGCGGGACTTCCGTCCCTGGACATTGATGATCGTACAGAACGAACATTGGAACGGGCAACCGCGTCCCGCATCGAAGCTGGTGACGTGGCCCACGGTGCGCGCGGCGCGGACGGAACTGATGAGCGGAATCGGCATCCCTTCGATGCCCGGCAGGTCCGCCATGAAATTGTAGAGCGGCTTGAGCGTTTTCGCGAAAGCGTCTTGCAACACTTGTTCCAGCCTTCCTTCCGCTTCGCCGGCAAAAAGCGAGATGCCCATCGCCTTGGCCCGATGGAGATCGGGATCGTTGCCCCCCAGCATGCTCATCGTCCCCGAGACGTGGAACCCGCCGATGGCTACCTGGATGCCGCGCGCGAGCAAAGGCTTCGCCAGATCGAGCGTGTGCGGAAATTGGTTCGACTGCACGCCGACGAACATCACCATGCCCGCGCCGGCCCCCTCGATCATGCGCGCGAGGCGTTTCGGCCGGATGCGCGTGTTCGTCTCATCAAAGGGATGGATCTCTATCTCGACGTCATCACCAAGGACATGGCGCTGGGCGCAATCGCGGGCCAGGCCATAGAGCGCCGCGAGCGTGTTGGACGGAATCGTCGAGCGCAGCCATTGGATCACGTACCCGTCGTCGTCATAGTGCGACGGCTTGACCAGCACGAGGCAGAAGCGCTTCGTGGCGCGCGGAGATGGAGCAGGATTCAGCATCACGGTTTTCGAAGTGCCCACCATACACAACATCACCCAGCCCGACAGCAATTTTCCCTCTGTCGATTGGGGAGCGCAGGCTGCCAGCCTGCCGCGCCCGGCAGCTTGCCGGGCGCATCTTCAGCAACGTAGTCTCGCGACTCAGCGATAATTTGCGTAAGGCGCTGTTACCTATTCGCGGCAAGCTGCCGCGATGTGCAGGCTGGCAGCCTGCGCTCCCCATCGAAGGAACTCGTACCTAGGCTACCGCCGCGTGCTCGTGCGCATGCTGCCGCCGATGCTCCTGCGCGACGAATGCCGGCGCCGATGGCACATGGTACATCTCCAGATCCTCGTCGTCGGTCACCGGAGTCATCGCGAGGTCCATGTATTCGAGCTTCTTCGGGTCCTTCTTCACGCGCACGTAGATGGCGCGCAGCCGGGAATAGAGCGCAATCCATTTCCCCAGCTTCACCACCGATTCCACGGCGTATTTCGGATAAAATTTCCAAACCGGCTCAATCGGCAGACCCGGCCGGCGATCGCGGCGGAATTTGAATCGGAACAAGCCGGTCTCGAGCGGATGGATTTTCTCGATCTGAATTGCGCCCATGAACCAGGCGATCAGCATGATGGCGTTGCTCGCCGGCGCTTTTCGCGACACGAGCCGGCGGACCACCGCCTCCATGTGTTCCTTCGTGTAGTAGGTCTCCCAGGCTTTGCGGTAGACACGCTCCCAATCCTCGCGCGACATCTTCGGGTGCGGCGCGCAGACGTGGTTGAGATCGTACTTGTTCAGGTCGGGATCGACCACGACTCCCGAGTTCACCAATGTCTGGTGATCCTCGGAGCCCGGCAGCGGCGTCAGGAAAAAGAATTCCAGGATGTCGAGCGGCAATTCCTTTTTGACGATCTCAACGTCGCGGATGATCGATTCCGGCGTGTCGTTCGGAAACCCGAGGATGTAGCCGCAATAGGTGATGATCCTCGCCGTTTTCCAGGCCTGAAGCATCTTGCGATACTCGGTGATCTTGTTCTGCCGCTTGTGCGCGCCGGCCAGGCTGTCCGGGTTGATATTCTCCAGCCCGATATAAACCCGCTTCACTCCAGCCGCGCGGCATTTCTCAATAAAATTCGGTAGCTTATGACAGGCCGTGTCCACCTGGATCAGGAACGACAGCTTGATCTTCTCGTTCAGGCGCAGGTGAATCAGCCGGTCGAGGATGATCTCCCAATCCTTGTTCCGGGCGAAATTGTCGTCCGTAATAAAAAAGCGGTTCAATCCCTGCGCCACGTTCTCGCGGATGAGCCGCTCGACATCATCCGCTGACCGCCGGCGTGACTTCCGTCCCTGCACATTGATGATCGTGCAGAACGAACATTGGAACGGGCAACCGCGTCCCGCATCGAAACTCGTCACCGCGCCCGCCGTGCGCGCCGCGCGAATCGCCGGAATGAGGGGCAGGGGTTCCCCTTCGATATTCGGCAGGTCCGCCATGAAATTATAGAGCGGCTTCAGATTGTTCTCGAACGCATCCTTGAGCACCAGTTCCATGCGCCCTTCCGCCTCCCCGGCAAAAATCATGACGCCCATCGCTCTCGCCTTGTGCAGATCGGCGTCGTTGCCACCCATCATGCTGAGAATTCCCGAGGCGTGGAACCCGCCGACGCCCACCTGAATGCCGCGCTCGCGCAACGGCCGCGCCAGATCGAGCGCGTGCGGGAACTGATTCGATTGCACCCCGATCATCATTACCATACCCGCGCCCGCCTCTTCGATCATGCGCGCCAATCGTGCCGGCTTGATCCGCGTATTCGTCTCATCGAACGGATGAATCTCGATTTCGACATCCTCACCGAGCACATAGCGCTGCGCGCAATCCCGCGCCAGTCCATAGACCGCCGCCAGCGAATTAGACGGAATCGTCGAGCGAAACCACTGAATCACGTACCCGTCATCGTCGTAGTGCGATGGCTTGACCAGGATGAGGCAAAAGCGCTTGGTCGCGCGCGTGGATGTGGTCGGAATAGTTGGCATCGTAGTTCCTAAAGCCGACGTATATACAAAATTGCGCGGAGCGCGAGAGTAATTTCGCCTCAGCGCTTGGAACAGTGCTCCAGCAATGGGTGCCAGAGCCGCCCAAAATTGGCTTTACACCCCTCCGCTCGTAAAAGAGCATCCCGGGCAAATTCGCGGGCGAGTCGGCTTCGTCTGGCTTGTGTCCGCAAGAACTGAGGGGCCATATGGGGAACTTATTGTATTTCGGCCAAGGACGGACCTTGGGCGTGGGAGCGTTAACTGGACTGGCTGCGCTCTTTTGTCTGGTCCCTCTCTCGCTTCACGCTGCGCCATACGGCGTTAACTTGCTCGCAAACGGGAACGCGGAACAGGGAGCAAGTTCGTCGACTGGCGATGCCTTGCCTGGCCCGAACCCGGTTCCAGGTTGGACGGTAAGCAGTGCTTTCACGGTCGTAAACTACAAAGGTTCGAGTGACACCAGCGGTTTTCCCAAGTCTTCCGATCCCGGCCCGCCCGATCGCTCCAATCAGTTCTTTGCCGGCGGCAAAGCGACTACCAGTACGGCCACGCAGGACATCAACGTTTCCGCGAATGCGGCGGCCATCAATACCGGAAAGGTAACCTTGGACTTGTCGGGCTGGTTAGGTGGATTCGTGTCTGACCCCGACGTTGCCCAACTCAGCGTGACTTACCTGGATGGAGCATCCAATAATATGGGTAGCACCACGATCGGTCCGGTCAGCCCGGCGGATCGCAATAATGTGACCGGTCTGTTTCTGAGAACCATGACGGCTTCAGTGCCGGCGAACACGGCCACCCTGAGAGTAACACTGACCATGACCCGCACGAGCGGGGCGTTCAACGATGGATATGCCGACAGCCTATCAGTCGTGTTGCGCGCGCCCACGGTCGTGACGACGACTGCGGACAGCGGGCCCGGCAGCCTGCGGGCAGCTCTTACCGCGAGTAATGCCATCACCTTCGATCCAAATGTTTTTGCGGCGAACACCGCGCCGCACATCATCAGCCTGGCCAGTGCTCTACCCGCCTTAAGTGGCGATGTGCGAATCGTCGGACCGGGTGCCAAGGCGCTGACCGTCCAGCGCAGCACGGCGGCAGGCACTGCCAACTTCGCGGTCTTTACCGTTGATAGCGGCGCCACCGTCGTAGCCAACGGGCAAAAACCTGTAGTCACTATCTCGGGATTAACCATTGCCAATGGCAGCGTGCCGAGCGGCAATGGCGGCGGGATTTTCAATCATACCGGCGATCTCGGGGTGACTAACTGTGCCATTACCGGCAACACCGCTTCGGAGGGCGGCGGTATCTACACCGATGCGAATACATTTTGCCTCGTCATCGGCTCCACTTTCAACGCCAATTCGGCGACCTTCGCCGCCGCTATGGAAACCTACAACGCGACCTCTTTTCTACGCAACTGTACGATTAGTGGCAACTCGACTCAGACCTACGATGTCCTCGTTTTTGGAGATGCCGCTGCGGCCTTGATGGAAGTGAGTGACTGCACCATCGTCTCGGCCCAGGCTATCTCTGCGCAGACCCACCACACCGGCAGTTCCGCCAACTTCTATCTCGCTAACACTATCCTTTTCAGCACGACTTCGGCGAAGAACCTCGCTTCTATTGGCGGGGTCTTTACCTCTCTCGACTATAACCTGAGTAATCGGGACGACAGCGCCTACCTCACCATGACGCACGATCGCAACAATACCGATCCCATGCTTGGGCCGTTGCAAGACAACGGAGGCGGGACACTGACCCAGGCGCTCCTTCCGGGAAGTCTCGCCATCGATAAGGGCAGTGACACTCAAAACCCCACCGATCAGCGCGGTGCCCCCCGTGTCTTTGACGATCCTAACTCTGCCAGCGGTGGCGGGAATAACAGCGACATTGGTGCCTTCGAGTTCCAAGGCGTTCCGCCAGTCGTCCTGGCTAACATCTCGGGGCGGCTTCCGGTAGGAACGGGCGATAACGCTTTGTTTGCCGGGTTTATCGTCAGCGGGTATCAGCCTAAGAAAGTTATTATTCGAGCCATTGGTCCTTCCCTGGGCATCGCGGGTCGTTTGGCCGATCCAACGCTCGAGCTGCGCGATTCCAACGGCGTCCTGCTGCAAGCGAACGATAACTGGAAAGACTCGCCTAACAAACAGGCGATCATCGATAGCCAGGTTGCGCCGACCAGCGACTTGGAGTCAGCGATCGTGGCCACGTTGCCCGCAAGTATTCCGGGGACCAGTTATACAGCGATTGTTCGTGGAGCAAACAATGCGATTGGCATCGGCGTGGTGGAAGTTTACGATCTGGATCGCACCGTGGATTCGAAGCTGGCGAACATCTCCAACCGGGGATTTGTCCAAACGGGGGACAACGCGTTGTTTGCGGGAAACATCGTCCTTGGCCAGGTCTCACAGAAGGTGATCATCCGCGCCATCGGCCCGTCTATTCCGATCGCAGGCGTGATGGCCGATCCTACTCTGGAATTGCACGACGCGAATGGGGGTCTGCTGGAAGCGAACGACAACTGGGTGGACAGTCCGAACAAACAGGCCATCATCGACAGCACGATCCCGCCGTCGAATAATTTGGAATCGGCTATTGTCCGAACGCTAACTCCCGCGAACTACACCGCCATAGTGCGCGGTGCGAATAACTCCACGGGTATCGCCGTGGTCGAAGTCTACGCGCTCCAATAACGGAGCGATCACGTCGGCGCCCCTCCTTTCCCTTTGCTACGGGGAAAAATGGACACGGCGCAGCAGGGCTTGGAACCGCGGATCAGAACGGAGTGAGTCGAGGTATGGTACTACCTTTAGTCCCGTCATGTTAGTGGCATGACTATCACAATCGAGCGCAAGGTAAGTCAGCGCCTTCTCCTTATCGCCTACTCCGACATAAGCGTAAACCAGCGGTAACATGTCGTCCGGAGCGGCGAGACGCGCCTGCGTCAGAGCGAGCAGCTTTTCGGCTGTGGCATGATCGTTAGCCAGGCCGTAAACGTAGGCGGCGAGACCGGAGGTGTAGGAACTAGGAGCCAGGCGTTCCAATTCCTTAAGCTCGGCAAAGGCCTCTGGAAAGCGTCCCTGGTGCGCGTGAGCGAGGGCCAGCCAGAAATAGGCTGAGTCGTATTTTGGATCCAGCTCCAATCCTTCTTTGAGTGGCGCTTCGGCCTCCGGATAGCGGCGCGCGAAGATAAGAATTTTTCCGGCGTCAAAATGGATCACCGGCAAGGTTGGATCCAATTGGATCGCCAGATTTATTTCGCGCAGAGCCTCGTCAAACCGGCCCTGGCAACCAAGAAACTCCGCATACCAGTGATGGCCGGTGGGATACTGCGGATTCAGGGCAATCGCGCTTTGGAATTCCTTTTCTGCCCCCGGCCAATCCCAGTAATAATTCATCGCGATGAGCCCAAGTGAAGCGTGTGCTTCGGCCAGCTTGGGATCCAACTCCAACGCCTTCCGCCCAGCGGTTGCCGCCTCGGCAAACTCTTGAGCTCGCAAAGGAGCGGATGTCATGAACTGCAGGACACAGCTTAATCCCGCGTAAGCGCGGGCATATTTTGGGTCCAGAGCGATGGCCTGTCGCAAATATTTTTCTGCCTCGAGGAAACGGCTCCCATCTCTCGTGTTCCAAATGTAAATCCCTTTCAAATAGGCTTCAGAGGCAGCCGGATTCGAAGTGCCGCCTTCGTCGAATGCGACCGCCGGCACGGGAGGGACGGAGCGATGGACCAGCCAGAAAGCAGCAGCAACGGAGAGAACAAGGACAGCGGCCGCCGCGCCAAGAAGGCGTTGGCCAGGTCGATTCGTTACGGCCAATCTTTGTAACCTCGCGTCGAGCGCACTTATGCCCGGACGAGCGGCTGGTTCGAGCGCGAGCATCGTCCGCAGTAGGGCGATGATGCGTGGTGGCACTCGCGCCGCGCGTAATTGTTCGATCGGTAACGCGCCCGCTTCTCGCGCCTGCCGGATTTCTTGCACGGTCCTTCCGCGAAACGGCGTTGTTCCTGTCAGCGCGAACCAGAGCGTGACACCTAACGAATAAACATCGGAACGTATATCGAGCGTTGTCTTGTCAAATTGCTCCGGGCTGGCGAAGGCAGGCGTGCCGACAAACCCGCCTTGCGTGAGCGAGGCCGGATCGATCTTCGCCGTCAATGCTTTGGCCAAACCGAAATCGATGATCTTCACGCCCGGCACGCCGCCGGCTTCGTCGCTCGCCACGAGCATCACGTTCGCCGGCTTCAGATCGCGATGGACCAGCGCGTTCTTTTCTGCGACGGCGAGTGCGGCCACCACTTGTCGCGCGATCGCGATCGTGGTCGGCGCATCGAGCGGCCCGGTCCGGCGCACGCGTTCCTCGAGCGTCTCGCCTTCGACTAACTCCATGGCGTAGAAAAAGTGGCCGGTATCTTCGTCCACGCCGAATTGGTAGATGGTCGCGATGTTCGGATGCCGCAATTGCGCCGCCACCCGCGCCTCGCGCAAAAAACGTTCGCGCCCGGCGTTGCTTCCGCCGGCGTGGACGGACGCCACAATCTTTATCGCCACGGCCCGATCGAGCGAAAGGTCGAGGGCGCGATAAGTGATTCCCATCGCGCCGCGACCCAGCTCCCATGCGGTGCCGTCATCGCGTCGCGCAATCCGGTAGTTCGCGAGCTGCTCCGGCGCATCTTCTTTCGCGCTTCTGCCGGCATCCGGTTCAAAGCCGAGACGGAGCTGGCAGGGCATGCAGCCGACGGACCGCGTCAGCGTTGAGCCACACTCCGGGCAAACTGTCTGCTCGGCGACATCAGTCATATCCTCTTTGGGCACGACAAGGATGCTCGCGCGCTAACCAACTGTGACCACCTGGTAAAGGTATCGCAGTTCGTCTTCCGCCTGCGCGGAATCCTGCACGGTGGCGGTGACTTCCTCGCGCAGCACTGCGCGATAGCGATCTCGCAAGCGCATCACATCCATCCGCACGGTGGCCGGTTTTCGGCCCAGGCGGGCTGCCAACTCCTCATAGGGCGCAGCCGTTCCCATCGAGGGAGAGATGTGCGAGCGCAGACAATCAAACAGCGGGCTTTTCCCCGCGAGGGAATACTCCTGTTCCAGTCGAGCGATCGTCCGGCGCAGGAGTGCCGCGGCCCACTCCCTTTCGAAGATCTGCTCGGCGCTGCCGCCATTGTTGGAACTGTGGCTAGCCTCGGCCTCGATCAGCGCGGCCTCGCTCAGCGGCACGGCTATCACATTGCCGCCCCGTTTTTGCGCACCATCATGATCGCGCGCGTCAGCCAGGAAATGCTTGAGGGCGCCGAGCAGGAAAGAGCGGAACTTGCCTTTGGCCCGCTCCGCGCGCGCGAACGATCGGCTTTGGATGAGGTCGAAGAAAAACGACTGTGTCAGGTCCTGCGCATCAGGCCGGTCGTATCCTTTCCGCCGCAGGTAAAGATAAAGCGGTTGCCAATAAGTCTTACAGAGTTCGGCGAGCGCCGCGCGGGCCCTGCCGGATTCCTGCGATTCCGCCGCTTCGAGCACCACCGTCCAGCAGGTGGAAGCAAATAAATTTCCCAAGCTGGGCGTGGCCTCGGTCCCTGTCATCCGCCCGGCATTTAGCAGGATGATGCAAAGAAAGGAAAGAACGGATTTAGTTCCGGGCGGCCGGCCCTCTGATCAAAAATTCTTCAGGCCAAGCCCCTTTTCTTGTGACGCGGCGGAGATTTTTCCGAAGTACAAGGGTATGACCAAGGTTTTTGACCGAGGACTTCATACCGCTAACACTGCCATCTCTCCCAGGAACATTCCCAGAGCAGCCGCAGCGCTTGTCTTGGCGGCCGGCCTTTCGTTTCTCGCGCCTACGGAAGCGAACGCCGCGGGATACGGCGTAAACTTGCTCGTCAACGGAAATGCCGAAAACGGGCTTGTCGGCTGGAACCAGACCGGCAGTCCGGCCATTGTCCAGTATGGCGCAGCCGGCGGCTTCCCGACGACGACCGATCCCGGCCCTTTCGATCGCGGGAAGGCATTCTTTGCCGGCGGTTCTACAGCCTCTAGCAGCTTCAATCAGCTGATCGATGTTTCGGCCAATGCGGCGGACATCGATGCGGGGAAGGTCGCTTGCGACGTTGAGGCATGGCTCGGGGGCTACCTTAATGACGGGGACAGCGCGAATTTCAACGTGATCTTCGTGGATGGCGGCGGCTCGGGCCTGGCAAACATTTTCCTCGGCCCCGTGACCACGGCCGATCGCAGCGGAAAGACGGGTTTATTAGAAACGGACAAAACGGTGTCCGTTCCAGCAGGAACGAGGAGAATTTATGCAGCCGTCGTCATGACTCGCGATCCCAATAACGGCGGAGCTTATAACGACGGGTATGCCGACAGCCTGAGCGTTGTCTTGCGCGGACCCATCGTGGTGACAACGACTGCCGATAGCGGCGCAGGCAGCCTGCGCACGGCCATCGCAGGGGGCACGACCATTACTTTCGATCCAGGTGTTTTCTCCGTGGCGAGTACCCCCCACGTTATCACGTTGTTGAGCGCGCTGCCTGATCTAGGAAGCCAAACGGTAATTAGCGGTCCTGGAAGCAAGGTGCTGACAGTCCAGCGCAGCACGGCCAGCGGCACCCCCAACTTCCGCGTTTTTAATATCTCCGACAGTACGAGCTCCATCACTATCTTGGGGCTCACGATTAGCAACGGCTTATTGCAAGGAGCCAATTTTGGTCCTGGAATTCAAAACGTCGGCACCCTGACGTTGAATGACGTTGTCGTCACCGGCTGCATGTCAAGCGGTGCCGGAGGCGGAATCACTAATTACGGCAGCCTGACCTTGACCAGCAGCGTCGTCAGCAGCAACCACACCCTTGACCGCGGTGGCGGGATTTACAATTCCTCGTCACTGGTACTGAAGAACAGTTCCGTGAGCGGCAATCAAGCCGGAATCGATGGTGGAGGAATCTTTAATATCCAGGGAACGGTGTCGATGAATAACAGTACCATCAGCGGAAACGCAGCCTCAGGCTCATCAGGCAACACCGCTGGTGCGGCGATCCACAACGAGAGCGGTACGTTGAGCGCAACCGGCTGCACGATCTCCGAGAACTCTGGAACTGCGAGTAGCTCTTCTATTGTTTATGCCAGTCTGGGTAGTTTGTCGCTCGCTAACTGCACGATAAGCGATAACTCAGTTACCAGCGGTGATACCATTTTGGCAGGCGGGCCATCCGGCACGATTATCGGTCTTTTCAACGACACCATTGCCGGAAATTTCGCCTCCAACTCGGTCCATTCCGACGGCTCTTCGAAGATCAGTTTCAACAACACCATCTTCGCCGATAGCGGACCCACCTTCTCCAGCACGAACGGCGGCACGTTCTCACCCACCGGCTACAATCTGAGCACTCACAACGATAAGACGGTCCTTAATCAAACCTCAGACCTTAACAGCAGCGACCCGAAGCTGGGGCCGCTCCAGGACAACGGCGGCCCGACCTTTACCCGCGCGCTCTTGCCCGGGAGCATGGCGATCGATAAGGGTGACTCGATTTTTGCAATCGACCAGCGCGGCGCGCCGCGACCCGTGGACGATCCTAACTCTACCAACGCCGGCAACGGCAATAACCCCACTGACATCGGCGCCTTCGAATTCCAGGGCACGCCGCCGGTGGTGCTGGCTAACATCTCGGGCCGGCTTCCGGTGGGGACGGGGGATAATGCTTTGTTCGCCGGGTTCATTGTGACGGGTTATCAGCCCAAGAGAGTGATCATGCGCGCGATCGGTCCGTCCTTGGGCGTTGCCGGTGGCTTGGCCGATCCCACCCTTGAGCTTCGTGACGGCTCGGGCGCATTGCTCCAATCGAACGATAACTGGAAGGACTCGCCGAACAAGCAAGCGATCATTGATAGCACCATTGCGCCGACCAACGACCTGGAGTCGGCCATTGTGGCAACATTGCCGGCGAGCAAGCTAGGGACAAGTTATACTGCCATTGTGCGCGGGTCAGGCAATGCGACGGGCATAGGCGTCGTGGAAGTGTACGATCTGGATCGCTCCCTCGATTCAAAACTGGCGAATATTTCCAACCGGGGGTTTGTCCAGACCGGGGACAACGTCTTGTTTGCGGGAAATATTGTGGTTGGTCAGACGCCGCAAAAAGTAATTATCCGCGCACTCGGTCCTTCCACCGGTGTCCCCGGAGCGATGGCCGATCCCACTCTGGAATTGCACGACGCGAATGGATCCCTGCTGGAAGCAAACGACAACTGGGTGGATAGCCCAAACAAACAGGCCATCATCGACAGCACCATCCCGCCGTCGAATAACCTGGAATCGGCGATTGTGCGCACACTCTCTCCCGCGAACTACACCGCCATTGTCCGCGGCGCGAATAACACTACCGGCATCGCCGTCGTGGAAGTTTACGCGCTCCAGTAACGGGCAGGGATTTCCGATCCGCAAAAAGACGGGCTCGCATTTGGTGTTGGCGGCTCAGGAAAAAACAGTCAGCATCGGGTCCGATGTTGACCTGCGCTCCCGACTCGTTGGCGCAATCCTGGCGGGTGACGAGCCCAAAGTTTGGGACCTTCTCGCCTTTCTCGGCTAATACGCTGGATATGCCGCAATCTTGTTGGCATAATCACCTGTTACATGTCCGCAACCGTGTTCTCCGCAAATAAGACATCGCGCCGCCATGGACACTGAAAGACTACGTGCCCTGGCGCCTGATCTGAACCGGCTCGCTCCCCGGAGCCCTCGCGCACCCCTGGGCCAGGATTTCCCGGCACTCGCGGCACGGCTCGTAGACAAATGCCGGGCGGAGTTAGTTGGCGTGAGCGGCTCCTACCACTACGATTGTCCACTGGATCGCCGGTTTTTTGCCGCCACGGGGCTGGAGGCAGGAGCGTTGCGGGAGTTCATTGCCACCGGCGCGCAGGACGGGGAGGTCGCGTCGTGGATGAGCGCACACGCCCGCTCCCCGCGGGAACAGATCGTCGCCTGGGGGCGCCGTTGGCGCTGGAATCCGTTGTTACGGCTGTTGGATTTCGACGACTGGATGCACAGGCGTCGACACGCTGGCGGGCGCTGAAGCTCTCCGGAACGCCGTCGCTGATCTAGTGTCTCGTTAGGCGACCGCATTTTGTCTGACATATAGCAACCGACATTTGTCGAGCCCGCGCGGGCGTTGCGGCTTTTGTCGGCTAATAAACTGGATATGCCGCAATCTTGTCGGCCTAATCACGCGCTAGCTCTATGCGTGCGACGCTGACTCTGCTCTTCTTGTTAACGTCCCCGGTGTGGGCCAACCCCACGCTAGAGATTCCCCCGCGAAATCGCGTAACCTTGCGATCGGGTAAATGGACGCCCTCTCAAACGCAGGCAGAGGCAGCCTACGAATCGATTCAGAAGTTTCTTCAGCGCCCCATAGTTCCTCAACCCTATTACGTGGGACAGATCGCGGAGATTCTCAAACACAGAAAGCAATACAGGGTCCAGTTCATTGGCATTTACCGCCACGGGCGAAAGGTCATTTTCTGCAACTTTTTTCCGATTCGCCTTCCTGAAGAGAAGCAGGACGAAACGCCCTATTGGAGACGAGAGATTGTCGACGTGATGGATGGTGGTTTTTGGTATTGGCGGCTCGACTACGACCCTCAAATCGATCGCTCAAGCAACTTCACCGTGAATGGCTACGGATGACACCAAGATGCAGCGAATGGCTGACAGCCTCGACGCAGTTCATCTGACATATATCAATCGTCATTTTTGTCGCGCTCCGCCAGCGATGCGGCTTTTGTCGGCTAATACGCTGGATATGCCGCAACCTTGTCGGCATATTCACATGTTAGGGCACACGCGCGTAGTATGCATCCACTCATCCTCCTCGGCTTGATTCTGGTAGCGGGGATCTTTGCGGGTCTCGGTACGTTGGTGCTTTGGTTGGCTCCTTGGCCCGGGTTGCGTTGGGCGTCCCTTATTTGGTTTGTCTTCAGCGCCTTCGTTGGAGCGGGTGCATACGCGATCGCCTACGAGGCCATCTTCGCCGATGCCACTGGCGCGCTTACTACAACCACCAGCCTGGTGTTTCTCCTCGTTGGCATTCCGCTTGTTGGATCGCTGGTCGGCTGGCTGGGTGCCGGCGCCGCCACTCTTGTCAGTCAGCGGATTCAGCGATAGCAGCGATTCACCCCTGCGCCCTAACCAGGCACTGGAGCGAACCGACTCGGCGGAGTGACGCGGCAATCCGAGTTCGCGCTTGTTTCTGCCTCGCCGGTCGCTCAGTTTGGGTCGTTAGGCGACCGCATTTTGTCTGACATATATCAATCGTCATTTTGTGCCTCCCGCCCGCGTTGCGGCTTTTGTCAGCTAATACGCTGGATATGTCGCAATCCTGTCGGCATATTCACATGTTCGGCCATCCACGCGCTGAAGTTCGAGGAACCGCGCCGCTTCACCGCGGCTTCCGCGCGGCGGATAACAGGTCCGGATCGATGGAGGCGGAGATGCTGCGCTTCGTCATACATTCATCATACCATCATGCTACGGTTGTAACATGTCGACGATCTTGATCACCGGCGCGACGAGCGGCATCGGGCTCGAAGCGGCCGTCGCGCTCGCGCGGCAGGGGAACTGGCTGGTGCTCGTCGGGCGCGACCAAAGGAAAATGAACGCGGCGGTCGACGAGGTGAAACGGCGCGCGGGCATGGCCGCCGCCCCGGACTCGTGGCTCTGCGACTTCGGCTCGCAGGCGCAGATCGGCAAGCTCGCTTCCGACGTGCTCGCGAAGTACGACCGGCT
>PMSN01000012.1 GCA_003167555.1 Spartobacteria bacterium
GCCATCCGCTTGTCATCGCTGGAGCAGAGTCCCCGTCTATAACAGTCGAGCCCATGCTTAATGGTGCTTAAGTTTCTGACCGGATCCACCTTTTCGAGCCACTTAGAGAGTTAGTCCGAGGGCTTGTTTCCTGTGTTTAGTTTATTGCTGTTGGTCTGTCCATCTTCGACGCAGGGAGGGCGGAGCCCGACCGGAGTCGGAGATGGGGTGAGTTGTTGGGCAAAGCGCACCGGGCTTTGGTAGCCCAGCTTACGGTGCGGCCGGCGGTGGTTGTAGCGGTGCCGGTAGTCTTCGATGACCACGCGGGCTTCGGTCAGGGTCCAGAGTTGTTCGCGGTTGAGGCACTCGTCGCGGAAGCGGCCATGGAAGCTCTCGACGAAGCCGTTCTGCCAGGGACTGCCGGGATCGATGTAGTGCGCTACCAGCGCCAGTTCCCGGGTGAGCTTATCCATTTCGACATCAAAAAGCTCGGCCGCATCGTGCGCACAGGCCATCGCGTCACCGGCAATCGCCGCAACCATACTCCAGGAGCCGGTTGGGAGTTCGTCCACGTCGTGATCGACGACGCTTCGCGCCTCGCTTTTGCCCAGATCATGCCCGATGAGCGCCACACCAGCGCCGTCGCCTTCCTCCACCGCGCCCTGGCTTACTTCGCCTCCCTCGGCATCAAGGTCCAACGTCTCATGAGCGACAACGGCGCGTGCTACCGCTCTCATCCTTTCCGCGCCGCCGTCCGCCAACTCGGCCTGCGCCATATCTTCACCCGACCCTACACTCCCAGGACCAATGGCAAAGCCGAGCGCTTCATCCAAACCTCCTTACGCGAATGGGCCTATGCACAAGCCTACTCTCACTCCGCGCACCGCGCCGACCACCTCCAGCCCTGGCTCCGCCGCTACAACTGGCACCGACCCCACTCCGCTCTCCAACTCCATCCCCCAATCTCAAAACTCAACTTGACCCTGAATAACCTATTGAGCCTCCACACCTAGGTTCCACCAATTTCGCGACGCGAAATTCATTCAGTGAAGAGAGGGATGAGAACGCTGCGCAAGATTCGCCCACGGAATGACAAGAAAAGAAGAGCGGCGGGACGGCACTGCTCATTAGGGTTCGGGCAAGCGCAAATTAGCGGAGAAGGAGTTTCACCATGAAAAAATTACTAGCTTTCACCTTTGGGTGTCGCAGTGCTGGCAACGCGCCGCGTTCCCGGGTAAATGCGCGAAAGTTTAATCACCATCGAACCGGAGCTTTGCTGCGGCCTTTTGGGAATTCCCCTCATCCGTAGCCGTGAGCTCAAAAAGGGACGCGCCCACAGGAAAATATTAAGCTCATGAAACGACTACGAACAACTCTAACCCTCTGCGCGGCCGTCATTGCGGTGAATTTTACAGCAGGCACTGCTTCCTCTGGAACGCCGCCGGGAACAAACCTAACCGGCACGATTGACCTGTCGCCCGGACCGGACGTTTACACTCCGGGGGTTTTTAGCCTCAACCATAACACCCACAAGCTCTACACCATCGGGGCTCCTGGCTACGACATCTACGCCATGAAAGTGGTGGATATCAATGCCAGCCGCGTCCTGACCGGCATCGACTTTGGCACCTATAGCCTCATTGGTAATCCACCGAGTAACTACCCGTTTCTGCCCGCCGGCGTCGCCGTCGATGAAAGCACAGTCGCAGCCGGCAACAAGGTTTATGTCGTCGGACAAATCGGATGCAGTTTTTGCGGAACTTCGCAGGTCGTGCTTCGGACGGTCGATGGAGCGACGGACACAAACCTTACCGATCAGAGCAGCGACGTTGTGCTGCCGATCTTTTCCACTCCGGGTACCATAGGCGGGTCCAATATCGTGGCGAATCCGGTCACGCATAAGGTGTACGTCAGCGACAGCAATGGAAACCTGGTTGTGGTTGACGGACCTGGCCGCACAGTCTTGAAGACAATTGCTCCGGCACCGAATGCCCAGGTCTACGCAGTCAACACCGCCGGAAACAAGGTCTTTGTCTTTGGCGATAAAGGAGGGACGATCATCGATGGGGTCAGTGACGCCCTGACAAATTTCAGCACGACTTTTTTCCCTTTCGACGCAGTCGCTGATTCGGCGGGAGGCCGTATCTACTGTGTAGGTCAGGACAGGAATAATGGGGCCCCGGGGATTTATGTGCTGGATGCAAATTCCGGCGCAACGCTCGCTTCTAACACTATTGATGTTCCGCTTAATGCAAATGCCATCACCGTCGATGCAGCGACAAGCACGGTTTACGTGGGCACGCCAAGCAGCGGAGGTGGCACGACTGGTTTTGTCACCGCGTTTGCTGCGAGTAGCCTGACGGTAAAGAAGACAATTAATACGGGCGCGGCAAAGCTCGGATTCGACTCTGCAAACGGTGGGCGCTTAGCGGTCCTCGATTATGGCCTCAATAGTGGTTCGTCGAATGGAACCCTGAGCAATATGGTAGGGATTTTGAACCCTATCGATGGGACTCTGGCGAAGTTGACCGTCGGTTATTCGCCGCACGGCCTGGCCGTTAATCCGAAGTCGGGCTTGCTCTATGTCGCAGACCAAAGGGCACCGGAACTTACCATTCTCGATTTAAACTCTCATAAAGTACTGACGCGCGCGGCGGTTAACCCGGCGACCGATGACGGGGGAGTCCAGCCACGTGAAGTCGCTGTGAGTGTGGGTTTGAACCGCGTTTACCTACTGCGAGTTAGAAACGCGATCGCGGTGCCAGAGTCAGATTTGGATGTGTTGGATGGAACGACCGGCTCGTTGATCCAATCAATCACTTTGAACACGGACAACAACTTCGTTCCGACCGGTCATGTCGCCATCGATGAAACGCGCGCGCGTGTTTACATCACCGGACGAACCAGCAATCAAACGTCGCTATTGTTTGTTGTTGACGCGAACACCAACGGGCTCGTCAGCACGATCACTGTGCCGGATCTTGCGGACGCCGATGTCGCGGTCAATCCGGTCACGGGGCGCGTCTATCTCTCGAACAGTTCACCTTCCGGCAAAGTAGTTATCGTTAACGGCATCACCGGCGCGGTGGTAGCTGATGTGGACGCCGGCGCGATTCCGGGTCCGATGGCCGTCAACAGCAAGACAAACAAGATTTATGTAGGCAGGATTGGCCAGGGCGATGCTTCCGCGGTTGACCTGGTAACGGTCATCGACGGCGCGCAGGACAAGGTGGAAAGCTCGTTCTCCAACACAACTAACGGTAACGTCACTTCGCTCGCCATCGATGAGACTAGCAACACTTTGTTTATCGGCGATGATGGCAACGGTCATACGGCTAACGGCCACGTCACCGCTTACAACCTCGCGAATAATGCTTTACTTGGCCAATTCGACGTCGGCCACTTTCCGCATGGCATGGTTTTCGATCAAGCTTCGCGCCAGCTTTTCGCAGCGGAAGATGCAGATGGAACAATAACAGCCTTTCAGGATGGTGCGTCCACGCTGCTTCCCCCACCGCATGGCGGACTCTCCGCGACAATCTTCACAGTGAACGGTAGCGATTCACCGACCGCCAACGTAACAGACACGGCCTTGCGTTTCGCGGCGCAGCAAACCGGAACGCCGGCCGGGCTAAGCGTGCGGGTGCAGGCGACCCAAACGCCCAATCCCAATGATTCAAGTAACACGAGCTGGACAGATCTAACGACTGGAAGCAATGGCCGGATGGTATATGATATCACGGCATCGGAATTTGTCCTTAACTCCACAGCCTATTCATCACTAAATGGTGTTTACTTCCGTGCCGTCTCTTCCGCCAGCGGTTACCCCGACAGCATCTCCAATGTTGTCGGACCCTTCAACCTCGCCAGTAATGCGCCTCGCATCGGCGCCACAACCCTGATTTTTGCGGGTAATAGTGACATAGCGGACTTCTATTTTAAAGCCATCGAGTCGGCAACGCCATCGGGCATATCGGTTCGCGTCCAGGCAACTACTACGCCAGGCGACGAAGGGAGCTGGACTACTTTGAACGACGGCACTGCCGGCCAAATGACTCAAAGCACCGACCCGAGCCAATTCCTTCTTCTCGTCAACAATTATCCGACCACTAAAGGAATCTACTTCCGCGCGATCGCGAGCGCGTCCGGTTTTGTGGATAGCTTATCGAATGTCACGGGACCATTTGATGTTACCCAAGACGTTCCACCAGTTGTGACGGTTTACACCCCACCAGGATTGGTGGGCAGCGGAGATGGACACGACGCCGAGCATCCCATCATCGTACCGTCGGACAGCGCGGCCTTTACCGCAGGCGTGCAGAGCGCACGTACCATCAAGAAGGTGCAGCTCCAGGTTGATGGACACACGGTCAGCGAATACCCTGGGACAGGCGACCCGAACACTCGTTACCTGGCATTGTTCACTACTGACGTCGGAGACCACGTCTTCGAGGCAGTAGCGGTCGACGATCTTGGCGCGCGACCACGCGCCGGAACTGGCGCGACGTACGTTCGAGTTGTGCCGGGCGGTAGCAACTTAAAGGCTGCGCGCGCAGACGGGAACAGTGCCTCTGCCGCAAGCACCGATCGGGTATTTACTGCCGTTCGGGATGGTGGCTGGAGAGATCCTGCTACATGGGACCGGAATAACGGCTATCCTGGGGACGGCGGCGAGGGTAGCGCCTCTGGGGCCGACTTCGCAATCATCGGTGCGCACACTGTGCGCCTGGATTCCGACACACCGGTCAATTCCGTCTCGATCAATGGCGGTCACATCATTGGCTCGAATGTTGGATCAAACCTGAGTGTTTTCCAGGTGATCACAATTTTTGGAGGCACCTTCGAGAACTGCTTCCTTAACAACTATGGCATTTGTGAGTTGCTCAACCCTGCTGACATTAACTTTGGCGGTAAGCTCGTCAACCATGGTACGCTCAACGTGCACGGCAGCGGAGGGCTGGTGGGTGCGAATGTGTTCGAAAATGATGGAACTGTTAACTGGCTGACACCACTGCAAATGCCCCCTAATGCTGCTGTCGATCCTAATGCCGCGTCTCGAATCATTCAGGGGATCTCGGTTACGAATACGGGGAGAATAGCCGGTAGTATCAGCACGCTATTAACTTCGGATGGCGCCAGTCTCATTGGCCACGACGGCGCGAGTGTGATTGCTCAAGGCGGCGGTAATATCATTGCGCAAGGCGGGGGTAATGTCATTGCACAAGGCGGCGGAAATGTCATTGCGCAAGGCGGCGGAAATGTCATCGCCCAAGGCGGCGGAAATCTCGTCAGCACAAACGGGGGCAATTTTAGCCGCGCAAGCAATGTGCATGGCGAGATTGCTACCACTCCCTCTGGCTACATACAAACCGGCGGGCAAACGGACCTGACTTCGTTCAATATCGTCGGACCGGTTACTCTCAATGGCGGCACACTTAGTGGCGCCGGCTTCATCCAAGGCGACCTGACGAATAACAGCGGTTACATTGCGCGTGGATCTTCGGCCGGTCTGCCTGGCATAACCGGCAATTTCGCTCAGGGTGCAAGCGGCACGCTAATTGTGGAGAGCGGCGGCAAATTGCCGTCGCAGTTCGATCACTTACAGGTTGGCGGCACGGCCAGCCTCGGCGGCAAATTGGACATTCGCGACGTCAATGGTTACACGCCCGATCCGGCGGACACCTTCAGTCCTCTGGGCTATGGTTCAGCTACCGGATCGTTTTCCTCGGTAAGCTCAAATGCGCAGGTAACGGTTACTTCGAACGGGCTGCTGACATCGGTCGATCCCACAAAGCCTAACCCGACGACGGGTCAACCGCTAAACATCGCCACACGTCTTCAGATTCAAAGCGGCGATAATGTGCTCATCGCCGGTTTCATTATCACTGGACCCGCTGGTTCAACCAAAAAGGTGCTAATTCGAGGGATAGGTCCATCCCTGGCGAACTTCGGCGTCGCAGGAACAATCCCCGATCCTCTCCTGGAGCTCCATAGTCCAGACGGAAGTGTCATAACTAACGACAATTGGAAGCAAGCTCCTAACGCGGCAGACATCCCTGCTGGGTTTGCGCCGAGCAATGATCTCGAATCAGTCATCTACACCACCCTGGCTGCCGGTAACTACACCGCTATCTTGAAAGGGGCCCACGGCGAGACTGGCGTTGGCCTTGTGGAAGTCTATGACTTCGACACCGCGTCGACAGCGAAACTGGCTAACATAGCCACGCGTGGGTTTGTCAATACGGGGGACAACGTTATGATCGGCGGCTTTATTGTAGGGGGAGGGGAGCCCGCGAAGATATTGGTGCGCGCAATAGGTCCTTCGCTTGCCGCCTTTGGTGTCCAAGGCGCGTTACCAGCAACAACTCTGGAACTGCACGATGCCAACGGCGCCGTGATCAGCAACGAAGGCTGGCGCAACACCCAGGAGGCCGAAATCATCGCCACCACCATCCCGCCAAGCAACGACAACGAAGCCGCGATCCTGGCCACGCTGGTTCCCGGTAACTACACGGCTATCGTCCGAGGCAAGAACAACACGACCGGCATTGGGTTGGTTGAGGCCTACAACATTCAATAGCCTTTCGCGGTAGCGAAAGAGACCATGATTTGGCCACAATGATAAAATGGGTCCGGAGGGGGTTCGACCCTCGAGGAATCACCGTCTCAAAGTCCGATTTCTCCGCGTTTTGAAGCGCAAATGACAAAAGGGGAGTGAACCCCCTAGACTCCACGGAGTCTTTGTTCGTTAGGCGAATCGAGTAAATCATCTGTGCCGAATTAGACCAGACAGACAACTATCGAATGAAATATGTGTTCGGAGCAATTGAGAATCCCGTGATCAATAGAGCAATTGTCAATGTCCTCGAAGGCACTATGCCAGCGTTCGATGATCGCGATTCAAAATACTTCTAGGATGATCGGCGGGTGCGGAGAGCGTGGTGTCATTCCTTCCACGCTGGCCTTCATTTCGTATGTCATTTCGACTACATTATAAGAATGGGAGCCGCCTTTGGAACGGATGAAAGACACCCGAAGGAGGATCGTTTTGGTCACTGGGGTCCCAGTTTGTTCGACCGCTGCAGCAAATCGCTAATTATTATTACATTAAATTATTACGGCGTGAAATTTATACGATGGATAGAAGCGTAGTTGCGTTTCATCGCTGGTAGGCATTTTTTGGTAGGGCGAGACTCCGTCGAGCCGCGAACGTCAATGAGCGTAAGGCTACGGCTCAGCGGAGCTTCGCCCTACCTGTCGAACGCGACGCGCTCGATGTGCGAATACACATTGAATGTCGGCGGACGCAAAAAACCGATGAGCGTCTGGCCGCTTTCGCGGGCAAAGTTTACTGCGAGTGAGGAAGGCGCGGAAACGGAGGCGACAATCGGAATTCCTGCGGCCAGCGCTTTCTGCACGATCTCGAGCGAGGAACGGCCGCTGACGAGCAGGATGTGGTGGCTGAGCGGGAGGACGCCATCGAGAAACACGCGGCCAATCGCTTTGTCGACCGCGTTGTGGCGTCCGATGTCTTCGCGCAGAACAATCAGCTGGCCATCGAGATTGAAGATCGCGGCGGCGTGGATGCCGCCGGTCCTGGCGAAATTCGCCTGGGCATTCCGCAACGCTTCCGGCAGCGCGAGCAACTTCGCGGCCTCGATTTGAATCCGCGTGAAGGAATCGATCGGCGGAAATTGTTGCCGGATGAATTCGATGCTCGTCTTTCCGCACAAGCCGCAGCTCGTCGAGATCGTCCCGAAACGGTGCGCCGCTGCCGGATTGAATTTTGCACCGGGAGAAAGCGTCACGTTCAGAACGTTCCCGAGCGAGGCCGGCAGCGTGCAATGAACGATCTCGCGCAGATCAGCGCGCGCGCGCACGATTCCCTCGGAGAGAAGAAAGCCGGCGGCCAGTTCCTCGTCGTTCCCCGGCGTGCGCATCGTGACGGCAATCGGGTCCTGTCCGATTCGGATTTCCAGCGGCTCTTCGATCGTGACCTCATCGGTGATGCATTCATAACCGCCGTCGGCTTTGCGGCGCACGACGCTGCCGGCGCCGATGCCGTGGAGTTCAGCGGGCGAAGGATTCATGCGGAATGATCGCACGAAAGGCGGATGCGGCGAGACGGTCGAACAATCTCGCGGAGGAGTTGCACCGGTGATAGCGTGGAGCCGTGGAGATCGCGCATCTTTACATTTCGCCGGCGCACAATTATTTCGGGCATCACGGTCGGCCCCCGGATCAGCATCCGGCCATCGAAGTGCCGCGGATCCAATGCGTGGCCGGACACGGAATTATGGGCGATCGTTATTTCGATTACAAAAATCAATACAAAGGACAGGTCACTTTCTTTTCCTTCGAAGTTTTTCGGGAGCTGTGTGACGCGCTTAACCTGTCCGGAGTTCCGCCATCGGCGGCACGGCGAAATGTGATCACGCACGAGGTCGATCTGAACGATTTGATTGGGACGAAGTTTGAAGTCCAGGGCGTCCAGTTCGAGGGCACGGAAGAATGCCGGCCGTGTTATTGGATGGACCAGGCGTTCGCTCCCGGGGCGCACCGATTTCTCGAGGGTCGCGGCGGATTGCGCGCGCGCATCTTGAGCGACGGCGAATTGCGGGTCACGCAAGTCGCGGCCGTGCACTAGATGACGCTGAGCGCGGTTCTGCTCGCCGGCGGAGAGTCGCGCCGCATGGGCACGGACAAGGCGACGATTGTGTTTCGCGGCGTTCCGCTTTGGGAACGGCCGCATGGAATTCTGCGCGACCTTCACCCGGAGAGAATTTTCGTTTCCGCCCGCGTGGATCCGTCCTGGAGGCCGCTAGAGACGGAATTGCTTTTGGACGAGCCGCCGTCGCGCGGTCCGCTCAGTGGCCTAACGAGAGCTTTGGAACGAATGGAAACGACGCATCTCGCCGTGCTGGCTGTCGACATGCCGTTCATCACGACAGAGCAGATGCGTCTTCTTTTCAATCTGGCGGCGCCCGGCTGCGGCGTTGTGCCGGTGATTGGCGAGCACGCCGAGCCGCTCGCTGCGATCTATCCGCGAGAGGCTGCGCCGGATTTCGCCGCGGCTCTGGCCGGACGCGATTATTCGCTGCAAGGGTTAGTGCGGAATCTCGCGACAGCCAACAAGGTCCTGATGTTTTCGGTTCCGGAGAAGGATCGGCATCTCTATCGAAGCGTGAACGAACTGAGTGGCTTCCTTGCAAAGTGACGCTTCGCGGAATTCGCCGCCCGAATTCCGTTGATGCGTGACACGCGGGACCGCACGTAGTCTGCAGTCATGAAAACATCGAACTTTCGAATCGTTCCGCTCCGCACGGAAATCGCGGAGGCGGCGCGCGTCGCTGCCGCAGCAGGCGCTGCGGACCATCGCGTCGTGACCGCGGATTCGCCACGCGGTTATCCGTGCCGGCACTGCCTTCAGTGGGCGCAACCTGGCGAGCGCATGATTTTGTTTCCCTTCGACGCCATCCCGCCCGGCCGTCCTTATTCGGAAAGCGGCCCGATCTTTGTCCACGCTGAAGCGTGCGAACGCTACCGGGCCACGGAAGAATTTCCGGCCGCGTTTCGCGAGGGCCGCGTGCTGCGTGCCTACAATTCGCAGCACGATATCATCGCGGCGGAGGTGGCAAATGGCGCTGGGCCGGAAGCAGTGATTGAAAGGTTTCTGCAAAAGCCTGAAACTGCTTTCGTTCATGTCCGCAGCGCGAGCCACGGATGCTACACCATGGAGATCGAACGCATATGAAAGCGATGGAACTTCTTCCGCCCTCCGACATGATGTATCGCGCGCTGGTCAACCGCGATTCGAGTTTTGAAGGAATCTTTTTCGTCGGCGTGCGCACCACCGGAATTTTCTGCCGGCCCACGTGCTCCGCGAAAAAGCCGGCCCGTCAGAACGTCGATTTTTTCGCGACGCCGAGCGAAGCGCTCCACGGCGGTTACCGCCCCTGCCTGCGTTGCCGGCCAATGGATCCGGGAGAAAAGCCGCCGGAGTTGATCGAGCGGCTGCGCGCGGAAGTCGAACGCGCTCCCGGCGGACGCCTGACCGACAAGGAACTCGCGGCGCTTTCGATCGATCCATCGACGGCGCGCCGGCAATTCAAGCGCCATTACGGAATGACCTTCCAAGCGTATCATCGTGCCCGCCGAATGGGACTCGCGTTGCGCGAAGTGCGGCGTGGCGGGCGCGTTGACGAAGCGAAAAACGGCAGCGGTTTCGAATCGGCCAGCGGTTTTCGCGAAGCGTTCACCCGGATTTTCGGCGATCCGCCCACGGCGGCAAAGGCGCGCGCCTGCATGTTTGCCGAACGAATCGAGACGCCGCTCGGCGCAATGCTCGCCGTCGCGGATGATCAAGGGTTGCGCCTGCTCGAATTCGCCGACCGGCGTGCGCTTGAAAGCGAGTTATCGATTTTGCGCCAGCGCCTGAAGACGAACGTCGTGCCGGGAGAGCATCGTTATCTCGACGCGATCCGCGAACAACTCGCGCGTTATTTCGCCGGCGAAAATCTCGAGTTCGATATCCCTCTCGCGCCGATCGGATCGGATTTTCAAATGCGAGCCTGGGAGATCCTGCGCTCGATTCCCGTGGCGGAAACACGCTCCTATTCCTGGATGGCGGAACGCCTCGGCATTCCGAACGCGCGCCGCGCCGTCGGCCGCGCGAACGGCACAAACATGCTCTCGATTATCATTCCCTGTCACCGCGTCATCCGCGCCGACGGCTCGCTCTGCGGTTACGGCGGTGGCCTCTGGCGAAAAAAATGGCTGCTCGATCACGAGCGGAAGTGGAAAAAAGTGACGAGTGACCAGCCTTCGCCCGGCTACGGCTTGGCAAGCAAGTGACCAGTGACAAGTTGATGATGAACCGCGCCCAGGAGGACTCGAACCTCCGACCGTCGGATTAGAAATCCGATGCTCTATCCGGCTGAGCTATGAGCGCTGGACGGGAATTATTCCGCTGCGCGCGAACAGAAATCCAGTCTTATCAGAGGCAGATGCCTCGACCTGGGCGAAAGGACGACCTGTAGCGGCAGGCGTGTCGCCTGCAAGGATATCGCGCCACTCGCGGGCAGCCGACACGGCTGCCACTACAGCTAATCGGTGATGCGGTGCTTCAGCTCCCAGACACGGAGAGCCGCGAGCAGGAGACTTTTCGTGCGCGTGAGCGTTCCGACGGCGGCCGGCTCGCGCACTCCGTTTTCCTGGATCTTCCGGGGACGGCCACGGCGCGCTTTCGTTCTTCCCGCCCCGCGCGTTTTCTCGCTCAACGGGAGGTGACCGATGTTGTTCATGGTTTCCCAAAAAGCACGTTGCGCGCCAGCGGTGGAAAAGGAGTCAGGGAGAATGGAGGATAGAGGATGGAAGGGGAGCGTTGGGAAATCCCTTGTGCGGCTGACCGTTCTCCGCAAATTTCCCCCGGTCATGGCTGCCAATCGGAAACTCGGCTGTCTCAGCATTTTTTTGTTCGTTGCCCTCTGCGCGAGCTTATTCGCGAATTTTGTCTTCGCGGTCATGGCCATCAGCCGCTTGAGCGGCAGCTCGCGACAGGAAGAGGCGCCGCCCCGCTTCCGCGAAGTGATTGTGCAGCGCGGCAACAACGACAAGATCGCGGTCATCACGATGCGCGGGCTGATCAGTTCGTCGCTGCCGGGCAACGTTGGTGATTCGATGGTGGACGACATGCGGGCGGCTTTGCAGCAGGCGCGCGACGACGACAACGTGCGAGCGGTCGTGCTCGAGATCGATTCGCCCGGCGGCGAAGTCACCGCCTCGGATGTCATCTACAATTGGGTGGTGAAAACACGGGCAAAGAAACCGGTCGTGGTCTACATGGATTCGCTCGCGGCTTCCGGCGGCTACTACGTGGCGTGCGGCGGAAAATATTTGATGGCGAACGAAACGACGATCACCGGCAGCATCGGTGTCATCATTCAAACGCTGAACTACGAGCAGCTCTTCAATAAAATCGGGCTCGCCTCGGTGGTTTTCAAGAGCGGCAAGTTCAAGGACATGCTCAACGGCGCCCGGCCGATCACGCCGGAGGAGCGCGATTATGTCCAGAGTTTCGTCATGAAAACCTACGACAAGTTTCTCGGGATCGTTGCGAAGGAGCGCAATGTGCCGGCGGATGTTTTGCGCAACACGGTCGCGGACGGGCGCATTCTCTCCGGCAAAGACGCGCTCGATAACAAGCTGATCGATGGTCTCGGCCAAATCGAAGATGCCTACGCGAAGGCAAAGGAACTCGGCAACGCGCGCGGGGCGACGATCGTGAAATATGGGCCGCCCTTTTCCTGGAGCCGCGTCTTCCGCGCCTTCAGCAGCGTCGGCGATTCGAAGATTGAGTTGACGCTCCCGAAGCAGCTCGTTCCGCAATTGGAATCCGGCCGCGCTTATTTTCTGCCGAGCTTCTACGCTCCCTGAGGCCAGCGCCGGAGCATGTCGCCAGAGAGTTTTCTTCCGGCACTCGGTGCTGTCGTCCAGGCGCTGTTCCTGGTCGCGAGCGTTTATATTTATGTCGCGCTGGCCCGGCAAATCAGCGTGCGCGCCGTTGATCCAGCCGCGGCCACCATCCGTAATTTTGGCTGGCCCGAGGCGGTTCTCGCGGCCCTGCTCTTTTTCTGGCTCCTGCGGGTCGCCGGATTGTCGTCTCAACACACCACGCAGATGGGAACGCGCGATCTCATCGCGAGCGGTATCCTCACGGTCGGTCTCCTGCTTTTTGTCGCGATCTTTCTTCGGCTGCGGCGGATCGATCTGAATTTCTTAGGCGGTTTTTCCAAGATCGGATTCTGGCGCACGGCCACGACGGGCGTCGTGTTGATGGTGGCGGCGTATCCGTTGATCCTGCTCGCCGACGTCCTGACGCTAAAATTCCTTCGGGGCGGGAATGAGAAGCAGGCGATCATCGATCTCTTTAACTCCTCGAACACATTGGAGCAGCGAATCCTGATCATCGTCCTGGCGGTGACGATCGCACCCGTGGCCGAGGAATTTCTTTTCCGTTTCTTTCTTTATGGCGTGGTGAAGCGCTACCTCGGCCGACTTGTCGGGATCGTGGTCAGCGCGTTGCTTTTCGCCGCGGTCCACGCTCATCTCCCATCCTTTGCGCCGCTTTTCGTTCTCGGCGCCTGTTTCGCCATCGCCTACGAGTGGAGCGGCTCCATTCTCGTTTCAATGACGATGCACGCGTTTTTTAATGCGATCACTTTGACCGCGCTCGCGTTTCCCGAATTGAATCCCCCATGAACCTGAGTGCGCTCGGCGAAGACAAGTTGCTCGCGCGACTCTTGCCGATGCTTACCCGCCACGGCGCGGTGGTCGTCGGCGCCGGCGACGATTGCGCTGTTGTTGCGGGTCCGCGGCGGGGCGCGCTCCAACTGCTCAAGACGGATTGCATCGTGGAAGGAATCCATTTTACCAGCAAAAGCCCTCCCGTATCGGTCGGGTGGAAAGCAATGGCGCGGCCGTTGAGCGATTTCGCCGCGATGTCCGGCCTGCCGCGGTTTGCGCTCGTGACGATGATTGTTCCGGCGGAACGCACCGTCGATTGGACCCGGAAAATTTATCGCGGTTTGGAAAAGGCGGCGCGCGCATTCGATGTCGCGATTGTCGGCGGCGAAACGAGCAGCATCAAAGGCCCCGCGGTGATTTCCGTGAGCGTGACCGGCTTCGTCGAAAAGGGACGCTGGGTCGGCCGCGGCGGAGGAAAGGCGCGCGACGAATTATTTGTGACGGGTCGGTTAGGCGGCTCCCTGCGCGGACGGCATCTGAAATTCACGCCGCGGATTGAAGAGTCGCGCTGGCTGACGAAAAACTTTCGCATCCACGCGATGATGGATTTGAGCGATGGACTCGGCGCGGACCTGCCGCGTCTCGCGCGCGCGAGCGGCGTCGGCTTCGAAGTGAACGAGGCCGTGCTGCCGTTGAATCGCGGCTGTACGACGGAGCAAGCCATCTCCGACGGCGAAGATTATGAATTGCTCTTCGCGATCTCGCCGAAAGATTCACGCTCGCTGCCAGCCCGCTGGCGCAAGATCTTTCCGCATCTACCGCTCACTCGGATCGGGCGCTTAAATCCAAAATTCAAAATCCAAAATCCAAAATGGCCACCCGGTTATGTTCATTTCAAACAGCGTTGAAGAAACAATCGCGGCCGGCCGGGCTCGCGGACAAACGGCGCGGCAGGGCGATGTGTTCGCGTTGACGGGAGATCTCGGCGCGGGGAAAACGCAATTCGTCAAAGGTTTCGTGGCCGGTCTGGGAAGCCGCGCCGAAGTAACCAGCCCCACGTTCGTGCTCGTGCACGAATATACGGACGGACGCCTGCCCGTTTACCATTTCGATTTTTACCGGATCGAAGATCGCGAAGCCCTTCTCCGGCTCGGATTCGATGATTACATTTTCGGTGACGGTGTCTCGCTCATCGAGTGGGCCGACCGTTATGCCGATCTCATTCCGGAGGACGCGCAGTGGATTTTCTTCGCCCTGCAAAGCGAAAACAGCCGGGTGATCACGAACTCGGAGCCGCGATGAAAATTCTCGCTCTGGAACTTTCAAGTGTGCAGGGGAGCATCGCGTGGCTCGACGGCGAACGCGATCCGTTCGCTGTCAGCTTTTCGAACGACCGCAAGCACTCCGGATTGTTCTTCGAAAATCTGCAACTCACTTCGCAACAATTCGGCGCGCCCGATCTCATCGTCGTGGGTCTTGGTCCGGGTTCGCACGCCGGTGTGCGCATCGCGGTCGCGACGGCGGTTGGGTTGCGGATGGCGTCGGGGGCAAAGTTGATGGGGGTTCCCTCCATCTGCGCGATCGATGCCGAAGCTCGCGAGTATTGCGCAATCGGAGACGCGCGGCGGCATTCATATTATTTTGTCCGAGTGAGCGCGGGTAAGCTGATCGACGGACCATCGCTTCATTCCGCGGGGGAACTGGAGGCGAAAATCAGAGACGGGCCGCTCCCGGTTTATGCCTCTGAGTCGCTCGCTCAATTTCCTCAGGCGATCGTCGCGTTTCCTTCCGCGCGAAGATTGGGGGAACTGGCGCGCGATCAGGCGGATGAAATAAGCGACAGCCAACCGCTCGAACCGATTTATCTTCGCGAGCCACACATCACGACACCGAAAGCCTCGCGCCCATCCGCCCTCATTTCATGAACGCCGAAACCACCTACCGCTGTTGGGCTGAAATCGATCAAAGCGCGCTGCGGCACAATGCCGGAGTCGTGCGCGAGCGAATTGGGTCGAGGGTCGAATTGCTCGCCGTCGTCAAAGCGAACGGGTACGGGCACGGCATGGTCGGCGTAGCCAAAGCGCTGGCGCAGGACGCGCAATTCTTCGGCGTCGCGAATCTGGAAGAGGCCGCGACTCTGCGCAAAGAAGTCTCGCAGCCGATCATTATTCTCGGGCCTGCTTTGCCGGAGGAAAGACAGCCCATCGCCGAGGGTGGATTCATCCCGTCCGTCTCGACGTTCGACGAAGCGCAGGCTTTCGATCGCGCGGTGACGAAGTCTCCGATCGCCATCAATTTTGTTATTGATACCGGAATGGGGCGAATGGGAATTCCACAAGCGGAAGCAATCGCGCTCTTCCGGAAAGTCGCGGCGTTGCTGAACCTGAAAGTCCACAGTCTCTCGACGCATCTCCCGGTTTCAAATGAAGACGCGGATTTTACCCGGGCCGAGCTTTTGGACTTTGCTGATCTGGTGAAGAAACTTCGCGCGGAATTCCCGGGCGATTACAAAATCCACGTTTTGCCCAGCGCGGGCGTGCTCGCCTTCTCCGATCAGCCGTTCGACGTCGTGCGCGCGGGCCTGATGCTCTACGGCATCTCGCCGTTGGCCGATTCCCAAAAACTGTTGCGGCCGGTGATGACCTGGAAAACGCACATCGCGCTCATTCGCGATATGCCGGCCGGACATGGCATCAGTTACGGCCGGACTTTCATCACGCCGCGGGAGATGCGCGTGGCCACGCTCTCGGCCGGTTATGCCGACGGATATCCGAGACATCTTTCGAATCGCGATGCAACCGTGCTGGTGCGGGGCCGGCGTTGTGCGCTGCTCGGCCGCGTCACGATGGATTTGATGATGATCGATGTTTCGCACCTCGAAGAAGCGGAGGTGGGCGACGAGGTTGTCCTAATGGGCCGGCAGGGCGACGACGAAATTTCCGCGACAGAACTGGCGGACCGCGCAGAGACCATTTCCTGGGAGATCGTGACGCGGATTGGCAGTCGGGTGCGGCGCGTGTATCTGTGAGCAGCGATGTTTCAGATCATCTTCAACGAATTGAGCGCCGCGGAGATGTCGGCGTTGCCTAAGACCTTGCAGCTTGATTTGCTCGCGGAGTTCCAGATTCTGCCCGAAGACCTCGATAATCTCGATGCGAGCCGTTTCGGCGTGATCGAGCGCGCAGGAAAAAAACTGCATCGCTACCGCGCAAAAGATTACCGGATTTATTTCGAGAAGCGCGCGGAGGGAATCACCGTCCACCGCGTCCTGCACAAGAACACGTTTCGCGATTTTCTTTTCCGCAGCAAACTGCCCATGGCGGAAGACGATCAGCTCGGCAAGACGCGCGAATTCTGGAAGTTGATCGAGCAAGGCGAGCGGACCAGCAAAGCGTCGTGATCGCGCAGCTCGCCGCGGACGAGGCGTTGCGCCGGCGGGAGTTTCCCATTTGTGCGCGCAAAATTTATTGCGCCCACGCGGCGGATGCGCCTCTGCCGCGACGCGTCGCCGATGCGATGCGGGATTCGATCGAGCGCGCTTCAACCGATGCGCGGCAATATGAGATGGAGCTTGCCGCCATCGCCAAGACACGGGAGGTCGTCGCGCGCCTGCTCGGCGCACAGGTGGACGAGATTTCTTTCACCGGTCCCACCTCGAGCGGGCTCAACGTCATCGCGAATGGTCTCGATTGGGAAAAAGGCGACGAGGTCGTCTGCTATCTCGATGATTATCCGGCGAACGTTTATCCCTGGCTCGCGCTCGAACGGCATGGCGTGAAGCCGGTCCTGCTGGAAACCGCGCGCCTCGGCGAGATCACGCCTGAAATTATGGAGCGGGCGCTGACGGATCGGACGAAACTCGTCGCCCTCTCCAGCGCGAATTATTGCAGCGGCTACCGGATCGATCTGGATGGGATCGGTGCGCTTTGCGCGGAGCGCGGCGTTTTGTTTTCAGTCGATGCGATCCAAACGCTGGGCGTTTTTCCAGTGGCGCTGGAGCGGATCGATTTTCTCAGCGCCGGAGCGCAGAAGTGGATGCTCGGTCCATCGGGCGCGGGAATCTTGTTTGTGAAAAAGAGCCGGCACGAGCTGTTGCGCCCGACGACGATCGGCGGCTGGAACGTGCAATCGCCGAACTTCATTGCTCAACGCGAAATCCGCTATGCACCCGGCGGCCAGAAATTCGAGCCGGGCGCTTACACCCACAATGCGATCGCCGGCTTGGGCGCGGCGGTGGAGCTTCTTCTGGAAGCCGGGCCGGCGGAAGTCGAGGAGCAGATTCGAGCGCTCACGCAGTTGCTCCGCGATCAGATTGCACCGGCGGGTTTCGAATTTCTCAGCCCGAGCGACGAGAAAGATCGTTCGGGGATTGTAACGTTTCGCCATCCGCGAATTTCGTCTGAGCAATTTGCAGAGGCGCTCGCGAAAAATGACATCGTCGCGTCCTTGCGCTTCGATCGCGCGGACCGCGCCTGGCTGCGGGTCAGTCCGCATTTTTATAATACAACAGCCGAAATCGACCGATTGGCCGAAGTGTTAGCCGGAGCCGTCCGCAGATAGAATCCGCGCTCCGTGAAATACTGGGCGTTCATTAGCTACAGCCACACGGACTGGCAATGGGGAGACTGGCTGCACAAAGCTCTGGAGACATATCGCGTCCCGCGCCGACTGGTTGGGCGTGAATCACGCGACGGATCCATCCCGGCGCGGCTGTTCCCGATTTTTCGCGACCGAGAAGAGCTGCCGGTATCGGCCGATCTAAATACAAATATCGACCAGGCGCTGCGGGAATCGCGTTATCTGATCGTGGTTTGTTCGCCGCGCGCGGCTTCCTCGCGCTGGGTCGGCGAGGAAATCAAGACTTTCAAACGGCTCGGCCGGGAGGATCGAATCCTCGCTTTGATCGTGGAGGGAGAACCGAACGCGAGTGGGGGAAAGCCGGGATTCAAAGTTGAGGACGAATGTTTTCACGAAGCGCTTCGGTATCGCTGGTCGGAGACGGGCGAGATCTCGGATCTACCGAGCGAACCAATCGCGGCCGATGCACGCGAAGGAAAAGATGGGAAGGCCAACGCGAAGCTGAAGCTCCTGGCGGGTTTGTTGGGGGTTAACTACGACGAACTCAAACAACGCGAGCACGAAAGGCGGCTGCGGCGCGCGCGCAGAATCGGGATCGCGGCATTTATCCTGGTAGCTGTTTTCGCGGGCCTCGCTCTGTGGGCGATCCTGGCGGCGCAGGAAGCGGCGCGGCAAAAGAAACAAACGCAAAGGTTGTTGGTTGCGACGGACAGTGTCCGCGCTCAGGAATTATTCGATCGGGGTGATGCCGCGACCGCGGTGGCGTACCTCGCTCGCGCGGTGGAACAGGATCCGGATGAGCCCAGTGTGGTGGCCGAGCGTCTTTGGTTCGCGTTAACGCAACGGTCGTGGCCCATGCCAGCCGGCGCCCCCATGCGTCACTCCGGTCCCATTGCGAGTGTTTGTTTTTCGCCCGACGGCGCGAAAGTATTAACGGCGTCGCAGGACACGACCGCGCGCTTGTGGGATGCGTCGTCTGGAAGGCCGGCCGGTGATCCGCTGCAACATCCACGAGCTCTCCGGCGCGCTCTCTTCACACCCGACGCTCGGCGCATCATCACGGTATGCCTCGATGGGGCCGTGCGGGTGGGCGAGGCCGACTCGGGGAAATGGAACCGGCCGCGGGAGTTTAAGAATCCGGATTCGATCAACGCCGTGGCGGTGAGTGCCAAAAGTAATTACCTCGCCACGGGCTCAGTCGATGGAACGGTCCGATTCTGGAATACCGAGAGCGGACAATCTCTTGGCGAAATCAAGCAAGCCGAGAACGTTCACACCCTGGCCTTCCATCCGTTCGACGAAACGCAACTGCTCGGCCTAAGCGGCAACGTCGCGACCCTGTGGAAAATGCCGGGAGGCGTTCCCGTTTTTGAATGTCGCCACGACGACGAGATCAATTCCGCGGAATTCGACGCGGAAGGCCGCCACATTCTCACAGCCAGCAACGATCACACCTGCCGCCTTTGGGAGGTTGCGACAGGACAATTCACCGGCGTTCAGTTGATGCATGATGGTCCGGTGGTGAAGGCAAGTTTTAGCCCGAACGGTCAGCTCGCCGCCGCGATCGTCGGAACAAAGGTGTGGGTGTGGCAACTGCGGGACCAGGGAGTTCTCAAGCAGAAACTCGCGCACGAGGCTGTCGTTACTTCTGTGCAATTCAGCCGCGACAGCCTCGCCCTCTTTACCGCTGCGGCCGACGGAAAAGTTCGCGAATGGAACCTGGCGAACGGCAAAACCGTGGGTGAACCGATCCAGGAGGAGAGCGGCATTGTTGCGATGGACATCGATCCATCAGGGCGCCGTCTGCTTTTGGGAACCGCTAACGGCACCGCTCGCGTTTGGCGGCCTCCGCCGCGCTACCCGATCGCGAATCGTCTCGTTCATCAAGGCGAGATAGAGTCAGTGAATCTGTCGCCAGACGGCCGGATGATTTTGACTGCTTGTGATGACGGCCAGGCGCGCCTGTGGGATTTAGGCCGGACGGAAACGCCTAGGACTTCATTGCCTCACAAGGCAGCCGTGTTGAATGCGGTTTTCAAGCCCGACGGGACCTTCGTCCTGACTGGAGGCGCCGATGCGACTGCGCGAGTGTGGCAAACTCAGTCCGGCGTTGCCGTGGGTGCTCCGCTTCTCCACGCGACGACAGTCTCCCACGTGGCTTTTCGCCCGGATGGAGAATTGTTTGCCACAGCAACCGAGACCGGCATCGCGCAACTTTGGCAGACGGGCTCGAGAGAACGGATCGGCCAACCAATCCGGCATGAACCCCGCATCAGCGCGATCGAATTCAGCCGTGACGGCAAACTATTCATGACCGCGGGATGGGACGGCAAAGTTCGATTGTGGAACGCGGCCACCGCAGAATCAGCCGGAGCTGCGTTCGGAACGGACAAAGAGATCACGTGTGCTCGTTTTGCTCCAACGGGTAACGCGATTGCGACCGGCCATCGTGACGGCGCCGTCAACCTTTGGTCGATCTCCGGCAATCTGCTGCAGCGAATGTCGCATAAGAAAGGAATCACCGACCTCGCGTTCAATCCCTCCGGACAATATCTCGTCACCGGCTCGGAGGACGGAACCGCTTCCGTGTGGGACGTGGCGACGGGGCGTCCGTTAGGCGATCCGCTCTTGCACGCAGCGCCAGTTGTTGCGGTCGTATTCGATCCAGCCGGCAATCGCGTAGCAACCGCGGCGGATGATGGGACAGCCAGAGTATGGCGCTGTCCGACAGGCCAGCCGATCACTGAAACGTTGCGCCATGACAAGGCCGCCACCTCGCTGGCATTTAGTCATGACGGCAAAACCCTTTTCTCCGGGTCCCGCGACCGAACGGCTAGAATTTGGGATGTGAGCGCGAGCCTGACCACTGCCGACCGGAAAGCACTCGTGAGATTGGCGCGCGCAATTTCGCCGGTGGGACTCCAAGCATCCGGCCGAACTGCCATGCGAACCGTCGAATCGATGGCCGATATGCAATCAGACGATCCTGATGGGAAAGGCGCGGTGGCTCTATTACGAAAATGGTTCTTTGGCGACGAGCTGGAACGGCCGCTCACGCCGTTCGCCACCATCAATTTGCGCTCCTTCATTGACCACCGCCTGAAGGAAAACTCCGCCGGCGCTACGGAAGAAGCGCTCTTTTGGAAGAATGCCGACCGAACGCAGTGATCATGGGTAGGGGCGCTCGTTAGAGATATACGGCTCGGCCGCTTCACTGAGCCAATCCGGTTCGCTAACGGGCGGACCAAACAGGACCTGGGTGAGATCCAATTTGGCGACAAGGTACCCGAAACCTTTGCGCTTCCCGCCGAGCGCATCAATGGTCGCCTTGGCCAACATCGCCGCCTGCTTATCGCCGGTCGCGCTGACCTCGCGTAGAGTTGGGATGCTTTGATCGCCTAACAAAAGGAATAGCCTCACCGCGCGCGACGCGTTGTAGCGAACCTGGTCCTGCTTCAAATTCGCCGCTGCCCTGCGCAACACCTCCGGCGTGAATAAAGGCGCATACTCGCCCAGGATGCCGCGTCGTTTCGCCAGCCACGCCGCACCCCAGAGAACAAAGGCGCTCTCGGTCGTCCCGATTTCCGTTTTCACATACGGCTCGAACAACTGGAAGTGATCGTCGGCGAAACGCCATGCTTCCCAGTGGGCCCCGCTCCAAGCCAGCCGGTCCAGCGGATCCTTGAAGATCATGTTCGATTTCACGTAGCGATCCTCCTCAGCGAGTCGCGCAAAAACGAAACGGAGGAAACGTTCATCCGGCTGAAAGGATTCTGTGTTGAACAGGACATGAAGAATCGCGTCGCGCCCCTGACGATCGGTCCGGTAAAGTTCGGCCAGCAGATCTTCTTTCAATTCGTCGCGGTACTTGAGGAGCCATTCCGTGGCGTGTTCGCAATTGTGGGGAACATCGTCGCTGCGAATATCCGCGAAGGCGCGGCGGAGTTCCTCCGGTGGCGGAGCTGCCAGCATATCCGTGTGGATCAACCCGCAAAACGCGAATGGCCACAGAAAAAACAGTCGAGTCCGGGCCGCTGCCATTGGAGCCCTATCCCATCCGAAGCGACCGAGTCCGTCAAGCAATGCCGCCGCTGCAGTCCTATCGCCAGATCGTCATTGTTTCGGCGGCGGAAAATTGATTAGATAAACGAGTGCGCCCATGGCGGAGTAATTTCGGACTCCTGACACGGTTGTTTGCCTTGCTGGTTTTCGCGGCCAGTGGGCGAATGGCCGTAGCCCAAAGCGGGATTACGCCACGAGAAGCGGATCAGGAGCTCAACGCCAGTTATCAAGAAGCGATTCGCGCCTTAACGCCGGCTGTCCGCGAAAATCTTCGGAAGGCGCAGAGAGCCTGGCTGGTATTTGTCGAGAAAAACGCAGCGGCGATGCGCATAGCGGCGCAACCGCTCGGGATTCCTTCCGCCAAATGTCAGGAGATCGAGGTGCGCGAAGTGGTAAACCGGTCGGTTGACTTCGCCTTTTCGAAAGCGCCCGATGCCGGCGAGTCGGTCAAGGCCCACTTCCAGCGTGTGGACGCGGACCTAAACGCTGTTTACGGACGCTGCTTCGCCGTGTTGTCTCCCGCAGGCCAAGCCGTGTTACGCGACGCGCAAAGGGCTTGGGTCGGCTATCGAGATGCGAACGGCCCCTTCGGCTGGGAGTTTCTCGCCGGCCTGACGGTGCGACGCGCTGACCAGTTAACGGAGTTTTACATCGGGTCGACGACGATGCCGAGTATCGCGAAAGCTCCGTCCAAGCCAGAACCCTCGCCGCCCGATCCATTCGCGCGCGCTCGATAACCCGTCAGCTACTTCATCAGCAGCACGGAACGGCTGCGTTTGATCTCGCGCGTTATCTTGCGGTGCATATGCGCGGGCATGCCGGTGACGCGACGCGGCAAGATCTTTCCGCTCTCGGTCACGAACTTCTTCAACAGATCTGGGTTCTTGTAGTCGATGGCTTCCGTCGCAATGTCGATGCGGCGGCGCGGCATGGTGCGGTTGGCGCGGCGGAAAGCGGAACGGCGTTTGGCGGTCTTCGGTTGCATGGATGATTACCTCGTTTCGCGATGGAGCGTGTGCCGTTTCAGGAAAGGGTTGTATTTCTTTTTTTCGAGCCGGTTCGGCGTGCGCGGGCTCTTCTTATTGCGCGTGCTCATGTAACGCGAGACCGGCTGGCCGAGCGCCTTGGCTTCCGTGCATTCGAGCGTGATGATTTCCTGCGCCATACTTTAATCCTTCGTGTCTTCAGTCTTCGCTTCTTCCTCTTCGCCTTCGGCGCCTTCCTCATCGGTCAGACCGAAAAGCGAAGTGACCGATTGCCGGACGCGCGAAGCCTTGTTCTGCTTCTCGAGCTGTGACTGGCATTCGACCGTGAAACGCGCGAACGGGATCGCCTCGAGCCGGGCGTGGGAAATTGGTTTACCGGACATTTCGCAAACTCCGTAGGTCCCGAGCTCGATCCGCTTGAGCGCCTGATCGATTTCGTAAAGCGCATCTTGTTCCTGGGAGAGAAGACTCAAGGCGAAGTCGCGATCGTAAGCGTCGCTGCCGGCATCGGCCTGGTGCATTCCAAAGGCCGAGGCTTCGCTGCCTTCCGCGCGCGAGCGCAGGTTATCTTTCGCGACGCCGGCCATTGAGTCGACCATCGCGTCGCGCAACTGGAGCAATTTATCCTTTTGCCCGCGAGTGAAAGGATCGAGCCGCTTTTGTTTGTGATTCGTGGGGAGGATCGTTGTCTTGGAATTGTTGGCGTTGAGATGTTTTCGGGCGCCGTTTGTTTTGACTGGCTTCTCCGCGCGGACCGGCGTCTTTTTCGCTTTGGCCGGGGCTTTCGCTTTGGCCGGGGCTTTGGCAGCAGACTTCTTTGGCGCAGCCGCGATTTTCTTCGCGGGCTTGTGCTTCTTCGCCCTGGCTGCCGATGCTTTAGGGCGCGCAGCTTTTTTCGCCCGAGCTTTCGGTTTCACAGGTTTCTTCGGAGCTTTTTTCCTCTGGGAGCTGGCCATATCTTCGGTGGCGCCTTTGGTTTCCGGGCGCAAGCGGAGGCTTAATTAAGGGCTTTTCGCCATTGGCGCAAGGAGAGATTTCCCCGCGAAAAACGAGCAAATCCCAACCTCGCCAGGGTCACTTTTCAGGAGCTGGCGCTCGAGTAATGACGCAGGGCAAAACGCCAGAAGACGCGGGACAAACAAAACGCGATCAAGCCGGCCAGGACGAGATGGAGCATGAGCCAGCCGGGTTGTCCGAGCGGTTTGATGAGGAGGCGCGCGGGAATGTTCGCCACGATCACGACCGGAATGATCCAGCCAAAGATGAAGCGAAATACTCGCGGGAAAATGACGTCGGGATAGCGCGCGATATGGAGGAAATTGAAGTAGCCGTAGACGAGCCCCTGCGCGCGCACGATCCAAAAACTGAACGCGGCAAGACTGAGCATGATCGAGTAATGCACCGCGACGCCGAAGCCCACCGCGACGATGTAAAGCAGGACCGCGCTCACACTCGGCGTGACGTGAAGGTTCGAGAGGGCGACGATGACGACGACTCCGCCGAGGATCGCATTGAGCACGCTATCAAGGCCGAACTGTTTCGTGGAGACGGCGAATTGGCTGTCGATCGGCAGGACGAGGAGCGAATCGAGTTTTCCGGTCCGGACCAACTCGGGAATATTCGAAACGTTCACGAAGAAAAACGCCTGGAACAATTGCGCGATCATCTGATGGGTCCCGACGAGCAGAATGACTTCCCACTTCGTCCAATCGCCGATCCGGTCGACCTGTCCGAAGATGATGCTGAAGAAAACGATCTGGCCGCAGAACCAGAGCACTTCCACGATCATCCAGAGAATGAAGTTCGCTTTGAAACTCAGCTCGCGAATGAGCGAGTTGCGCAACATGATTCCCCAGATCTCGAGATAGCGGCGCATCGCTGGATGCTTTCTAGCGCGGCACGCGAATAGTCAAATCTTGGGGAGATGCGGGCGTGGCCATGGAGGACAGAAAAGGAGAGGCGACGACTGCTGTCATCCCGAGCTGCGCAGACAGCGAGGGACCCACAACTGCAATTTGTATCGGCTTGTGCTCTACAAACCCGGAAGCATGGGCGACGAGACTTTCGCGGAAGCATCCGGGTGCCCTTGTGCGAGGTCCCTCGCTGTCTGCGCAGCTCGGGATGACAACGCGGTCTTAGCGCCAGCGGGATCGGTGGCGGCGAATCAGCGAATGCAACTTCGACGCGCTCTCGCGGTTGTATTAACTTCAACCGCGATCATCGTTGTCGAGAACCCAACATGTTGAAACGACCTCTCCCTCTCATCGTCGGCGCCGTCGTGCTCATTCTCATCGGGCTGCTGGTGCGGAAATGCAGCACTGGCTCGAGCGCGACTTTCCAAACCATTGCGGTCACGCGCGGGCCGATCACGCAGGCTGTTACCGCTACGGGCACCCTTAACCCGGTCGTCAACGTGCAAGTGGGCAGTCAGGTTTCAGGAAACATTCAAAAGCTCTTTGTCGATTTTAATTCCAAGGTAAAAGCTGGCGATGTTGTGGCGCAGATCGATCCTGTTTTGTTTCAGGCGGCGGTCACGCAGGCCGAGGGCGATCTGGCCAGCGCGCAGGCGGGACTCGAACTGGCCAGGGTCAGCGCGACGCGCACGCAACAGCTCTTCGCGAACAAGAATTCCGCGCAGGCCGATGTCGATCAGGCAATCGCCACTCTCCATCAAGCGGAAGCCAATGTGAAAATCAAACAGGGTGCGCTCGACAAAGTGAAGGCCGACCTCAACCATTGCACGATTACCTCGCCGGTGGACGGCGAAGTGATTTCGCGCAGCGTCGATGTTGGACAGACAGTCGCCGCCAGCTTGCAAGCGCCGATCATCTTCACGATCGCCAACGACCTCACCAAGATGCAAATCGACTCGAATGTGGCCGAGGCCGATGTCGGCGTGGTGGAAAACGATCAGACGGTCGATTTCACGGTGGACGCGTATCCGACGCGAACGTTTCATGGGAAAGTGGTGCAGGTGCGCAACGCGCCGATCACGGTGCAAAACGTGGTCACGTACGACACCGTCATCGGTGTGAGCAATGCGGATTTGAAATTGAAGCCGGGGATGACCGCGAATGTGTCCATTATCATCGCGCATCGCGACGATGCGTTGAAAATCAGCAACTCCGCGCTGCGCTACCGGCCGCCGGAAGGTCCGACGCCCGAAGCGAAGGCTTCGCCCAGCGCGAGTCGCTCTCCTGGGTCTGGCCCGCGTCCGCGCGAGGCGGCTGGACGCGAACGCCGGGTCGAGCGGACGGTCTATGTGCTTTCGCCCGGCGAGAGCCAACCGAAAGCAGTGCAAATCAAGACTGGAATCAGCGACAACATTTCAACCGAGGTAACCGAAGGTTTGCATGAAGGCGACCGGGTTGTTGTCGGCGCCACCGGAACGACCGCGAATCCCGCGTCGACGAATCCGTTCAGTGCGCAACGCCGGTTCTAAACCAGGAGGAACGGAGCGCACGTGTCGGAAGGCAACCAAAGCAACGGCGTCGTGGTCGAACTCGATGACGTGCACAAGATTTATCGCAGCGGCGACATGGAAGTGCATGCCGTGTGTGGTGTGTCGTTGAAGATTCAGACCGGTGAATTCGTCGCCCTCATGGGCTCGAGCGGCTCGGGGAAATCGACGCTCATGAACATACTCGGCTGCCTCGATCGCCCGACGCGGGGCCGTTATTTGCTTGACGGCCAGGACGTCTCCCATCTCGAGCGCGATCAGCTGGCCGATTATCGCAACAGCAAACTCGGTTTCGTTTTTCAAAGCTTTAATCTCCTGCCGCGCACTTCCGCGCGCGAGAACGTCGAATTGCCGCTGCTTTACGGCGCACGCCGACTAACGAATGCCGAGCTGCGCGAGAAGTCCGATGAGGTTCTCAAATCTGTCGGGTTGGCTGGCCGCGAAGATCACCATCCGAGCCAGCTTTCCGGCGGGCAGCAACAGCGCGTCGCGATTGGGCGGGCCTTGATCAACGACCCGGAAGTATTGCTCGCCGATGAGCCGACGGGAAATCTCGACAGCCGCACCAGCGTCGAAATCATGGAAATTTTTCAACGGCTGAACGATCACGGCATCACGGTCATCATGGTGACGCATGAAGCGGACATTGCTTCGTACGCGCGCCGCAACGTTGTCATGCGCGATGGTCTCGTGAAGACGGACCGCGCCGTCACCCAACGCTTCATCGCTGCCGATGAAATGACAAAGCTCGGCAGGCTCGAACCGGAAGCCGACGAAACTCAATCATGAGGCTTGGCGCTACTTTCAAAGTTGCCGGACGCGCCTTGCGCAAGAATAAACTCCGTTCCGTTCTCACCGCCCTCGGCATCATTATCGGTGTCGGCGCCGTCATCGCGATGGTCAGCATCGGTAACGGCGCGAAAGCGCAGGTCCAGGCGCAAATCGCAAGCCTTGGTCAAAACATTCTCCAGGTCTTTTCCGGCAGCGTCACCGCGAGCGGTATTCGCACCGGATTCGGTGGCGCCGGCACTTTGAAGATCGAAGACGCCGAGGCAATCCGCCGTGAAGTCCCGGGTGTCGCCGCCGTCAGCGAAGAAGTTGCCTCGACTGCGCAGGTCGCCGCGGGAAATCAAAACTGGTTCACGCGTATTCTCGGTGAATCCGCCGAATACTTCGACATCCGGCAATGGCCCCTCGCCGATGGCGCGTCTTATTCATCACAGGACGTGCGTAGCGCGAACAAGGTCTGCGTCATTGGACACACCACCGCCTACAACATCTACGGCGACGAAGATCCTGTCGGCCAGGTTCTTCGTATCAAGGGCGTCCCATTCGTCGTCACCGGCGTGCTGACGCAGAAAGGATTCAGCCTTCAGGGCACCGACCAGGACGACGTCGTCATCATGCCCTTTACCAGCGCGATGAAACGCGTCGCCGGCGGCACCACCTTGCGCAACATCAACGTCCAGATCGCCTCCGAGGATCAAATCGAGTCCGCGCAGCAACAGATCGTGTCCCTCCTTCGCCAGCGTCACAATATCCGTTCCGGTCGCGATGACGATTTCACCGTGCGCAACCAGCAAGAAGTCGCCGACACCGCCAACGCTACTGCCGACGTCATGACTGGTCTTCTCTTTGCCGTCGCTTGCGTTTCGCTCGTCGTCGGCGGCATCGGCATCATGAATATCATGCTCGTCAGCGTTACGGAGCGCACCCGCGAGATTGGGGTTCGCCTGGCCGTCGGCGCGCATGGCCGAGACATTCTCACTCAATTCCTCATTGAAGCCGTCGTCTTGAGCGCCATGGGCGGCGTCATCGGCATTGTGGCCGGTATCGTTGCCTCGAAAGTCATCTCGATGGTCAAAAACTGGCCGACCGTCATTTCTCCACTCTGGATGCTGATCGCATTTCTCGTCAGCGCGGCCGTCGGCATCTTCTTCGGGTTCTATCCGGCGCGGGAAGCTTCACGACTCGATCCGATTGACGCGTTGCGCTACGAATAGTCATCCCGAACGCAGTCGAGGGATCCCGAATTGTAAGCTTTAAGGTTAGTTCGCGGGATCCCTCGACTACGCTCGGGATGACTACGACCTCGGAATGCGGATGCGCTTCGAGGGGACCCACTCGTCCCATTTCGAGTCGTAATCGGTGTAGTGGATGAGATGAATTCCGGCCTTCGCTTGCAAGACCGTGGCGGGATACCAACGCTTCTTCCAGACGACTTCCACCTCCGAGCCGGCGGCGTACTGCGTTGGCTTGATCGGTTTCAAGTCCTCCGGCGCGACCCACGCATCTTCGTCCTCTTCGTAACCAATGAAGTGGATTTTGAATTTGTCGTCGCGCGCTTCCACGATCCGGCACGTGTACCAATCGCCGTGTTGGTCCTTGGCCTTGGCGCGCTCGCCGATTCGCGGATGAGCGAGCGGCTTCGCGTGCGCCAAAATCATTTCTTCGTCGAACCCTTTCGTCGTCGCGAAAGTGGAGAGCTGTTCTTCCGCCTGGCTCATGTCGGCTTCCACGTGGGCGGCGAATTCCCGCAACGTGATCGCGCCATCGTGGTTGAGATCGACGTAAGCCGCGCCGCGGAGCGAATCGAGCAGTGCTTCGGTAAACGTCCAGTGCTCGGTCGAAGATTCGCTCGCGGCCGACGCGGTCACGCAGGCGTAAGCGGGGCCATCTTTCTGTTTCGTCAGCGCGACTGCTGCCTGACCTGAGTAACAGCAATCAATAAACCACAGGACCCGCGCGCATTTGCTGTTGTTCTTGATCGTGTCGGGAATCGAATTGACCGACCAGCCGGGCACCTCGTCGTCGCCCGCGTCGTAGGAAGCGAGATAAACATCGTCGCGCTTCTCCGATTCGTAGCCGTGCCCGGCGTAGTAGACGATCAGGAGATCGTTCGGCCCCAGCTTTTTCAGCTGCGTCTTAAAGGCCGCATCGATGTGTTGTTGCGTGGCCTGTTTGTCTTGCAGATAAGCGATCTGCGTTTCCGGCACTCCGCTTTTCTTGAAGAAATCAACGAGTGCGGCGTCGCGGCGATTTTTCACCGGGAAGGAACCAAATGTTTCTTTGTGTTTCCAGCTCAACGCGCCCACGACGAAGAGCCAGGTTTTCGCCGGTTGCCAGCCGAGACCGGTCGCGGGCGCTGCGGAGGAAGCAGCGAACTGGAGCGCTAGAAAAATGATGGAGCAGAGAGCGACGCGCATTTTCATCGGCATTATCTTTGTGACTTCGGTGCGCGAATGTCCAACAAAGTTGACCTTGGCTTGCTGAGGACGACCCTCAAGAATGGAACAGCCCAATCGTTTTCAAAAACTCGTCGCCGCCGCGAAACAGAACATCACGGAGATCTCCGCCGCCGACGCGAAGAAACAAGCAGAAGCGGGCGAGGCGATTCTGATCGATGTGCGCGAAGAGGACGATTGGAGAGATGGCCACGCGGAAGGGGCGAAGCATCTCAGCCGTGGCGTCATCGAAATGGAAATCGAGGACGCTGCTCCCGATTTGAAGAAGCCGATCATTTGCTATTGCGGTGGCGGGAGCCGCTCCGCGCTCGCCGCGGAGAGCCTGCAAAAAATGGGCTACGAGAATGTGCGGTCGCTCGCCGGGGGATTCCGCGCGTGGAAGGAAGCGCGGCTGCCGAGCACGACCGAATAGTTTGGACGCGTCAATCGCTGTCATCCCGAAGCGCGCAGACGCTGAGGGACCTCGCAACTGCAAATTGCGCTTCCTTGAGCCTTCGGAAGAGCCACATCGAAAAGACCGCATCGCAATTTCTGCTTTGTCGTGACGCACCATGCTATTGGGAGGTCCCTCGCCGTCTTCGCGGCTCGGGATGACATGTATTCGCGTGCGTATCGCATCACCCGCCCACCGCCTGATAATGCCCGAGCCCGCGCTTCCACATGAAGCGCGCAGCTGCCCAAGTTAACCACACCCAGCCGGCTTGAATGGCCAGCGCCTGCGCCATGTCCGCGCCGCGCAGGCGTTCCATGAAGATCGCGATCGGGCAAAATAGCTCGTAATAAAACGGCAGCCATTTCATCACCGCCTGGATCCCCGCGGGCATGATGTCGACCGGAAACATCTGGCCGCCGAGAAAATATTCGAACGAGTAAACGATGAAGACGATCGTGGAAATTTCCAGGATCCAGAAGGCCATCATCGCAAGGCTGTAGGTGATGAAGAATTGCATCAGCGCCGCCATCACGAGCGAGAGCAGCGCGCAAACGTAGGTGAGAACGCTGGAGGGCAGCGCCAGGTACGCGCGGAAATAAAATAAGATCACGGCGACCGGCAGCACGGTCACCGCGGTGAAAACCAGGCGGCCGCTCAGGAAAATACTGAACCGATACGCGAGGTAGTTGACCGGCTTGGTCAGGAAGGAATTGATCTGGCCCTCGCGAATGTCGGAGGCGATCTGCCATTCGTCTTCGGTCGGCGTGACGAGGTTCGAGACGATGATCGTGAGCAGATAATAATAAATCATCGAGCCGTAGTCGTAGCCGTGCATGCCGCCTCCCGGCTCTCGAAAAACCGCGCGCCAGAGAAAGACCGTGCCCGCGAGCGGAATCAATCCGAAGACAGCGCGCAGGAAATAATTCCAGCGGTAAACGAAAGTGTTCTGGAGCCCGAGATTGAAGACGGTGATGTATTTCCTCACGGCGCGGCTCCTTCGACGCGCTCGAGTTTACGGAGCGCGCGATTGTGAAGATGGGAAAAAAACACAAGCGCGCAAACCGCTCCGATCAATGCCATGAGCATGTCAGCCTGCGTGTCCCAGACATCGCCCTGGCTGCCGATAAAATCGTTCGCGGCCGTGCCGCTCATCGTGGCGGCGAGCCATTCGAGCAATTCGTAGGAAGCGCTGATCGCCAGACAAATCGAAAGAACAAGAAACGGAAGCCATTTTTCCTGAGCCAGGATGTTGAGACGAAGGAACAACTCGCGCGCGATGATCGCCGGCACAAATCCCTGGAGAAAATGGCCGAACCGATCGTACTCGTTGCGCTGCCAGCCGAAGATGGGGCGCAGCCAATCGAATGCGGGCACGCGCGCGTAGGTGTAATGCCCGCCCACGCAGAGAACGCAGATGTGGAGAGCGATGAGCGTGTAGACCAAGCTCGTGAATTGAAATCGGCGGTAGGTCGTGAGCAGGACCAGGATGCCAACGAGACCAGGCGCGACTTCGAGCCACCAGGTAAAACGATCGTAAGGCCGCCAGCCCGACCAACCCAAAACCACGGCGACGAGGCAGAGAAGCGCGAAATGAAAACGGCGCGCGTTCCTCATGCTTGTTTCGCGGAAGCCGCATGCGCGAGTTCCACCGCGAGATTGATCGCGGCGATCATACTGTCGGGGCGCGCGATGTCCTGGCCGGCGATTGCGAAGGCAGTGCCGTGATCCGGGCTGGTCCGCGGGAACGGAAGTCCCAGAGTCACATTCACGCCTTGATGGAAAGCATGCAGCTTTAGCGGAATGAGGCCTTGATCGTGGTACATGCAGAGCACTGCGTCCCAGTCGCCATCGGCGGCATGATGAAACACGGTGTCGGGGGAGAAAGGTCCGGCAAAGATGCTGTGCGACGCGCAATTTTCTCGAAGCTGCGCGATGGCCGGCGCGATGATTTCAATTTCTTCCCGACCGAGCGCGCCGGATTCGCCCGCGTGTGGATTGAAGCCGGCGACGGCGATCCGCGGTCTTTGAATGCGGCGGCGACGCAGAAAATCCTCGAGCAATAAACCGACGCGCACGATTTCGTCCTTGCTCAAAACGGCAGCGACTTCACGGAGCGGCAAGTGAGTCGTGACGAGCGCCACGGTCAATTGCCCGCCCGTGAGAAGCATCGCAAAATTCTGCACGCCACAGCGGTCCGCAAAGAACTCGGTCTGGCCCGGAAATTTGAAACCGATTTCATACATGCGCGCCTTATGGATCGGTCCGGTCACGATGCCATCGATTTCACCGCGCCGTGCGCGGGCGACGCCTTCCTCCAAAGCTTCCAGCGCGGCGCGCGCCGTCTCCGAGGTCGGTTGGCCTAACGAGCAGTTAACCGGCCGGCCGATCACTGAGTATTCGGCCGTATCGGGGATTTGTCCCGAAGCGAGCGCGGCGCGGACGATTTCCGGACCGATGCCGGCAGGATCGCCAAGGGTGATGCCGATGCGTTTCAAAATAGCGCGAGCTTCCAGCTTGCGTTCTAGCACAATCGCAAGCTGGAAGCTCGCGCTCCTCCGTTAAAAGATGCGGATGTAAGCCTTCTGTCGCAGGCCGGCCAGCCAGAGTTCCTGCTGCCGTTGCGAATCTTCCTGGAGCAATTTCTTCTCGATCTCCGGCCGCATCTTTGCGAGCGTGGGCGTGTCTCCGCCGCGTTTCTCGTCCACTTTCAGGATGTAATAATTTGGCCCCACCTCGATGACGTGGCTGACCCGTCCCGGCGGCAAATTAAACGCGACCTTCTCCAGCGGCGCGGCCAGGGTCTTGCGCTCGATCCAGCCCCAATCGCCCCCACTATCGCGGGTCGCGTCTTCCGAGTACATTTGCGCCATCCGATCGAAGGGCGCGCCGTCCGCGAGCTTGCCGAGAATTTCCTCCGCGATCGCTTTTTGCGCCGCTGAATTTCCCTCCGCCGCGCGGGTGGGGATCATGATCATGCGCAGCTTCACCTGTTCCTTCACCGTGAATTCCGACCGGTGCTGGTCGTAATACTCCTTCACTTTCGTCGGGGAAATAATCGTGTTCATTTTCACGTTCTTGCCCCGCATGGCCTGGACGATGATCTTCTCCATCTCCATCTTCTTGAATTCAGTCAGCGAAAAATTCTGGGCCTGAAGGGTCTTGATAAAGGCGTTGCGATCGCCGCCGAAGTCGTCGCGGATGATATCGCTGACGTGCTCATCCACGAAATGCTCCGGGATCTCATACTTTTCCTTGCGGAACGATTGCACGATCAATTGGCGGTCGATCAAATCCTTCAGCGCGGCCTCGCGAGCCGCCTTGATCTGTTTCGCGAGCTCTTCGCCCTTGAATTGCGAGAGCAGCAATCTTTCCCGCGGCGCCGACAATGCCCGGACCTGTGAGTAGGTAATCACGTCTCCGTTTACGATCGCCGCGATTCCGTCGATGACCCGGCTCTCCTCGGCGAGCGCGCCCTGGCAGAGGGGCGAAAACGGCAGCACGGACGCCGCGAGCAATGAGATGAATAAGCGACGACCCATGCGATTTAGATTTTCTTGATCAATTCCAAAACCTCCGCGAGCTGGCGATCGATTCTACCAGTACTTATGCGAGGGAATTTTCCTCCCACAAGTATAAAATCGCCGCGCCGCGTAAGCATCAGCTTTTCCTCGCGCACCTCCACTCGGGTGACGCCGGCCTTGGCCGCGGCGAGCTTGACTTCGGTGAGAGTGAGCAAATTGTCAACCGCCGGAGGAAACTTTCCGAACCGATCGCGCCAATCTTTCCGGAGCCGGTCCCACTGCTCGCGCGTCGTAATTTCCGCCAGATGCCGGTAGGCCTGGATGCGTAGCGCGGGATCGGCGATGTAATTCGTCGGAATGAACGCGGGCACCCGCGCCTCGGGGCCGCGTTGCACGAACTCCGCTTCATTGGTCGCGACGAAATCGAGCCGGACTTCAACTTCGAGGCGGGTCCGCGATTTTTCTCCCTTCAATTGGGCGACGGCCTGGCGCAGTAATTGACAATAGAGATCGAACCCGACCGCCATAATGTGCCCGCTTTGGGCGGTGCCGAGGATGCTGCCGGCGCCGCGGATTTCGAGATCGCGCATGGCGATGCGGAAACCGGCGCCTAACGAGCTGTATTGTTTGATCGCGTTGATCCGTTTCCGCGCGGCGCCCACCGTCATCATCTCGCGCGGAAGAAGCAGATACGCGTAAGCTTTGTGCTCCGCGCGTCCCACGCGCCCGCGCAACTGGTAAAGATCCGCGAGGCCGAACCGGTCCGCGCGGTCGATGACGATGGTGTTCGCGTTCGGAATATCGAGGCCGCTCTCGATGATGGTGGTGCAAACGAGGACGTCGATTTTTCCCGCGACGAAACGCGCCATGACGGATTCCAGTTCGTCCGAATCCATCTGGCCATGGCCAAACTCGACCCGCGCCTGCGGACAAAGCTCGACGATCCGGTCCCGCACTTTCTCAATCGACTGGACCCGATTGTGCAAGAAATAAACCTGGCCCTGCCGCTCGAGCTCGCGGTTGATGGCGTCGCGAATGATCCGCTCATCGTAACCGCACACGACGGTCTCAACGGGCAGGCGATTGAGCGGCGGCGTCTCGATCGTGGACATGTCTTTCACGCCCACGAGCGAGAGATAAAGCGTGCGCGGGATGGGCGTGGCCGAGAGCGTGAGCACATCCACGAGCTTGAAAAGTTCCTTGAACTTTTCTTTGTGCAGGACGCCGAAGCGCTGCTCTTCGTCGATCACGACCAGGCCGAGGTCCTTGAAAATGACGTCGCCGGAAATGAGCCGATGCGTGCCGATGACGATGTCGACGCCGCCGTCGCGCAGGAGTTGGATGACTTTGCGCTGCTCGGCATGCGAACGGAAGCGGCTGAGCATCTCGATCCGGACCGGGTAATCGAGCATGCGCTGCCGGAACGTTTCGAAATGCTGCTGCGCGAGGACCGTCGTCGGGGCGAGGACGGCCACCTGTTTTCCTTCCATGACGGCTTTGAAGGCGGCGCGAATGGCAACTTCCGTTTTGCCGAAGCCGACGTCGCCGCAAATCAGCCGGTCCATCGAGCGCGGCAGCTCCATGTCGCGCTTGGTCGCGGCGATGGCGGTGAGCTGGTCGGGCGTTTCGCGAAAAGGAAACGAATGCTCGAACTCGCTTTGCCATTTTGTGTCGGGGCCAAAGGCGTGGCCGAGCTGGGTCTCGCGTTCGGCCTGGACGGCCAGCATCTTGCCGGCGTAATCAAAAATCGAGGCCACCGCGTTTTTTTTCGCGCGCGCCCATTTTGCGTCCGCGAGCGAACTGAGCGGCGGCGATTTTTTCCCGACGCCGACATAGCGCGAAACGAGATAGGCCTGTTCGAGCGGAACGTAGAGCCGCGAGTCGTTCGCGAATTCGAGCACGAGCGCTTCCTGCATCTCGCCGTTCGGCGAAGGCACGCGTGCGAGCTGAAGAAAACGGCCGACGCCATGTTCGAGATGAATGACGAGGTCGCCTTCATTGAGTTCGCTGAAGTCGATTTGGGCGCGGTTGCGGCTGAGCTTCTCCGCGCGTTGCAAGCGCCGCCGGCCGTGCGCCGGATATCGGCCGAACAGCTCCGCGGCGGAAAGGACGACGAGCTTTCCATCCGGAAAAACGAAACCGCGCGGAAGGGTACCCTCGAGAAGTTCGATCCCTTCCAGATCAGCCTCTCCCATAATTTCGCGGAAGCGTTCGATTTCGCCCTCCGTCTGGAAATAAATGACGATGCGAAATGCCCCCGCGCGCCAATCCCGCAAACGCGCGGAGAACTGCGCGCGTTTGGCCTCGACCAACATGAAGTCGCCGACGGCAAAATCTCCGATGTCGCAGTTGTCGAACGCGCCGCCGAAATCCTCGGGTTCATCGCCGCCGAGCCAGCCTTCGCCGAGCAAAACATCGGCGGCGTCGCGCTCCTCGGGTTCAATCGCGACGCGCAGGTGATCGGGCGCGACGTAATCGCGGACGGTTCCCGTTTGTTCTTCCGCGGCGGCGAGCAGGATTTCGACGCTCTGCAAATTCCGCACCGATGTTTGCGTATCGACGTCGAACTCGCGGAGCGATTCGATGTCGTCACCGAAGAACTCCGCGCGCACGGGGCGGACGGCCTGCCAGGAAAACAAATCGAGAATTCCACCGCGCACGGCGAACTGGCCGCGCGTTGTGACCTGCGCGACGCGCTCATAGCCGGCGGTCACGAGCGTTTCGATGGTGTGTTCCATGGGTTCGTTCGCACCACGGCGCAGTGCCATCGCCGCCGAGCGCAACGCAGCCGGCTCGGGCGCCGCCTGGTCGAGCGCGGCGCGCGTCGCGATGATGAGGTGCGGGCCTTTCTCGCGCTGGACCCGGTTCAGGAGCGCGAGCCGTTCGGCCGCGAGCTCCGGATCGGGCAGAATATTTTCGACGGCCGCGAACTCCGCCTCCGGCAGGAAGAGCGCGTTTGGCATCCAGTTGAGCAGACTTTCGTAAAGCAGTTCCTGCGACCGGACATTCGGACATACGACCCAGAAAGTTTTGCGAATCTGGCCGGCGATTGCCGCGACAAGAAAAGCCTGCGCCGGTTCGGTCACATGCGAAAATGCGACCGGCCGCACGCCCTTTTCGATCGCGCGCAGTTTTTGCGAGATGGGTTCCGCTGCCGCTACAACTGCGGGCAGCGAATCGCTGGCTGAATCTTCCACCGGCCATGTTTCGCCGGATCGCGCCGAACTTCAATGCTTGTGGCCGATTACCGTGTCATCCCGAGGCGCGCCGACGCCGAGGGACCTCACAACAACTCACGTGGCCGCTTCCGCGAAACACCGGTCGAGCACATTTTCGGCGCGACAAGGTGCAAGCAAATCTGCATTGCAACTGCGAGGTCCCTCGCCGTCTCTCGCGGCTCGGGATGACATCGTAAGCAACCGCGCGCTACAAATCCCGGCCAACGGCATTGGCCACGGCACGCAAACGAGGCACGAGCTTGTGCAGCATGTCGGGGGTGAGCGCCTGTTCGCCATCGCTCTTGGCCACATCGGGAGAATCGTGCACCTCCATCATGATGGCGTCCGCGCCGGCGGCGACCGCTGCGAGCGACATTTGCGGAATGAACGCGCGGAGTCCCACGCCGTGAGTCGGGTCGACCACGACGGGCAAATGCGTTTTCGCTTTCAAAATCGGGACCGCGTTCAAGTCGAGTGTATAACGCGTGGCCGTCTCGAAAGTCCGGATGCCGCGCTCGCAGAGCAGCACGTTCATGTTGCCTTCACTCAGAATGTATTCGGCGCTCATGATGAACTCGTTGATCGTGGCGCTAAAGCCGCGCTTGAGCAAAACCGGCAGATGACTGCGTCCGACTTCCTTCAGAAGCGAAAAATTTTGCATGTTGCGCGCGCCGATCTGGAGGCAATCCGCGTAGCGCTCGACGATCGGCAGATCGCGCGCGTCCATGATCTCGGTGATAACCGGCAGGCCGGTCTCGTTCCGTGCGTCGGCGAGGAAGCGGAGGCCGTCTTCGCGCAAACCTTGAAAGCTGTAGGGCGAAGTCCGCGGCTTGAACGCGCCGCCGCGCAGAATTCTCGCGCCGGCATCCTTGACGATCCGTGCGATGGACAGGAGTTGCTCGCGGCTTTCGACCGAACACGGACCGCAGATCAGCGCCACGGCGGAATCTCCGCCGATGCTGACGCCGCAAATTTCCACCGTGGACGCTGCGCCCCGAGATTCGTAGGAGGCGAGCTTGTACGGTTTGAGGACTGGAACGATCGCCTCGACTCCCGGCATGGCGGCGAAAGGTTTTTCGCGGAAGGAATCGTCCGCGCCCACTACTCCGATGATGACGCGGGACGCGCCCCGGCTGACGTGCGCCTCGAGGCCGAACTCGCGCACCCGCTCGACGACACGTTCGATCTGTTCTTCCGTGGCGTTCGGTTGAGTGATGATGATCATGGCGCGGAGAGCGAAACCACGATCATGTCGCCGGGACCGGCGAAGTGCAAGCAGGGAGCCGCGGGATTTTCCCGACGTCTAATGACTGATGCTGACGGGCGTGCCAGTGGAGACGGACTTAAAGAAGTTTTCCGCCATGAATTCCGGCATGCGAATGCATCCATGGGAAGCGGGATAACCCGGCAGATACCCCGCGTGCATTCCGATGCCACCCACGATGCGCATGAAATACGGCATCGGCGCGCCTTTGAAATGGGTCCCCGGCGGCTTCGGATCTTTTCCCACGTCGACATTCGGCACGACGACATTGTCGGCGGAATCAACGTAGTCGCCGAATTGGCTGGAGACGTGCGCGACATCCTTTTGGATGATGGAATAGGAACCGCTTGGCGTGCCCAAGCCTTCGCGGCCGGTCGAGAGCTGCGAGATGCCGACCAATTGCCCGCCTTTGTAAAAATACGCGCGCTGTTCGGCCAGCTTGATTTTGACGGAAGGCTTGCCGGAAACGCCGTCGCCGTCCCAATAAGAAACGCTGTCCCGTGGAGCGGAGGTAGAGACCGGATTATTCCCGTAAACGCCGCCCATGTACTGCGATTGGGCGGGGCCCGTCTCCTCGCAAGCGCCCAACAGGAGAGCAAGCGAACCGGTCGAGACGAGCAGTGCGAAGCGGAAAAATGGATGAGACATAAAGCGGAATTTCGAACGTCGCCTCTAACTCTCGCGCCCTTGAAAGTCAAGGTGACGGGGCAGCGTGCTGGCTTGTATTCTGCTCTTTTTGACGGAGAATTGCGACCGTTCGCCGCCTGCCGGACGCATTCCATGCCCACTTACGAATACTCATGCGAGAAGTGCGGGAAAAACTTCGACACTTACCAATCGATGCGCGATGAACCCCTCCGTGAGTGTCCGAAAGAACTTTGCCGGCAAAAGAAATGGGGACACGGGAAAGTGAAACGTCTTCTCGGCACCGGCGCAGGCTTGATCTTCAAGGGCTCGGGCTTTTACACCACCGATTACCGGAGCAATTCTTACAAGGAAGGGGCAAAGAAAGATGCGCCCGCTGCGCCGGCCGCCACCGGAGAAAAATCTTCCGCGGCGAAAGAAGGCAGCGCAAAACCAGCGCCCGCTTCCAAGTCCTCGGAATCCAAACCGAAAAAGCAATCTGTCGAATGATAAAATTAATTTGTCCGGAATGCCGGCGCGAAAACGAGCCCGAGCGGATTTATTGTCACGATTGTGGCGCGCGCCTCGATCGCTCGGCGCTGGCGAAAGTCGTGCCGAAAGGCGAGGAGCCGGAGGACACGCAGCGGCGGCTGCGATCGATGCTCGATCCGCAGCGCGTCAAGATTCGCATGATGTTTTTCAAGGTGAGCAAGCTCATCCTGGGCTCGTGCGCGCTGGCCGCGCTCGTTCAAATGCTCTTGCCGCCGGATGTGCCGCCGCGCGTGAAGAGCGTCGATTTTCCGCCGCAGATCAACCTCGAGCTCGAGAATGCCTCGATGAACCACAGCGTCACGCCGTTGCGCTACACGGAAGCGCAGGTCAATGCCTACCTGGGCAACGCCTTGAAAAGCAAACAGACCGCTTTGAGCAAGCTGCTCCAATTTGAGCGGGCTATCGTGAATTTCGACGAAGGCGTTTGCCGGATCACGGCCGAGCGATCGCTCTATGGCTATTCGATTTTCACCGCGACCTCCAGCAAAGTGACACTCCAGGACGGAAAGGTCGTTGCCTCAAATAACGGCGGAAGCATCGGGCGCCTCCCGATTCATCCTGCGCTGATGAAATACGGCGACCTCATCTTTAGCGATTTGTGGACGGCGCTGGAGCGCGAAAAGAAATCGACCTCGAAGATGGGCGCGATCGAATTTCATCCGCAAGCGGTGGTCTTGAGTCCGAAGCAGTAGAAAAAAAGACGGCCGACGGGTCGCGACTTTCGCCGCGAGCCCGCCGACCGCCACCCAAGAAATTGCTGGTCGTCAGTCGAGACCATCGCCGCCAATACTTGCCGATCGATTCGTTCGTTATTAGTTAGACACCGCTAGCCGGCAAAAGTTTCGCTCGGGCAGGGAAAATATTTCCGTGGTTTCCGGCTCGCCTTCGGCGTGTGTTTTTGGGATTCTCTCGCGCCTCCGCCGAATGATCTCCGACTCCCGCGTCCCTTTCGTTGTCCTCGGCTTGTTGCTGGCCTTCGCGTCTTCAAGCCAGGCCGCGCGTGCCGAACGAAGTGTGAGCACGTCTCGCCAATTCATCGTCTACGGCAGCGAGCTTCGGGTGCGCGGCGCCATCTGCGAGCTGGCCGAGCAAACCAAACACGACCTGCTTCTGCTCCTCGATCAGCGTGACGACTGGACGACGTCGATCGTGATCAACGTTCAATATCCGCAAGCGAATCTGCCGGAAACGCCCCGGACCGCGTTGAACTTCAGCCAGAGCGGCTTTGGCTTGAAACTCCAGCTCGATCTGGTGCTCGCCGCCGATCTCAACCCTTCCCAAGTCCGACGCGATCTGCTTCGCGCCATCCTGCTGGAAGAAACCTATCGCCTCGAACCGAAGGTGCCGGCCGGAACCGCCTACGTTTCGCCGCCCGATTGGATTCTCGATGGTTTGCTCGCGCAACAATCGGAGCTCGAGCCCCGCGCCGCCTTGACCGATCTCCTGGCCGCGCCGGTGGCCGCACAAAAAATTCTTTCACTCGAAGAAATCTTGCGGCAGCGGCCCGAGTTGCTCGACGCGCCGGGCCGTTCCCTTTATCGCGCTTATTCGTTTGCGCTCGTCGATCTTCTTCTGCATGCGCGGGACGGCCGGCATCGCCTCGGGAGTTTCATCGTGGATCTTCCCTCCGCGTCGAACGATCCGGTGGCGGATCTCCGTTCGCATTTTCCAGAGCTGGGCAGCGACGAGAAAGCATGGACCTCGCAAATCGTGCATCTCTCGAGCGGCCAGCCCTATCAATTGCTGGGCGCCGTCGAGACGGACCGGATGCTGGAGGAAATTCTGCGTCTCAAAATTTCCGATGCCGATGCGGAAAAGAATTACTCGCTCGATGAATTCCAAAAATTTCCGCGCAACGCCTCCGCCTTCGTCGCGCTCGCCCAGGCGCGACGGGCTTTGAGTGCTCTCGCCCTTCGCGCGAATCCGATTTTTCGGCCCATCGTTCTCGAATACGCGGAAATCACCACACGGCTTGCCCGCGTCAAAACGAATGGTCTCACGGATCGGCTCGCGCGAGTGCGAACAGTGCGCCAGCGCCTCATCGCTCAGATGGAAAAGATCGAGGATTACATGAATTGGTTCGAGGCCACGAACTCGCGCGGCCCGAGCGGCGCGTTCGCCGATTACATGAAAGCCGCCGAGCTGGCGGCTCACCCCGAACAAACCCGGCGCGATCCGATTTCCGTTTACCTCGACGCGCTCGAAAGCCAGTTTCAGGATTAAACCGCCATGCACAAATCGATTCCCAAAACGATCGACTACATCGAGATGCCTTCGAAAGATCTCGCTGCCACCAAGAAGTTCTTCACGAACCTTTTCGGATGGTCCTTCCAGGATTACGGCCCCGATTATTGCGCGTTCGATGACGGCCGCATGGCCGGCGGCTTCTTTGCGTCAGAAAAGACGAGCAGCGTCGATGCCGGCGCTCCGCTCGTTGTGTTCCATCATCCGGAACTCGAGAAGACCTGCTCCGAAGTCACGCGTCTCGGCGGCAAAATCACCCGCGAAATTTTCGAATTCCCCGGCGGCCGCCGCTTCCACTTCGAAGCTCCCGGCGGCGGCGAGTTCGCGATCTGGGGCGATGCGTAGCTATCTCAACTCCGAACCGTGCTTCGAGAACTCGTACCCAGCAATCAGGAATCGGGATCCGGTCGCAGAACCCCGCACTGAATCTGTGCCGAATCTGATCACAGCTTGACTTTCATTTGCAATCCTCGCATCTCTTGAGCTTCAACGTTTCCCCACGGCTCGATGCAAGAAGAGACTCTTAAGTTCAAAGTTTCCCCCCACGTCGTAGAAGATTTGGGTGTAAATCTTTATACGACACTTAGCCGCGTGCTCGTCGAGTTCGTAGCGAATGCCTACGACGCGGATGCGACATTCGCAAAAATCAAAATGGACAGCGATGCCATTGATAAAGCGCGAAGTATTCTCCAAAACCAATTTGAGATAGACAAAACAAACAAGGCGAACCCGCTAATCCCTTTGTCGAAACGAACATTGCCGCCGGATATTCGAATCGAAGTGGAAGACGATGGGCATGGAATGAGTCGATCCGATTTGGAGGAAAAATTTCTCATAGTTGGACGGAGACGGCGAGAGGAGGAAAACCGCGTCCGTTCAGAGGGGAAACGGATCCTGATGGGACGCAAGGGGCTCGGTAAATTGGCGGGTTTCGGCGTTGCCCACAAAGTCGAGATCATTTCTAGAAAGAAAGGCGAATCTCACGCCACGAAAATTGTACTCGATTTTCCGAAATTAGTCGCCAAGAGGGTGTCCGACGAAGTGCGGGTGCCAGCCGTGACGTTGGAGAATGGTGCGGGCTTTAAGAAGCAAGGAACAAGAATCCTGCTTTCGCTTCTCGTTCACGATTCAGTGCGAGGTAGCAAGCAAGACGCGATCGATACGCTGCTTGACCACTTCGCCTTCATCAAGCCAGAGGAGTTTGCGATTCACCTGAATCGCACGGTCCTTAAGCCCATTACGCCGAAGTTTTTTTTCTCCTATCCGACCGTGACGCCAAAAAACAACGCTACACTGGTGAGGCACACACAAATGATTGAAGGGGAGAACCGCGTATTCTCGTACCGAATACGATTTACCGAGCCCGGTCAGCATCTGCCTAGTGTGAAACGGGGCATTCGCGTTTACGCGCACAATCGCCTGGCCTCTGCACCCGATACGTTTGAACTCAAAACAGGTGTTCATGGCTTTCAATACCTCAGTTACATGGACGGAGTGATGGTTGCGGATTTTATTGACGACCAGCCGGTCGATTATATTGCGACCGATCGTCAAAGCCTCCGATGGGAGACTCCACTGCTTACCCCGATTCGAGAATTCTTGACGACCGAAATGATCAAAGCGCTCAAAGCGCGTGCCGATATGGGCGAAAAAAAGATCAGAGCAAAGATCAAAGAAGACCCGTTTACAAAGAAGACCATCGCCGACGCGAAACTGCCACCGCAACGAAAATCCACGGCCTTTAAAATAGCAGCTGCGCTCGCTCAAAGTAAGGCGGAAAACCTTAACGACTTATTTTACAAGAAGGCTCTCCCTCAAGTTGTGAAGGGCCTTGGACATGGCGCGCTCTTCAGTGCCATTTCAGATTTGGCGGCAGCAAACATTCCGAACTTTCAGGAGCTAATTAAGACGATTACGCGCCTAACAGCCGAGGAATTTGATGAGTTCATGATTTTCATTCACAGCCGCCTCGACGCGATCGACGCGCTCGGAAAAATTTACCGTAGTGTCGAATTCAAGGCCGGTAAAAATGAAAAGCAGTTGCATCTGCTGTTTAAGAAAAATCCGTGGCTGATTAATCCAATGTTCACCCAGTTCTTAACATCCGACGCAACAGAGAATGAAATGCAAGAGCGGCTCGCCAAATATCTCCAAATTGACCGACATCCTCCGCCTAAGTATTCGCCCACGAGCGACGATGAAACAGCAGCTTTCAGTAAGAACAAGCGTCCAGATTTGGTCTTTCTACTTGGCAATCGCAGCTTGAAGCGAATGGTAATTGTTGAGTTGAAAGCACCCAATACGCCCCTGCACAACGACCATTTGACGCAGTTAAAGGGCTATATTGATCGCGCGGAAGGATGGATGAAAGAACATCCGCCCAACCAAGACACGCAAGTCGATGGTTTCTTGATTGGAAGCAAGGCAGATCCGAGTTCTCGGAACGAGAAGGTCGCTGCCCTTCGTTATGAGATTAAGAGCAATCCTCGGGCAGGATGGAAGGTGTACGATATTGGGGAGATACTCGATCAGACGCGTGAAGCTCACCATGAACTGCGAGATATTTATAATCGTGCTGCGAAGCGAATAGACAAAAACAACTAAGGTAGGAGTAGCTTCTTTATAGCCTTGGCAACTGCGCGACCCAGCAAAGGTGGAACGCTATTTCCGATTTGTCGTGCGATCTGATACGGCGTTCCGCAAAACCGCCAACTGTCTTGGATGCTTTGCAACCGCGCACCCTCTCGGAGTGAGATTACGCGATTCTGTTGCGGATGTATGTAACGGCCCTTTGACGGGTTGAGAAATTCTGTTCGAAGAGTGTTGCATGGGGCATCCCATTGCATACGCCCCCAAATATCAGTGACCTCACCAGGTGTTTTCCACCATGATGGCGGTGCGAGCTGCGGAGCGTTTGCCATGATATCACGCTTATCGCCGCCGCGTGGAATAACGAGCATTCTTGCGAGGGCGAGTTCGGATGGCGTTGCTGAATAATGGTGATTCTTGCCGTCCGGTCTTCGCGGCAATCCCGAGAAACAATCGCGCACTGTGGTCGGAACGTTTTTCCTAGAGGAACGAATTACGGGAAAGCCTATTCGCGTTGCGATCGTGAATGATCTTAGCCGCAATTGAGCGACGCCAAAATCCACCGCATTGAGAACGAATGGCCTAACGTCGTAACCCAGTTTCCTTAATCGGCGATAAAGTGTGTCCCACTGAGGCGAGTCAAGAAATGCAACAACATTCTCGACCACGATGACGAGCGGCTTAGCACTTCGAGCCCAGCGAGCGACTTCCAAACACAATGTGTTTCGAGGATCGGCTTGATCACGGCGCCCGAGCGTCGAAAAACCTTGGCAGGGTGGGCCCGAAATTAGGACATCGCATTCCTGTGCCGGCACCGCCCGCCGCACATCCATAACGTCAATCCTAGATCGCAGGTTATTTACGTGAGTGGCCGCGGCGACTGGGTCCTCTTCGACTGCGTGGATGATGTCGAATCCCTCCTGTTCGAACGCGTGAGCAAATAGGCCGGCCCCCGAAAATAGATCGATCACCCGCGGCCGCCACGGCGCGCTCCTTTCTAAGGAGTTCTTGATCTGGGGTAGCAAGTCAGTTACCATATACGCAATTAATTGCCTATATAGCATAGAAATTGCGCTTATAGAAATATTATCTTCATGGTGAGCAGGTATGTCTTGGGATCGAAGTCATCATTTGATCAACGCCCTTGTCGCGAACATCCATGCTCACGAAGGTCGGCGGGTAGCGGGAAAGGAGATCGCCGACTATCTGCGTGTTAGGCCAGCGACATTGTCGAAATGGTTGAACGCTCGCACGCGGTTGGAGCAAGTAGAGTGGCTGCTCCGCCTAGTCGAACGGTTGCCCGAAGATCGTTGGGTCAAAGAATTCAAAGACGCGCTCATGCGCGGGAAACCCCGCTCGAGAACACCCGCAAAGCGCCGCATTCGGATAACAAAGCGATGACCGATCAACGTTTGAACCAGTGCGGGTGCCGCTAGCGCCCGAGATGTTTTCGCAATTTCGACAAAAAGGGCTGCGGTCGCGAAAGGCTGTGTTGCCAGATTCGGAGCACAATCCATCCAGAAGCACGCAAGATTGCGGTGTTTCGGCGGTCGCGGTTTCGGTTTCGACGGATTTTGGCATTCCAGAACGTGGAGTTTGTTTTCGGAATTCTTTTGCAGCGGGTGCATCCGTGCCAGAAACACCCATCGACAAAAATCACGAGGCGCGCGTTCGGAAAAACAAAATCTGGATTCCCAAATAGAGGGTAATTGCGACGCCAGCCCTTCATGCCGGAAGCTCGCAGAAGCGCCAACATCTTGAGTTCGGTTCTGAGATTTCCGGACGAGCGGATCCGTGACATTATGTAAGAACGATGGCTTCGTGAGAAAACGTCGGCCACCCATCAAGTTGTCCACGCGACACGTAATCGCAACTCCTACGTCAGCGAGAAGAAGCCTTCGCGTTTCAGCATGTAGTGGAGCATCAAACATAAGGATCTATTAGCCAACAGTTGCTCGCGCGGGCGATGGTGCTTATCATAGGCGGCGCTCACGAAATGGGCGGTTCATCATGCAGAAAATAGGATTTGCCGAAGCTCTCGATTCGATCGTGGCCAGCGACCCGCGCTATCACCGGGATGCTTACGTTTTTTTGCGCGATGCCCTCGATTACACGACGAAACAACAGAAGAAAACCAAAGGTGCCTCCGTCCGCCACGTCGCGGGCCCCGAACTTCTCGAAGGCGTGCGGCAATACGCGCTGAAAGAATTCGGCCCGATGGTCGTGACGGTTTTGTCGTACTGGGGAGTCCGCTCGTGCGAAGATGTCGGCAACATGGTTTTCAATCTGATCGGCGCCGGCATTTTCGGGAAGACGGAGGAAGATTCGATCGATGATTTCAAGAACGTCTTCGATTTCCAGGAAGCTTTTGTGAAACCGTTCGCGCCGGAGAAGCGCGCTCGTCTCGATGCACCCAATGCGTTGCCAGCACCCGCCCCGAAACTTTCCTGAACCGAGCCGCGCCTCCCATGGCGCCGCTGCTCGCCGCTATGTTCTCTGCCCATCTTAAAGCCGCGCCGGTCGACAACAGCGCGGTCATCACGTTCCCGCCCAGCTCCGCGCAGAAACGCGTTCTGCCCAACGGCCTCACGATCGTCGTGCAGGAGGACCGGAGCGCGCCGGTCGTAAGTGCGCAGGCGTGGTGCGGCACTGGTAGCGTCGATGAGAACGAGCATCTCGGCGCGGGCTTGTCGCACATCCTCGAGCACATGCTTTTCAAGGGAACGAAAACGCGCACGACGAATCAGATCGCGCAAACGATCCAGGACGTGGGCGGTTACATCAACGCCTACACGTCGTTCGACCGGACCGTTTACTGGATCGATGTGCCGAAAGCCGGCACGAACGTCGCGCTCGACATCCTTTCCGATGCGGTGATGAACTCGACGCTGCCGGCCGAGGAATACGCGAGGGAACAGGAAGTGATCCGGCGCGAATTTGCCATGGGCATGGACGATCCCGACCGGATGGCGGGGCAATTACTTTTCGCGACCGCGTTTCAGCGCCATCCCTATCGGCTGCCCGTGATTGGCCAGATCGATGTCTACAACCAACTCACCCGCGATCAGGTGATGCAATATTACAAGGCGCGTTACGTGCCGAATAATCTCACGTTCGTCATCGTGGGCGATGTCGACGCGGAAGCGGTCTATCGGCAACTGGGCGATTCCTTCAAGGACCATCCGGCCCGGTCGCTCCAGCCGGTTTACATTCCGAGCGAGCCGCTGCAGCTCGGTCGCCGTATCGTTCACGAGGAATTCGCGACGGAGCTGACCCGCCTCTCGCTTGCCTGGCATATTCCGGAGATCACGCATCCGGACGTTCCGGCGATTGATCTTCTCTCCACGATTCTCGGAGACGGGCGCAGCTCGCGGCTCTACCGGCGCGTGCGCGAGGAAGCTGGTCTTGCCTACGGGATCTCGGCGTTTTCTTACACGCCGGGCGATCCCGGCTTGCTCGGGATCGACGCGACCGTCGATCCGGCCAAACGCGACGCGACCGAGGATCTCGTCTTGAAAATTCTCGACGAGATCAAACGTGAAGGCGTGAGCGCCGACGAACTGGCGAAGGCGAAGAAGATTTCATTGAGCCATCATCTCGCCTCGCTCACGACAATGCGCGGCCAGGCTTCGGACCTCGGCTCGAATTGGTTCCTCACGCGCAATCTCAATTTCACCCGCGACTATCTCGCGGCTGTCCAAAAAATTACGGAGGACGACATTCGCCGCGTCGCGGTCAAATATCTCACGGACGATAATCTGACCATTGTCTCCTTGAATCCGAAGGGAGCGCTCGCGGCGAAGACCGAATCCGCCAAGACGATCGCGGCCGGCGAGATTCAAAAGATCGAACTGTCGAATGGAATGCGGCTCCTGGTTCGCGAAGATCCGCGGCTGCCGCTCGTTTCGATGGTGGCTGTGTTCCGCGGCGGGTTGTTGGCGGAAACGCCGCAAACCAACGGCATCACCCGGCTGATGGCGAAAGTGCTGTTGAAGGGAACGGAGACGCGCACCGCCGAACAGATTGCCGACACGGTCGAAGCCGTGGGCGGCAGCATCGCGAGCGATGCGGGGAACAACAGTTTCAGCGTTTCGCTCGATGTCACTCAGCCGGATTTGGAGCTCGGCGCCGAGGTGCTCTCCGATGTCCTGCTCAACGCGACGATGCCGGAGAAGGCGGTCGCGCGGGAAAAGGAAGTGCAGCTCGCCGGAATCAAGGAAGACGAAGAGCAATTGACGACGGTGGCGCGCAATATTTTGCGCGAGGCACTTTTCCCCGAGCATCCTTACGCGCTCCGCGGCAAAGGCTCGGTCGATTCTGTCGCGAAGCTGACTCAGAAGGATCTGCTCGACTTTCGCGATCGTTATCTCGTGGCGAAGAACGGCGTGATTTCCGTTTTCGGAAACGTGAAGGCGGCGGAAGTGAAGGAAATTTTCGAGCAAGCGCTCGCCGGAATGAATCCGGGCACGCTCGCGCTGACCGATCCGCCGAAGCCGTCGGCGCTGACGAAGACGATCCCGGTGGAAAGTTTGAAGGACAAGGCGCAGGGCGTAATCATGGTGGGCTATCGCGGCGCGGATATGTTCAGTCCGGATCGGCACGCGCTCGAGTTGCTCGATGAAGCCAGCAGCGATCTCGGCTCGCGTTTTTTCGTGCGCATCCGGGAGGAGATGGGTCTGGCCTATTTTGTCGGGGCCAGCCAGATGCAGGGTCTCGTGCCCGGACTTTTCCTTTTTTATCTCGGGACCGATCCGCAAAAAATCGAGCAGGTGAAGACGGCGCTGCTCGATGAAATTCACAAACTCGCCGCGGACGGCCTGACGAAAGACGAGCTGACGCGCGCGAAGAAGAAATTGCTCGGGCAACAGCAGATCGCGAATCAAAGCAACGATTCCTTCGGCTACATGGCCGCGCTCGATGAACTCTACGGGCTCGGCTTTGCGCATTACAAAACCGTCGAGCGCGAAGTGGAGGCGGTGACGCTCGAAGACGTGAAGCGTGTCGCGATGAAATATTTTCAAAAACAACCGTACGTGCTCGCGACCGTGCGGCCGCCGGACAAACCCGCGCCGAAAGGAAAGTAGTTTATGGCTGAAGTCCAAACGAACACGCAAACAGGAGAGCTCTCGCAGCGCTTCATCGAATTCGTCATGATGCAGGCGCAAAACGCCGCGCTTTTTCTGGGTCAGATTCCGAACCCGCAGACCGGGCAGGGCGAAGTGAACCTGGAACTGGCCAAGATGTTCATCGATCAGCTCGGGATGATTCAGGAGAAGACGCGCGGCAATCTCACGAACGAAGAGTCGACGGTCCTGCGGAATACGCTTTCGAATCTCCAGATGGCGTTCGTGGAAGTGTCGCGCGACGTGAAGAGCGGCGGCGCGCCGGCGGCGCCCGAGCCGCCCGCGGCGCCGGCAGCAGAGCCGCCGACTGCATCAGCCCCCGCCGAAAAGAGTGAGGCGCCCGCGGCTCCTGTTTCCGAGAGCGAATCGCGCAAGAAATTCACGAAGAGCTACGGCGCGTGACAGAATCAATTAACGAATTAGCGATTTACTCAATCGCTAAGTCCGCTCAGTCGTTAATTCGCTAAGTCATTTGCGGCCTTCCATCGCACCGCACACGTATTGCTTTCGTGCCGAAGAAAAAAAAGAAGATCGCAAAGATCGAGATTGCGCCTGATCCCGTCGAGGTCGCGGAAGAAGCCGGGCTTCGTTACGTGACCGACGATCAGCCGGGGTACACGCGCAAAGCGAAGGGCGACGATTTTGAATTCTACGATGCGGACGGCAAACGCATCCGCGACGAGACGCGCCTGCTCCGCATCCGGCGGCTCGCGATTCCGCCGGCGTACAAGGACGTCTGGATTTGCCCGTCAGCGAATGGGCACATCCAGGCCACCGGGCGCGATGCGCGCGGCCGGAAGCAATACCGTTATCACGAGCGCTGGCGGGAGGCGCGTGCTGAAAACAAGTATGATCGCATGCTCGTTTTTGCCCAGGCGCTGCCGAAAATTCGCAGGCAGGTGAACAAGGACATGGGATTGCGCGACTTGCCGCAAAACAAGGTCCTGGCGACGGTCGTGCAGTTGCTCGGACGGACGTTCATTCGCATCGGGAACGAAGAATATGCGCGAGAGAACAAGTCGTTCGGCCTAACGACCATGCAGGACCGTCACGTCGACGTCAAAGGCGCGAAACTTAGTTTTAGTTTTCGTGGGAAGAGCGGTGTGAAGCATGAAATCGACGTGAACGACCGGCGGCTCGCGAACATCATCCGAAAGCTGCAGGACTTGCCCGGCCAGGACATCTTTCAGTACGAAGACGAAGCGGGCGAAGTGCGAAATGTGACTTCAGAGGACGTGAACGGTTACCTGGGGGAGATCACCGGCGAAGAGTTCACCGCGAAAGACTTTCGCACCTGGGCGGGGACGGTACTCACGGCGATGGCGTTGAGTGCGCAGGGCCCATTCGAGAACGAGACGCAGGCGAAACAAAACATTAAGGTTGCGATCGCGGCCGTGGCCAAAATTCTTGGCAATACGCCGACTGTTTGCCGGAAATGCTATGTGCACCCCGTGGTGCTGGAATCTTATCTCGACGGCGACATGATCGAGGGACTCCGGCGCAAGACGGAAGAAGCTCTCTCGGAAAATCTGGAGGACCTGCGGGCGGAGGAAGCCGCCGTGATGTCGTTTCTCCAGGAAAGACTGACGAAATTGAAACCGTGATGGAGAAGAGGGCTCGCGCCTTCCGGATCACCGCGTCCGCGGCGCGGGCGTGGGCGAGGGGCGCCGCTGCGTTTTCGTCGTCTTCTTCACCGTGATCGTGTCCGGCGGATTCGTCTGATTGTCTTCCGGATATTTCTTGGTGCTGGGCCAAACCAGTCGCCACGGCTGCGACTTCACCGTCTGGGTCAGCTCCTTGACGTTTTCACCGCTCGCTTTGAGATCGGGCCCGAGCTGATTGAGATTGCCCATGATCGATTTCAACTTCTCGGAGGACTCGCGAAAATTATCCAGCGTGAGCTTGATGTTGTCGTTGGCCGCCAGATCGCTGCTGATTTTTTGGACATTCTTGAGGGCCAAGTTCAGATCGCTGTCCCGGCCGGTCATGTTCGTGAGATTTTCGGCGAACGTGCGCATCTGGGCCAATGACATATTCAATTGAGAGTTTTCGTCGGTGATCCGGCTGAGATTCTGCGCGGTGGTCTGAAGTTCTTTCAATGTGTTGGTGGCTTCCAGCGCCACCGGCTTCACGATATCGAGCATTTTCGCGATCGATTCGCCAAAGTCGGGGACGCGCTCGCCGGCAAACATCTCGCCGTCGCTGGCCCGGCCCGAGCTTTCATTTCCCTGCGTGATGTCGATCGCGGTTTCGCCGAGCAGACCGAGCGTGATGAGACGCGCCTTGGCGTCTTTGTAAACTAGCGCGGTCTTGTCCACCTTCACGTCGATGCGCGCTTCGTATTTCGGCTTCGCCTCGGGGGTCGTCGGGTTCGCATCGCCGGAGTGAAGCGCCTGCGCGGCGGCCTCGGCGCGTTGCGCGTCTTCTTTCGAGACGGGCGAATACAACTTGTCGACCTGGCCGATCTTGCGCCCCGCGAGCAACACCGGCGCGCCGAGTTTAATCCCGGCGGCGTTGTCGAGATAAATGCTGTAGGTGACGAGCGGACGGAAGAGGCCGGGCGCGCCGAGCAGGATCAAAATTCCCGTCACGATCGCGATCGTGGCCAGCACGAGCAAACCGGTCAGGATTTCATTTCGTTGCAATTGCATCTTGGGTTCCTTCCAGAATCGGGCCTTCGGTGCTTCCGCTCAAGAACTGAGCGACCACCGGGTTTTCAGATTGCTTCAATTGCTCGGGCGGACCGCTCTCGATAATTTTCCCCTGATAAAGCATGGCCATTTTTGTGCCAATCCGAAACGCGCTGTCCATTTCATGGGTGACAATAATCGACGTGACCTTCGAAGTTTCCGTCAAGCTGATGATCAATTCGTCGATGACCGAGCTTATCACGGGATCGAGCCCAGCCGAAGGTTCGTCGAACAAGATCAGCTCCGGCTCCATGACGAGCGCGCGCGCCAGGCTCACGCGTTTCCGCATGCCGCCGCTGAGCTCCGAAGGCATGTCATGCTTCGCGCCGAGCATCCCGACCATTTCCAGTTTTGCGTCGACGATCTTGTCGATCTCCTCGCGGCTCTTGGTCGTCAATTCCTCCAGCGGCAGCGCCACGTTATCGCGCACGTTTCGCGAGCTGAGCAGGGCCGAATATTGATAGACCATTCCGATTTGGGAGCGCACCTGTTGGAGCTTGCGCCGCGTCAAGCGTGAGATTTCGAACTGCTTGAAAAAAATCGAACCGCCCGTGGGCGGGAGAATTCCCAGGATCAAACGCAGGATGGTGCTTTTGCCGCTGCCGCTCTGGCCCATGATGACCACGCGCTCGAGCGGTTCGATCTCGAGGGAGACGCCCTCGAGAACTTCTTTTTCGTCGAACCGGAGCCGCACATCGCGGAGTTCGACCACTGAAGGAGTCGGCGCGCTCATGTCGGAGAGAAGACGACGTAAACGACGTTAAAGAGCGTGTCGAAACCGATCACAGTCGTGATGGCTGTGACGACGCTGGAGGTGGTCGCTGTTCCCACGCCGGCCGCGCCGCCCGTGACGTGCAGACCGCGGTAACACGCGATCGCCGAAATCAGCAGGCCGAAGAGAAAACTCTTGGCGATGCCGGTGACGATGTCCCGGATCAGGAGCGCGTTGAGGACGAGATCGTTGAAGTAAACGAAAGCGATGTTGAAATACCAGCGCGAGATCAGGCTCGTCGCGATGATGGCCGCCAGGCTCGAGATGACGGAAAGGCAGGGCATGAGCAGAAAAAGCGCGAGCATCCGCGGCGCGACGAGGAAGCGCAGCGGACTGATGCCCATGGCCTCGATCGCTTCCACTTCTTCGGAAACTTCCATCGTTCCCAGCTCCGCCGTGAAGGCCGCGCCGATCCGCGCCGCGAGCATGATCCCAGTGAGCAACGGCCCCAGCTCCCGCGTGAAAGCGATCGAGACCAGACCCGGCACGAGGCGTTCCGTCCCGAAGCGCTCCAATTGATAACCCGTCAAAAGCGCCATCGTGAGCCCGAGGAAAAACGAAACCATCGCCACGAGCGGGACCGAGCCGACACCGGCGCGCTCGGTGTGCCGGAAAAAACTCGCAGCGCGGAAGGGCGCGCGCCCGCGCCGCATGTTGTCGACCGTTTCCGTGAAGGTCTGGATAATGAACCAGAACATCCCACCCACTTCGCGCAGGAACCCGCGGCCCTTTTGCCCGATTCCCTGGACGACAACGACCGGGTTGGTCTCGATGGTTCCGCCTGAATCCGCCTCGCGCTGCTCGTCGGCCATGTTCAGGGAAGTTGCCTTAGTTCCCTCGCGTGCAAAGGGGAAAATCCCGTGGCGTGGGCGTCCACGAGAAAATAAAGCTGGCAGGCGAGTTGCCCGCAGGCCAAAAGCGAATCAAGACGAACAATGGAAACACGGGAGAGAAAGATCGGGTTGGTGATTCACGGAGGCGCGGGCACGATCGCTCCGAGCAAAATGACGCCGGAGATAGAGCGCGATCTTCGCTCCGGTTTGCAGCGCTCGCTCGAGGCCGGCTCCGGCATTTTGAAAAATGGCGGCTCGAGTCTGGATGCCGTCGCCGCCGCGGTGCGCGTGATGGAGGACGATCCGCGTTTCAACGCGGGCCGCGGGGCCGTTTTCACCAGCGCCGGCACGAATGAAATGGACGCGGCAATCATGGACGGAAAGACGCTGAAGGCCGGATCGGCGGGAGCTCTCACGCACGTTCGGAATCCCATTACGCTCGCGCGCGCCGTCATGGATCGGTCGCCGCACGTCATGTTCGTGGGAGAAGGCGCGGAAGCTTTCGCCCGCCAGACCGGCATCGAGCTGGTCGACGAGAAATATTTTTATACCGAAGAACGTTGGAATGCGTTGCAACACCTGCAGAAAGCCGAGGCCGACGCCCGCGCGACGGGAAAAGAATTCGCCGTCTCCGACCAGGACCGGCACGGGACGATCGGCGCGGTGGCGCTCGATCAGGCCGGCAACCTGGCCGCCGCTACTTCCACCGGCGGCAACACGAACAAACGGCCCGGACGCCTCGGCGACACGCCCATTATCGGCGCGGGCACTTACGCGAACAATCGCACCTGCGCGATGTCGGGCACGGGCGACGGCGAATATTTCATGCGTCTCGTCGCCGGCCACGAGATTTCGGCCTTGATGGAACATCGCGGCCTGCCGCTGGCGCAAGCCGCTCAAACGGTCCTCGATCAGATTACCGAACTGGGCGGCGCGGCTGGCTTGATCGCGATCGACCGGAACGGAAACGTCGCGCTTCCTTTCAACACCACCGGGATGTATCGCGGTTACGTCGATGCCAAAGGCAACGCGGTCGTCGGCATCTACAAGTAGCGCGCGATTGCGGCATGCTCCCGGCATTTTCACTCGTCATCCCCGCTTTTAACGAGGCGGAACGAATCGAACAGAGCCTGCGCGACGCGCTCCTCTATTTGCAAACCAACAGCCCGGAAAGCGAATTGATTGTCGTGAACGATGGCTCGACCGACGCAACCTCCGAAATCGTGCGCGAAGTTTTCGCTGCCACCGGCTCGATCGCGACGCGGTTGATCGAGCATTCCCCCAATCGGGGCAAAGGCGCGGCCGTGCGCGATGGTTTGCTGGCCGCGACGAAACCGATCGCATTGTTTTCCGACGCAGATTTATCGACACCCATCGAGGAAACGCCGAAGCTGATCGAACCGATCGCGGCCGGCGAGATCGACATCGCCTTCGGTTCGCGCGCACTCGATCGCCGGCTCATCGGCCATCGGCAACCGTGGCGGCGCGAGCAGGGGGGCCGCGTTTTCAATCTGCTCGTGCGTCTGGCTACAGGTCTTCCATTTTGGGACACGCAGTGCGGGTTCAAGGCCTTTCGCCTCGATGTTTGCCGCCCGATTTTAGAGAAAGCGCAGACCGAAGGATTCGGCTTCGATGTCGAGCTGCTTTACCTCGCGAAGAAAGCAAATCTTCGCATGCGAGAAGTCCCCGTGCGCTGGGATCATCACGAAGGAAGCAAGGTGCAGTTCGCGCGCGACAGCATCCGGATGCTGCGCGAAGTGCTGGCGTTGCGCGCAAGGTAGGGTCGTCGCGCTGCGCCGTCCGCGGTCATCGCAACGCGACGGCGCTACCAATTATTTCTTAACGATCTCGGCGTTCTCGAGCAGCGGGATGCCGCCGTTGGTGGCCAGCTTGCCTTTCAACGTTACGGTTTTGCCCGCGTATTCGGCGAGCTGATCATTCATCGGCTTGTGATCGCCCACGACGAGATAGGTTTTCCCGTCGCTTAGAATCCCCACCGGTCCGCCGCCTTTAATGCATTTCGCGGCGCACGTCGCATGCTTTTCGCCAGAGGCGTTGTGATCCGCGTAGCACATCAGGTCGACGATTTCGCCCGTGATCGTTTTCTCGGCGGCGGCGTCGAGTTTTTCCTTGCCCGGTTCCTCAGCGGCGAGGGCCAGCGGGGAAACAATCAACGCCGCGGAGAAACTGATCGCGACGGTCAACTTCAATAACTTCGAACTGCCATCAGGAGAATAAAACATCCCTGAACGTCCGCCCCGATTCGGCCACCGTCAATTGCGCCGATTGTATATGGCGGGTGGCATCGGCATAACGGGAACGCATTGTCATCCCGAGGCTGGCGAAGCGCGCCGAGGGACCTCGCAACTGGTCGCCGGCTAGCTTGCGCAAAAACAACGTCTTCGATGGTGAAAGCGTCTGTAGGGCGCAAGCTGATCGGAACGACAGTTGTGAGGTCCTTCGCCGTCTGCGCGGCTCAGGATGACAGCGTTTACTTCCCTCGCTCGATCAGCTCCGCGAATTGGGAGAAGAAATAAGTGGCATCGTGCGGCCCCGGCGCGGCTTCCGGATGATATTGCACGCTGAAGACCGGCAATTCGCGATGACGCATCCCCTCGACGGTGCCGTCATTCAAATTGATGTGCGTGACTTCCATCTCCTTCGGCAATGAATCCGCGTCCACCGCGAACCCGTGGTTCTGCGAAGTGATCGCCACCTTGCCCGTGCGCAAATCTTTCACCGGTTGATTCCCGCCGCGATGGCCGAATTTCAATTTGAACGTTTTGCCGCCGACGGCGAAACCGAGCACCTGATGTCCGAGACAGATTCCAAAGATCGGCTTTTTTTCCATCAAGCCGCGGAGCGATTCATGCGCGTAATGCAGCACGGAGGGATCGCCCGGCCCGTTCGAAAGGAAGACACCGTCCGGATCGAGAGCCAGCACTTCGGCAGCGGTCGTAGTCGCCGGCACCACCGTGACGCTAAAACCATTCTGGCGCAGACGCCGGAGAATATTTTCCTTGATGCCGTAGTCGTAAGCCACGATGCGATGGCGCACCGGCGGCAGCGGTTGCTGCGTGATTTCATCCGCGTTCCCACTCGGCACCGACCAGTTCGCGCTGAGCCGGTCGTCTTCGTCCCACCGATACGCAACAGCGGTGCTGACTTCGCGGACATAATCCATCCCGATCACGCCCTCGCCGTCGATCGCGCGCTGGACCGCCTCCTTTTCCGAAAACGTTTCACTCGTTAGGCAAGCTTTCATCGCGCCGCGCTCGCGCAGGTGTCGCGTGAGCGCGCGGGTGTCGATGCCTTGGACGCCGGGGATTTCCCAGCGCCGCAAATAATCTTCGAGCGACGATTCCGAGCGCCAGTTGCTCGGAATTTCGCTCAGCTCTTCAATGACGAATCCGCGCACGTGCGGCTGCCGGCTTTCCTGGTCGAGCGCGTTCGTGCCGTAATTTCCGATGAGCGGATAAGTCATCGCCACGATCTGGCCGCGATACGACGGATCGCTCAGGACCTCCTGGTAGCCGGTCATGGAAGTGTTGAAACAAACTTCGCCGACGCGCGTGCCGGTGGCGCCAAAAGATTCGCCTTCGAAAATCCGGCCGTCTTCGAGAGCGAGAATTGCGCGCATGCTGGTCGAGACCGTTAGCAGCTTTCGTCGCGCGCGAAAGTCTAAAGCTTCAACGCCTGCTCTTGATCGTGATCCTGCTCCTGATCTTCACCCGGCGCGAGGGATCAGGATTAAGATCAGGATCAGGAGCACGAAAAAGCCCGGACCGCTTTCGCAGCCCGGGCTCTTCAAATTATTACCCCGCAAATGCCGTTAAGGCGGATATCCCGTTCCCTTTCGGTAACGGGCGGATGACCGCCGCACGAGCGTCTGACTTCCAATTAAGGCATGTCATCTTCCCAATGCAGCCAAGCCTCCTATTAATGAAATATCGGTTCGGGAATCACACCTGTAATCTCGAACACCGCAGGGTAAATGGTTGAGAGTTCTCGGTTGAGAGTTGAGCGAAAAGCGCTGGTTTCCATCCCAACCCTCAATCAAAAACTCTCGACCCTGTCAAAGAACTATTCCCGTAGTTCCACTCCCAATTCCCGCTGCAACCGCTCGCGAATCTTCGCGTGGACCACGGTAATTTCGTCGTTCGTCAGTGTGCGAGCTTTGTCGCGGTATGTCAACGTATATGCCAGCGACTTTTTTCCCGCGCCCAAACTGGCCGCCTGTTCTCCGCTGAAAAGATCGAACAACTCGACGCTCGCCAGCAACGGTTCGCGTGCTTCGCCGATCGCCGCCATGATTTTTTCGTGGCTCAATTCTTCCGGAACAATCATCGCGATGTCGCGCGTGATCGCCGGGAATTTTTCGATCTCGCGAAAATTTTTCGTGTCGTGGGCGGCCATCACCTCAGATTGGATTTCAATCTCCGCGACAAGAACTGGAGCGACAGCGCCCGTAGTGGCGGCATGCGTGGCGGCGAGTTGTCCGAAAAAACCGATGACCTCGGAGCCGGACAAGACATCCGCGCTGACGGAAAGTTCCGGCCGCTCGGAGCGGCGGAAGGAGAGCTCCTGGATTCCAATTGTTTCGATGACGCCTTTCAAATCGAAAAGATCGAGCCGGCGACTGCCGGAGCGCCAGTGGGCGCGGCTGGCAGCGCCTCCAGAAGAAACCAGCGCCAGACTTCTTTTCTCCAATCCGTTTGGCGGAGTGAAGATGCGGCCGAGTTCGAAGAGGCGAATGCTCGACGCGCCATTGCGGACGTTGCGGCCGAGAACCTGGAGCAGGCCGGAAAGAAGCGTGGGCCTCAGCGCCACGTGATCTTCGCTGAGTGGATTGCGCAGCTCGACCGCACCAGTCCCGAACAGGCTGACTTGGCGCGGGATCAACGCAGAGGTGCGCGCTTCGAAAATTCCGCGAGCCACGAGCCGCTGCCGCAACGCGGATTCAAAATCGTAAATGCGATCCGCTGCGGATTCCAGCGTGAACCGGCTTCGATCTCGCAACGGCACGCGTTCGATTCCGAAGACACGGACAACTTCTTCGATCAGGTCCGCCTCGCGCTGAAGATCGAAACGAAAACTCGGAATTCGCCACGACGCTTCCTCGGCTCCTGGACTCGTTTTCTCAAGGCCGAAGCGTTCGAGAATTTCGTCCACGCGCTTGCTCGGGACCGGGAGACCGATGAGCCGGTTACAGCGCTCGTAACGCAGCGAAACATCCGGCGGCGGTGCGGGGAGCGCGCCCGCGGTTGCGATTTCGGCAGCCGGGTTTCCGCCTGCAATCTCGCGAATCAAGTCGGTGGCGCGTTGCGACGAGGGAAGAATCATTCCGGGATCGACCCGGCGTTCGAAGCGGTAACTTGCATCGCTCGGAAGGTTCAAAGTTCTTGCCGTACGCCGCACGCTGGCCGGATCAAAGAAGGCGCTTTCCAGAAGCAAGGTCGTCGTCGATTCCGTGACGCCGGTGTCTTCGCCGCCCATGACTCCGGCGATCCCGACCACGCGCGCGTCATCGGCGATGACGAGATCGCGCTCGCCTAAAGAGTAAGTTTTTCCATCGAGCGCGAGAAATTTTTCTCCCGCGTTCGCCAGCCGGACGGTGATGCCGCCCCGCAATTTGTCGGCATCGAAAGCGTGGAGAGGCTGGCCGAATTCCAGCATCACAAAATTCGTGATGTCCACGATATTGTTAATGGAACGCAGCCCGACCGCTTCCAGTTTCGCCCGCAACCATTCGGGGCTGGGACCGACCTTGATGTTCTCGATCCGGCGCGCGGAATAAAATGGACATTCGTTTGGCGCGGAGATGCGCACACCCTCCTGCTTCAATGGTAGGGACGGCGCGCTGCGCTGTCCGGGGTCATCGCAGCGCGATGACCCTACCAGCGCAGAAATCTCGCGGGCGAGCCCGTGATGACTCAGCAGGTCGCCGCGGTTCGGCGTGATCTCGACGTCCAGAATTGTATCGTCGGGAAAGAGCGATGCGATCGGCTCGCCGATTTTTGCGTCGGGAGAAAGGATGAGCAATCCATCACTGTCTTCGGAAAGGCCGAGTTCACTCGGGCTGCACAGCATTCCCTGCGACTCGACGCCGCGCAGTTTGCTCGGCTTGATTTTCAAATCGTTCGCCAGGACCGCGCCCGGCAGAGCGAGCGGGACCTTGTCGCCGACCTTGTAGTTCTTCGCGCCGCAAACGATCTGGCGCGGTTGGCCGCTGCCGTCATCGACCTGGCAAACGCTCAGGCGATCCGCGTTCGGATGTTGCGCGGAAGCGGTGATTTGCGCGACGACCACTTTGTCGAAATTCGCGCCGCGCTTTGCGATCCCCTCGATTTCAATCCCGGCGAGCGTCAGCAGTTCGGCCAGCTCCTCGATGTTCGAGGGCAGCTCAACAAATTCGCGCAACCAGTTAACGGAGAATTTCATGGCGTGAAGGCTGTCATCCCGAGGCTGGCGAAGCGCGCCGAGGGACCTCACAGTTGCAAATTGCGCCATCTCGCAAAATGGAGCGCTCATCTTGACGTAGATGCGTCGCAAAACGCGGAAGCGCTAGAACGCTTGCGAGGTCCCTCGCCGTCTGCGCGGCTCGGGATGACACGCTTGTTGAAAGTGCCATCGTCATGCGAATTGCCTCAGAAACCGCAGATCGTTTCCAGCGAACAAACGAAGATCGGGAATGCCGAACAGGATCATGGCGAGGCGATCCATCCCGAGCCCGAACGCGAACCCGCTCCATTTCTCCGGATCGTAAGCAGTGTCCTTTCGCGCGCGGTTCACTTCCTCGAAGACGGCCGGATGCACCATCCCGCAACCGCACACCTCGATCCATTTTTCGCCGCCTCTGAGCGCCTTCGATTTCACGTCGATCTCGAAACTCGGCTCGGTGAAGGGAAAATAATGCGGCCGGAAACGCACCTGCGAATCCGCGCCGAAAAGTTCGTGCAGAAAAAATTCCAGCGTTCCCTTGAGATCGGCCACGCTCACGTCTTCATCGACGTAAAGACCTTCGATCTGGTGAAACTGCGCGCTGTGGGTCGCGTCCACTTCATCGCGCCGGTAAGCCGCGCCGGGCGCGATGACGCGGATCGGCGGCGGCGCGTTTTCCATCGTGCGAATCTGCACCGTCGAAGTGTGGGTGCGGAGGAGACGGCCGTCCGGCAAATAAAACGTGTCCTGTTCGTTGCGCGCGGGATGATCGGGCGCGGTGTTGAGCGCGTCGAAGCAATGCCATTCCGTTTCCACATCGGGTCCTTCGGCCAGGGCGAAACCCATTCGGCGAAAGATGCCGATGCCGCGGTCGAGCATTTGGGTGAGCGGATGGAGCGCGCCGAGTTCGGCCGCGGTGCCGGGCAGGGAGATGTCGATATGGGCCAGTGCACTCGCTTCTTTCGCGGCGCGGAGACGTTCCGCGCTTTGCTCGATCGCGACCGTGACGGTGGTACGCGCTTCGTTCAGAAGTTTTCCGACGACGGGGCGCTCTTCTTTGCTGAGCGATTTCATTCGGTCGGCCCACGCGGAGATGCTGCCGGCACGGCCAAGATAGCGGATGCGCGCGGCTTCGAGCGACTGCTCGTCGGTAGCCTCGCTGACTTCAGTGAGGGCGGCGTCGCGGAGTTGTTCCAGCTCGTGAGACATCGAAAGACGAGTGTTCAACGTCCAGCGTCGAACGTCCAATTCTGAATTGTAGGTGGAACGTGCGCTCCGCGCGCGTTGTCATTCCCATCGAGCGCGGAGCGCTCGATCCACCTTGAGGCTACGCCGCCTTTTTCGCCTTCGTTTTGTTCTCGAGCGCGGCCTTCACCTGCTCGACGATTCCCTTGAACGCGGCTTCGTCGGTAATCGCGAGATCGGAGAGGATCTTGCGATCGAGACCGATGTTCGCGGCTTTCAGGCCCTCGGCGAAACGGCTGTAGGTGAGGCCTTGCGCGCGGACCGCGGCGTTCAGGCGCTGGATCCAGAGATAACGGAATGTGCGTTTGCGCGTTTTGCGATCGCGATAGGCCCAATACTTTCCCTTCATCGTCGCGTCCTTGGCGTAACGGAAAAGTTTGGAACGGCGGCCGCGGTAACCCTTGGCTTGATCTAGAACGCGCTTGCGTCGCTCCCGGCTGGCCGGGGCGTTGGTGGCTCTTGGCATTTTGTTTTAGCCCGAAATTCTTCGGGGCTCCTTCTTTCAGCGAATTGTTCTTTGGTTAATGATCTGCGCGACCTCATTCGCTGATTGGGCGGCGAATTAAACGCAGCCAGGTGAGCAGATCGTCGCGGCGCCATCGGGCGTTCGCGGGCCGGAAAGGTAGCGAGGGGTTAACTTGATGCAAGCACAGCCGTCATTCCGAGCGCAGTCGAGGAACCTCGTGGCAGGTCGAGCGACGCTCCACGGGGTCCCTCGACTTCGCTTCGCTCCGCGCGGAATGACATGCTGATTTATCGCGAAAACTTTCGCATTGGCCGCGGGCGGCGCGTCTCCTAAAATCGCGGCATGCACTGGCTTGGTCGTCATCGGCGTTTTGTGGTGGCGGCGATTTGCGCGCTCTGCAGCGGCGTGATTGTCGCGGTGCATTTCTTTCCGAACTTCCCATTTCTCTCGGCCGTCTGGCGGCAGGAACAAAACTTCGAGGACTTTCTCCAGCGCGAAGGCCGCAAGACCGCGACCCATCCCGACTTCGTTTTTCTCGGGCTCGACCAGACCACGCTCGAGCTCCCTCCCTTCTCGGCGGAAGAGCTGGCGAGTAGCCGCGCGCTTCAGCTCATGACCGAGCGGCCCTATCCGTGGTCGCGGGAAGTTTGGGCGCTTTTGCTCGATCGACTTTTCGGGGCGGGGGCGCGCGCGGTGATGTTCGATTTCGTCTGCAACCCTCCGAACGATGGCGATCCGGCGTTTCACGCGGCGCTCGACCGCTATCGCGATCGCGTCGTGGTCGGTGCGAACTTCGATCTCTCCCAGAACATGCAAGCCGTGCTGCCCAATGCCACGCTCATTCCGCCGCCCGCCTTGCTGGACGATCGCGTCGGCTTCGTCATTTTCTTTTCCGATCCGCTCGATCGCAAGGTGCGCACGGTTCGTTACACGACGACCGACCGGATTCTCGCCGAACTGCCGCCGCATCCTTCGCAGGAAGTTTTCTACGCGATGTCCGCCCGCGTTCTGGCGAAGATCGGCCACACCGCGGACATCCCGCTGGATTTTCTTCCGCGTCAATTCCGGTTCAGCGCCAACAATGCCTATCCGCCGCGTCCGCTCTACGAAGTTTTCGATCCAAAATTCTGGCACGCCAATTATGCCGACGGCGCTTTCTTCAAAGATAAGATCATAATCGTCGGGGCATCCTCGCAGGTGCAGCATGATTTTGTCGCGACGCCGATGGATCCGGATACGCCGGGTCCGGTCCTGCACTTGCAAGCCATCGCCGCGGCGATCGATCACGATTTTCTCCAGCCCACTTCGGAACGGACCGATCTTATTCTGGTCTGCCTCGCGGGACTGCTGGCGTGGACGTTGATCGCGTTCGTTCGGCGGCCGCTCATCTGTCTGATCGCGTTGCTCGCGATCGCGGCGGCCTATCTGACTTTCGCGCGCGTCGCTTACGACCGCGCCGGTCTGCTCGTCCTCGTGGTTCCGGTGCTGAGCGCATTTCTCGCGGGCGGCATGCTCTCGCTAGGCTTCGAGTTCGTCCTCGAGCGGATGGAAAAATTGCGCACCCGGCGCACGCTCGAGCGTTACGTTTCAAAAAATCTCGTGAAAGAAATTCTCGAGAACCCCGACAGCTTTTACAGCAGCCTGCGCGGCGTGCGCCTCCCCGCCACCATCCTGTTTTCCGACATCGTCGGGTTCACCACCATGACGGAGAGCGCCGACCCGGAGAAGCTCGTGTCGCAGCTGAACGAATATCTCAGCCGCATGACCGCGGCGGTCTTCGAGAACAACGGCACGCTCGACAAATTCATCGGCGACGCTGTCATGGCGGTGTGGGGGAACGTGAGCAGCCGTGGCGTGGCGGAGGACGCGAAGTCGTGCGCGCGCGCGGCCTTGGCGATGCGCCGCGAGCTGCATTGGCTCAACCAAAAATGGAAAGCGGACGAGTTTCCCCCGTTTGCGATCGGCATCGGGATCAATCACGGCGATGTCCTTGGAGGCAACATCGGTTCGCAGGAAAAAGCGGACCCGACGGTGATCGGCGACGCGGTCAATCTCGCCTCGCGTCTTGAAGCGCTGACGCGGACTTATCCGGTCGATATCCTGGTCGGCGAGCGCGCGAGTGAATTGGTCCGCGATGAATTTCATCTCCGGAGCGTTGCGCTCGTCCAGGTGAAAGGGAAAACCAAACCGGTCGAGATCTTTACCCTGATTGGGGAGAAGAAGGATGCCGGGGACCAGGAGTTTCTCAAGCGCCTCGAGACCTACGAAGCCGGGTTCCGAAAATTCCGCGAGCGCGATTTTCGCCAGGCGAAGATCCTCTTCTCGCAATTTCTCGAGTTCTATCCCGAAGATGCTCTGGCCAAAATGTACCTGGAGCGCGCGCTCGAATATGAAGAACAGCCGCCCGACGCCACCTGGAATGCCGTCGAAGTTTTCAAGAAGAAGTAGAGCGCACTCCCCGCTTGCTCTCATTCCCAAGAAGATGAAAACCAAGTGAGCGGCATCGAAGGCTCGACGGGACCCGAGGCTGAGTCTCCGGCCTCCGCCGAATTCGACCACGCGGCCCTGGCCTCCTGGTTCCGGCGCGTGCGCAACATTCGTTATCCGCTCACGCTCGCGTTTCTTTCCGCGGCCATCACCTTCGCCTTCGGTTTCTGCGCTTATCTGGTGATCGAGAACACGATGCCGCCGGAAGGCTGGCTCGATATCTGGAACAGATGGGACGCGGTGCGTTACATCGAGGTGGCGCAGCTTGGTTATGGCGGAGAAGCCTCGGGGGAACACCGGTTCATGATTGTTTTCCTCCCGCTCTATCCGCTTACCATTTATCTCGCTCACTTCCTTATCACCAACTGGCACGCGGCTGCGGTTGTCGTCTCCAACCTTTGCTGCGCCGGCGCGTTCACCTATTGCTTTCTGCTAACGGAAAAGGAATACGGCCGGCGCGCCGCCAAGTTGGCCGTCTTCTACTTCTCCATCTTTCCGACCGCTTACTTTCTGCATGTCGCCTATTCGGAAAGCATCTTTCTTCTCCTGACGATTGGCGCCTTCTACTACGCGCGGCAGGGGCGCTGGCTCGCCTGCGCTCTCCTTGGCATGCTGGCGACGAGCAGCCGCCTTTCCGGGTTGGCGATCATGCTGCCACTCGCTTTCGAATACTTTCACCAAAAGCAGCTCCGCTGGCGCGCGATCCGATGGGACTGCGCGTTCCTGGCCCTTATCCCGCTTGGTTTGGCGGCCTATCTCTATATCAACAACTACTACTTCCAGGATCCGCTAAAGTTCCTTCAGTATCAGCGGGAACATTGGTTTCGCTCCTTCAGCTCACCTTTTCCAGCCCTCGAATCCAATTTGTATATGGTTACGCACGATCGCGCCAGCGTGGAGCGGGTCATGCAGCATGGGTCGAACCTGGTTGCGTTCGCCTTTGGGACAACCTTTCTTGTTATCGGGGTTTCCCGGCTTCGGCCTTGTTATACCATCTACCTCGCCCTCAGTTGGGTGCTCACATTTTGCGATAGCTTCACCTTGTGCTCGCCGCGTTATCTCCTCACCTTCTTTCCCATCTTTATGCTTCTCGGGCACTGGCGCCGGCGGGAATGGCTGCATTACTCCTTTACGTTACTGTTCCTTCTCTTCTATGCCATGAACGCGACGCAGTTCGTCCGCGGCTGGTGGGCGCATTAGTTAGTGTCAGGCGAAATGGTGCGAGCAACGGCGCTTTTCAAGAACCTTCTCCAGAAATGGAAGGATGAACCGCTCCTGGTTGTCGCCGTTCTTCTAGCTCTTCTGGTTCGGGTTGTTTTTTGGATCTACACCCACCGGATTTGGGAGGACGCTCTGATTAGCATCACGCCCGCCCGGAACTTCTGGCTTGGACACGGCCTTACCCATCACTTGAGCGAGCCCAGGGTTCACAGCTTCACTTCTCCCCTAAGTGTCCTTATCCCACTCTTGGGCGAGTGGATGGGTCGCGGACTTCTTTTTCTTCGACTCTCATCCCTCGCGGCGGCCGCCTGCGCGATTGTGTTCGCTCACCGCATAGCCTGTTTCCTTAAGATCCATTGGACGGTCGAGATATTTCTCCTCGGCTATCTGGCTTTCGATCAACTCCAGATTTTCTTCGGCATGAGCGGCATGGAAACGGAAGTCGCAACTGCCATTCTTATCGCGAACGTTTCTTACCTTCTTACTCGCCAGTGGACGAAGCTCGGAGTCTGTTGCGGGCTGGCCATGCTCGCGCGTCCCGAAAGCATCTTCTGGCTGGCCCTGGTGGGTTGTTTCATTCTCATCCTGGAGCGCGGCGCCATCTGGCGCTGGGCTGCGCGGGTAGCTCTCGTCTACGGACCCTGGGTGCTTTTCACTACTCTCTACTATGGCTCACCTGTTCCGCACACGATTCTAGCCAAATCGTTTTACAATGGCGGAATCGCCCACTGGATCACACTCCATCAATTGTGGGTCTCGCTTGTCGGTTTATGGACCTCGGTCGCTCCTTTCGCCCAATATTTCTTCACCTTCCGGACACCGTTCCCCGATTTCTTTCTCCAACTGGTTTCGTTTCTCTTCTTCCTGTTGTTCTTGTCGGGATTCTGGGCGGCGCTAAGGACTAAGTCGCCTTTGATCGCCGTCGGCGCCTTTGTGATCCTATTCTTTGCTTACCGCATCCAGGCGCAGATACCCACCTACTTCATGTGGTATCTCCCGCCGGTGACTGCGTTGGCGGCTATCCTGGTCACGGTCGGCTTGCAACAACTGCGCCTGGCTCTGCCGAGACCTGCCGCCGTTCTTTCATTCTTCCTTGCTCTCGCTTACGCCATTCATATTCCTTTTACCTTCCCGCTGGAACGGCGGATCCAGCGGAAGGTCGAGATGGGGGTTCGATGGAAGGTGGGCCGTTACCTTGATAAGGTGATGTCGCCCAACGACGCGGTGGTGCTCGAAACGCTGGGCTACATTGGCTTCGCCGCTTTCAATAAGACGACTTACGATTATCCGGGACTCAGTTCGAAGGTGGTAACGGATACTCTCCAGTCGCTGCCGCCGGGAGAGCGATACATGAATGGAATGCTGGCGAAGCTCCGGCCGAAGTATGCCGCGCTCCGCGACGTCGAGCTGGACGCGTTCCGGAATACCTATCCGCTCGTCTTCCGCGAATACAGCGTTGCGGCGGTGTTTACCGCGGCACCCGGTCTGGATTTGAGGTGCGGCGGGGTCGAGTTCGTCAGCGTGGATTGGAAGTTTACGGTTCTTCGCCGAAACGATCGTCCCTAGTGTCGGCGCGACGACTCATTCTGGGGAGCGCAGGCTGCCAGCCTGCAGTTGCCGGCAGTTTGCCGGCAACAATCTGCGAACGCACGCATTCCAACCGCGTTACGCATTTCGGCAGGCTGCCGAAATGAACAGGCTGGCAGCCTGCGCTCCCCAAAGAACTCTTCGCCGTCGCGGGAGCGATCAGCGCGCGCCTTTCAGTAGCCAAATGCTCACTCGCATCGTAAAGGAATCCGCGTGACAGAAACGCCACGCAATTTTCATTTCCTCGGTATCTGCGGCACCGCGATGGGAGCAGTCGCGGCGGCGTTGCGCGAGCGCGGCTTCATCGTCACGGGCTCGGACGAAAACGTTTATCCGCCGATGTCCACCTTTCTCGAGAGCAAAGGCATCGCGCTTTACGAAGGTTACCGCGCGGAAAATATTCCGGCCGATGCCGAGATCATCGTGATCGGCAACGCCATGAAACGCGGCAACCCGGAAGTGGAAGCCGTCCTGAACCGGAAGCTTTACTACGCGTCACTGCCGGAAATCCTGAAGCAATTCTTCCTGCGCGGCCGGCACAATCTCGTCGTCACCGGCACGCACGGGAAAACCACCACGACCGCGCTCCTGGCCTGGATCATGACCTCGGCGAAACTGAATCCGGGTTACGTCATCGGCGGCATTCCGAAGAATCTCGGGCAAGGCGCCGCGCTGCACGACTCCAAGTATTTCGTGATCGAAGGCGACGAATACGATTCCGCCTTCTTCGACAAGCGCTCGAAGTTCGTTCATTACCTGCCGGAATTGGTGATCGTGAACAACATCGAGTTCGATCACGCCGACATCTTCAACAACCTCGACGAGATCAAGCTCAGTTTCCGCCGGCTCCTCAACATCGTGCCGCAAAACGGCATGGTCCTTTTGAATGGCGACGATCCGAATTGCCTCGACGTCGTCCGGCAATTGCAGCCGCTGCTCGCCCAGATCGTCGAGATCGGTTTCTCGCCCAATTGCGCGCAGCAGATCCGCGACGTCTCCCTTTCCGCCGCCGGATCGCGCTTCACGCTCGGCGACGACAAGTTCGAGCTGCCGCTCCACGGCGAATTCAACGTGCGCAATGCGGCCATGGCGATTTCAGCCGCGCGTTTCTACGGCGTCTCGCTGCCGAAGATCCGGAAAGCGCTCGCCAGTTTCAAAGGGATCGCGCGGCGGCAGGAAGTGCGGGGCGAAGCGCGCGGCGTGAAAGTGATCGACGATTTCGGGCATCATCCCACCGCGATTCGCGAGACGATGCGCGCGCTGCGGCAGCGTTACGCGGGCAGCCGCATCTGGGCGATCTTCGAGCCGCGCTCGAACACGACCCGGCGCGCAATTTTTCAACAGGAGCTGCCCGACGCGCTCAAGCTGGCGGACGGTGTCTTTATTTCGCAAGTCGCGCGGCTCGATCAGATCCCGGAGAAGGAGCGATTGAATCCCGAGGCCGTGGTAGCCGCGATCGCGGAGTCAGGCCGGCCCGCGTTTTACGAACCCGACGCCGCGCATATTATCGCGCGTCTCGTTCCGCTGTTGAAGGCGGGCGACGTGGTCGCGGTTTTCAGCAACGGCGGTTTCGATGGGATCCATGAGAAGTTGTTGGGGAAGTTGAGAGGTTGAGAGGCCTGGGGAGCACAGGCTGCCAGCCTGTTCATCTCGGCAGCCTGCCGAGATGCGGTGCGCGATTTGATTTCGATGCGTGAGCAGAATGTTGCCGGCAGGCTGCCGGCAACTGCAGGCTGGCAGCCTGCGCTCCCCAAGCGGACGCCCGCGCGCTCCGCCTACGACGTGTGATCGTGCACGATGCGCCAGCCGGCTGCCGTGCGGCGGAAGAGGAGCGTGAAACGTCCCTGTGGTTTGTCAGTTTTGCGGACCAGCTTCCAACGTCCGATGACGAGCGCGGCGTCGCGGCTGAGTGGCGTGATCTTTAGCTCGGAGAAAGTGAGCGTGCCCATCTTCTCGCGGCTGTCGTATTTCTTCTTGTAACGATCGCGCACCGTTTGCCAGCCGCGGGTGAGTTTGTCGCCCGAAACAAACTCCGTCGTCTCCGCGCGGGCGTAACCATTCATGAACCCATCGATATCGCCCCGGTTCCAAGCCAAAACCTGCGCCGCCATGACCGCCCGGATTTCCGCTGCGTCTTTGGATTCCGCCGCCGAAATGCTTCCCGCAGTGAACTCGATAATTAGAACTGCTGCCAGAGCAATCGCCGAACGAAGTATGGCGCGTGATATCAGGTTCTTCATTGGACGTTGGATGTTGAGCGTTGGACGTTGGACGTTCTGCCTTTTAAAGGCACCGCTACTCATTGCGCGATCAAAATCCCTAAGACTATGTCCGGCAAGCTGCCGGACACTGCAGGCTGGCAGCCTGCGCTCCCCTTGGCGGCTCCCCCTTATAGTGTTGACCCGGCCGCCCCGACCTATTACATAAAGCGCGTGCTTCGTCCCTCTTGTCTTGTGGCGCTGTGTCTCGCGGCGTTGACGCCGGCTTTTGGCCAGGTCCGGCCCATCTCCAAATCGCCCAAGGTCGAGATCCATCCGCCGACGAATTCGAACACCAATTCAAATCGCGAAGTCGCCCAGGTGAACCCTGAGCAACCCGCGCCGGAGGAATCCCGTCCGCCCGCGCCCGCGCCCATGACCACGCCTTTTTCCAAAGGCCCTGGCACGCCGGACTCGACCGTGGTCCTCCAATATCCGAATAGCGACGTCGCTGACGTGCTCCATCTTTACGAGACGCTCACCGGCAAGAAGCTCGTCATGGATAATTTCGTGCAGGGCAAGGTCAACATCTTCATCAGCAAACCGGTCCCGCGCGACGAAGCCATCCGCATCATCGAGATCAACCTCCTCATGAACGGCTACTCACTCGTCCCCGCGGAAGGCGACATCGTCAAAGTCATCGGCACCGGGAGAAATCCGCGCGGCACCGGCGTCCCGATCATTTCCGACGAAGCCGACATCCCGGCCGGCGACCACGTCGTCAGTTTCCTTTTCAAACTGCGATACGCCGACCCGGTCGAGCTGCAGCAGGTGCTCGGGCAGTATCTTTCGCCGCCGGCGACCTACACCTCGTTTCTGGCGCTGCCGAAAGCGTCCGCCATTCTCGTCACGGAAAATTCCAGCGTGATCCGCACCCTCGCCCACATCATCGAGCAGGTGGACATCCCGCCCGCGGAAGTGGTGAGCGAGTTCATCAAGCTCACCCGGGCCGATGCGACCAAGGTGGTCGACATGCTGAAGGACGTCTTTGAAAAAGGAAATCAGCCCGCGCAACCGGGGGTGAACACGGCGGCCGGTGTGCGGCCCGTGCGGCCGGCGGCGCCCATCACCCCGCCCCAGCTCACTGCCGAAGGCGTCGATATCGGCGCGCTCTATGCGCTGACGGAGGATTCGATCGTGGTGGGCAAGATCAAGATTTCCGCGGACGTGCGGACGAACCGGATCCACGTCATCACGCGGCCGATCAACATGCCCTTCATCCGCAAATTGATCTCCGAGTTCGATGCGAACGTGGAGTTCGCCAAGCCGGTCACGCGTCCGTTGCGTTACATTTCGGCGGCGGAGGTGTTGCCGGTGATCGTGCAGGCACTGACCGAACCGGGAGGAACCAATCAGCCGGGAGCTGAGACCACAGGCACGAATCCGAACGCGCAACAGCAGCAGCAGCAGCGCCGAACCACGTCCACCAACACGAGCACGAGTGGAATGGATTCCAGCTCCAGTAGCGGCAGTCAGAGTTTCTCCGAGGAGCTTTCCACGCAAGCGGTCGATACGACTCCGAAAGCTGTCACGGTGGGCAATGCGAAGATCATCGCGGATCAACGAGCGAATGCGATCATCGTTCTGGGTAATCGTGAAGTCGTGGTGAAAGTCGGGAAAATCTTGGACGAGATGGACGTAAAGGCGCCGCAAGTGGCGCTTAGCACTGTTATCGGCGAGCTCACTTTGAACAATGAGAAGGATCTCGGGATCGATTACTTTGCTCGAAATGCCAACCGCGTGGCCGGCACGACGAACTCCACTGGAATAGTTCCGGCTACCGGCGGCGCCAACGGCGTGCCGAGCGTTTTTAACCCTGGCAATATCGTGACGTTCACCCAACTGGCGACCGCCGCCGCTGCGGGCACGAATGTCTATCTTGCCGCCGGCAACAGCCTCGCCGCCGTCGTGCATATGCTTGATTCGACCGGGCGCTTCAAGGTGCTCAATCGTCCGGTCGTTTTCACAAGCAACAATAAGAAAGCAATTATCGCTTCAGGTCAGGAAATACCGGTTCCGGTAAATACCTTATCATCGTTCATTCCTACTTCTACGGTGAGTTCCACGCCTATCAACAATTTTGGCACTCAATCGAGCATCCAATATAAGAAGGTCGCGCTACAACTCGAAGTAGTCCCGCTGATTAACTCCGAAAAGGAGGTATCGCTCGATATCCTGCAGAAACTCGACAGCCTCGGCACTCCCGCAATAGTCGATGGCAATTCGATCCCGACGATCGTGACACGCTATATCAAGACGACTGTTTCGGCCCCGAATGGCTCGACAATTGTTCTTGGCGGATTGATCACGGACAACAAGCAAGTAAGCAAGACCGGTATCCCAATTCTCAGTCAGATCCCGGTGGTCGGCGCCCTTTTTAGAAATACGATCAGGAAGAACGATCGCACCGAGCTCATCGTTCTAATGCGTCCCGAGGTGGCTCTCACGAAACTCGATATCTATCGTCTCCGCCTGAAGATCGAAGGCAAAACGCATCTCGGCCCGGAACTCGACTCAGATGATTGCCCTGAGTGCCCGAAGCCGACCGAGGGCAAAGAACTGCAACTGCCCGCGCCCGATCTCCCCGTGGGAAGTAACTGACGGGGCGCTGTCATCCCGAGCCGCGCTAGACGGCGAGGGACCTCGCAACTGCAATGCGGATCAGCTTGCGCCCTCCAACGCCGAAGACACGATCGGTGAGATGTATCGCGGAAGCACGCGTGTGAGCTTGTGTGAGGTCCCTCGCCGTCTGCGCGGCTCGGGATGACAGGTTGCGCGCGCCGACGCCACAATTCAACCATTCCCGTCTTACCCGCTCGCCGCTTCTCCTGCGAATAAATGGTGAAAGGGAGGAAAAAAGGGCATGAAACTGAAAGAGCAAATCAAGGAAACGGGAGTTGCGGGGTACATTTTGTTGTGGCTTCTGGGGATTCCTGTTCCGGTTCTACTTTTGTTTTTTCTGCTGCGCGGTTGCACATAGAAGGTTAGGGGCGCAAGCAGGAGACCAGCCTGGCAGGAAATCGGTCGAGCAGGCCGTCGTTTCCAGCCAGGCTTTCTGTTGGACTTCCGGGGAGCGCAGGCTGCCAGCCTGCCCATCTCGGCAGCCTGCCGAGATGCATCGCGTGATCTGGAGTGAGCGCGATGCGGGACCAGAATGTTGCCGGCAAGCTGCCGGCAACTGCAGGCTGGCAGCCTGCGCTCCCCAGGACTTGCTCGCCGCGGCGAATTCGCCTACCAACATTCAATGACGCCCACGCCACGCCACCAACTCGCGAGCGATAACACGGCCGCGATTTGCCCCCCGGCCTGGGCCGCGCTCGTGGAAGCGAACGCGGATGGCGTCGGCTCCTATGGCGAGGATGAATGGACCCGCCGCGTGTGCGATCGCGTGCGCGAAATTTTCGAGACGGATTGCGAGGTGTTCCTGGTTTTCAACGGGACGGCGGCAAACGCGCTCGCGCTCGCGCAACTGGGCCGCTCGTTCCAGAGCGTGCTCTGCCACGAGAACGCCCACATCCACACCGACGAATGCGGCGCGCCGGAATTTTTTGGCGGCGGGATGAAGCTGCTCCCGACGCCGGGCGCGAACGGGAAGATCGATCTCGCGCAGGTGGAGGCGATGATCGCGCTCCAGCCGGAATTGCATGCGCCGAAGCCGCGCGTGCTCAGCATCACGCAAGCGACGGAGTTGGGGACGTTATATCAACTCGCGGAGATCGAGCGGATCGCGGAGTTCGCGCGGGGGCGCTCGCTTCTCCTGCACATGGATGGCGCGCGTTTCGCGAACGCCGTGGCCGCGCTCGGATGCGCGCCGAAATCGATCACGTGGGAAGCGGGCGTGGACGCGCTTTGTTTCGGCGGGACAAAAAACGGATTGGCCGCGGGCGAGCTGGTGATTTTTTTCAAGAAGGAGCTGGCCCGCGATTTCGATTACCGGGCGAAGCAAGCGGGACAGCTCGCGTCGAAGATGCGCTTCCTCGCCGCGCCCTGGCTGGGATTGCTGAGCGGCGACGCCTGGCTCGAGAATGCGCGGTACGCGAACGCCTGCGCGAAAACGCTCGCGGAAAAATTGGCGGCGGTGGGCATGGCGCCGGCGTTTCCGCGCGAAGCGAGCGCGGTCTTCGTGCGCATGGCGGAGCCGCTCGTGGCCGGATTACGCAGCCGCGGCTGGCATTTCTTTAAATTCATCGAACCGGATATCTATCGATTGCTCTGCTCGTGGTCGGTCACGGAAAAAGACATCGACGATTTTGTGAATGATGTGAAGCGCAGTCGCGTCACAGAAACGTGAACGAATTTCTCTGGCGATGATGCAGATGCCATATAACAATAACCCCATGAAGCCGGCTGGACGGATTCTTCTTCTCGGCGCAATCGCCCTCGGCGGTTGCCATGCGGCCCATGATGTGGCGGTCACCTCCTTTCGTGTGCTCGATGCGCCCGCGAATTATGTGCGCCACCGCGTCGACTCGGATTCCAATACGACCACGACGACGACGACAACCGTGGAATCGGATGCGGTGACGCCGGGCCACACCGTCAATCCCACGCCGGCTCCGGGCGACACGACCAAGCGGCGCACGACGCAGGAGCAGACGCGCCCGAGCCCTTCGCCAAACGCGAGCGCGAGTCCGCGGGTGACGCGCACGGAAAAAACGAAACCTTCGCCGACTCCGGCGCAAAAGAGCGCGACTACTCAAGCGCAGTTTCCGACCGCGCGGCCGGTGCCGAATAAACCTGGATACGTCTTCAGCCCGTTCGATCCCAGCGGCGGTTATGTCGACGTGACCGGTTACGCGTCCGGGAGCAAGGTGAAGGATCCGTATTCGGGCAAGATCTTTCTCGTGCCGTAGCTCGGTTTCCAGCCGCTCGGTATTTTTACGGAGCGATGCAGAAAAGTTCGCCGCATTGCCCGTTTGCGTACGGCAACTGCTCTATGAAATACATGAGCCGCTTCGGCCCTCGACCCTATTTCTCTGACAAAGCACTGTCATATTTGCGGAATCTGCGTTACAACGTGCCCGCAATGAGGGTTGCGCTCTGTGCCGTCGTTGCGCTTGTCGCGAGTTTCTCCACCACCGCGCGCGGTTACATTCTCGAAGGCAAGAGCTGGCCGAGTGGCACCGTCATCGTCGTGCAATTGAGCCTCGGAAATGCGGGCCGCACCCTCCAGGACGGCAACACCAACTGGAACGACGCGGTCGCTCCTGTCGCCGGGATGTGGAACCAGCAGATCGGGCGCGTGCAGGTCGCCAACGTTCTGAACTCACCGGTGCCCGCCGTCTCAGGCGATCATCTGAACTCGGCCGTCTTCTCGAGCACCGTTTACGGTCAGTCCTTTGGCGGGAGCACGCTCGCGGTGACCTACTATTCCTACACGGGCTCGACCATGGTGGAAGCGGATACGCTCTTTAACCTCGCGCAAAATTGGGATTCCTACCGCGGCCCGTTGCAATTCATCGCGCACGGACCGGCCATCGCCGATATCCGCCGCGTTTTTCTTCACGAGATGGGCCATGGGCTTGGGCTCAATCATCCGGATACCGGCGGACAAAATGTCGTCGCGGTGATGAATTCCATTATGAGCAACCAGGAAGTGCTCTCGAACGATGACATCTCGGGCGGGCAATTTCTTTACGGCCCGCCGTTGCTCCCAACTCCGACGCCTACTCCCACGGCAACACCGACACCAACTCCGTCCGCTACGCCAACTCCGACGCCCACCACATCGCCAAGCCACCTCGCCAATATTTCGACGCGCATGCGGGTCGGTGTGAGCGACAACGTGCTCATCGGCGGTTTCATTGTTAAAGGGACGCAGCCGAAGAAATTAATTTTGCGCGCGATCGGTCCCTCGCTCACGGCGATGGGTGTGGCGAATGCGCTGGCCGATCCCGTTCTCGAATTGCACGACTCGACCGGCGCCGTCATCGCCTCCAACGACGACTGGCAGGACAGTTCGCAATGGAGCCAGATCCAGGCGAGCGGCATCGCGCCGACGAGTCAGTATGAATCGGCCATGATCGTTTCGCTGGCGCCGGGGAATTATACCGCGGTCGTGAGCGGATACGGTGGCGGGCAAGGCGTCGGCCTGGTCGAGGCGTATGAATACGACACGAACGCGACGAGGCTGGTGAACATTTCCACGCGTGGCCGGGTGGAGACTGGCGATGGCGCGATGATTGGCGGCTTGATCGTCCAGAGTGGCGCGGCCAAAAAAGTAATCATCCGCGCGCTCGGTCCGTCGTTGGGCACCGGGCCAAATCCAGTCGCGGGAGCCTTGGCCGATCCGATTCTCGAATTGCGTGACGGCAGCGGCAATTTGCTCGCGGTGAATGACGATTGGGGCAACAGCCCGCAGGCCGCCGACATCGTCGCGACCGGGGTGCCTCCGACGAACAATTTGGAGTCGGCGATCATCGCTACGCTCGGCTCGGGTAATTACACGGCCATCGTCCGCGGGGCCAACAACACCGCCGGCGTGGGCCTGGTGGAAGTTTTCGATCTCGATCCATGATTTTTTTTACCGAGGGAAACCCACTAGATGTCTCGTAAAATTCGTGCGAATTTCCGCCAACATTCTGTTCCTATGAAAACCCTGCGCTCTCTTCTGTTGATGTCGTGCGCCGCGCTGGCCATCGCGAGCGCCCGGGCCACGACCGTCATCCCGCCTACCTTCGACCAGCTGGTCAACGATGCGGAGTTGATCTTCCAAGGCACGGTCACTGATGTGCGGTCGCAGTGGATCGGTGAAGGCGCCGAGCGCGCCATCGTGAGCTTTATCACGTTTCAGATCGAAGACACGCTCAAGGGAAATCCGGGAGGCAGTTACACCATCCGGATGCTCGGCGGCACCATCGATGGCAAGACTTGGGAGGTGACCGACGCGCCGAGATTCAAGGTGGGCGATCGCGACATTCTTTTCGTCGAGCACAACAACAGCCAGTTCGTGCCGCTGGTCGGGATCATGCACGGGCGTTTCCACGTGCAGCAGGCCGAGCCGAACGGGCCGGAGAGCATTTCCAAGGATAACGGCGCGCCTTTGGCCGATGTGACGAAACTTGGGAAAGATGAAGCGGCTGCTACTTCCGGCAAAGCGCTCTCGAGCGCCGATTTCAAATCGGCCATCCGCCAGAAACTGGCTGCGACCAGGTAGGGTCGGCGCGCTGCGCTGACCGGACGCCGCAGCGCGGCGTCCCTACCAAACGGTGACGTCTTTTAGCGTGTGCCGTCTTCCTTGCGCTGCTCCGCGACCTGGCGCTTCACTTTTGCCGTCGTATCGAGGGCGTGTTTCATCCAGTTGTGCTCGCTGACCGGACGCGGTGAGACGCTCTGCGTGGCGACCGGTTGATTGGCGGCGGTCGTCGCAGCGCTTTGTTCATTACGCTTCTGGATCAGAAAAACCACGCCGAGTCCGGCCATGATGACGACGAAGACAAAGGTTTTCATGCGCCAATTCAGAGCAGACCGCGAGCCATTGGTGAGGTTGATGGTCGATCGAGGGACGTTGCTGCGGGAAGTCGCCGGTGGTAAGTAGGCGGATGATCGCATGGCGACGGCGCGCGCCCGCATTTTTTGCGGCGCTTCTGCTCATCGGGCTGCATTGCGCGGCCCTCGCCCAGACATACGAGGGACGCGAGTTGGTCCACGCGAGCCTTGTGGCCGATTCGAGCGCAATCGTGGCCGGAAAACCATTCACCGTCGGCCTGCTCCTTCGCATGGCCCCGAACTGGCACACCTACTGGAAATTTCCGGGCGACGCTGGCATTCCGACGGAGATGAAATGGAATCTCCCGCCGGGCTGGAAGGTCGGCGAAATCCAATGGCCGATCCCGCTCATCCTCAAGGAGCCGGGCGATATCCTGATCTACGGTTATCACGACGAAGTATTGCTGCTTCAGGAAGTAACTCCGCCGGTTTCACTGACGGAATCCACGATCAAACTTTCCGCTGAGGCGACCTGGCTCGTCTGCGAAAAGATCTGCATCCCCGGAAGCGCGAAACTTCAAATCGAGCTTCCAGTTGCGACCCAAAACGCTTCGGCGAACGACGAACTTTTTGCACGATACCGGCGCGCGCTCCCGCAGAACTGGCCCGCCGGAAAAGTCGCGAGCGCGAGTTGGAAGCGGAACGGAGCGGAATTGCAGCTCACGGTGGAAAGCGCGGCCCTCGCGAATTATCCCGTCGCCGAATTCTTCCCTCTGCCCGAGGGCAACCTTGTCGTGGGCCATCCGAAGACCGAGCGCGGCGCCGGCGGCAGAATCGATTTCCGCGTGCCGATTGAAACCAAGGATCCAAAACTGGCGTCGCTCAACGGCGTCGTTGTTTTCGGTCAGGACGAAAACGGAGCGGGTCGCAACGCGTGGTCGCTCGATCGCAATGCCGCCGCGGCGGCGACAGTCGCTGCCCCATCAGGCAGCCTCGCCAAGTTTCTCCTCTTCGGTTTTCTCGGCGGGTTCATTCTCAATTTGATGCCGTGCGTGCTGCCCGTGATTTCACTCAAGATTTTCGGATTCATTCAGCACGCCGGCCAGGATCGGCGGCGCATCTTGCGGAGCGGGCTCGCTTTTATCGCCGGAATATTCGCCTGGTTCATCGGGCTCGCGCTCCTGCTCATCATTCTAAAATCGGCCGGGCGCGAAATTACCTGGGCCTTCCAGTTCACGAACCCATACTTTGTGCTTTTCATGAGCGCGGTCGTGCTCGTCTTCGCGCTGAATTTATTTGGCGTCTTCGAAATCTCATTGCCGCAAAGCGCGAACCGCGGCTTGCTCGCCTGGACCGCGCGGGAAGGAGAGGCGGGTTCGTTTTTTCAGGGCGTGTTCGCGACCGTGCTCGCCACGCCGTGCACCGCGCCGTTTTTAGGGACGGCGCTCGGCTTCGCGTTCACGCAGTCCGGCTGGATGATTTTCGTGATGTTCGTGGCGATCGCGGCGGGAATGAGCTCGCCGTATTTGTTGCTCTCCGCGCAACCGGCGTGGCTGCGGCTTCTCCCCAAACCCGGCGACTGGATGCTGCGCGTGAAGCAACTCATGGGCTTCCTCCTTTTGGCGACGTTGCTCTTTTTGCTTTGGGTCCTCGGCGCCGAGCGCGGAATCGAAGCGGTTATCTGGACCGCCTGTTTTCTTCTCGCTCTGAGCGTCGCTTGTTGGATGAAAGGCGCCTTCCTGGTGCCGACTGCATCCTTCGCCACGCGCGCTCTCGTGCTCGTGCTCATGCTGGCGCTCGTGCTCGCGAGCGGCTTTTATTTCATCGGCGCGAAGTTCAACGCCACGACGCTCGTCACCGGCGACTCGCAAACCCAGGGCGACTGGCGCGCGTTCACCCCCGAGCGTTTGCAGGCTGAACTCGACCAGGGCCACACCGTCTTCGTCGATTTCACCGCGGCCTGGTGCCTGACGTGCAAATTTAACGAAGCCGCCGTCCTCGAGAGCAGCGCCGTGCACGACGCGTTTCAACGCCGCGGCATCGTGAAGTTCAAAGCCGACTGGACGAACGCCGATCCCGCCATCACAAAAATTTTGAAACAATTTGGCCGGCCCGGTGTCCCAATGTATGTGCTGTATCCCGCGGGCAAGAGTCCGATTCTTTTTCCGGAGTTGCTCACGCAAAGCATCATTTTGGACAAACTCGAAACCATCTCACCTGACGTTGCGGCAAAATAAAATATGAAAACAAAACTGCTCATCGGCCTCCTGGCCTCTCTCGTTTCCACGGCCCTCTTCGCGGCGGATTCGCCGCCGGTCGGCAGCACGGCGCCCGATATTTCGGCCACCGATTCCAAAGGCAAGACGCAGACGCTCTCGCAATACAAAGGCAAATACGTCGTGCTGGAGTGGTTTAATCCCGAGTGCCCGTTCGTGAAGAAACATTACGGCAGCGGCAACATGCAAAAGCTCCAGGAAGAATTCACCGGCAAGGGAGTCGTCTGGCTCACGATCGATTCTTCCGCGCCCGGGCTCGACGGCAATCTCACGGCCGAGCAGGCGAACCAGAGAATCGCCGAATGGAAAGCGCATTCGACCGCGTTCCTCCTCGATCCCGATGGGAAAGCCGGCCGGACTTACGCGGCGAAGAACACGCCCCACATGTTTGTGATCAATCCCGAGGGCAAAATCGTTTACGAAGGCGCCATCGACAGCAAAGCGACGGCGAACCCCGCTGATATCGCCAGCTCGAACAACTACGTGAAGGCCGCGCTCGACGAATCGCTCGCCGGGAAAACCATCACCACGCCCAGCTCGCGGCCCTACGGTTGCTCGGTGAAGTACAAGTAAGCGCCTCGGCTCGCGGGCAATTGTAGGGCGGCTGTGTCAGCCGCCGCATTGTTTACTTCCCGAATCGCGACGCGAACCGCAGCAGCGGCATCGGCGTCAGCCTGACGATCGCCATTGCGAGTTTCATCAGGAAACCCGGAATGACGAGCGGGCGACCGCGCTCGATCGCATTGAGCCCTGCGCGCGCGACATCCTCGACTGAGACGTAGGTAAACTTCGGTCCCGATTTTTCCCGTGAACCGGAAGCGCGCTGCGCCACCTGGGAAAATTCCGTGTGCACCGGGCCGGGGCAAAGCGACGCGACCGTCACGCCCGTGCCGTGCAGCTCGGCGCGAATCGCTTCGGAAAAACTGGTGACATACGCTTTCGTCGCGGCGTAAACCGCGAAGCCGGGGATCGGCAAGAAACTCGCCGAAGAGCTCACGTTCAAAATCGCGCCGCGCTTTCGCGCGATCATTCCCGGCAAGAGTGATCGCGTCAGGACCGTCAACGCCATCACGTTTACGGCCATCATTTCTTGCACGCGCTTTGGTTCGCTCGTCGCGAATGGACCGCGGTCGCCGAGGCCGGCGTTGTTGATCAGCAGATCGATCGCGATTTTTTCGCGTTCGAGCCAGCCGCACAAATCGGTTACGGCGTTTTCGTCCGACAAATCCGTCGGTCGAATGTGCACTTTAAAATTCGGATCGCGCCGCGTCAGCTCGTGGCGCAACTCTTCCAGCCGGTCGCGCCGCCGCGCCACCAGGACGAGCGAGCCGGCCCGGCCCGCGAGCTGGCGCGCAAATTCGCGCCCGATCCCGGCCGACGCGCCGGTGATGAGAGCGCAGCAATTTTTTAGATCGAATCGGCTCATTTTGCGCGCAGGATCGGCTCCAGTGTTCGCCAGACGACCTCGGCCACGACACGATGGCCCGCCGCGCTCGGATGAATCAGGTCCGGCTGATTGAGCTCGCGATGGCCGCCGACTCCTTCGAGCAGGAACGGAATCAGCACGGCGTTATTCGCTTGCGCGACCTCGGCATAAATGCGCGCAAACTCCGCCGCGTAGTCGGCGCCGAAATTTGGCGGCATCTGCATTCCGGCGATCACGATCTTGACCGCGGGATTTTTTGCTTTCGCCTTGTCGATGATCGCCTGGAGATTTGCCTTCAACGAATTCACCGGCAGGCCGCGCAGGCCGTCGTTGCCGCCCAGCTCGATAACGAGCACGTCGATCGGCCGCTGCAGGAGCCACTCAATTCTGCGCAAACCGCCCGCGCTGGTGTCGCCGCTCAGGCCCGCGTTCTCGACCTCGAACGGCAAGCCGGCTGCGCGAATTTTCCCGGCGATCAACGCGGGGAAAGCTTCGCTCGGTTGCACGCCCAATCCTGCCGTGAGGCTGTCGCCCAGGAAAACAACGATCTTCGTCCGGCCCGCCGTGGACGCCGGTGTCTCGTTGGAAAAAATTGCCGGCGAAAAAAAACAAAGCGCGAGCGCAATTCCGCAAATTGCTGGCATCGTTTTTCTCATGCGCCGCGAATCATGTTCGCGTAAGCAAGACGAACCCACACCCACCGTCAATGACAGCATTCGCCATCCTCAACGTCCAGAAGCTCACCAAAACCTACGCGACCGGCGCGGGAAAATTGACGGTGCTGAAAGACATCTCCTTCGTCCTCCCCGCAGGCGGGACCTGCTCGATCCTCGGACCGTCCGGCAGCGGGAAGACGACTCTGCTCGGGCTTTGTGCCGGACTGGATCGACCGACGTCGGGCTCGGTCTTGCTGAATGGAATTACTTTGGGCGAAGCGGGCGAGGACGAGCGGGCCCGCATTCGGAACGAGCACGTCGGTTTTGTTTTTCAAAATTTTCAGCTAATCCCGACGCTGACCGCGCTCGAGAACGTGACGGTGCCGATGGAGTTGCGCGGGGATCGGAGCGCGCGCCAACTGGGGCTCGACCTGCTGCGGCGCGTCGGACTCGCCGAGCGCGTCGATCATTTCCCCGCGCAACTTTCCGGCGGCGAACAGCAGCGCGTCGCACTGGCTCGCGCCTTTATCAATCGTCCGAAGATTCTTTTTGCCGACGAGCCGACCGGCAATCTCGACGCGGAGACGAGCAGCGGGATCATCGAGATCATGCTCGAATTGAATCGCAGCGCGGGGACCGCGCTCGTCCTGGTCACGCACGATCCCGAGGTCGCCGCGCTCACCGAGCGCACGATCCGGCTGCGCAATGGTGAATCAGTCTAATGGACGAGGTTCGAACAAGACAGGTCTGGGTGGATCGCGCGCTCCGTCGCGCGATGTTCCATTTTTCGCTCCGAAAGCTTTCGGGGCCACGCTCTGGCATCGAGCGGCGGAGCGCTCGATCCACCTGAGCGATTCACGCGAATGATTTCGACTTTCATCTGGAAGATGGCGTGGCGGGACAGCCGCTCGAGCCGCCGGCGCTTGTTGCTCTTTTCCATCTCGATCACGCTCGGCATTGCCGCGCTCGTGGGGATCGGTTCGTTCCGCCACAGTCTCGCGCAGGCGATCGACGATCAGGCGCGGACTTTGATCGGCGCCGATCTCGTGGTGGAATCATCGAGAAAATTCCGGCCGGAAGATGAGGCGCTGCTTCACTCGTTAGGCGAACCGCAGGCGCGCGAAGTCCGCTTCGCGACCATGGCGGTTTTCCCGCGGAGCAATGACACCAGGCTCGTACACGTGCGTGCCCTGGGCGGCGACTTTCCGTTTTACGGCGGGATGGAAACAGTTCCGCCCGCCGCGGCGCGCGACTTTCGCGCGGGTGCGCGTGCGGTGGTGGACGAAAGTCTCCTCCTTCAATTCCACGCGCAGGTGGGCGATCCGATCAAGATCGGCGATTCGCAATTCATCGTCGCGGGCGCGCTGAGAAAAATGCCGGGCGAAGCGTCCGCCGCGGGCTCGTTCGCGCCGCGCGTTTACATTCCGCTCCAGGACCTCGCCCAAACGAATCTGCTCAAACCTGGCAGCATCGCGCGCTACCGCGATTATGTGAAGTTTCCCGACGGCATCGACGTGGAGAAGCGGATCGAAATCCTCGCGCCGCAAATTCAGCGCCTCGGCCTCGAATACGACACGGTCGCAAAACGAAAACGCGATCTCGGGACCGCGCTGGAAAATCTCTATCGATTCTTGAACCTCATCGGCTTCATCTCGTTGCTGCTCGGCGCGGTCGGAGTAGCCAGCGCGATCCAGGCGCATCTCCAACAGAAGACAAGGACGGGCGCGATCTTGCGCTGTCTCGGAATGTCATCGACCGGAACCGTGTTGGTCTACCTGATCCAGACCGCCGCGATGGGCCTTATCGGCGCGACGACCGGCGCGCTCCTTGGCGTTGCGATGCAGCGCATCTTCCCGCGCGTGTTGCAAACATTCTTGCCGCTCGCAATTCCGACCACGATCGCCTGGGAGCCGATCGTTCGCGGGATCCTGATCGGCTTCACCATCTGCATTCTTTTCGCGTTGCCGCCGTTGCTGCGGTTCCGGCGGCTGTCGCCGCTGCGCGTTTTTCGCGCGGGGACGGACGTAGAACCGGCCGCGACGAAACGCGATCCGATTCTCTGGCTGGTTTACGCGTCGATCGTGACGGGCGTGACCGCGTTCGCCATCTCACAAAGCGAAACAATTATTCGTGGCTTGGTCTTTGCCGCTGCGCTTGGTGTGGCCGTCGGAATTTTTGCGGGCGTCGCGAAGTTATTGATGATCGGCCTCCGCAAATTCTTCCCGCACCGCTGGAGTTTCGTTGTGCGCCAAGGCCTGGCCAATCTCTATCGCCCGAACAACCGCACCTTGTTGCTCACGCTCTCGTTAGGCCTGGGCACATTCCTGCTGCTGAATCTTTATCTCACGCGCGAAGTGCTGCTCCAGCAGTTCCAATCGGTCGGCGCGAAAAACCAGGCGAACATTTTTCTCTTCGATATTCAGCCGGACCAAAAAGCCGGCGTCGCCGAAATCGTGCGCGCGGCTGGAATGCCGGTCATCCAGGAAGCGCCGATCGTCACGATGCGGCTTGCGGAAATCAAGGGACGAAAAACGGAGGAGATCCTCGCGGACCCGCGCCGGAAAATTCCCGAGTGGGAACTTCAGCGGGAGTATCGCTGCACCTATCGCGAGCAGTTGTCGGACACGGAAAGGATCACGAAGGGACGCTGGATCGGGCGCGTCGATTATCATCCGGGCGACACCGTTCCCATCTCGCTCGATGGCGAGATCGCGAAGGATTTCGACGCCAAAGTTGGCGACGAGCTGGTCTTCGACGTGCAAGGCGTGCCGATCAAGACAACGATCGCGAGCCTCCGCACCGTGGATTGGAAACGCTTTCAGACGAATTTCTTCGTGCTCTTCCCCGCGGGCGTGCTGGAAAGCGCGCCGACGTTTCACGTGCTCGTCAGCCGCGTCGCGACGCCATCAGATTCCGCCCGCTTGCAAAACGCCGTCGTGGCGAAATATCCGAATGTGTCCGCGATCGATCTGACGTCGGTCATTCAAACCGTCGATGCGATTCTGGGCAAAGTGGCGCTTGTCATCCGGGTGATGTCGCTCTTCACCGTCGGCGCGGGCGTGATTGTCCTGGCGAGCACGATCTGGAGCGGCCGCTATCAACGTTTACAAGAGAGCATTCTCTTGCGCACGCTGGGTGCGTCGCGGGCGCAGATTTGGAAAATTCTTTGCGCCGAGTATTTCCTGCTCGGCCTCTTCGCGAGCGCGACGGGGATCGTGCTGTCGGTCGGCTCGAGCTGGGCGCTGGCGCGGTTTATTTTCAAACTGAGTTATGCGCCGTCGTTGTGGCCCATTTTTCTTGCGGCCGGTGCGGTAAGTCTGCTCACGGTAGCGGTGGGGCTTGTCGCGAGTCGTGGTGTGGGAAGCACGCCGCCCCTGGAAATCTTGCGCGCGGAAGCGGAATAAACTGTAGTCGCGGGGCTCTGTCGCCGCGAAACGAAGCGCGATCAGACACGGCGACAGAGCGCCGTGGCTACAGCGCTTTGCGTGGATCGAGCGATTTCAGCTCGCTTCTGCTCAGCGGCCGCCAATGTCCGCGCGGCAAATCGCCCAGGCGCAAATGGCCGAGGCGCGTGCGAATCAACTTTTCCACTTCGTAGCCCAGCGCGAAAAACATCCGGCGAATCTGCCGGTTAATTCCCTGGCGCAGGACAACTCGAACGCGGGTGGGCCGGATGACGTGTACATTTTCGATGCGCGCCCGTTGCCCATCGAGCATGATCCCGCTCCGCAACTTGAGCGCGAGACTCGGGTCCCACGGCCGATCCAGCGTCACTTCGTATTCCTTTTCCACCTTGTAACGCGGATGCGTGAGGCGTTGCGCGAGGTCGCCGTCGTTCGTCAGGATGAGGAGGCCCTCCGTTTGTGCGTCGAGCCGGCCGATGTTGAAGAGGCGCGGGAATTTTGGCGGCAAAAGATCGAAGATGGTGTCGCGCGCGTTGGGATCGCTCCTGGTCGAAACGAAGCCGGCTGGTTTATGCAACACGATGTAAAGCGGCCGCTCGCTACGCACGAGTTTGCCGCCGACCTTGACGTGGTCGCCCTCGGCCGGCTGCGCGCTGAAATCGGTGCAGACGCGGCCGTTGATCGTGACGCTTCCGGCGGCGATCAACTCATCGCAATGCCGCCGGGAACCGAGGCCGGCGGCGGCCAGAAAACGGTTCAGGCGCACGGTGGAGAGGTTGAAGCGGGAAGCGTCTACACGCTTCAGCGCTTTATGCGTCCGGCTTCGTCTTCGGGAGGCCGATGACTTTCGTGCCTTCCTTGAATAGCCCGCGCTTCTTCAGAAGCTCGACGCGCTCGAAACGTTTCAGGACATTTCGTTTCGCCGTGATCGTGCTGGCTCCTTTTAAACTTCGGTGTTGCGACATAAGTGCTCCTGTTCCCTGGGAAATCGAGCGGCAACGTTACAACGTGAGTTCACATTTTCAACTGCGATCCCACCGAGCGGCTCCGCGGAGCGTCGCCCTACCGCCCTTACTCAGACTCTTTTGGTAGGGCGAGACTCTGTTGAGCCGCCTGCTCGGGGAAAAGCCGGAGGATGCTCTCTTCGTTCGCCTGGCAAATTCCGCGCTCGGTGATCAGCCCGGTGACCAACTGGCGCGGCGTAACATCGAAGCCGAAGTTCGCCGCGGCGCTGCTCTGCGGAGTCACGCGCACTTCGATCTGCTCGCCGCGATGCCACCCATCAGCGTGGCTCACTTCCTCCGAGCCGCGTTCTTCGATGGGAATTTCCTTCAGGCCGTCGCGAATGTTCCAATCGAAGGAAGAGGAGGGGAGCGCGACGTAGAACGGGACCGCGTTGTCTTTCGCGGCCAGCGCTTTTAGATACGTGCCGATCTTGTTCGCCACGTCGCCCGTGCGCGTGGTGCGGTCGGTTCCCACGATCACGGCGTCGACCCGGCCGTGCTGCATCAAGTGCCCGCCGGCGTTATCGGCGATGACCGTGTGCGGCACGCCGTGTTCGCCCAGTTCCCACGCGGTCAGCTTCGATCCCTGGCTTCTCGGTCGCGTTTCGTCCACCCAGACATGGACCGAAATCCCGTGATCGTGCGCCGCATAGATCGGCGCGGTCGCTGAACCGTGATCGACGAACGCGAGCCAGCCCGCGTTGCAATGCGTCAGGATGTTGACGGGGCCGCCGCCTTTCTCCGCGCTCAGGCGCCGGATCAATTCCTCGCCGTGCTCGCCGATCCGCCGGCAATATTCCGCGTCTTCGTCGGCGATTTGCTGCGCCATTTCAAACGCCGCGCCCCGCTTCTCATCCACCCCTTTCACCGCGCCGATCGCTTTCAATTGCCGCTCGATGGCCCACGCGAGGTTCACTGCCGTGGGCCGCGTGGCTTTCAACTTCGCCGCGAAAGCAGCGAGGTCGTCTTCGAACGAAGCGCCCGGCTCCGCGCTCAACGTCGCGAGATACATTCCGTAACCAGCCGCCGCGCCGATGAGTCCCGCTCCGCGCACGTGCATTTCCTTGATCGCGGTCGCCATTTCTTCCGGCGTGCCCACTTCCTCGATCACGAACTGATGCGGGAGAAAGCGCTGATCGATCAGCCGGATGATCTTCCCGTTCGACTCGTTAGGCCAGATCGTCCGGTAGTGTTGGCCGTTTACGTTCATTGACGTTGGAAGTCGGTAGTGGGCGGATTCAAGCCACCTAGAATGAGGCTGATTTCCGTGCAAGGCTACATCGGAAAATTGACCGAACCTCATTCGTTACCGTGGAAATCCTGAGCCCCATTCCATCAGCCGGCCCGCACGTGCCGAACGCGCGGCTCGGGTTCCTCATGACCGGCTTGATCGTGGCCGGGATCGCGTTGCTCGCCATGCGCAATGTCGATTGGTTCCTCCTGAAGAAATCGCTCCGGCATCGTTTTCCCAAAGTGGAATGGATCACGACCCAGCAATTGTCCGACTGGCTCGCGGACAAACACCGCGAGAAGCCCGTGCTGCTGGATGTGCGGACCGAGGCGGAATGGAACGTGAGCCATCTTCGCGATGCGCGGCGCGTGGACCCGAGTGCGCCGACGGAAAATGCCTCGGCGGGAATCTCGAAAGATGCGCCGATCGTCACTTATTGCGCGGTGGGATACCGCTCAGGCGATCTCGCGACCCGGCTGCGCGAAGCCGGTTTCACGCATGTGCAAAATCTCGAGGGCTCGATTTTCCAATGGGGAAACGAACATCGGCCTCTGGTGCGGGACGATACGCCGGTCAGCAGCGTTCATCCCTACAACAAATTTTGGGGCCGGCTGCTGACCGATGACGTGCGCGCGCCGCAGAAATAATCTAGAGCTGATTGCTCAGCACGACGTAGGAGCCGCAAGTCGTGACCTGATGATAAATGTGGACCCGGGCGGTCACCAATTTCTGCCAGTGCGGGAGACGGCTTTGTTCGACAATGAGGAACAGGGGAGCAGCGCGGTCCCATTCCGTCAGGACAAAATTTTCGTCGAGATATTTCTCACGCGCGACATCGGTCCGGTCGAAAAAATCGGGCGCCTGGTTCACGAGGAAAAACTTCCGGTTCAAATAAAAGGTGAGACTGCTCGCGCGCCGGGGCGGCCCTTCGAAAAGGACATGGCCGTTTTCTCCCAGGCGGGGATTGAGAAACCTGGCGGCATCGGCCAATGAGAAAAGAGGCGCAAGGCGCGCTCCGCCTTCGGCCAGACAGAGACCGATCGGAACCATCGATCCAAGCACGACGAACAACGCAATCTCGGGACGATCTTTGGCGGAAAAGTAAAGTGCGACGAGCGAAATAATGAGCAGGGCCGGGCCGGCAAACTGGAAGAGAGGCCGGGGCACGTTCTGAAACCCTGTCTTTTCGAGGAACTCCGGGGCGAAGAAAGCGATGGCTGCGACGGCTGCTCCCGCGAAAATAAGAACGCCAATCGCGCCGGCACGGAGCGGGCGCGGCGTTCGGTCCCAAGCAGAAGCAGCCCAGAGCGCGAAGGCGCTCCACATGCTCATCGAGGCGGAAGCGGATCGGTCACCGATCAGGAGGAGCGGAAGAAATCCGACGGCCATCCAACAGAGCGGGAGCGCGTCGCCGAAAACGATTTCACGCGGCCGGATGATTCTGCGCGCGGCGAAAAGAAAGCCGGGCAACGCGAGGAGGCACGCCGGAAACCACCACGCGAGATGCAAGGCGGCGAATTGCCATGCGGGTAGGCGGCTCTCGTTCGATCCCGTCAACGAGCGCAAGAAAAATCCCGGGAAATGATTTTCGGTCCAGACGAACCACGGCGCGACGAGCAGGAGAAAGGGAATGAGATAAGTCCAATGGAGCAGAAGGCGGAAACGGAGACGCGCTTCGCGAAAAAAAATTGCCAGGAGAACAAAAAGCGCCGCGAGATAAGGCAAAGCCGCTGGCCCTTTGCTCAGGCACGCCAACGCAGCGCACAACCAGACGCCTGCGAACCAGGCGCGGCGAAACCGGCGCCGTTGATAACCGCAAACCGCACAGAAGATCGCGCCCGCGATGAACGCAGCGAAGACCGCGTCGGGCGTGACTATGCGGCCGGGAAGAAACGCGCCTGCGGAACAAAGATAAATCAGCCCGGCCGCGAACCCGCGCCAATAATTCGCGAGGCGTTCGCCAATTAGAAACGTCAGCGCGACGGAGGCGATCATGGCGATCGCGATCGGCGCGCGCGCCGCCGCCGCGCTGACGCCGAAGATTTTGTAGGAGAGAACGATCAGCCAGTAAACGAGCGGCGGCGTTTGCAACTGCGGGACGTTATTGTTCGTCGGGACGAACCATTGCTGGGTTTCCAACATCTCGCGCGCGCCGCCGGCGAATTGGCCTTCCGTGCCATCGTAAAGATCGCTCCAGCCGGCGTTGGCGAGATGAAGGACGGCGGCGAGCGCGAGGAGAAAAACGAGAAGCGCGTGGCGGGTGGGCGGCGGATTGAGGACTTGCGGTTCGAGGAAAGTATCTTCGAGCGTGAAGGTGCGAGCACCGGCAACCATGGCGACGATTCGTTAGGCCGCACTCTTTCGATATCGATCCCATTCGTCCGGGACCCGGAGCAATTTGCCCTCCGGCATCTGAATGATCGCGAGCATCTGGCGGCACTCGGCGATGAGCGTTTCGTCGGAAGGGCGCACGATCCGGAACGCGCACCAGAACCGGACGCGCTCCAGGCGGTCGAGCCGGCCTTCCACCACGAGCCGATCACCCAGCTTCGCCGCGCGCCGGTAATCGATCTCGGTCCGAACTACGACCGGATATTTCTGCGTCTCGGCCATCTGCGCGAGGCCGAGCCCGAGTTCTTCGGCGAGCAGGGTGCGCGCGACTTCGACGAAGCGGAGATAGGCGATGTTATGGACGACGGCCGCGCAGTCGGTATCGAAAAACATCACCTGCAACTCGGTGCGAATGTGCGGTGCGTTTTCGTTCAGCATGCCAGACCATCATTTCGCAAGCGTTCGGTAAAGCAACGGAATTGTCTTTGGTAGGGCGGGACTTTTGGTAGGGCGAGACTCTGTCGAGCCGTGGACGTATTTCGTGTGGCTCGACAGAGTCTCGCCCTACCAACTCAGTTTTCCGACTGCGTGCGATTGTCCCTCGCAAGATAGCTCTCCCATTTTTTCAGCATCGACAAAACGCCGCCCGTCACTTCCTCCACCGTCACTGCTTTCATGCAGCGGAAATCGATCGGGCACTCTCGCAAAAAACACGGACTGCACTCGACCTGATGACGGATGATGTGATGACCAGTGCCGAGCGGGCCGGTAAGCCGCGGCTCAGTCGAACCGAAAACCGCGACAACCGGGACGCCGATAACAGTGGCGAGATGCATTGTGCCGGTGTCGTTCGTCAGGAGCAGCGCGCACTCGCTCAGCTCGGCGATGAGCTGGTCGAGCGTCGTTTTCCCGATCCGGTTGGTGCAATTCGCGCCGACGGCCGCTTCGATCGTCGCGCCGATTTCCGAATCGCTGGACGTGCCAAAGAGAATCCACTGAACGGCCTGCTGGTTTGAAACGGCGGCGGCAACTTCGGCGAAACGTTCCGGCAGCCAACGTTTCGCAGGACCATATTCGGCCCCAGGACAAAGTCCGATCTTGGCGCTGGCGCCGTTCGCTTTTGCGCGCGGCAAAAACATTCTGACCGGCGAAGGCTCCGATGGTGCTCCCAGCTCCCGCGCGATTTGCAGAAAACGCAGAACCTGATGTTCGACCGGACCTTTCCTCGGCCGCTCGGAAATTGTTTGGTTTAGGAGCAAGGAACGATGATGCCCGGGATACCCGATTCGCCGCGGCACGCCGGCGAGCCAAATTTCCAAAGCCGCACGCAAGGAATTTGGGAAAAGGATCGCGACATCAAAGATTTTCCGGTTTCGAATCAATCTGACCGCAGCAAAGAGCGAACGTCTCGTTAGGCCAATGACCTCGTCGACTTCGGGCACGAGCTTCCAGACCGTGGCGATTTTTTCCGGCGCGAGGATCGTGAGGTGAGCGTCGGGGCGGCCGGCCTTGATCGCGCGGACAGCCGGCATGCTGATAATGCTGTCACCCAGCCAGTTTGAGGCGCGAATCAGAATTCGAAACGGTTTGAGCTGGGTCGCTGGCGTTTCCGGGGGCACGTAAACGCCGCGCTTGTAATGAGTGAGAAGAAAATTCGGCTTCGGAGTTTTCCAGCGGTTGTGCACCCAAAGCCAATCCTCGGGTGCCCGGCGAATTTGTTGCTCGATCTGCTCATTCGCTTTCGCGGTGATCGAGTTCACGGAGTCGCCGGACAAATCGAGGCGCGGAGTAAAAATCATCCGCCAGCGGCCCGGCCCCTCCGTGTGGACCGCCGCCGCCATGACGACCGCACCGGTTCGTTTCGCGAGCAATCCAGGGAGCGCCGAGGTCGAGGCCAGCCTGTCGAAAAAAGGCGTCCAAAGTCCATGATCGCCCGCGTGTTGGTCCGCAAAAATCCCCAGAAGCCCCCCGGAACGAAGCAACTCGATCGGCTTATGAAAGCCTTTGCTTCGATCGAAGAGCTCCGAGCCAGTGCGGGCCCGTCTTCGGTTGACGTCCCGGTCGATATAACGGTTCCTCAGGCTCTGGTAAGGCGAGCCGATCCGCGCGTAAGGCGCGTAAAGTGGCACGAGCTGGGCCGCCAGTTCCCAGGGGCCGATGTGGCTCAGAAGGAGAACCACGGGCCGGCCGCCGCGGAGCTCTTGATGGACTGCGTCGAGATTTTCCGTTTCGACATAGCGCGCCAGTTTTTCCGGCGGCATCGAGACCATCTTGAGGCCGCAAATCAGATTGGCGCTTAGCCATTGAAAATTCCGGCGGCTGATCCGGCGCAACTCTCGCGGCGACTTCTCATCGGCGAAGGCGATCTCGAGATTGCGCCGCGCCAGCCGGCGATACTGAGGAAGGAGCAACCAGGCGAGGAAGCCCATGAAATTCCCGATGGCAAACAAAACGCGCACCGGAAGCGCGCTCGCGATTGCGGTGCCCGCGCGGTAGAGAAGGTAGATGCTGAAATCGAGCATGCGGAAGGAGCGGGGCGAGGCGGATGAATTCGCGCCGAAGCGTAAATTTGCCTGCGCCCCGCTTCAATCAATATAATGTCCCTGTGTTGCCGTCCTCTCCGCATTCCGTCCGGGCCGATTTCGCGCAGTTCATCGCGCGCAAGTTTGCGCCGGGCCATTTTCTCGTCATCGGGCCCGAGCGTGAGGAATTGGAGCGGCAGTTCGAAGAGGCAGGGCTGAGAGCGACGGTTTGCGCCGCGGCGGAGCTGGCCACGAGAGTTCCGCAAAACGGCAGCGCTCCGCCGGCCGATTTCGCCATCTGGTTTTATCCGGCGGACAAGAGCCACGATAAGCAAATGGCGGAAGAGATTGCGTCGCGCGCGGGAGATGTCCTGCTTGTCTCCGGCGCCGGCGCCGAGATCGCCAAGCGCCGTCCGCATTTGGTGGAATGCTTTCGGCCTTTGGGTTTCCAACCGGATTACGAATGCGATCTGGGCGATTTCGAGCCGGCCGCTCTTCGGTTGGTGCGCCGCCCGAAAGAATCCGGCGACGTGCTCGTGCCGGCGGTCGAGTCTGCCTTTGCGCGATTGAACCGGCACGTGCGCGGGCTGGAGCGCACCTTGCGCACCCGCCTGTCCGAGCTGGACGCGGCGGACCGCCACATCGCGAAGCTCGAGGAAAAACTTCTCACGCTCAAAGAAGCGAAGCGGCAACTGAAGCAGTTGAAGCAGGAAAAACAGGCGCTGCGCAAATCGCCCGAGCGCAAGATCGGGCAGGTTTTTCTCGCGCCTTACCGTTTGCCGCAAAAACTCGTGCGCGAGATCCGCAAGCGATATCCCAAGCCGGGAAAATCGCAGCGCGCGTCGATTCCCACGAGCGAATACCAGAAATGGTTCGAGGCGCACCGAATGAGGAGCGGTGAGGCGGCGGCGTCGCGCGAAACATCGCGCGCGTTCGCTTACCAGCCCTGCATCAGCATCATCACGCCGGTCTTCAACACGCCGGTGCGCTGGCTCACCGAATGCGTCGAGTCGGTTCTGGCCCAGGCCTACGAGAAATGGGAGCTGATCCTGATCGATGACGATTCCACCGAACCGGAGCTGCTCCAGCTGTTGCCCGAGCTGGCGGCACGCGACTCGCGCATCATCCTGGGGAAAGTGGAACACCGCGGTGGAATCTCCGCCGCCTCAAATCGCGGCCTCGCTCTTGCGGCAGGCGATTGGGTCGGTTTTCTCGATCACGATGATCTGCTCGAACCGGATGCGCTTTTTCAAAATGTGAAATGGCTCCAGGAACATCGCGACGCGGACCTGATCTATTCCGACGAAGACAAGCTCACCGAGGAAGGTCTCGACTCGCCCATCTTCAAACCGGATTGGTCGCCGGATTATTTTCTCTCCTGCAATTATCTGTGCCACTTCACCATCATCCGACGCGGGCTGGTAAACGGGGTCGGCGGTTTCCGGTCGCAGTTCGATGGCGCGCAGGACTACGACCTTCTGCTGCGGGTGATCGAACGCGGAAAGCGGATCGATCACATCCCGCGCATCCTTTATCATTGGCGCCGCAGCCTCACCTCCACCGCCGATAACATCCGCCGCAAGCCGGGTTCGCTCGAGACCGGGCGCCTCGCGCTCGAATCACACTTGGAACGCACCGGCCAGCCCGGCCACATCAGCGTCGACTGGCGCACGCACGCCTATTGGATCAAGCGCGAGCTGACCGAGGCGAAGAAAATCTCCATTATTATTCCGGTGCGCGATCGCGTGGATCTGCTGGCGCGCTGTCTCGACAGTCTGACGGCGAAAACCAGTTACGCGCCCTATGAGATCGTCGTGGTCGATAACGACAGCACGTCGGAGGAGGCGCGCGAATATTTTTCCACGTTGAAGCATCGGATCTTGCGCTACAGCGGACCGTTTAATTTTTCGGCGATCAATAATTTTGCCGTCGAGGAAACCGACGGTCCTTGGCTCCTCTTTTTGAACAACGACATCGAGATGATCGAGAGCGATTGGCTCACGACGATGGCCGAGCACGTGCAGCGCGAGGAGGTCGGCGCGGTCGGTCCGCGGCTCCTTTATCCCGACGACACCGTGCAGCACGCCGGGATCGTGGTGGGCGTGGGCGGGATCGCGGAACACGCCTTTCGCGGTTTTCCAGCGGAGGCGCCCGGCGTTTGCCGGCAGTTGCAGGTAACGCGCAACTACAGCTCGGTCACCGGCGCGTGTCTGCTGACGCGGCGCGACGTATTCGACGAAGTGGGCGGGTTTGATGAGGAACGGTTGCCGGTCACATTCAGCGATGTCGATCTTTGTCTAAAAATGCGGCGGGCCGGTTATCTCATCGTTTACACTCCGTTCGCGAAATTGTATCACCATGAATCCGGCACGCGCCGCCGCACCGTGGAACCGCTCGAGACCGGGGTGATGCGGGAACGCTGGCCCGAAATTCTGGCGGTCGATCCCTATTATAATCCAAATCTTTCTCGCGACCGGGCCGATTTCTCGTTAGGCAACTGACTTCCGAATATGAGCACTCCCGATAAAAAACTGTGGCAGGGCCTGACGGCGGAAACGCGGGCGGCGCTCGCGATGCGCGATTACAGCGCGCAATCGTTTGCGCAGCAGTTGGCCGGCACGGGCGTTGAAGCAGGCAAGCTTGCGTCGGCGGATCGCTCCAAGGCAGAAGTGCGCGATGCCTGGATTCCAGGGGTGGAGATTTTTCCGCGCACGATCCACCCGCAGCGGCATCGCGGCGTCTTCGGCGAATTTGTCCGGCGCGATGAGGGCGTGTTGGCGCGGCTCGGTTTCTGGCCTGCCCAATGGGCCAACGCGCGCATGTTCGCGCAGACCGCCAAGGGCTTTCACGTGCACCCGCCCAGCATTCCCGATGGAACCGCGGCGGCCGATTGGATGCGCCGATGTTTTGTCGATGAGCCGGAGAACTATTCGCTCCGCCGATACGCGGACGAGCAATGGGACGTCATGTTCTTCGTCCAAGGCGTGGCCGAAATGATTTTGCGCGACGGCCGCGAAGGGTTGCCCGCGCGCACGATGCGCCTCTTCGTCGATGGAGACAATCACCGCAGCGCGAACAACGCCGGCATCGTCGTGCCGCCGGGAGTGGCGCACGCGATTCGGGTCGAGGGCTCGGAAGACGTCATCATGGTTTACGGCACGAGCACATCTTTCAAACCGGAGTTTGAAGGCCGGATCGCGAGCGAAGCGGAGACGGCCGCATTGCCGGAATCGTGGCAGAGGTTTCTCGACCTGTAGCGGCGGTCTATGACCGCCGCCGAATTCTTTTGTAGCGGCGGTCTCAGACCGCCGAATCTTGTTTTGCAATCCAGCCCATCGGCGGTCAGAGACCGCCGCTACAGGGGATGAAGCGCCAATTCGATCCGGCCGCACCGGAACTAATGGACCGTCCGCAGCCGGTCACGCCGGAATTGGTGAGCGACCTGCGAAACCTGCGCCAGCTCAATCGTTATTTTGGTAGCTATGCGCTCATTGAACATTTGTTGCGACGCTGGGTCCGTCCGTCCGAGCAACTGCGCGTGCTCGACCTCGCGACCGGTTCAGGTGACATCCCGCGGCTTGTGATCGATTATGCTAGGAAAGCGGGCGCGACGGCGACGGTGGATGCGATCGACCAGCAAGAGTCGACGCTGAAGATCGCGCGCGATTTGAGCGCGAATTATCCCGAGATCGTTTTCAAGACCGGCGATGTTCTTAATTTCGAGGACAGCGCGAAATACGACATCGTGCTTTGCTCACTCGCGCTCCACCATTTCGGCGACGATGCCGCGGTCCAGTTGCTCAGGCGATGCCGGGAATTGTCGCGCCGGTATGTGCTCGTTTCCGATCTGCGGCGCGGCCTCCTCGCCACGATCGGCGCGTATCTTCTCACCGCCTTTATCTTTCGCGATTCCATGACGCGCACCGATGCGCGGCTCTCCGCCGCGCGCGCATTTTCCTTCCGCGAATTCCGCTCACTCGCCGAACGCGCCGGCTGGAAGAACTTTCGTCGTCGCAAATTTCATTTCGCGCGCCAGGCTATCTGGCTCGAGCCCGAAGGAACTTAGAAATGGAAATATTCCGCACTGTTTCCAGTGTGCCAGCCACGGCGAAGCGCAGAGTTCTTGTTCCGACAATGGGGGCGCTCCATCGGGGTCACGGTGAATTGATCCGGATCGCGCGCGAAGCTGCTGGTTCGGATGGCGAAGTCGCGGTCAGCATTTTTGTGAACCCGCTGCAATTTGCGCCGGGCGGCGATTTCGAAAAATATCCGAGGCCGGAAACGGACGACGAGGAGTTTTGCAGAAGTGCGGACGTGGATTTGATTTTTCGGCCGAGCCCTGAGGAAATGTATGCGTCCGATTTTTCGGTTTCCGTCGAGGAGACTTCGTTGTCGAACACGCTTTGTGGCAAGTCGCGGCCCGGGCATTTCCGCGGGGTCTGCACGGTGGTCGCGAAGTTGTTTCACATCCTGACGCCCGACGCAGCAGTGTTCGGGGAAAAAGATTTTCAACAGCTCGCCATCATTCGGCGCATGGTGCGCGACGTGAATTTCCCGATCGAGATTATCGGCGCTCCCACCGTGCGCGAGGCGGATGGGCTGGCGTGCAGTTCGCGGAATCAATATTTGAGTCAGACCGAGCGGCAGCAGGCGCCCGCGTTGCGCGCCGCGTTGCTGGAGGCGCAACGGTTGGCTGCGCAAGGGGAGCGGGCGGCGCCGATCATTCTGGATGCCGCGCGCAAAGTGATCGCGACCGCACCGCTGGCGCGCATCGATTATTTGGAACTGGTGAACGCGGAGACCTTGCAGCCGATTGAAAGCGTCCAGCCGAATTCGCTCGTCGCGCTTGCCGTTTTTTTTGGACAAACTCGACTGATCGATAACATCCGCCTGCCATGAAGGAATACGATTTCGTCGTCATCGGCAGCGGTATCGCGGGGCTCACCTTTGCGCTCAAGGCGGCGGAGCATGGGTCGGTCGCGGTGATCACAAAACGGAAGGGCGCCGATTCGAACACGGCCTGGGCGCAGGGAGGAATCGCGTGCGTGACGAGCGACGAAGATTCCTTCGAGCTTCACGTGAAAGACACTCTCGAAGCCGGCGCGGGGCTCTGCGACGAAGCGGCGGTGCGGACAATTATCATGGAAGGTCCGGAACGCGTCCGCGAGCTGGTGGAGGTCGGATTGCATTTCGACGATCGCGAAGTAGGGGGACATCGCGAACCGGACTTGGGGCGCGAGGGCGGGCATTCGAAGCGGCGCGTCTTGCATGTGCAGGATGTGACCGGGCTGGAGATCGAGAAGACGCTCCTGCGCGAACTCGAGAAATCGCCGGCAGTCGAGTTGATGGAGAATCACATGGCGGTCGATCTCATCACAGCCGGCAAACTCGGGTTCGCCACGGAAGATCGCTGCCTCGGCGTCTACGTGCTCGATGAGCGCACGGACGAAGTGGAGACGATCCGCACCGACCGTCTCGTCCTGGCCACGGGCGGCTGCGGGAAAGTTTATCTCTATACCACCAATCCCGACATAGCGACGGGCGACGGCGTGGCGATGGCGTGGCGGGCCGGCGCTGTGATCGCAAACATGGAATTCATCCAATTCCATCCCACGTGTCTATTTCATCCGAACGCGAAATCATTTCTCATCTCCGAAGCCGTGCGTGGGGAAGGCGGAATTTTACGCAACAGCCGCGGCGAAGATTTCATGGAGCGCTATCACCCGCAGCGCTCGCTCGCGCCGCGAGACATCGTCGCGCGCGCGATCGACGCGGAGATCAAACGCCTGGGCGCGCAATGCGTCTATCTCGACATCACGCATCAGACGCCGGAGTTTTTGCAGGAGCGTTTTCCGCACATCTACGCGACCTGTCTGCGGTTTGGAATCGATATGGCAAAACAGGCGATCCCGGTCGTCCCCGCCGCGCATTATCAATGTGGCGGCATCAAGACCGACGTGAACGGCGCGACGACGTTGCCCGGTCTTTATGCCATCGGCGAGGTCGCCTGCACCGGATTGCATGGAGCGAACCGGCTGGCGAGCAATTCCCTGCTCGAAGGATTGGTCATGGCGCATCGCGCCTGCGACGCCTCCGTGCGCGCACAGCCGACCTCGCACGCCGCGCGCGAGATCGCGCTGCCGGAATGGGAATCGGGCGACGTGCAGGACGTGGACGAACTGGTCGTGATCTATCACAACTGGGGCGAAATCCGGCGGTTGATGTGGGATTACGTCGGCATCGTCCGAACGGATAAACGCCTGCAACGGGCCAGCGCGCGGCTGCGAAATCTCCAGCGGGAAATCCGCGAGTTTTACTGGAACTTTAAGATTTCCGTGGACCTGCTCGAGCTGCGCAATCTGGCGACGGTCGCCGCGTTGATCGTCGATTCGGCGCTGAGCCGGAAGGAAAGCCGCGGCCTCCATTTCACGCTCGATTATCCGGAGCTTTCCGACCGGCGTTTTAAGCGTGACACGGTGGTTAGCCGCACCTGAGACTGGCCTGCATAGTGCTAAGTAAGAGATGACCCCGGGAGCGCTGGCTGGTTCCACCATGGAAAACGGCTTGCCGAACGGTGGTTTTTCGGATAAAACAACTCCGCCCATTGGCTCAATGAGAAGATTTTTCGCCTTCGTTTCCCTGCTCGCGGCCAGTGTCGTTGGTCTCAACGGCCAATCGCCCTACGAAAGCAGCGCGGACTTTGCGAAATACGCGATGAAATTGCGGGAGCAAGCGCTCCTCAAAGTCGAGCCCCAGGTTTTCGTGCCCACGACTTCGCGCGCGAGCATGACGCGCTTCCCGTGGAAGACGAGCATCGTAACGACGGTGTTCTGGATCGGCGAACAAGCCGGCGGCAATAACCCGGTGCCGAATGTGAAAAGCTCCTGGGACGCAAATTGGACTTCAAATTACGGGGGCTTCGACTCTCCGGACGCGGGATCGCGGCGGAACTTTATCCCGGTTTCGTTCGTGCCGCGGCAGAATCCGTTTTATTGCGCCTTGCCTTACAACGATGTGACGCACGGGCAGTTCAAGCCGGAGGCGGCGTTGGTCATCCCGTGGTTCAAGCAGGCCTACACCGAGCCGGGCCGGTCGGTTTGCAAGGACCATTGGCTCGCAATCCGCAAGGGCAACAAGACGTGCTACGCGCAGTGGGAAGATTGCGGGCCATTCCGCACGGATCATTTTCAATATGTCTTCCAGAACGAACGGCCCAAGCCGAACCTGAACCGCGGCGCCGGTCTCGATGTCTCGCCGGCGGTGCGCGATTATCTGGGCTTATCGCCCACGGACGTGACCGACTGGCAGTTTATCGAAGTGCGCGATGTGCCGCCGGGCCCGTGGCGCAATTATGGCGACAACAATCATTTCGTTATCGCCAAGCGGCTGACCGAAGAAAAGGTCGCGCAGGAAACGTCCGGCAAGAAGAAGTAGCCGTCGCTACCGGCGAAGGCTTGATGACACTTCGCCAAGTTTCTCCCGCAACTTTCCCGCCTGCTGCATGAGCGGCTCGTAACGTTTCCGCTCGGTCGTGCAGAAAGTGGCGAGCGGCTCGAACGCCACCGAAATTTCTTTGTAAAAAAGATCGATGGCGTGTTTCATCTGGGCCTCGATGGCAGCGCTCAATTCCACGCGTTTCTTTTCCATCTCCTTTTCGTAGGCGGACAGAATTTTCCTGCGCTGCGAAAAAGCGACGATCGTTCCGATGACAGCGGCCGAAGCGGCGAGCACGCCCGTGACATCGGCGACCGCGGCGCTGCTCATCGCCACGATGATGGTGACGATCCCGCCGGCCGCCGCCACGCCCACGGGCAACCGCAGCCACGCCGCGGTTTCGCGAAACATCCGTCCCAGCTGTTCCTCGACTCCCTTGCCCGCCACGCGTTCCACGAGGGTGAGCTGAATCGATTGCAGAAGTTCCCGGCGCTGGCGGGCGAAATCAGGAACCGTTTTTTGCACGCGCGTTTTCCCTTCGGAAGCCAGCTGCGTCTCGATCGCGTCCTGCAATTGCGGCCAAAGCCCGCGCAGATCGGTCTCGAGTAATTGGACCGCGTTCTCGACCTGCGGCTCGACGGTCTGGCGAATTCTCGTTTCCACGTCCGTCTGGAAATCGTGCTGCCATTGCTCGCGGCTCCAGACGAGACGCCAGGTCCGCCAGAACGAGAGTTTCTCCTCGAGCAATCGCGTTCCTTGCTTCGAGCACTCACGGCAAGCCTGTTCCACGCCCCGCAAGAATCCCGCGACCTGCCTCAAGGTTTGGTCTTTGCGCACCTGAAGAAATTCGCTCACGCGTCCGAGATGTTTTTCGTCGCGCAGGATTGTCTCCACGGCTCCGCTGATTTCTTCCGCCAGTTCCTCGAGGACAACCCCGGCCGTGCGCGCCGTCGATTGCAGTTTCAACATCCGCACGCCGGATTCAGCGACCATGCGATTGATCTGTTCTTCCAGCGGGCCGAATCCACTCTCCTGCCAAAGCCGTTCCGGATCCAGACCCGTCGTGCGCGCGAGCAACGCTTTCCGGGCGGAAACGGGAAAGATCGGCGGCGTGAAGCCAAGTTTTTGCATGGCCGTGTCCTGGAGATGGCGATGAATGACCTCGATTTCCGAAGCGTTGCGCAGATCGGCCTGTTGTAGAACGAAGACGACATTCTTGAGCCATTTTTTCTGCACGAATTTCAGCAGGTCCCACGCGGACTGCGACCACGGATTGACCACCGAGAAAACGAAGAGCACCAGGTCCGCGCGCGGCACAAAATTCTCGGTGATGGTCTGGTGCTCGGCCACCATCGTGTTGGTGCCCGGCGTATCCACGACGTTGAAGTCGCGCAGAAATGGAATCGGCAGATAACGCTCCGTGAGCTGCTGCGAGATCTCGACCGATTTTTCCTCGGCGCCGAAACGAAAGATGTAAACGCGATCCGTCGCCGGGAGAACGTCGACTTTCGCAAATTCCTGGCGAAAGAGCGCGTTCAGCAGCGAGGATTTTCCAGCTTTGACCTCGCCGACCACGACAAAGAGAAGCGGCTCCCGGATGTCGGTGAGCAATCCGTGGAGCGTGTCGAGTGTGCCCGCGTCGCGGCGCATTTCGGAGCCGAGTTTGAGCAGACCTCCCAGCGCAGTTTCGAGATCGGTTCGAAGCTGCAGATAATTATCCGCGATCATGGCCGCCCGATTAACCGCCGGGAGTGCTCGTTGTAACGGGCGGGGTGGAAACCGAAGCAGGCGATGGGATGGGCGTGGTGCTTGCGCGTGGCGAAGGCGATGGCTTCGGCGGCAATGGTTTCGCCAGCGCCAGCAAATCGGTCACGGTGACGGATTTGAAACCTTTGGCCTCGAGTTGATTGAACGTCGCCACCATGGCTTCGATCGTTGGCGGGTGAATGTCGTGCGACAGAACAATCGAACCGGGTCGCGTTTCCTTCAGGATCCGGCTGGTGACCACGCTTGGCCCGGGCCGCTTCCAATCGAGCGGATCCACGTCCCAAATAATAATGCGATAGCCGAACTCGTCGTGGATCCAGCGCTTCTGGTTAGCCGTGATGGAGCCATAGGGCGGGCGCAGCAATGCCGGCCGCTTGCCGATGGCCGCGACGATCGCGTCTTCCGTTTTTTGCAACTCATGCCGGACCGCTTCGTCCGACATTTTTGCCAGGTTCGGATGCGACCAGGAATGGTTCCCGATCTCATGCCCCTCGCGGACCGCGCGCCGGAGAATCTCAGGATGGTCCGCCGCGTTTTGCCCGACGACAAAAAATGTCGCTTTGAAATGATGGGCCGCGAGGAGATCCAGCAGTTTCGGAGTGAGCGTGGCGTTGGGGCCATCGTCGAAGGTGAGAGCGATGTAAGGGCCTTCGACGTGGACGGAATTAAACGTGATCTGGGGCTGGGCCGGCGTGGGCGCGGCTACGGCCGTACTCGCGCCCGGAAGCGACGGAACAGGAGTGGCGCTTTGCCCGGGAGTCACCTGAGAAAACAAGAGACTGAGCGAGAAATAAACAAACAACCGTCGAGCGAACATTTGATGACTAAAAACGAGAGCAGAAAACTTTCGCTGTATCTAGCAGAGGCAACCTGCAACGCAAGCCACGGCGCAGCCGGATTTTTCCGGGATAAATGGCATCTCGTGGCAGTCATCCTGCTCCAAACAATTGCGACCAACTACTCCGCCTGAGGCGGAACGACGCGCCCGCGCGAGGTGAGACCTTGGGGTGCGCTGCGATAATTGCTTCTCCTGAAATGAAAATTCTGCTCATCGAAGACCATCCGGGCAGCCGGCGCAACCTCCAGCGGCTCATCGCGCGGCGCGGCCACGAGGTCGTTGCCCTGGCCAGCGCCGAAGAGGCCGAGGCCGCGCTCGCGAACGAGACCTTTCCGTTTCTGATCCTCGATTGGATGTTGCCCGGGAAAAGTGGAGTCGACTTGTGTCGCGAGCTGCGCGCCAAACCGAACGGCGACGAGATGTTTATTCTGCTGGTCACGGCGCGGGCCGATACCGCCGATCTCGAACAGGCGCTGCAAGCCGGCGCCAACGATTATCTGACGAAGCCGCTCGACGTCGGACTCCTGAACGTTCGAATCTCCGTGGCCGAGCGGGAAATTCGCGACCTCGCCGAACGCAATCACGCCCGCGCGGCCTTGCAGGAATCCGCGCGCACGATGACGAATATTCTTGAGAACACGACCGACGGATTCTTCGCGGTCGACTCGGAATGGAAACTTGCGTATCTCAATGCGGAAGCCGAAGCGATCCTCGGCCGCACGCGGAATGAATTACTGGGCGGCGTTCTCTGGGAACGGTTTCCGGAATTGGTCGGCTCCGTTTTTCAGGCTAATTACGAGAGGGTCATGGCGGAGCAGGCCGCGATGGAATTTGAGGCGAGCGATCGCACCGGGGAAATTTGGTACGAAGTGCACGCTTATCCCAGCAACGGCGGCGTCTCGATTTTTTTCCGCGACATCAGCGAGCGAAAGAAATGCGAAACCGAACGGCTCACGACGAGCAAACTCGAATCGCTCGGCACGCTCGCGGGCGGCATCGCTCACGACCTGAACAACATTCTCACAGTGATCTCCGGCAACATCGGGCTGGCGCAAATCGAGGCGCCCGCGGAATCGGGCAATCTGCTTGGGTTCCTTTCCAAAGCCGGCCAGGCGGCGCAGCACGCGGCGCATCTTTCGAGTCAGTTGCTGACTTTTTCGAAGGGGGGCGCGCCGTTGAAAAAAGTCATCTCGATCGGCGAACTCCTCGAGCACTCGGCCGAGTTCGCGCTTTACGGATCGAACCTGCGCGCGGATTTCGATATTGCCGTGGATCTTTGGAAAGCGGAAGTCGACGCCGGTCAGATCGAGCAAGTGGTCAACGCGCTGATGCTGAACGCGCGCGAAGCGATGCCGCACGGAGGGACAGTTCGCGTCCGCTCACGCAATGTCGTTCTTGAAGATGACGCCAGCGCGATTCTTCCGGCCGGTCATTACGTCAAAGTCACGATCACGGATCGCGGCCCCGGAATTTCCGACGAGCTGCGCACGAAGATTTTCGATCCGTATTTCACGACGAAGCCGACCGGCACGGGATTGGGGCTGGCGATCAGTTACTCGATCGTGAAGAAACACGGCGGTTTCCTGCTTCTGGAGAATTCCTCGCCGGAAGGTTCCGCTTTCGCCTTTTATTTGCGCGCGAGCGATCGCCGGATAGCGGCGCCGGAAGTGCGAAGTGCGCCGCGCCCGTTTCATTTCAATCATCAACGCGTCCTCGTGATGGATGACGAAGCCGCGATCCGGGAATTGACTTCACAGCTTCTCGGCACGCTTGGTTACGAAGTGACGGCGGTGCCGGACGGGCTCGAGGCGGTAAAACTTTACGAACGCGCCCTGCGCCGCGGCGAACATTTCCAGGCAGTGATCCTCGACGCCACCGTGCGCGGCGGGATGGGCGGCGTGGCGACGATCGAGCGTTTGCGCGCAATGGATCCGGAAGTCAACGCCATCATTTGCAGCGGCTACTCCGATGAGGCGGCGCTCTCGGAATTTCTCGCCTACGGTTTTCGCGGCGCGCTCCCGAAACCATTCACGCGCTCAGAGCTGGCGGAAGCGTTGCAACGGACGTTCGAATCGACGAACGCGAATTAGTTCTGCGCCGCGGTTACGCGGTTATCCTTTAGGGATTTTTTCCAGCTCCGCAATGAAAGCGGCCGGCCCGCCCTCGACGTAGCCCAGCTCTCCCACCTTCTTCCCGCTGCCGTTGAGCACGATGATGGTCGGGAAAGCCTGGATCTCAAACTTCTCCGCGAGCTTGTTGTTCTGAGTCTTGAGCTCATTCGGGATCTGCCGCCTCATCGGGAAATCGATTTCCAGAAGAACCAGGTTCTTGGTCGCATATTCCTTGAAGGCGGGCTTGGAAAAAATCTCCTTGTCGATTTTGATGCACCAGCCGCACCAATCCGAGCCGGTGAAATCGAGCAGCAACAGTTTGTTGTCAGCCCTGGCTTTCTGTTCGGCCTGTTCGTAACTGGTCAGCCATCCCGTTTTAGCCGCGACTGAGACGGAATCTGCCGGCTGGACAGACTCCTCCATCGCTTCCGTTCGCCGGCTGCATCCGGAAAGGGCGAAGACCGCGAGGGCAACAACGAAAAGGCGGAGGCAAACCGGCAATTTTTTCACGCGCCAACTTCCGGTGGATTCCGTCGCCGCGCAAGCAGCAGGGAGCGCAGTGCGACCGTTTCAAAGTCGCACGGCGCGGACTCGTACAAAACTAGCCCGGCGCAGGACGCCGAGCTAAGAAATCAACCGAGAGATTTACCTGATGTGTCCCGAGACGAGCTTGGTCATCTCGAACATGCTGACCTGGCTCTTGCCGTTGAACACGGGCTTGAGCGAATCATCCGCATTGATCATCGTCCGCTTTTTCTTGTCCTGGCATCCGTTCTTCTTGATGTAGTCCCAGAGCTTCTTGGTGAGTTCGGAACGTGGGAGCGGTTTCGAGCCGACGATCGCGGAGAGTTTATCATCGGGCTGCACCGGCCTCATGAAGGCGGCGTTCGGTTTACGTTTTGAAGGAGTCTTTTTGGCTTTGGTTTTCGGCATAGAGGCTGATTAATCCTTCGCTCGTAGGAGGGCAATATTAATTTTAGCGAATCGGAAAATTTTTCGCCCCTCAATCCACCCGCCGGACCGCTATGGCGGCCACGTCGTCAGTGGCCGGCTCCCCGCCATCGTTCTGCGCGGCCTGCCCGACCACGCGTGTGAGCAAGGCCTGAGCGGTGCCCGCCATCGGCTGCAACATCTCTGAGAGCCGCGCCGCAGAGAGCCGCGGATTTTCGTCGTGCCCCGAACTCTGCAAGCCATCGGTGTAGAGGAAAAACACGTCGCCGGGCTCCAGGTCGATTCTGGTTTCGACAAACTCCGAGCGCTCGAGCAATCCCAGCGGCGGCGCCGAGGACGGAACCGATTCGGTCCGTCCATTGGTGCGCGCCACGAGCAAGGGCGGATGTCCCGCGCCCACCACGCTGGCACGGCCGGTCGCCGGATCGAGCGCGACGCACATCGCCGTCATGAAGGAGCGCGCGCCGAAAATGCTCCGGAAATCGTTGTTCACCGCCTCCATGATTTCCGCCGGGTCGTTATTCTCCACCGTGCCGTGATGAAAAAGAAGTTTTGCCAGGGTGGTGAGGAGCGCCGCCGAAGCGCCGTGTCCCGTCGCGTCCGCGATCCAGAATAACGTCCTCCCATCGGCCATCCGGATCCATCCATAGATATCGCCGCCGACCTGAATGACAGGCCGATAACAAGCCGCGATGTCCCAGCCCGGCAGCACCAGCGGTTTGTGCGGAATGAGAGATTGCTGCGTCAGCCGCGCGGCGGCGAGGTCGCGCTCGAGATTGTGCCGCCAGGCTTCGAGCTCGTCATTCTGAGCCTGCAATTGGCGCCGCATCGAGCGGAGGCGCAATTGGGTGTCGATCCGCGCGCGCAAGACGGCTTGATTGATTGGCTTGGTCACGAAATCGTCCGCGCCTGCTTCGAGACACAACACTTCGCTCTCCTCCCCGCCGTGTCCCGTTAACATGATCGTGGGGATCTGAGCGATGGCGTCGTCGCTGTCCTGCCGAAGTTTTTTCAGAACTTCCGCGCCATCCATCCCCGGCATGTCGAAGTCCAGGAGCAAGAGCGATGGCGGCTCCTCATGCAGCATTTGCAACGCCTGGATTCCATCGGCGGCCTGCGTGGAGGAAAAACCGGCGCTCGACAGAATGCGCGCCAGCAGCTTCCGGCTCGTCGCGTCGTCGTCTGCCACCAGGATTCGTTCGCTCGGTTTGCGGCTCATCTTTGCTTGTGATTCGAAAACAACAGGCCGCGGAATTGTATTTTTTCGTTTTCTCAAAAAATACGGGCCGGTCGAAACCGCGCGAAGTGGCCCGATTCGCACGCTTCTGGGTTGTGGGTAAGATACCGATTGTCAGCGGCCCTACATTGAATTACAACGGATAGACTTTCGTCGAAACCAACTTATGAAACTTTCGCTCTCGCTTGCGCTATTCGGTGCCTTGCTCTTCCTCTCCTCGTGCGAGGACGAACCGCCGGTGCGTTCGACGCGACACCATCCCCCTTCCCCTTCGGCGCAGTATCCGCCGCAGCCGCAGCCCTACGAGAACGGGCCGCAGCCTCCGGCGCCCGAGGTGACGCAAGAGCCGACTTCGCAACCAGCCGCGACGCCAGCGGTGAAGCCCAAGGGCGACATCCCGTACGGAATCCCTGTTCCGAACAAGCCCGGGTTTGTCACCAGTCCTTACGCGCCCAATTCCGGCTACGTCGACGTGCGCGGATTTCCTCCGGGAACTGAAGTCAAAGATCCTTACACGGGAAAAATATTCCTCGTTCCCTGACGCATGGTAGGGACGGCGCGCTGCGCCGTCCGGTGCGTGGGCGAAACCTTCGGACGCCGCAGCGCGGCGTCCTTACCCAAGCGGCAGCACTGGACAACCCCGCCGATTATCCGATGCTGTGCGTCGCGCGCGCCGCGATCTTTGCAGGAGCGCACCGCCTGGAGCCGAACCGATTGATTAATAGAGTGGTATGGAATTTCGCGTAAAACGGGCGCCTCGCATCGAGGCCGAAATCACGGTGCCGGGCGACAAGAGCATCTCGCATCGCGCTGTTATCATCAGCTCGCTCTCGAATGGCGTGTGCGTTTTGCGTGGATTTCTCGCGAGCGACGATTGCCTGCGAACCGTGCAGGCCTTGCGCGCGCTCGGAATCAAGATCGAGCATCCCGAGCCGGACATGCTCATCGTGCATGGGAAAAAGCGTCTGCTCACCGCGCCGGCTGGAGAAATCGATTGCGGCAATTCCGCCACCACCATGCGCCTCCTCGCTGGACTCCTCGCGGGCCAGAGTTTCGACAGCCGCCTCGTGGGCGGCGCCACGCTCTCGGCCCGCCCGATGGATCGCGTCATTCTCCCGCTGCGCAAAATGGGCGCGAACATCGTCGCCGAAGGTCCAGGCGAAACCGCGCCGGTGAAAATTCACGGAGTGAAACTCCGCGGGGCCCGGCACGAATTATCAGTCGCCAGCGCGCAGGTGAAAAGCGCGTTGCTTCTCGCCGGTCTTTTCGCCAAGGGAAAAACCACGGTCAAAGAACCCTCTCAGAGCCGCAACCATACGGAGCTGATGTTGGATTATTATCTGGTCCGCACGGTGCGTGAGGAGAACGACGGAGGCATCAGCATCTTCGGCGATCAAGTTCCCGAATCGCGCGATTTTCTCATTCCCGGAGATATTTCCTCGGCCGCTTTCTGGCTCGTCGCGGCTGGCGCGCAACCGGGCGGACATTTGCTGGTACGCCACACGGGTTTAAACGACACGCGCACCGCGCTGCTCGGTGTTCTCATTCGCATGGGCGCGCAGGTGCGCGAAGCGATCGAGGAGGTCGATCAGGTCGAGCCGCGCGGCACTGTGGAAATAACCGGCGTGCCGCTCAAAGGCACCGTCATTCAAGGCAGGGAAATTCCGCAGCTCATCGATGAGTTGCCGATCCTCGCCGTGGCGGGCGCCTTGGCGAGCGGGCCGACGATTATCCGGCACGCGCAGGAGTTACGGGTGAAAGAAAGCGACCGGATCGCGGCCATCGCGCATAATTTGCGGGCGATGGGCGTGCAAGTCGTCGAGCAGAGCGACGGCCTTGAGATCCAAGGTGGCGCCACGCTCCGCGGCGCGCGCGTCGCAAGCTTCGGCGATCATCGCATCGCCATGGCTTTTGCGATCGCGGGAATGTTTGCGGAAGGCGAAACGATCGTGCAGGACGTCGAGTGCGTGCGCGAGTCCTACCCGGGGTTCGAGAAAACTCTGGATGAATTCGTGAGCTCGAAACGTGTGCGCCTGACGACTCCCGTGATCAGCTCTCTCACCCCAACGAAAACAGACGAAGAATGACGACCCGTATCGTCGCGATCGACGGTCCCGCGGCGTCCGGCAAGAGCAGCGTCGCGCGGGAACTGGCCCGACAGATTGGTTTCGATTATGTGAACTCGGGCGCGATGTATCGCGCGGTGACCTGGCACGTTTTGCAGCGTGGAATCAATCCGGCCGACAGCAACGCCGTCGTGCGTCTCTTGGAGGAATCGCGCATCGATTGCGATCTGGTGCAGGGCGATTCCCGCATTTCGATCGATGGCGTCGACCCGGCCGAACATCTGCGTGACGATCGCGTGAACGAGGAAGTGTCGCGCATCAGCAGCATCCCGCGCGTCCGGGAAATCCTTGTCACCGAAATGCGCGGCTACGCAAAAGATCGCGACATCGTGATGGAAGGGCGCGATATCGGCTCGGTGGTTTTCCCCGAGACGCCCTACAAGTTTTACATCGACGCGTCCCCCGAGGTCCGGCTGCGCCGGCGCATTGCCCAAGGCCACCGCGACCAGATCGCGGCGCGCGATCGGGTCGATTCCTCACGGCGCGCGTCGCCGTTGATCATCGCGGAGGATGCCCTCGTCATCGACAGCTCGAACCTGACCATCGAAGGCGTCGTCGGCGAAATCATCGGCCGGCTGAAAATGAAAGGGATGATCATTAGTTAACGAATTGGCGAATGAGCGAATTAACGATTGCCGATAATCATTCGCTAATTCACTAAGTCGTTAATTCGCTAAGTATTTTGAATCCTTATTACTGGTTCTGCTATAACCTGGTCCGGTTGGTCGGCCGGATTTTCTTCCGGCTGCGCGTCGTGCATCGCGAACGGATGATCAATCATGGGCCGGTGATTTTGGCGTCGAACCACCAGAGCTATCTCGATCCGCCGCTCGTGGGCAGCGTTTGCGATCGCGCGATTTTTTTTCTCGCGAAAAAAACGCTCCTAAAAGGGCCGGTATTTGGCTGGCTTTTGCCGAAGCTAAATGTGATCCCGGTCGATCAGGAAGGGAAAGATCGTATTGCGCTCAAGGCGTTGATTCGCATCCTGAAGGCGGGCGAAGGGACGCTGGTTTTCCCCGAAGGCGGCCGCACCACCGATGGTAACCTGCAACCGGCTTTGCCCGGCGTGGGGCTCGTCATCGCGAAGACGCTGGCCCCGGTCGTGCCGGTGCGGATTTTCGGCGCGTACGAAGCGTGGCCCATCGGACAGGATTGGTTTCGTTTTGGACGCATAACGGTTGTCATCGGCACACCGATTCATTTCACCGAGGCCGATCTGGAGCCGCGCGGCAAAGATCTTTATCTGCGTTTGAGTCAGCGCGTCATGGACGCGATCGCGGCGCTTTCGCTCGATTGACTTGCGTTTCGCGCAGCGGACGGTGCGGCAAGTGGAACGGTCGAACGGCAAAGAGACTGTGGCGGATTCCTCGCCCGCGCCGCGCAACGGTGTGCGCTTGATGATCGTTATCCTTGTTGCGATGGCGCTGCTCGCGATTTACGCCAACGTCCAGAAAGCCCGGCGTGACAAGATCGAGAATACGGCAATCATTCCGGTGCCGAGCGCCAGCGCGCCGGCTGCATCTCCCGTGCGTTGATTCAACACGCCGTCGCGGATGCTGGCCGCAGCGCAGTTTCATTCGAATAACGAGGAGCCGTCCCGGTCTAATCCCACAATGAAAAAGTTTTGCATTTTCCCGGTCATCGCAGCGCTCGCATTTTTTGTCTCCTGCGAGAAACCGCAATCGGAGGACGAAAAGAAGGCTGAAGTCGAGCGCCAGGTGCAGGAACGGCTCGCGGCTGAGCGGCAGACAGACGAGGCAAAACGCCTTGCCCAACAGCAGGCCGACTTGGACGCGCGTGAAAAAGCGCTGGCTGAAAAAGAAGCCGCGGCGGTCGCGGCGACGCCAACCGAGGCGCCCACTGTGACAGAAGCGCCCGCAGTGACCGAGGCGGTGCAGGAGACCACGCAGGACACTTCGGAAAAACGCGAGACCACGGAGACGTCCGAAAAGCGCTCGGCTGGTTCTTACGGCATGTTTTACCAGAAGCTGGAACCGTATGGAGCCTGGCGGGAAACATCGGACTACGGTTATGTCTGGCAACCGCGCGAGGCCGAGGCAGCGGGCGGTTGGAGGCCCTACACAGATGGCCGCTGGGTCTATTCCGATGCCGGCTGGACCTGGATGTCGGAAGAGCCATTCGGTTGGGCCACCTATCATTACGGTCGATGGGTGCGGCTGAGCCGTGTTGGCTGGGTCTGGGTGCCCGGCGATGAATGGGCGCCGGCCTGGGTCTCGTGGAGAACGAGCAAGGATTACGTCGGCTGGGCGCCGTTGCCGCCGGAAGCGCGCTTCGATCGTCGCAGCGGCATCCGGAACTGGGCGGATAATTATTACGACATCGGACCCGACCAATACGCCTTCGTGCCGACAAATGAATTCACTTCGGAGCGCGTCCGGCGCGTCGTCGTTCCAGCTGAGCGGAATGTCACGATCGTGCTTGAGACGACGAATGTCACCAACATCACCTACACGAATACGACGATCGTGAACGAAGGACCGAACTACGAGGAGATGCGCTCCCGCAGCCAGCGGCCCATCGAGCGTTATCGTTTGCGGCGGCATGCGGAGTTGGATGGAGCGACGTTGCAGGCGCGGGTTCGCGGCGACGAGATCGACATTTCAGCGCCCGTGATAACCAGAGTGCCGGGAATCGATCGACCGCAGAGGGTAAAAGAAACGATCGTTAAAATCGCGATTGATACGGGCTGGAATGCGATCGCCGATCGTTCCGCCGCGGACCGCGCTCGGAAGAAAATCAAATCGGAAGCCACGCCGCCGCCAAACGCGCCTTCGAAAACATTTGTGAAACCGGAGATAACTCCGAGCGCGCCCGCGACAACTGCGACGCCGGTAGCGACCGCATCACCTGCCGTAACGGCAACGAAGCCTGCGGTGAGCGCCACTCCTGTCGCGACCGCGACGCCGGTGGCAACGGCAACAATTGCTCCGGCCGCCAGCGCGACTGCGTCGGCGTCGCCTCGGGTGCGCCCGGTTCGTCCATCGCCCACGGCTTCAGTCTCACCTGCAATATCCAGTTCACCGCTGGCTACGGCAACGCCGCGGACAACTCCCACCGCGATTGTGCCATCTCCAACGCCGCGCCCGACAGCATCCGTTTCGCCTCCAGTCACGCGGCCACTGCCGTCGATCTCTGTAAGGCCGCGTCCGTCGGCAACGGTTTCTCCGATCGCGACTCCCATATTGCGGACCTCCCCGGTCACGGCGTCGCCTTCTGTCACGCCGACACAACCTGAGGAACAAATTCCTTCCAACCCAAGTTCCGCCGCGCAGAAAGCCGAACTGCAACGCGAGCTGGACGAAATGCGCAAAGCGAAAACGCTCCAGAACAAATCGCCGGCCGCTCCGGAGCGTCCGGTAACGCCGTTCCCCACTCAGGCGCCACCGCGAGTTGTGCCGACTCCCGCCACCACACCGTCGCCTCGGCCAACGTCGCTGCGGTCGACCGAACCGACAGTGAAAGAGCTTCCGGCTTCGACTCCGGTCGCGAAATCGATCGTGACTCCGCGGCCCACGCCGCGACCCGCGATTACAACCCCGCCGCCTGTGCGAGAAACCACGACCACCGTGACCACGCCCGTGCCGACGGCGCCGATTCGCAATATTCCCCGGCCACCCACTCATGCTCCAGCGAGGGAACCGAACGAACTGAACGCGAGCCCGTCTCCAGCTTCCGCGCCCTTATCGAACGAGGCCAACGCGAGGAACAAACGACCGAACGTAAAACCAACGTCAACACCGACGCCCGCGTCCCAGTAGCGACCTTGATTTAGCTGGCGGCGTCCGTGCTGTTGGTGCGTTGATTCGCGAGCGACCGCGCGTAGGCCAGCGTGTCGATCGCTTCCAACGTTTTATCACGCCGAATGGCTTTGATGCGGGGAAAGCGCAGCGCCAGTCCGCTCGCGTGTCGCGTGCTCGGCTGGATCGAATCGAACGCGATTTCGAGCACGGTGTCGGGTTTCACCTCGCGATAACGGCCGCGATTCTTGATCGTCTGTTTTTTGAAATGCTCGGTCAACTCGGCGATCTCGACATCAGTCAGACCGCTGTAGGCTTTTCCAATCGTGGATAGCTCGCCGGTTTCCTCATCGCGAACCGCGAAAGTGTAGTCGCTCAAAACATGATTGCGCTTGCCGTGCCCCAGCTCTGCCGCGACGACGACGACGTCGAGTGTGGCCAGTTCCTTCTTTAGTTTGAACCAGAACATTCCGCGCCGGCCGGGGGAATAAATGCTGCCGGGATCTTTCACCATCAGGCCTTCATTCAACCGGCGGCGCGCGAGCTGGAAAGCGTCTTCGATCTCTTCCGCTGAATGCGCGGGATAAACTTCCGCGACTTGGAATTGCGGCGGCAACTTTATCTCGCGCAGGCGATCGCGCCGTTCCCGCAGCGGCTTTCGCAGGAACGATTGCCCGTTTTTCCAAAGCAGATCGAACGCGACGAAAACGACGGGGACATCAGCGGACGCCGCCGCGAATAGATCAGCGCCTTCACTTTTGCGGCCGAGACGTTTTTGCAGATCGAAAAAGGTGAGCTTCTTGCCCAGCTCGAACGCCATGATCTCGCCGTCGAGAATGATTTCGTCTTCAAACGCCCGGGCTTGCTCAGCCAGCTCGGCGAACTGGTCCGTCATGCGGCGAAGGTCGCGCGAAAATATTTCTACGCGCGTCGCGCTGCGGTGAAGCTGCGCGCGAATTCCATCGAATTTGTCTTCAACGTAGACGGTTGGTGCAGTTCCATCACTTTCTTGCGCGAACCGCGCCCAGATCGATTCCGCTGTCGGCTCCGGACTCGCCAGCATGCATTTGATGGGCCGGAAGAGGGACAGCTCCGCGTGTTGCAATTCGCCTTTGAGCGCCAGCACGGCTGTTTCGCCGATGTCGCCCAAGAGCATGTTCGCCTCTTTCACATCATCGAGCGGAGCGGCGAAGGCCGAGGAGATCGCCTCTTCGACCAGGCCTTCGCGCAAGCCGATGCGAAGATCGCCGGTGAGGATCTTGATGACATACTGTCCTTCGCGCGCCGACAATTTCACCAAGCGTCCCTGGAGAGTCTCGGTTTTCGCCAGCGGCCCGCGCGCTTTGTGCAGCGATTCGAAAAATTCCCGTGAAGCGGTTAGCGCGAACGGCTCCGGAACCGTCCGGCCTTCGAGCGTTTCCAAAGCGGTCTTGCCTGCGTCCCCGTGGGAACTCGCGATGCGCCGAAATTCCGTTTCGCTCAGCTTCGCCGCGCCGAGCAAGGCGCGCTGGATCACCGCCCAGCCCGCCTGAAGTGTGCGCAGATCATTTTGCGGAAATGGTTTCCCGGTGAAATAAATCGCGGCAATGGAGAGCTCCGCGGGATCGAGCGTGCGCAAATATTCCGCGAGCAACCGCACTTTCTCGAGCTTGGCCGGTTTCGCAGCGATCACTTCTCCCACCTCGGCGAACGTTCGAAATTCCGAGTCGATTTCCGTCGACGATTCGCGCGCCACCGGGATAGTGCTCGCGCGGAACGTTCCGAGCGTTAACTCGAGTTGGTTGTGGCCGGTCAGCGCCCACGCTTCCACGCCGCGATCGCGCAGATCGCGCGCGAACTCGGTCGCAAATCCATGCAGCGTCAGGACGCGTTGCGGCTGGACCAGTTCCACATAGCGCAAGAGATCGGAGTAATCCGCGTGATCCGAGAGCGGAAACGCCGCGTCGACCTGATAGCGATAGACGGCGTTCTGATCGATCGCCCAGCCGCTGATCATCGCGACACGTTTGTTCCGAATTCTCTCGAGCATCTGGGAACGGTTAGCGCTCGGCGGACAAATCAAGACCTTGCCCTCGACCGCGTCCGCCTTGTAGCGCTCGTATTCGCAAAACGATTGCCCGAATTGCTCGTAGATCCGCGTCATCTGATGGACGGAGCCGTGCAGCATCGGCTTCAATCCCGCCCCGGCAAGCGAGCAAAGAATTTCCTGCGCTTTGCCTAACGAATAGCCGAGCAGCACCGGGACGGCGCCGCTCTCGAGCGTATCCTGGCAAAATGCCACGATCTGGCCGACGACTTCGTCCGTCGGCGGCAGGCGATAGCGGGGCAAACCGTAAGTGGTTTCCATGATCAACGTCTCGGCCGGCCGCCATTCCGCCGGCTCGGCGGAGCGGCCGGGACGCAGTTTGAAATCGCCGGTGTAAAGGAGCGAGCCGCTCGCGGTCTCGAGAAAGAACTGGGCCGAACCGAAAATGTGACCGGCTGGAAGAAGCGTGAGATCGAGGCCGCGAATGGCGGTGCGCTCGCCAAAGGGAACAATGTGCTCGTGGCGCTTTCCCGGGAGGCGCGCCTGCATGAGACGCGCGGTTCGCTCCGAAACAACGATCTCATCATGAGCGGCGATGTGATCGCTGTGCGCATGCGAGACGAACGCGAACGGTTTTCGGTCCCATGGATCGAGCCAAAGATCCTCGTTCGGCAGATAAATGCCGCGCTCATAACGGACTTTGATCACGCGAAAAAATTACGCGCGAAACCGAGTGGGCGAAACTGGCATTCGACGGCTCGCGGTTGCATTGACGGTGTATTGCGATTCCCTTTCCGTAATCCTGATGAAGTTTGCGACGTTATTTTTCCTGGCCGCCTTGAGCAGCGGTTTGGCGGCGAGTGAGCCAAAGGTAATCCCAAAAGTCCTGGCGAAGGTCAACGCGTTGCCAATGGCCTTGAGCAATGATTTCGAGTTCCGGAAAACCAAGCTTTTTTACCTGAACGAAAATCCTCCCAAGGCCAAGAAATCCCTTTCTTCATCGCTCTCGAGCAATCCGAATAACCCAACGGCAGGAATCGCGGAAGCTTCGCTCGGCTTCGAGCGCACTTACCGGATGTATGGCGCGCTTACCGGAGCGGACCAGCGCCAGCGTTTCGGCAACTATTTCGATTTCTTCTTGCGCGTGAAACGGCCGGCCAACGTGACGGTGCGGCTGGAGTATCGCCAGGAGAAGCTGCGTTCCTTTGTGCAAGCGCGGGAGATTTCCTACGAAAACGTGAAGGGCAATCTCAAGACGGAGTTTGCCATTATCGGCGACGATTATTTCAATGACGGCCGGGTCATTTCCTGGCGTTGTTTGTTGATCGAGAACGGCCGAATCGTCGCCGAGAACCGTTCCTATCTATGGGAATGAGACCGCTGTCGGGGCGGCCTGGCAGCTGCTAGAGGAAGTGCTGTTGGTTTGACAGCCCCTAGTGCGATCTTATATTTCCTACACGCAGTGCAGTCGTCAATTCAAGTCGGGGTAAACGGCAATGCCGTTTGGGTGAAAGTTGAGGGTAAGGGCAGCTTCCTCAATAGCGGCAGCCTAAAGGAATTCACCCGCGAGATGGTCAACCGCGGCTATCGTGAGTTCGTGGTCGATCTCGAGAACTGCGCGATGATGGATTCCACTTTCATGGGAACAATGGCCGGCGTCGCGTTGCGTTTGAAGGAACTCGGTCACGGACATCTCCATGTGGTCCATTGCGGCCCGCGCAGTCGCGATCTGCTCACCGGGCTCGGGCTCGATCAGATCTTCAGCATTCACGCGAACGGCTCGGCCGCGCCGGAGTGCCAGCTGCTCAAGGGCGGCGCGAACGGATCGCCGGAGGAAAAGAAGCAGCAGACCGCGCAAGAGATGCTCGATGCGCACGAAGCGCTCTGCCAGGCGGCGCCGAAAAATCTTTCCCGTTTCAAAGACGTTCTCGATTATCTAAAGCAAGATCTCCATCACGAGACGCCGTCGAACTGATCCAGCTCCCGCGGCGCATGTGGCCAATCCTTTTCTCCGGCCTGTTGATTGCGTCTCTCGCGGGCTGGCTTTTCACCTGGCGGCAGCAGCGCGTCCGGATTCGCCAGCTCGAGCGCTCGAACGAAGAAATCCAGATCGAAGAGACGCTCGTCTTCGATTTCCTGCACGGACTTGGCGAGGCTTTTAGCGAAACCATCCGAGCCGCGGACCTGCACCGTTTGATCGTCGAGGGCGCGTCCCGCATTCTCGATGCGCAAGGCGGTGCGCTTTACATGATGGAGCGGGCGGGAGGAAAGCTGGCGCCCGCCTATATTTCGAAAGGTTGTCCGCCGTTCGTTGAGGTGCCGCCGCACGTCCTCCAGCAAGCGGCGGGAAACCCGGTGGCGCTGGAAAGTTATTTGCGTCTCCACACCGTCCCGCCCGGCGAAGGAATCGTGGGGCGCGTCTGGCAAATGCGCGCGCCGGTCCACCTCACGAATGTGGCGGACGCTCCGGAACTGGCGGCCGCACGCGGCACGTCTTTCGCCGCCAGCTCCGTCATGATCACGCCGTTGCTTTACGGAAAACAAAACATGGGCGTCCTCGCGCTCGGCAATGGTCCCATGAGCGCGCCTTTCACCCAGAGCGATTTCGTCGTCTTCAAATCGATCGCCGAGCAGTCCGCTTTCGCTCTCTACAACGCGATCGTTTACTCGGAGGCGAATGAAAAAAAACGGCTCGATCACGATCTCGAGATCGCGCGAGACATCCAGCGCATCCTGTTGCCGAGCGAAGCGCCCGTCATCGAGGGATTCGAGATCAGCGGGCTCAACATTCCGGCGCGCCACGTCAGCGGCGATTATTTCGATTACATCGCGGTGGACGAGAGCCGGCTCGGTGTCGCGATTGCCGATGTCTCTGGCAAAGGTGTGCCCGCGTCGATCATCATGGCGATTTGCCGGAGTGTTTTGCGCAGCCAGGCCCCCGGGAATCCTTCGCCCTCCGATGTTTTGCAAAAGGTGAACCGGCAGCTTTATCCCGACATCAAAGAAGACATGTTCATCAGCATGGCTTACGTGATTCTCGATCACGCAGGCCACAGCGTGACGCTCTCGCGCGCCGGCCACGACGCTCCGATTCTCTACCGGCGCGCGGACCAATCCGCCACGCCGATCAAGCCGCCGGGGATGGTGCTGGGAATTGACAGCGGAAGCGTGTTCGATAGGATAACGGGCGACTTCGCTCTTTCGCTCGAACGAGACGATTGCCTGCTTCTCTACACCGATGGAGTGACAGAGGCCCTCGACGTAAACGGAGATGAATTCGGCTTCGACCGCATGATCCAATGCGTGCACGCGAGCGCGCCAGAAGGTGCGCCCGCTTTGATCGCGCGGATCATCGAAGAGCTGCGGAAGTTCGTGGGAGCGCAGCCGCAAAATGACGACATTACTTTGATCGCAATTCGCAAAACATGAGAAAAATTCCTGTCACTGAAGCGAGGAACGAGAGCGGACCGCCCGCGCCAGACGCCGAGGCGCAGAAGATTTCCGCGGACGAAAACGAAGACGACAATTTGCAGGCGGACCTCGACCGGTTTCGCGATCTCGCATTGCGCAGCCAGGCCGACTTTGAGAATTACAAAAAGCGGGCCGCCCGCGAGAAGGACGAGGCGATCAAGTACGCCAACAGCGCGCTCCTGGAGAAGCTGATCGCGATCGTGGATAACTTCGAGCTCGGTCTGGAGGCTGCGCGTGCGGAGGGCGGGAACTCCCCGGTTTTTTCCGGCATGAGCATGGTCTTGAAACAATTGATGGATTTTCTCACGGACAACGGGCTTCAGCCGATCGACGCGACCGGGCAGAAGTTCGATCCGAACCTGCACGAAGCGATCGCGCATGAGCCGAGCAAAAAATATTCCGAAGGCGTCGTCGTGCGGCAGACGCGCCGCGGTTACCGGATGAAAGACCGGTTGTTGCGCCCCTCCAGCGTCGTGGTCTCGAGCGGGCCCGCGGCTTAACGTCATTCCGAGCGAAGTCGAGGAATCCCGAGTATGGCTGAGAAGCGCGATTACTACGAAATCCTCACGGTCGAGCGGACCGCGAGCGAAGAGGAAATGAAGCGGGCGTATCGCAAACTCGCCGTCAAATTTCACCCGGACAAAAATCCAAACGATCCCCACGCCGAGGAGAAATTTAAGGAACTCGGTGAAGCCTACGACGTGCTGATCGATCCCGATAAGCGCGCGGCCTACGATCGTTTTGGCCACGCCGCATTCGCGCAGGGGACCGCCGGACGTGGCGGCGGTTTTCACGATCCTTTCGATATTTTCCGGGAGGTGTTCGGCGGCGGTGGAATCTTCGAATCGTTTTTTGGCGGCGGCGCGAGCGCCGATCGCGAAGGACGCCAGCGCGGCTCGGACCTGCGTTACGACATGCAGATCACGCTCGAAGAAGCGGCCTTCGGAGTGGAGAAAGAAATCGAAGTGCGCAAGCTCGACACCTGCGGCAAATGCGAGGGCAAAGGCGCCGAGCCCGGCTCGCGCACGATCAATTGTCCGGCCTGCGGCGGTCGCGGCCAGGTCATCAGCTCGCGCGGTTTCTTTCAGGTTTCCCAAACCTGTCCACGCTGCCGCGGCGCCGGTCAGATCATCGAGAAACCTTGTCGCGCGTGCGGTGGAGAAGGCCGCGTGGAAAACACGAGCCGCATCAAATTGAAAATTCCCGCCGGAATTTCTGACGGCTCGCGTCTTCGCACCTCGGGCAATGGCGAGGCCGGAATTCGCGGCGGCGCGCCCGGCGATCTTTACGTGGTCATCCACGTGAAAGAGCACGACATTTTCCAACGAGAAGACGACAACCTTTTCTGCGAAGTTCCCGTTTCATTTACGCTGGCCGCGCTTGGCGGAGAGATTGCCGTTCCGACGCTCGAAGGAAAGGCGAATCTGAAAGTGCCCGCGGGAACCCAGAGCGGCCGGGTTTTCAAGCTGCGCGGCAAAGGCGTGGTAAACGTGAACAACCGCGACCGTGGCGATCTTCTTGCGCGCCTCCTCGTTGAAGTGCCCACGCGTCTGAACAGCGAACAACGCCAGAAGCTCGAAGAATTTTCCGCCCTGTGCGGCGACGAAAACACGCCGTTGCGCAAAAGCTTCTTCGATCGCGCGAAGGACTTCTTTCGCTAAGCCCTTTTGTCATTCCGAGCGCAGTCGAGGAACCCCGTGTTTTCACTTGCAGCGAACCTCTGCCTGTTCCGCGTTCAAGTATTCCACGGGGTTCTTCGACTTCGTTTCGCTTCTGCGAAACTTCGCTCAGAATGACAGGCGAAAGAGGAAATAACATGCACCGCTTCTACATCCCACCGGAACAATGGCAGCCGGATGCCCTTGTTCTGACCGCTGCCGAGGCGCATCACGCCCGCAACGTTCTGCGTCTCGAGCGCTCTGCGAAGGTCGTGGTTTTCAACGGCCTCGGCCGCGAGATCACTGCCGAGATCGTTTCCAGCGAAGGCGTTCAGATTCGATTGCGCAAACTCTCCGCGACAGAAACGCCCCCGCTGCGCTGCCGCATCACCTTGGGCCAGGCGATTCCAAAGGGGAAGAACATGGATTTGATCGTGCAGAAAGCGGTCGAGATCGGCGCGGCGGAAATCGCTCCGCTGCTTTCCGATCGCACGGTCGTGCGGCTCGACGAAGAAAGCGCCGCGTCCAAACAAACGAAGTGGCAGACCGTGGCGATCGAAGCAGCCAAGCAATGCGGCCAGAATTGGCTGCCGGAGGTGCAACCGCCGAAGACGCTTGCACAGTTTTTCGCGGACCATCGACGCTTCGATCTGCAGTTAATCGGCTCGCTCCAATCCGACGCCATGCATCTCAAGAAAATCCTGGCGGAATATTCCCGCGAACATGGCGATCGCCCGGCCAGCGTCCTGATGTTGGTCGGCCCCGAGGGCGATTTCACGCCGGCCGAACTTTCCCTCGCGCGGAGCCATGGCTGCCATCCGATCACTCTCGGTCCCGTGGTGCTGCGTGTGGAAACGGCGTCGATCTACTGTCTGAGCATTCTCTCCTACGAATTATTGGTCTGAGTCTAACGAGCGTCATCCCGAGCGAAGTCGAGGGACCCCGCAGCCCGGCGTTCGATTCAGCCACGGGGTCCCTCGACTACGCTCGGGATGACAGCGGAGAATGCGCGCTTCACTTACCGCCGTAGCTCACTCGCCAGATTGTTTTGTTCTTCAATAAATATACGGCTCGGGCAGGGAGAAGGCGTTGCGCAGCAGCTCGACGCGCGGCTGCTTGCCTTCGGCGATGATCACTTCGACGACGTCGAAGCGAAAGAGGATGTCGGGATCATCGAGCAATCGCAGCCAGGCGAGACCACCGCGCGCGATTCGTTTTTGTTTATTTCGATCGACGGCGTCGAAAGGCCGTCCGAAATCTTCGCGCGTGCGCGTTTTCACTTCGACGAAAACAAGGGTGTCGCGCTCGCGGCAGACGATATCGATCTCGCCGCCGGTGCGGCCGCGAAAATTACGAGACAGGATCTTGTAACCGTTCCGGCGCAGGAACCGGCAGGCCAGGTTCTCCCCCCGCGTGCCAAGCCGGAGATGCTGGGGACGCGAACTCGAAAAGCGGTTGCGCCACCGGTTCGAAAGATCGGCGATGAATCGGACAAGGCCCGTGTTCATGCAATTTAATCAGGTGCAATTCCGTGCCGTAGCCTTTGTGCTGGCTGAAACAATACTCCGGAAAACGCGCGCAGAAGTCGCGCATAATCGTGTCGCGCGTAACTTTCGCGATCACGCTGGCCGCGGCGATGCTCAGGCTGTAGCAATCGCCATCAATGATCGCCGTTTGCGGGAGCGGAAAAGGAAAAACCGGCAAGCCATCGATGAGCACATGGTCGGGCTGCACGCCCAGCGCACCGATGGCGGCGCGCATCGCCTTGTGGGTGGCGCGCAGGATGTTGATCGCATCGATCTCGACCGAATCCACAATCCCGACGGCCCAGGCGATCGCATCGTTCGCGGTCAGGTCGCGGTAAATTTCTTCGCGCCGTTCGGGTAGGAGTTGCTTCGAATCGTTCAGCCGCCGATGCCGGAACTTCTCCGGAAGGATTACCGCCGCCGCTACGACCGGACCGGCCAGCGCGCCGCGCCCCGCTTCATCGACGCCAGCGATCGTGGAGACACCGAGCGCGCGCAATCTGCGTTCATGCCGGAAACCACAACGACGGTACATCGGGGGGAAAATACTGAAACACTGAAAAACTGAAATGCTGAAATTATTTCAGCTTTTCCGCGTTTTATTCCCGCACCGCCGTCGCTTCCTTGCCTTTGCGGTCGCGCAGGAAGTTCAGCTTCGCGCGTCGCGCGCGACCTTCCTTTTCGACTTCCACCTTCGCGATGCGGGGCGAGTGCAGCGGGAAAACGCGCTCGACCCCTTCGCCGTAGGAAATGCGGCGGACGGTGAACGTCTCGTTCAAGCCGCGGCCTTTTCGGCCAATGACGATTCCGGCAAAAATCTGGATGCGCTCCTTGTCGCCTTCCACCACGCGGGTATGGACCCGGACGCCGTCGCCGACTTTGAAATCGGTCACGTCGGCTTTCAGTTGTTCTTTTTCAATCGCGTCAATAATCCTGCTCATAATAATCCTCCGCGCACTGTAGCCGCCTCGCTCTGTCGAGGCGCAAGGGCCGACTTCGCGACAGAGCCAAAAACGGCGACAGAGCGCCGTTGCTACAGCGGGCGGTCATTTTCAGTCGGCTAAGGGGGAAATGCAAAAGGAAATCTCGGGAGGGGTCTTCCGGCCTCAATCTACCTCTTCCTCTTAGTCTTCGGCGAAACGAATTTCAGATTCAGAGGTAGAGGTAGAGGAAGAGTGGATGCGACATGAGGTTGTGATCCAACCTTGCCCCGCTATAATTCGCGGAGCTGCGCCCGTAGCTCAACTGGATAGAGTGACAGCCTCCGAAGCTGTAGGTTGCGCGTTCGAGCCGCGCCGGGCGCAAATCACTTAGCGAATTAACGACTGAGCGATTGCCTGCATTCGTCAAATCATTAATTCGCTAATTCGTTAATTGTTTACCCCTTCAGCGCGTCGAGCCGGCCGAGCAAATCTTTCTTGCTCGTCATCCCCACCACCTGATCGCGCAGTTGCCCGTTCTTGAAAAACAGCAGTGCCGGAATCGCGCGAACATTGTACTTCACAGAGAGGTTCTGGTTCTCGTCGACGTTCACTTTCGCGACTTTGACCGATCCCGCTTTCTCCGCGGCGATCTCGTCGAGCATCGGCGAAATCATTTTGCACGGCCCGCACCAAGGTGCCCAGAAATCGACCAGCACGGGCTGATCGTTCTGTGTTATTTCCTTGTCAAAATTCGAGTCGTTGAGACTCACGATGGGCGAGGCAGTGGAGTTTGGCATGAGTTTAAGATGAGAAGTAATTCCAGATTTGAATGAGAAGAATGAACGCGGAGATGCCGAGTAAACCCCAGCAAAAAGACCGCGGGACTAAATCGAACCCGTGCACCGGTCTGGATGTAACGACCGTGATCGGCGAAGCGGGCGCGTTTCCGGCCGGACGCATAATCAGGGGTTGCGTCTTGGTCATGTTCACGGCCGGTTTCGGCGCCACGACGGGCTTCGGCAGAATCGTGATGCGGGCGGTTTCCTTTTTCGGCCCTGGCTCGACCGAGGCATCGGGATGGATCTCCGCCGCAGTTTGTTCAGCGGCTGGAGGAGCAACGCTGGCGGTCGATTCCTCTGGCGCCTGAGTGATTCCAGGCGGCTTCGGCCAAGGACGCAACAGCGGGGAAGGAGGCGCCACCGGCGGGCGACGCAATGAAATGACGGGAGATTCGTTCGCGGCATCAGGAGCGGGAGTTGGCGGCGCGATCGTCGGTGGCACGCGCCGGGGCGGAATGACGGGCGCGCGCGAGGGCAGGACAATTCGCGCGGTGTCCCGTTTTTCGCCGCCGTTTTGGCCACCATCTTTCGGGGCCGCCCGCGGCGGCAGGGCAATGCGAACAGTTTCCTTTTTCGGTTCAGCCATGGCGCACCATTGTTGCGTCACTAAAATCGCTGAAAATTAATTTCTTGTCACTCTTAACTTTCCGCGCGCTCTGTTTTCAGCGATAGCACGAGGGAACGCGCTTCAAGCCAACAGATCGTAGCCCCGGCTGCCGGTGATGCGGCGGTGGGTGAATTCCCCGACCGCTGCCGGCTGGGAAAGAATCACGCGGGCATCGACGTCGGGCGCGTCCGCTTCCGTGCGGGCCACGAGCGGCTCGTCGACCAGAAGCCGCAACTCGCGTCCGATTTTTTCGTGCGCCATCTCGCGCGCGATCCGCTGCTGCGCCGTCATCGCGCGGCGATAACGCTCGTTTTTTATTTTCGCTGGAATTTGCTCCGGCATTTTCGCCGCCCGCGAGCCCTCTTCCTGCGAATATTTGAAAACTCCGAGCCGGTCGAATCGCGTCCGCTCGATGAATTCGAGCAGCGACTCGAAAGCCGCGTCAGTTTCGCCGGGAAATCCGACGATGAACGTCGTGCGCAACGCCACCCCTGGAATGCCGGAGCGCAGAGCTGCCACCAGATCCTCGATATGCGCGCGACTAGTTTCCCGGCGCATCAGGCCAAGCATGCCCTCATCGATATGCTGGAGCGGCATGTCGATGTAACGCGCGACCTTGTCGCATTGCGCGATCGTCTCGATCAGCTCGTTGCTCCAGTGCGCGGGGTGTGTGTAAAGCAGCCGCACCCAAAAATCTCCCTCGATGTTTTGGATGTCGCGGAGCAAAGCCGTGAGCGTCGGCCCACGCGACGAATCCACCGGCTGGCGCGGCCCGGCCTTCGCCGTCCACAAATCCATTCCGTAGTAAGTGGTGTCCTGGCTGATGAGGTTTATCTCCCTCACCCCTTCGGCCACGAGCCCACGAATCTCGGCGAGGACCGAGTCCGGCTGCCGGCTGCGATGCCGCCCGCGCATTTGCGGGATCACACAGAAACTGCACGGATGATTGCATCCCTCCGCGATTTTGAGATACGCGCTGTGGGTGGGCGTCAGTCGGAACCGGGGCGTGTCATAATTTGGAATGTAAGTCGGCCGCTCGGTGACAAAACTGTCGCCTGTCTCGTTCCCGCCGGTCAGCACGCGCTGCACGATGGCTCCCAACTCCGCGACCTGGTCCAAGCCGACGAACGCATCCACTTCGGGCAATGATGCGCGAAGCTCGCGCGAAAAACGTTGCGCCATGCAGCCGCTCACGATCAGTTTTTGGCCCGGCTTTTTCCCGAGCCCGCGCTGTTGATGCGCCTCAAGGATTGCATCGATCGATTCTTCTTTCGCGGAATCGATGAACGCGCACGTGTTCACGACGAGCACGTCGGCTTCCTCGGCGAGGGATGTGATTTCCATTCCGTGCTGCAAAACGCTCCCGAGCATGATCTCGGCATCGACCAGGTTCTTCGCGCAACCCAGGCTGATCATGCCGACTTTGGCGGCGGACTTCTGGTAGGGACGCCGCGCTGCGGCGTCCGTGTCGGAACTCACGCTAATCGATCGTGACATTCGCGTCTCCCTTGGTGATCCGCTTGCCGTTTTTCTTGATCTCGACCGCGGTGGTGTCGAGCACCTTCACGGCGATATGGGTTCCTTGAAAATGCACGACCCCATCGGTTGGAGTGATCCAACGCTCCAAGGCGGACGCCTCGTCGTCATCCACGGTCACCTTCACGTAGGTTTTCTTGAGCGCGCGAATCTCGACTTTGGTCGGACCGCTCGGCGAGGCAGACGCGCTCGTTTGTGCCTTGGCCAAATCGTCGGGATGCACGGCCTCGGCACGCCGCACTTCCGGTTCGGAAGCGGCCGGTGTCGGAGCCGGTGTGGTGACGGCTACGGTCGGTTGGACCGGCGGCGCGGTGGTCGCGGCAACCACTGGCGGGGTGGCGTTCTCCGCGGGCAAAGCACGAGGCGCGACAACTTTTGTTTGGCTCGCGCTCGGTGAGGCGGCCGGAGTGTTCGCCGGCCTCGGCTTGAGACGCTGGAGTTCGAGAATCCACCGGATGCAGACGAACCCGACCACCAAGACAATGACGCCGATGACGAAGGGCGCGAGCGATCCGCGGTTTCCCCCGCTGCTGCTGCGGCTAACCGTGCGTTGTTTTCGCGTCGACATTGGCCGGCTCGGCGGCGGCTCGGGGTTGTCCTGGAGATACGCATAACCATCTACCGTCACGCCTTGGGAGTTCTCAAACGCCTCCAGGTAAGGAGACACGTCCACCTCCAGGAACTTTCCGTAGATGACGAGAAATCCCTTGGCGTAAGCCAGACTGGCGAACTGCGAAAAATCCTCGTTCTCGATCTCTTCGAGGCGGCCCGGCCGGATTTTGGTCATGCGGCCGGCTTCTTCGAGCGTGAGATTTCGCGCGAGGCGTGCGTCCTTTAATTTCTTACCGAGACCTTCCATGGAAAATTCGTGTGCGTCGCCCGGTTACACCGTGGCGTCGAGGTCGACGAGAATCTCGCGCGGCTTCGCGCCTTCGCCGGGCCCCAATATGCCGCGCTGCTCCAGAATATCAACGATCCGTGCCGCGCGCGTGTAACCCAGACGCAGACGGCGTTGCAACAGCGAAGTCGACGCGCGTTTCTCCTGCCGGATAATTTCGAGACATTTTTCCACGAGCTCCTCGTCTTCATCAGTCACTTCCTCCGCGGATGCGCTCGACAATTGCAATTTGTCCTGCATCGCGAGATCGAACGATGGCGGACTTTGCGCGGCGACGAATTCGACGAGCCGATGAATTTCTTCGTCGGTCACGAGCACGCCTTGCGCGCGGATGAGCCGCGACGTGCTCGGCGGCAGATAAAGCATGTCGCCTTGGCCTAACAAACGGTCCGCGCCGTTTTCATCCAGGATCACGCGGCTGTCGATCTTCGATGCTACTTGAAACGCGATTCGGCTCGGGATGTTCGCCTTGATCACGCCGGTGATGACGTCGGCGCGCGGCGTTTGCGTCGCGACGATGAGATGGATTCCGGCCGCGCGCGCCATTTGCGTGATGCGCGCGATGGCGCTTTCCACATCGGCTGGCGCCGTTTGCATCAGGTCCGCCAGCTCGTCAATGATGATGACGATGTAAGGCATGCGATCCGGAATCACGAGTTCGTCTTCGCGCGGGACTTTGATCTCTGCGGTGGTCGCTGCGTCCGCGCTTCGATTACTGGCCGGCGACACGCCCGCCTCTGCCTCGTCATCCAATTCCTTCTGAGTCTTCTTCGGCGGGCGTCCGTTGAAGCTCGTGATGTTGCGAACGCCAGCCTGCGCGAAAATCTTGTAGCGCTTTTCCATTTCATCGATCACCCAGCGCAACGCCAGCAGCACCTTCTTCGGATCGGTCACGACCGGGATGGCCAGATGCGGCAACGCGTTATAGACCTGCATTTCGACCACCTTTGGATCGATCATGATGAAGCGCAGCTCTTTCGGCGTGAACCGGAAGATCATGCTGGCGACGAGCGCGTTGATGCAAACGCTCTTGCCGCTGCCGGTCGTCCCCGCGACGAGCAAATGCGGCATCTGCGCGAGATCGGCGATGATCGTTTTGCCGTAAACATCCTTGCCGAGTGCGAGCGGCAATTTCGATCGTGTCTTGGCCTCTTCCCAATCCTGCGATTGCAGCAGCTCGCGCAGCGACACTTTCACTTTGCGCGTGTTGGCCAGCTCGATGCCGACCGTGTCTTTGCCGGGAATGGGCGCGAGAATATTGATCCGTTCTGCGCTCGTGGCGCGGGCCAGATCGCGCTCGAGCGCGACGATTTTGTCCACGCGCACGCCTTTGGCTGGGTAGACTTCGTACCGCGTGATGGTCGGTCCTTTTGTGATGTCACCCGCCGCGACCGCAATTCCGAATTGGGCCAGTGTTTCGATGAGGACCTGCTGGATCTGCTCGAGTTCGGCCGGATCGGCCGCGGTTCGGCCCTCGGTGTCGTGTTCGTCCAGGAGATCGAATCCGGGCAGGGTATAGTTCTCCGCGTCCCAAGGTTGACTCGTTAGGCCAGATGGCGCTTTGGTTTTCTTTTCCGGCCCGCGCAGCTCCGCCAGCGACGGTTTCTTGCGCGCCGGCTCCTCCGGCAACGCAGTGGTATCGACCACTTTCGGTTTCGGCCGGTTCGCGAGTTCCTCCGGCGAAATGAATGCCGTGGCCGGTTCCGGCACCGGCGCGCCTTGCTTTTTCAATTGCTTCTCGATAAGGCGCTGCTGTTTCGCGAGTTCCTGCTGGCTGATCTTCAGGCGGCCCTTCAAATCCGAGTTACGCAAGCGCCGCTTCAGTTGCCACTCGCGCAACGCGACGATTCCATTCCGCACACCCGCCACGCTCTGGCGCACAATGTGGATCGGGCGCAGACCCGTCATGAGGATGAGACTGCTCACGTAAATCGCGGCGAGGAGAATGATCGAGCCGACGCCGCCCATCCAGTTGAGCAGTAATTTTTTTCCGATGGCGTAGCCGAGCCAGCCGCCCGGGCCCTGGATATTGAACGACGAGCGCCAACCTTGCAGGTGCTGCGTTTGAAGCTGAAGCAGGCAGGCGCCCGAAACGATGAAGAGAACGATCCAGCCAAGGCGTGGTGTGACGCGCAATTTCGAATCAAACAATTTCGCGCCGCCGAAGCCGAGCAGGACGACGGCGAGAAAATAGGAAGCCGCGCCCATCATCATGTAGGAAAACCCCGCGACGATCGCGCCAAACGGGCCGATGAAATTTTGCGCGGGCCGGTTCGGCGACGAGACCTGGCTGAACCAGATCCAGGGCGGAACATCCTTGGGCGTGTAGGAAATCAGCGCGAGGAAAAACAGCGTGCCGGCGCCGAGCAGAAGGAGAGCGAAGACTTCATTCCACGCCGTATTCTTGGTAGTTCGGGCCACTGCGGCTCACAGTAATCCGCCGGAGAGCCCTTTCAATTTCATTCCGAGGGAAGGTCGGCAGCGAAGAAGAAGAAAACGCCGAACGCCCAACGCCGAAACACCCAATGTCGAACTCCAGAACCTCGGCGACAAATCCTCTTCATTCGGGATTCGATGTTCGGCGTTGGGCGTTCGGCGTTTTCTTCCTTTTCTTCAACGCTTTCCTTCTTGCGCCCCGCGACGCTCGACGCTTACTGTGCCGAACCTTATGCGATCAATTCTTCGCAGAGCCGGCCTGACGCTCTCGGCCGGGTTACTCATCTTCTGCTGCTCGTGCGAACGTCATCACGTCGGCGAGTTGCCGCTGGAACAGGAAACAAAAGCGCCGGCGGAAGTCGACGCCACCACTTACGCTTCTCCCTCACCCGCGGCACGGGCCACGCCGGCCAATTTTTTCCCGGATCAGCCCAAACCCTGAGCCGACAGGACCGACGCATGGCTAATCACGAGTACGCCACCAAGCCGCCGAACATTTCCACGATGCCTCCGGGCGTCCCGTACATCATCGGGAACGAAGCCGCCGAGCGCTTCTCGTTCTACGGCATGCGATCGATCCTGATCGTCTTCATGACCCAATACATCGTGACGAGTGCTGGCGCGTCCGATCACATGAGTCCGGCGGAGGCGCGGCAAAATTTCGCGCTCTTTGTCTCGGCGGTTTATTTCCTCCCGATCTTCGGTGCGATTCTCGCGGAAGGTTTCATCGGAAAATATCAGACGATTTTCTGGCTCTCGATCGTTTACTGCTTCGGGCATTTCGCGCTTGCGCTCAACGACACGCGCATGGGCTTGCTCCTCGGCCTTGGCCTGATCGCGTTCGGTTCCGGCGGGATCAAGCCCTGTGTCTCGGCCAACGTCGGCGATCAATTCGGCGAATCGAACAAACACCTGCTCTCAAAAGTCTTCGGCTGGTTTTATTTCTCGATCAACGCTGGATCATTCATCTCCACGATTGCATGTCCGTTTCTCCTCGCCGATCCGCGCTTTGGTCCTCGCTGGGCGTTCGGCATCCCAGGCGTGGCGATGGTGATCGCAACGATTTTCTTTTGGGCCGGTCGCAAAAAGTTTGTCCATATTCCGCCCGCTGGTCTCGGCTTTCTCAAGCAGATGTTCAGCAAAGAGGGCTTGGGCGCTCTTCTCCGGCTCGCGGTCGTCTATGTTTTCGTCGCGGTCTTTTGGTCGCTCTGGGACCAGAGCAGTGGCGGTTCGTGGACGTTGCAAGCGCAGAAAATGGATCTGCATTGGTTCGGAATGGATTTGCTCGCGTCGCAGGTGCAGACCGCGAATCCGATTTTGATCCTCATCTTTATTCCGATCGTAAATTACGGCCTTTATCCGTTCATCAGTCGATTTTTCCCGCTCACTCCATTGCGCAAGATCGGCATCGGTCTTTTTCTCACGGCGGGCAGTTACCTCGTCATTTGGTATATCCAGCAAATGATCGATGCCGGTCAAAAGCCGAGCGTGAACTGGCAGTTCCTCGCCTATGTCATTCTCACCCTGGGCGAAGCCATGGTCTCGATCACCGGTCTTGAGTTTTCCTATACCCAGGCGCCTAACAAAATGAAGAGCGCGGTCATGGCCCTCTGGCTCTTCACCGTTTCCATGGGCAACCTTTTCACCGCCGGCGTCAATTATTTCATCCGCAACGACGATGGAACTGTGAAGATGAACGACCAGCAATACTTCCTCTTCTTTGCCGCGCTGATGGTCGTGGCGGCTGTGATCTTTGTCATCGTCGCGACCTTTTATCGAGGCCGGACTTACCTTCAATCGCAGGAGACCCCGCTGGAAGATCTGCCGCCGGACGCCGCGACCGAACTCGGCATGCCCTGAGACGCCCATGAAAACAATCTTTCTCTCAATCGCCCTGTCTCTGCTTCTTCCTTTTACGAACGCATTCGCAACGCCCGATGACGAGCGCTTTCAAAAACTCGCGAACGAATACATCGAGCAAACTCTCCAATCGCATCCCGAGCAGGCGACCGAGCTGGGCGATCATCGGTTCGATGATCGGCTGACCGATTACTCGCCGGAAACGCGCGCGAAGGAACTCGCGGACGCGAAAGCTTTTCGCGAAAAGCTCAACACCTTCGGGCCGGATGCGAAGTTGAGCGCCACGAACGGTGTCGATCTGCGCATCCTGAAAGACAACGTCGATTACCAGATCTTCGATCTCGAAGAATTGAAGGACGAAGATTGGAACCCGCTCGTTTACAACCAGAGTCTGGCCAACAGCCTTTACCTCATCGTCGCGCGCGATTTCGATTCGCCGGAAAAGCGGATCCCGAATTTGCGGAAACGGATGGAGGGAATTCCCGCCGTCATTGCGCAAGCGAAAGCGAATTTGAAACATTCGCCGAAAGTTCACACTGAGACCGCGATCGATCAGATGCAGGGCGCGGTCGGCTTTGTGCGCGAAGGCCTGAATCCGCTGCTCGATCGCGCGCCGCAAATGAAGAAGGAGCTGGCGCCGCTCCAGGAAAAGACCGCCGCGGCCCTCGAAGAATATCAGAAATGGTTGAAGGAGGATTTGCTTCCCCGGTCCGACGGCGATTTCCGGCTCGGGATGGATAAGTTCCGCAAGAAACTCCGGTTCGCCCTCGCCTCCGATCTTTCGGTCGAAGAATTGATGAAGCGCGCGCAGGCCGATCTCGTCGCGACCCAAACCGCAATCTACGAAACCGCGCTGCCGCTTTACAAAAAATATTTCCCGAACGCGGACGCGGCCACAATCGCCGACAAGAAAAAAGTGACAACCGCTGTGCTCGACAAACTGGCCGAGCAGCATCCCGACGATAACACGATCGTCGCCACGGCGGAGAAGGTCGTGACGGAAGCGACGGATTTTGTCCGGAAAAAGAATCTCGTCCGGGTCCCGGACAAGCCGTTGAAAGTCATCGTGATGCCGGAGTTCAAGCGCGGGCAGGGGATCGCCTACTGCGATTCGCCCGGGCCGTTGGAGAAAAACGGCGAGACGTTTTTCGCGTGTGAGCCGACGCCGAAAGATTGGACGCCGCAACGGAAGGAATCGTTCTACCGCGAATACAACAACTACATGGTGCGGGACCTGACCGTGCACGAGGCGATGCCGGGGCATTATCTGCAACTGGCGCACTCGAATGAATTTCACGCGCCCACGCTCGTGCGCGCGATCTTCCAGAGCGGTAGCTTCGTCGAAGGCTGGGCGGTTTATATGGAGCAGGTCATGGCCGAGGCGGGATACGGCGGGGCGGAAGTGAAGATGCAGCAGTTAAAGATGCGCCTGCGCGTGATCTGCAACGCGATCCTCGATCAAAGCATTCACACCGCGAACATGAGCGAGCAGCAGGCGCTCGACTTGATGATGAAAGAAGGCTTTCAGCAGGAAGGCGAAGCCGTCGCGAAATGGAAACGCGCCCGGCTCGGCTCGACCCAACTCTCCACCTATTTCATCGGCGTAACCGAGCATCTCGAAATGCGCGAGCGCGCCAAAGCGAAAGCGGGCAAGTCGTTCGATCTCCGGAAGTACAACGACAGCGTGCTTTCTTTCGGGAGTCCGCCGGTGAAGTACGTTCGCGAGTTGCTCGGCTTGTAGGTGGAGCGAGCGCTTTCGCTTGATGCCAAACTGGCGGCGAAGCCGCGAATGAAAAACATCGCGCGCCGGAGCGCGCGATCCACCGAGTCCCCCGCTTTACTTCGCCGTTGAAGGGTCGCAAAGTCGGCCATGCTCAACGTGGCCACCTGGATTCGACCGAAGGACGAGAAGTGGTTCCGTCGTGCTTTCGCACAGCATCCCGAAGTGCGTCTCTGGAATGCGATGCAGGAAGAGGCGCCGCTCGAAAAAATGGATGGCCTGCTCTTGACCGGGGGTGCGGATGTCGCGGAGGAATTTCTCAAGCAACCCGTGCCCGATCCCTCCGTGCTCGAAAAGGATGCCGATCCGAAACGCGATCGCTGGGAATTCATGGCGACGGAAAATGCGCTGGAACGGCGTCTCCCGATCTTCGCCATTTGCAAAGGCATGCAGCTTTTCAACATCGCGCTCGGCGGCACGCTTCGCCTCGATATTCCCGGACATAACGCGCCGGAAATGAAGGACCACAATATCCAGCCGTTGCGCACCGACGCGTCCGCCACGCATCGCCTCGAAAAAGTAAACAGCTCGCATCATCAGGCGGTCGATCGTCTCGGCGACGGCCTCGAGGTGGAAGCCTGGTGCAAAACGGACGACATCATCGAACAAATTCGCCTGCGCGATTATCCGTTCGCGCTCGCCGTCCAATATCATCCCGAGCGCGGCGATGGTTATGAGGAGCTTTTCGCCGATTTTGTTTCGCACCTCAGCGCGGCAAATGATTCGCTAAATCACTAAGTCGTTAATTCGCTAATTGTTCTCCATGTCCACGCCACAGAACACCATCGCGATCGTTTACGATTACGACCAGACGCTTAGTCCCAGCTACATGCAGGACGAGACGGTGTTTCCGGCCTTCGGGATCAATCCGGAAAGTTTCTGGCGGCGCTGCTCGGAGCTGGTGCGCGACAACGGCTACGACAACGAGCTCGCCTACATGAAGGTGCTCCTCGACACGCTCGGCATGGATCGCCCGACCAACGCCGACTTGAAGTCGTTAGGGCAAAAGCTGAATTTCTACAAAGGCATCCCGGAGATGTTCGAGGAGTTTCGGACCGGCCTCCTCAACGAGGATCACCTTGCCCACGGTATTACCGTCGAGCATTACGTCATTTCATCGGGCCTGAAGGTGTTGATCGACGGCAGCCGTCTTCAGCCGTATGTGCGAGCGGTTTTCGGCTGCGAATTCGACGTCGACGAGCAGGACCGAATCACTTTCCCTAAGCGCGTGATCAGTCATACCCAGAAGACGCAGTATCTTTTCCGGATCAATAAAGGCCTCCTCGATATGTCGCAGGACGTGAACGATCACATGGACGCCGAAATCCGGCCCATCCCGTTTCCGAACATGATTTACCTTGGGGACGGTCCGACCGATGTGCCCTGCTTCACCGTCATGAAAAAAAATGGCGGCGAAGCCATCGCGGTTTATAACCCCGATGACCCGAAGCGCGTTGGTTTCAAAAAAATGCTACCAGCTTTCGACCCATGCCGATCGAGTCAAACACATCGCGCCGGCTGATTATCGGCCCAAGACGCATTTACGGATGTTGCTCGAAGAGATGGTCGAGGAGATCGCCGGCCGGATCGTGGCCCAGCGGAAATCAGCCGTGGAAACCGGGACGGTCCGCGCACCGAAACATTAGGTTAATCCCGCCAAGCCATCAGCGCGGAATTACGAGCGCGCGCGTCAGTCGCTGGATGACTCTAGCGGCCTGACGCCCTGAGTATGAAAATGATGCCAGGAATACCAGAATGCCCAGATGACGAGCAAGACCACCGAGGTAACGAGGAGAATGCCAAACGTGCTCGCACTGACAAAAAATTGCAGGAGAAGCAATAAGAGCGAGCCGTAGAATATGAGGCGTCCGCCAAGGCGATGCGTTGCCCGCCAGGTTGCCGGACTTTCCAGGGTCCACGGCGTCCGAATGCCGGCGAAGTAATTCGGCCGCAAATTGGCAAGGTAATTTCCAATAATAGCCAGGAGGAGAAGCGTCGCGGCGGGCACGATCCGGCCGACCGCCACAGGATGGCCCAAAGCCACCGCGACCTGCATGGAGAAAAGGGCGGCGAAAAAAGCGGCATAAGCGAGGCGCAGGATTCCCAGCACACTCTGCATCCGGCCCTGTGCGTTGCCGCTGCGCCGCAGTTTCGGATCGAACCGCGGCAGGACGTGGAGAAGCGCAATTATCCCGAGGCTAATTAGCGGCAGGACCAGCATGCCGAATGGTTTCGAGGCCCAGCCGTCGATCTGGCCGTGTAGATTCCAATGAATGGGGACGCGCGCTGGCAGTTGGTTCCACAAGGTTACGAGGGCGAGCAGAGGCGCGACCAGCACAACGGCTTCGAGCCAGTTTAGTTTGTTTTTCATTTCCGTTTTCCTTTTCGCTTTTTGATGAGGTCAAGAATCCAACCCAGGGACTCGTCGAGCACAGTGGTTTCGAGCGAGTAGGTGACGAACTGGCCATTTTTGCGGGCAGAGACGAGCTGCGCGTGTTTCAACAAATCGAGGTGGTAGGAGATGCTGGGGGTGGTCATGGCGAAGGCGTCGGAGATTTCGCCGACGGTCAGGTCCCGTTCCTTGAGCATTTCAAGGATGCGGCGGCGGGTGGGATCGCGGAGCGCTTTGAAAAGGAGGTTCAATGTTTATATAATTAGACAAATATCTAAATATGGCCAGCTTTTTTTGAGGCAAGCATAACCCGCGACGCCCGTGGCTAGGTGGTGAAGACCGTGCCTGATCGACCTATTCGCCGCGATACACGCAGCGCGCCGTGGGCGTTTCGTGAACAACGATCTCGCAGAGACCGGGACAGAGCGGCTGCAGTTTCTGCCAAAACCACGCGGCCATGTTTTCGATCGTCGGATTCTCGAGCCCTGCGATTTCGTTCAGGTATGAATGATCGAGCAGCTGCAGCAACGGCTTCATAGCCGCGCCGATTTCCGCGTGATCGTAAAACCAGCCGGTCGCCGGATCAACCTCGCCTTCCACCGAGATCTCGACTTTGAAACTATGGCCGTGCATTCGACGGCACTTGTGGCCTTCCGGCGCATTCGGCAGCGTTTGCGCCGCTTCGAAAACAAAATCCTTTGTGAGCCGGACTCGCATTGGTAGGCAAGGTGGCATCGCTCCCCACTCGTGTCATCCCGAGCGGAGCGAAGCGAAGTCGAGGGACCCCGTTGAGGGTCGCTCCGCTTCTCGCGAAGAGCTCGCACCCTACGTCAATGGGCCGGACGTGCGCGGAGCGCAAACTTTTGACTGCGGGGTCCCTCGACTTCGCTTCGCTGCGCTCGGGATGACAACGTCATCACACGCCCCGCTGGGTCGGCGTCCAGATGAACTTGTGCATCTGCAATTGAAAGCGAACCGGCAGCTTGTCCGCGAGGATCCACTCGACGATTTCGCGCGGATCGATCCGCCCGAAAATTGGCGAGAATAGAACCGCGCGGCAGCGCTTCGCCAACGTGTGGCGCATCACCTGTTCGCGCGACCATTCGTAGTCCTCGCGCGAACCGATCACGAATTTCACTTCATCGCGCGGCGTCAGGTGTTCGATGTTCGAGAAGAGATTTCGCGCGCTCTCGCCGCTCCCGGGCGTTTTCAAATCCATGATGCGATGCGCGCGCGAATCGACCGCCGAAATGTCATGCGCTCCGCTCGTCTCGAGCAAAACGGTGTGACCGGCGTCCGCCAGCATCGTCATGAGCGGCAGGACGTTTTTCTGCAGGAGCGGCTCGCCACCCGTGATCTCCACCAGCGGGCATTGAAATGCCGCCACCGCGTCGACGATTTCTGGCAGCGTTCGCTTCGTGCCCTCGTAAAATGCGTACTCCGTATCGCAATACGAGCAGCGCAGATCGCAAAAAGTAAGCCGAACAAAAACGCACGGTTCCCCCGCCCAGGTACTCTCGCCCTGGATCGAGTGATAAATTTCATTCACCGTCAAAGTCTTCTGACGCTCTGTCTGAACCTCTTTCATTCGGCGTTGGACGTTGGGCGTTGGGCGTTCGACGTTTGCTCCCCTCCAGGGAACTGACGTTATCTCGAATGCAAAATCGAATCGATCAATGTTTCACAGCGCTGCGTGCTCGAAACGAAAAGGCCTTCATCGCCTACATCTGCGCCGGCGATCCGAATCTCGCGCGCACCGTCGACCTTGCTCTCTCCCTGGAAAAAGCTGGAACCGACATCCTCGAACTCGGCCTCCCCTTTTCCGATCCGCTCGCGGACGGGATCGTGAATCAGCTCGCCGCGCAACGTGCGCTCGAAGCAGGCGCGACGGTCCAGGGCGTCCTCGATTGCGTCGGGCAAATCCGCCGGGTCTCGCAAATACCGATTGTCCTCTACACCTACATGAACCCGATCTTTCAATTCGGGTTCGAGCGATTTCATCGCGAGGCGAGCGCTGCCGGCGTCGACGGTCTTTTGATTCTCGATCTTCCGCCCGAAGAGGATCTCGCGGCGCAAACCGAGACGCTTCTCCACATTCGCCTGATCGCGCCGACAACACCGGCCGAGCGGATCGAGGCGATTTGCGCCAAAGCGGCTGGCTTCATTTACTATGTCTCGCGCGAAGGCGTTACCGGCGCGCAAGCGAGCGTGGCCTCGTCGCTGGCGGAGCGCGTCGTGGAAATCCGGCGCTTCACGAATTTGCCGATCGCTGTCGGCTTCGGCATTTCGAACGCGGAGCAGGTGCGCGAGGTCGCGCGAAGCGCCGATGCGATCGTCGTCGGCAGCGCCATCGTGCAGCGAATCTTCGAAGAACGCGCCGCGCAGGACATGCCCGAACGAATCGGCGCGTTCGTCAAAGCACTCGCGGCGGCAACGAAAGGCAAAACGAATAGCGCTTAACGCAAGTCAGCGGCGAACGACTTTACATACCGCATTTCGTCTTCGCTTCTTCGTAGCTGGAGCGAGCGCTCAGCAGACGCGCGAGATAACTGTCCACGGCCGGAATTTTCGCGGCGCGGGACAGATTCTCCGGAGCCTCGAGCCGCGAAAAAATCGCGCGCACGATTTTACTCCGCGGAACGCTCTTCTCGCCGTAACCCGACGGAATGTTGCTCGACCAAAACCGGACGTAATCGAGCCCCGCCTTCTTTTCCATTCCGAGATAGATCACGGAGTGGCCGTGTTCCGCGCGGCCCACTTCGGGCGACCAAAAAATTTTCATGAAATCGCCCGGCTGCGCTCTCGCAAAGTCATCAAAGTTGTGTCCGAGACTGAGTTCGTGAAAAAGCCGCGCCGTGCCGGGGCCGTTGGCGTTCCAGCGTCCCCAAATACCTTCACCATCGCGTTGATGACGAATCATGAGGCTTTCGAGCGTCGCATAATCGAGGTCGAGCGAACCGCGCGCGCGTAATGCCTCGATCGTTTTCATGAAGACGAGATAGGTCGCGCCCGAGCAATAGCTGGGCGACGCGGCATCCGGCAGGATGAAGAACTTGCCGGATTCGAAATGGGCGGCGGATTGGAGGCGAATCGTGGCGAAGCTCGAAGCGGAATAGCTTCCGCCCTGCGGCATTTGCCGGACTTGTTCGAGGATCAGGTCGTTGAAGCGACCGGGCGCGATCTGTCCAAAGAGAAGCGGCGCGCAGAAGAAAAGCGCCAGACCGAAAACAAATCCCGCGAAGTGCCTCTTGAAAACCACGCGAGACAAATAGAACTCGAACGCTTCCTCGGCAACCAAGGAGCGGCGATTTTCAATCGCCGTCTTTCGCTTGGTAGGGCGAGACTCAGTCGAGCCGTGCGTGGCATCATATCCAACGTCGTCGGCTCGACAGAGTCTCGCCCTACCAAATGCCGTCGGCGGTTTCAAACCGCCGCTCCTTGTTGGCTTTGCCGAGAGAATGTGCTAACCAACTGCGCATGCTGCGTTTCACGAAAATGAACGGCGCGGGCAACGATTTCGTCCTGGTCGATAATCGCGCCGGCGATTTACGCTTCGCGCCCGATGAGATCGCGAAGATCTGCGACCGGCATCGCGGTATAGGCGCCGACGGCGTGCTCGTGCTCGAGCGCCCGATGAACGGCGCGGATTTCCGGATGCGCTACTACAACGCGGACGGTGGCGAGGCGGAAATGTGCGGCAATGGCGCGCGCTGTTTCGCTCGCTACGCCAGTCACGTCGCGGGGCCGATGGAAAAACTTTCGTTCGAGACGCCGGCGGGCGTGATCGGCGCGCAGCTTGAAGGCGAGCTGGTTCGTCTCCAGATGAGTGAGCCCAAAGATTTGCGGCTCGGGATCGAAATTCCGTTGGGCGATCGGGTCGTCGCCGCCCATTTCATAAATAGCGGCGTGCCGCATGTGGTGATTCCGGTGGAAGATCTCGAGAGCGTGGATGTGCGCGGCCTCGGCTCAGCCATCCGGCATCACGAATTGTTTTCGCCCAAAGGGGCCAACGCAAATTTCCTGAAACGGCGAGGGGACCGGCAGATTTCGATCCGCACTTATGAGCGCGGCGTCGAAGACGAAACGCTGGCCTGCGGCACCGGCGTGGTGGCGAGCGCACTTATTTTTTCCGCGCTCGAACGAGTCGACGGACCGATCGGCGTGCTCGTGCGCGGCGGAAATGAATTGGAAGTCGGTTTCGAGAAAGAGGGCGAGCGATTCAAGAACGTCACTCTCACGGGCCCGGCCGATTTCGTTTTCGAAGGCACGATCGATCTCTGAGTCGCCCCATCTGCATTTAATGGCCTAACGAATGTTTCGAGGAACCTATACCGCGCTCGTCACGCCGTTTCAGGACGGTGAAGTCGATCTGCCTGCGCTCGCGAAATTGATCGAAGGCCAGATCACGGACGGCATCACCGGCCTCGTGGCGGTGGGCACGACCGGCGAATCGCCGACGCTCTCGCACGACGAGCGCGAACAAATCATTCGGCTCACCGTTGAAATGGCGAAAGGCCGCTGCCAGGTCCTGGCCGGCACCGGCTCAAATTCCACGAGCGCGGCGGTCGCGGCGACTCGAGCGGCGGAAAAGATGGGAGTCGATGGAATGTTGATCGTGGCGCCGTATTACAACAAGCCGAGCCAGGAAGGTTTGTTCCGGCATTTTCAAGCGATCGCGCAGTCAACCAAGTCGCCGTTGATGCTCTACAATATTCCCGGCCGCTGCGCCGTCGATATTGGGCCGGAGACGGTGGAGCGGCTCGCGGTCGGCTGCCGGAACATTGTTTCAATCAAGGAAGCCAGCGGGAGCGTCGATCGGGTCAGCGACCTGCGCGCCCGCCTGCCGGAAGCGTTCACGATTTTGAGCGGCGACGATTCTTTGACGCTGCCATTCATGTCCGTCGGCGCGGTCGGTGTGGTGAGCGTCGCCTCGAATTTATTTCCGGCCGAAGTTTGCGCGCTCGTGCAGGCGTTCCGCGCGGGGGATGTGAAAAGCGCGCGAGATCTGCATTCGAGGATGCTGCCAATCTTCAAGGACCTGTTCATCGAGCCGAATCCGGTTCCGGTGAAGACCGCGCTCTCCTGGCGGGGCGCGATGTCGGCCGAGTGCCGGCTGCCGCTTTGTGAAATGACGGAGGCCAACGCCGTGCGTTTGCGCACGACGCTCGACGCCTTCGACGCGACGGGCTGAACATGAAGGCCGTCCGCGTTCTCCTCGTCGGCGCGAAAGGCCGCATGGGCCAGGCGATCGCCGCCGCGGCGGAAGCGGCGGACGTGGTCATTACCGCCGGGCTCGATCAAGGCGATGAGCTGACGAAAGAAATCGGTGGCTGCGATGTGGTCGTCGATTTCAGTCATGTCAGCGCGACCGATGCGATCTGCCGGGCCTGTCTCGGCGCGGGCAAACCATTGGTGAGCGGCACCACCGGGCATTCGAACGAACAACGTGCGCAGCTCAAAGACGCATCGAAATCGCTGCCGATTATTCTGTCGCCGAATTTCAGCGTCGGCGTAAACGCGCTTTTCTGGCTGACGCGGAAAGCAGCCGAACTTCTCGGGAAAGATTTCGATCTCGAAATCGTGGAAGCGCATCACCGGTTGAAGAAGGATGCGCCCAGCGGCACCGCGCGGCGGCTGGCGGAAATTCTCTGCGAGGTCCGGAAGCTGGATTACGCGAAGAACGTCGCGCACGGCCGTGAAGGACTAATAGGCGAACGCCCTTCCGCGGAAATCGGCGTCCACTCGATCCGCGGCGGCGATGTCGTCGGAGATCACACGGTCATCTTTGCCGGACGAGGCGAACAGCTCGAGCTGATGCACAAGGCGTCGAGTAGGGAAACTTTTGCGGCAGGCGCGTTCCGCGCGGCGCGCTGGATCATCGGGCGACCGCCGGGCCTGTACACGATGGAAGACGTGCTTGGCTTATCCGCGGCCAAATGAGAGCTGGCGTCGCGCTCGGCTCCAATCTTGGCGATCGGTTGGCGAATCTGCGCGCAGCGCGCACCGCGATCGAAGCGCTCGATAACGTTCGTCCGGCGCCGTTGGCCTCCGCCGTTTATGAGACGGAGCCGGTTGGCTGCGCAGCAGACGCGGCAAAATTCCTGAACGCCGTGATCGAGATCGATTACGCCGGTGAAGCGCGCGATCTATTGCGCGAGCTGGTGGAAATCGAAGCGCGCCTTGGCCGGTCTGCCTTCCACGCGCGAAACGCCTCCCGGACGCTCGATCTCGATCTTCTCTATTTCGGCGACACGAAAATCGAAACGCCCCAATTGCAATTGCCTCATCCGCGAATCGCGCAGCGCGAGTTTGTCCTTCGGCCTCTCGCGGATATTCGGCCGGATTTGGTTCTTCCGAACCAGGCCGAGTCGGCGCGCGATCTTCTGCTGAGGTTGACCGAAGGGCCGGCGGTGGTGCGCATCGCCGCGAAGTGGTAAGGTCCACGCCGATGCAGGAATTTCGCGACAAGAAAAAGCGGGGAGAACGCATTACCGCGCTGACTGCCTACGATTATCCGACGGCGCGTTTGCTCGATGAAAGCGGGATCGACATGATCCTGGTGGGCGATTCGTTAGGCATGGTGGTCCTCGGTTACGACGACACCACGCAGGTCACGCTCGCGGAAATGCTCCATCACACTCGCGCTGTGGCGCGCGGCGTGAAGCGCGCGCTGTTGATCGGCGATCTACCCATACACACCTACGACACGCCCGCGCAGGCCGTCGCGTCGGCGCGCGCTCTCATCGAGGCCGGCGCGCAAGCGGTCAAGCTCGAAGGCGGCGTGAGTCACATCCCGCAAATCGAGGCGATCGTGGCGGAAGGGATTCCGCTCATGGGCCACATCGGCATGCTTCCGCAAAGTGTGCGCGAGGAAGGTGGCTACAAAGTCAAAGGTCGCACCCAATCTGAAGCCGAAGCCCTCGTCCGCGACGGCAAGGCGGTGGAAAAGGCGGGAGCGTTCGCGGTCGTGCTCGAAATCGTGAGTCCGGAAACGGCGCGCCAAATCACGAACGCGCTGGAGATTCCCACGATCGGCATTGGGTCGGGCGAACATTGCGACGGCCAAATCCTGGTCACGCACGATCTGATCGGTTTGTTCCCGTGGTTTACGCCGAAATTTGTTTCGCCGGAAGCGCGAGTGGCAGATGAGATCCGGCGAGCGGTCCAGGTTTTCATCGGCCGCACGCGGTCGAGTAAGGATTAGGTGGATCGCGCGCTCCGCCGCGCGATGTTCTTAGTCCCGGCTTCGCCAGCGTTTTGTCATCGCGCGCGGAGCGCACGATCCACCTGTTTGACAATAACCTGTCACCGTTCGTTTGTTCCCTGAGGGAAATGGGAACATCCGACTATACCGATTACGACGAGGCGTTGCTCGCCGGGAGCAAACAGCGGAACTGGCTGCTCGTCGGTCTGATGATCTCGCTGGCGCTGCACGGCGCGCTCTGCGGATATTTTTATCGCACGAGTTTCATCTCGACTGCGACTCCGATGGAGCCGATCGCGCAGACGCCGATGTTCAAAGTGAAAAGCGTCGACATGCAGCCGCTCGACAAGGCGAGCGCGGACCAGTCGAATCCGGCGGCGAAACCCGACCCGGACAAAACCGATGTGCAGTTGCCGGATGAAAAGAAATCGTTCGACCAGCTTCTCGACGACGTCCACGCGAGCGTGGCTTTGCCGGACGACACGCGCGATGTTTTGCCGGACAAACCGCAGATCGATCAGTCGAACTCGAATTCGGTCATGAATGAGATCGAGCGGAGCACGGCCCAAACGCTTTCGCAGAGTCCCAACGCCACGCGCGAACAAAATCTCATGACCGACTCGGCCACGTCAGGCCGGCCGCAGCCGGCTCTGACCGGAACCGATCTTGCCACCAGCACGACGATCAAGCGTCCGAACACCTTCACGAAACTTCCGGGCGACAGCGCCGGGCCAAATCGCAGCCGTTCGCCGGGCTTCAGCGATCTCGATTCGCTCCTCTCGCAAAAAGGTCCGCTCGGTTCCGGCACGAAATTGCGGATGCCGGACGATCAGCTTTTCAATTATGACAGCGCCGATTTGCAGCCCAGCTCGATCACGCAGTTGCAGAAACTGGGCACACTCATCAAGCGGAACCCGAAGGCGACCTTTACGGTTGAGGGCTACACGGATTCGCTCGGTTCTTCCGACTACAATCTCGATTTGAGCCAACGTCGCGCGGACAGCGTGAAGCAATATCTCGTCGACGTGATGGCGATCAATCCCGCGCAAATCGAGACGCACGGCTACGGCGCGACGAGATTTCAGGTCGCGCCGCGCAGCACCGCCGCGCCCAACAGCCCGGAAGAGCAAATCGAGATCGAGCGCCAGCGCCCGAATCGCCGCGTCGTGATCGTCGTGCATACGGACGCGCGCTGAGATTGGACACGCTCGATCGGCGGTCATAGACCGCCGCTACAGAAAGCCTCTGTCATTCCGAGCGCAGTCGAGGAATCTGCTGTCAGAGAATTAGCGATCACCAATTCTTAATCCAACGCTGTTGGTACGTGGCAAACGTCTCACTCGACTTTTTTGCGGTCTCGCCACCTGTCGACCATAAGTCGTAGGTCGGATTGTAACCGTTCGCACCTGTCGGAGCTGCGGCTTTGATCGTTGAGTAACCGTAGCTATATCCGAAAGGATCTCGGATGAACGTGCCGGCTGCCGGTGGATTCGGGCTCAACATGTTAGGCTTTAATGCTGCACCGAAATAATTCTTAGTGTCGGTGCTAGTCGAAGTTGTTGGATCACCGTCGGAGTCGCCGGATAAGGATTTGTAAAGAAATTTGGATGAATCCACGAAGGTTCCTGGATCACCGCCGCCGGGATCCACGTCTGCTGCCAGCGCGTCTGTGGTCGTAGGATCCCGCGGATAAATCCCATTATCCGCCTTGTAATTCTCCATCGCCGCCGAGATCGCGGCGATCTCGGCCTCGGCGCGCGAGCGTCTACCCTTGTTCTGCACGTATCCTGACGTAGCGAGGATCAATCCCGCCAGAACCAGAATGATCGCCATCACGATCAGCACTTCGATGATGGTGAAAGCGGATCGCTGTTTCGCCATTCTGTCTAGGTCTGCTGCTGCAACCCGCTGATGATGCTGATGAGCGGCATGAAAAGCGCGATGACAATCGTCCCGACGATCAGCGCGAGCAAAACAATCATGATCGGCTCGAGCAACGACGTGAGCGCGGCGACGGAGTTATCCACTTCATCGTCGTAGACCTCGGCGATCTTCAAGAGCATCTCGGGTAACTGACCCGTCTCTTCGCCGACATCGATCATGCTGATGACCATCGGCGGGAACGCGCCACTCGCTTCGAGCGGTTGCACGATCGATTCGCCTTCCTTCACGCTGTCGTGCACCTGCGAAATGGCACGCGCAATCACGACATTGCCCGCCGTCTCTCGCGTGATGGTGAGCGCCTGCAAGATCGGCACACCGCTCGTAACCAGCGTCCCCAGCGTTCGCGAAAAACGGGAGATCGACGTCTTGCGAATCAAGTCGCCGAACAGCGGCGCGCGCAGTTTGACACGATCGATCACCGCACGACCCGCCCGGGTGCGCGCGCTGAGTTTGTAGATCGCGATCACGGCGACAATAGCCCCGAGCAGAATCGCCCAATGATTTTGCATGAAACTGCTCACGCTGATGACGAAGAGCGTGATCGTCGGCAACGGTTTGTCGCCCAGCATATCGTGGAAGATCGCCTCGAACTTCGGCACGATAAAAATCATGAGAAACGTCATGATCGCCATGGCGAGCACGAGCACGATGATCGGATAGACCATCGCGGCGACGACTTTGTTTTTGATCTTCTGCGCCTTCTCCTGAAATTCCGCGAGCCGGGTCAGGACCACTTCGAGCACGCCGCCCAGCTCGCCCGCCCGCACCATGTTGACGTAGAGATCGTTGAACATGCGCGGATGTTGCGCGAGCCCCTCGGAGAACGTGCTGCCGCTCTGGACGGAGTCGGCCAGTTTGTTGATCGCGTTTTTCAAAACCGAATCCTTCTCCTGTTTTGCGAGCACATTCAATCCGCGCAGGAGCGGAAGTCCGGCATCGATCAAGGTCGCGAGCTGCCGGGTGAAAATCATGAGGGTCTTCGGCTTGACCGATTTTCGCTGGAAGAGAACGATGTTCTTGCTCCGCGCTTTTCGCTCCACGGGCGCTGCTTTGGTTTTGCGTCGCGATGTCTTCGCCTCGGCCGCGCCGCCGCTCAATCCTTCTTCGGAGACGTTCGTTGGAAAATAGCCGGCCTGCCGGAGTTGGCCGATGGCCTCATTGGTCGAGGACGCGTCGACAAGGCCCGTCAATTCCTGACCGCGCCCATCGAGCGCAACGTAATTGTAACGAGGCATGAGATGGAATTAACGACTGAGCGAATTANNTAATTCGCTCAGTCGTTAATTCGCTAATTGTCTTCACGTATATTTCAGCACTTCTTCGATCGTAGTGTCGCCGGCGAAGATGCTGCGCAACCCGTCCTGCCGCAGCGTCACCATGCCCAGCTCGATCGCCTTGGCTTTCAGCGTCACGCTCGGCGCGCGTTCGTTGATCAATTCGCGGAGCGGATCGGTGATCTTCATCAACTCGTAGATGCCTTTGCGTCCTTTGTAGCCGGTCTGGTTGCACGCATCGCAGCCTTTGCCGTAGTAGAAACTCTTTTCGCCGATGTCGCGCCGCGCGAGACCGAGTTGCGCTAGCATCGTTTCGCCGGGCTGATACGCGATCCGGCATTGCGGACAAATGCTGCGGAGCAATCGCTGGCCGAGGACCGCTTCGAGCGTGGAAGAGATGAGGAACGGCTCGACGCCCATGTCGATCAAACGCGTGACTGCGCCCGGTGCGTCGTTCGTGTGCAACGTCGTGAAAACGAGATGCCCGGTGAGCGACGCCTGGATCGAGATCTGGGCCGTCTCGAGATCGCGCGTCTCGCCCACCATGATGCGATCCGGGTCCTGGCGCAGGAATGCGCGGAGCGCACGCGCGAAGGTGAGGCCGATCGCTTCGTTCACCGGCACCTGGACGATGCCTTCGAGATCGTATTCGACCGGTTCTTCCGCCGTGAGCAGCTTTGAATCGATCGTGTTGATCTTTCGCAAACAGGAATAGAGCGTCGTCGTTTTTCCCGAGCCGGTCGGCCCGGTGACGATGAAGATGCCGTTCGGGCGATTAATGATTTCGATGATGTAAGCGTGGATGTAATCGGGGAGTCCGAGCGCTTCGAGATCGAGATTGACCGTCGAGCGGTCGAGGACGCGCAAGACCACGCTCTCGCCGAATTGCGTCGGCAACGTCGAAACGCGCAGGTCGACGCTGCGGCCGGCGATATTTTTCTGGATGCGTCCGTCCTGCGGGAGGCGGCGCTCGGCGATGTTCATGTTCGCCATGACCTTGACGCGCGAGATGACCGGCAGCGCGAGATGCCGCGGCGGCGGCGCCATTTCGTAAAGCGCGCCGTCCACGCGGTAACGAATTTTGAATTCGTTTTCGAACGGCTCGAAATGAATGTCGCTCGCGCGATCCTGGATCGCCTGGAACAAAATTAGATCAACGAAGCGTATGATCGGCGTCGCGTTCGCTTCGGCTTCGACCGCGGATGTGTCGTCCGTGCCGCGCAAGGCCAACAGCTCGCCTGCTTCGCCAAGCTGCTTGAGGATGTCCTCCATGCTCGAGCTGTCGCTCCCGTAGTAACGCTCGATCCGGCCCTCGATCTGATCCGTTGGCGCGACGACGACATGGACGTCTTTCCCCAGCGCAAAACGCAAATCTTCCGCCGCGCGCAGATCGAGCGGATCGACCAGCGCGACCGTGAGAGTGTTGTCGCTCGCGGCGATGGGAAGCGCGCGATGCAATCGTGCGAGGCCGCCCGGAATCAGCCGCAGAATTTCCGGCGCGATGTCGCTATCGGAAACATCGACGAAATCGGTCCCGAGCGCGTCGGCGATGACTTGATAAAAGCCGCGCTCATCCACGAACCCGCTATCGACGAGAGCCTGCTCGATGTTTTTCCCGTTCAGGTTCGCTTCCTGCAAAACATCGTCGGCTTGCGACGGCTGCAAGACCCGCTGCTCGACAAAAAGATCGACGACCTGTTGCGCGTTCATGGTTTTGTTCTGGGGAGCGCAGGCTGCCAGCCTGCACGTCTCGGCAGCTTGCCGAGACGCATCGCGCAAGGCGCGACGCGGAATCTGTTTGGTCGTCGCCAAATGTAGCCGGCAGGCTGCCGGCTACTGCAGGCTGGCAGCCTGCGCTCCCCAGAACTGAATCCCGCGCTCATATTAGTTCACGTCTCCCAGCGTGATCGAAATCACTTCCTCGGCCGACGTCATTCCGGCGAGGACCTTGCGCACGCCGTCCTCGCGCAAGGTGCGCATGCCGAGCTCGCGTGCGCGCTGGCGCAGGAGCAGGGTCGAGCGCCGGTTGTTGATCATGTGCCGCACGTCGTCGTCGATGATAAAGATCTCGAAAATCCCCATCCGCCCTCTGTAACCGGTGTGCCGGCACTCGTCGCAGCCGGTCGGTTTCATCACCTGGGCTTCGCTTAGTTGCGACGGTTCCAGGTTGAGCGCGCGCAGCTCCATCTCGCTCAATTCTCCGGGCTGCCGGCACTCCGCGCACAGCCGCCTAACGAGTCGTTGCGCCATGATCGCGCGCACCGAGGACGCCACGAGGAACGGTTGCACCCCGATGTCGACGAGACGCGCGACGGCCGAGGGCGCATCGTTGGTGTGGAGCGTGCTGAAGACGAGGTGCCCGGTCAGGCTGGCATTCGTCGCGATCGTCGCCGTCTCGAGATCGCGAATTTCACCGATCATGATGACGTTCGGCGCCTGCCGCAGGATGGAACGCAACGCGACCGGAAACGTCATGCCGACATCGTTGTTCACCTGCACCTGATTGATGCCGGTCATCTGGTATTCGATCGGCTCTTCGACCGTGATGATTTTGCGATCGGGTTTGTTGATGAAATTCAAACACGAATAGAGCGTGCTCGTTTTGCCGGAACCGGTCGGGCCGGTCACGAGCAGGATGCCGTCCGGCAGCCGGAGCAGGCGCTCGAATGTCTCCTGGTCGTCGCTGAAAAATCCCAGCTCGGGAAGGCCGAGCATCAGGCTCGACTTATCGAGGACGCGCATGACGACGCTTTCGCCATGGTTGGTGGGGATGGTGGAAACGCGGAGATCGATCGGCTTGCGCGCGATCCGCACCTGGATGCGCCCGTCCTGCGGCAAACGCTTTTCCGCGATGCTCATCGAGCCGGTCATGATTTTCAGCCGGCTCACGATCGCGGATTGCAATCGCTTCGGCGGCGCCTGCATTTCCTGGAGGACGCCGTCGATGCGAAACCGGACGCGGAATTTTTTATCGAGCGGCTCGAGATGCACGTCGCTCGCGCCGAGCTTGTGCGCTTCGATGAGAAGCATCGAGACCATGCGAATGATCGGCGCGTCGGCTTCGTCGGTGCCGCTAATGTCTCCACCTTCGAGGATTTCGAGACCGAGATCGACGTCATGGCCGATCTGTTGCACCAACACGTCCGACGCTTCGTCGGCGGTGCCGTAATATTTGATCAAGGCCTGCCGGATTTTTTGCGGGCTCGCGCAGACCAGCTCGATCTCGCGTTGCAGGAGGAAGTTCAAACTGTCGATCGTATCGATGTCGAGCGGATCGCTCACCGCCACGATCAATCCGCTTTCGCCGAAGCCGACCGGAATGACTTTGAACCGGCGCGCGTCCCCGGCGGAAATCTGTTTGATCACCTCGGGCGGAATCACCTTGGCCGCCAGATCGATCCAATCCATATGGGCCTGGGCCGCGAGACTGCGCGACACGTCCGCCTCCGAGACGACGCCTTCCTCCACGAGCAAGTCGACGATGTTCGTCGTCCCGTTCAATTTCGATCTGGCCTGCTCGATTTGCGAGTGGGTCACCAGCCCCGCGTCTTCGAGAAGCTTGAGTACGTAATCTTCTTTTGGTTGCACAAATTAATCGGGTGTTTTCGAAACGCAGGCGGCCAGAATTTTCAGCTTAGAGAAGGGCCCGGCAATATCCAAGCGCGGAGCGGAGGCGGGCGAGGGCGGCCGCGAAATTCACGCAACTGTCACTTGGCCGCCATACGTCCGTAACAATCGCTCTCTAGCTTCGGGCGCGTGCAGACAAATGCCGCCGAGCGCGACGCTCTCCGGCCTTAACCCAACCGCAGGAACAAGGAGAATAAATGTTATTTAAAAAGTTTGTGTTAATCGCAGTCGCAACCGGTTTGATGATCGGCGTCACGGCCCGCGCGCAGGACGCGGGCGCGCTGCTCGATCTGCTCGTCAAGAAACGCCTCATCACTGACCAGGAAGCTGAAGAAGTCCGCAGTGAGCTGACAAAAGATGCGGCCGCCACTTCAGCCGGGAAACTCAAACTCTCCGCGCCCATCACCGAGGTGGAACTCTACGGTGACATGCGGGTCCGCTACGAGACTCGCGAAGGGGCCACCGCCAGCACCGTCCCCGGCACTCCTGGGCCTAACGACACGTTGAAGAGAAGCCGGGAACGCTATCGTTTCCGACTGGGCTTGCGTGGAACGCTGGCGGACGACTGGTTCTTTGGCCTGCGCCTCGAGACAAGCACCAACCCACGATCCACCAATGTCACCTTTGGCGACGACGCCGGTCCATTCGGCAAAGCCAGCGACGCCATCGGAATCGGTCAGGCTTACCTGGGTTACAGCGGCTTCCGCGACATTCGATTGACGGCCGGCAAAATGCCCAATCCGCTCGTGACGACCCTGATGGTATGGGACGGCGACATCAACCCGGAGGGCTTGGCCGAGCAATGGAAACATTCCTATAATTTCAGTTTCGGCGGAGGCACCACGCCCGCGGCAGAGTCGTCCAGCAAGGACGGAAAAAACGTTGCCGCGGTCGAGTCGGAGCCGTTCAAGGTGAAGCTCGATCTCTTCATGAACCTGGCGCAATTCGTCTATGACGACTCGAACCCGGAGAACCCGCTGGGAGTGCGCGCGGTTTCTGGCGGCAGGCTCGTTCCGAACAGCGACGCCTGGCTGCTGGCCTGGCAGATGGGAGCCAGGCTCAACCTGCCGAAGAACGTCTACTTCCAGGTAGCTCCCGTCCTTTACAACTACACGGGTGCTGGAGACACGTTTAATAACTTTTTCGTTGGCGGCCAGCAAGGTATCACCAACACGGCTTCGATGGCGCTGAACCAGGTCGGCATTAACAGTCTCCTCGTCCTCGAAGTGCCGGCGGAGTTTGGTTTCAAGATCGGGGAGCTGCCCGTCCGAATCTTTGGCGATTTCGCGGTCAACTTCGATGGCGGCGACCGTGCCATTGCGGCCGGCCATCCCGAGGCGCAGGACCAACGCTACGCTTATCAGATTGGTGCGGGCATCGGACAGTTAAAGGTCAAGCACGACTGGCAGCTTCAGGCTTTCTGGCAGCATACCGAGCAATATGCGCTCGACCCGAACCTGGTTGACTCCGACTTCTTCGATAGCCGAGTCAACGTTCAAGGTGTCGTCGTTCAGGGCGGCTACGCGCTCAGCGACGCGATCATTTTCAATCTCAGCTACGGCTACGGCCGCCGCGCGGATAGATCGCTCGGCACCGGAGGCGTGGGCGATATCGGAATCAACCCGCTCGACAAATATCAGATATTTCAGGCCGACCTGAATGTAAAATTCTAACTCGTTAAGCAATCACGACGGAAACCAACACCTATGAAAATCACTCATCTCGCATTGGCACTCGGGCTCGCCTTTGCCGCCACGGAAGCGCGCGCGGAGAAGCTGGTCATCAAGGGCTCCGACACGCTCGGCGCCAAACTCGTGCCGCAACTGGCGGAGCAATTCAAAGCGCAGCATCCCGGCACCACCTTCGACATCGCCGCCGAAGGTTCCACCACCGGCATCGCTGCGATCATCGACGGCACCGCGCAGATCGGCATGTCGAGCCGCCGCGCCAAATCATCGGAAGTCGGCGCGGCTTCCGCCAAAGGGGTTCACATGAAACCGACTATCGTCGCGTACGACGGCATCGCGGTCATTGTGAACTCAGCGAACCCGATCAAAAGCCTGACGAAGAAACAGGTGGAACAGATCTTCGCCGGCGACATTACCGATTGGAGTGCAGTGGGCGGTTCCGGCGGAAAAATTTCCGTTTACACTCGCAACACTTCATCCGGCACCTACTCGGATTTCAAGGAACTCGCGATGAAGAAGCGCGATTACGCGAGTGGCTCGCAAAAGATGGCGGGTAACGAGCAGATCGCGGCGGAAGTCGGCAAGAATTCAAACGGCGTCGGCTACGTCGGTCTTGCTTACACGAAAGCCGGCGGCATCAGAGTCGTGTCGATCGATGGCGTCCTGCCTTCTGTGCAGACCGTGCACGCGAAGACCTATCCCTACGCGCGCCCGACTTTCTATTACACGAACGGCGACCCGACGGGCCTGGCCAAACAATTCCTCGATTTCACGATCAGCGCCGCGGGCCAGAAGATCGCCGCGCAGGTCGGTTTCGTTCCAATTCCATAACGCAGCAGGACAACGCAGTTAGGTAAATAGAAAGCCCGCCGGCTTCTCCCCGGCGGGCTTTCTTGTCTTTGAAGAGGAAGTTTGCTTCTCCTAGTGAAGAATCTTTCGATCCGCTCCAACATCATGCCTGCCTTTCCCAATGAATTCTGAATCGCCTCGGTCACACGATACGCTGACGCTGATTGCGATCGGTGTGGTGAGTTACATCTTCGCTGATCTCTGCCACGAAGCTCTTGGGCATGCTCTTGTTTGCCTCATCACGGGAGGAAAGGTTCTGGTGCTAACGTCGGTGTTCTTTCGCAGCGATCCGGGCTCGCGCCTGGTCGACGCTGCCGGACCGTGCGCGAATCTCCTCGCCGGCGCCGTTCTCTTAATGGCGCTGGCACGCGCAAGAAAGGTTTCGCTGCCAACACGTTTGTTCCTGGTCTTCGCGATGGCCTTCAATTTTTTCTGGGGCGCGGGTTATTTCCTTTACTCCGGCGTTGCGGATGAGGGTGATTGGGCCCTGGTGATCCGCGGGTTGCCCGCGCCAATGTTCTGGCGAGCGGCGCTCGTCGTTCTTGGGCTCGTCGGCTATTCTCTTGCCACACGTCTGGTCGCTCGAGCCGTTGGCGGATTCGCGGGCGGCTCTGATATCAGACGCTTGGTTCTCATCCCGTACGTGGCGGCCGGCGTCGCGGCTTGTCTGGCTGCGCTGTTTGATCGCGGTGATCCGAGCGGAGCGCTCGCTGGCGCGGCGCGAGAAACGTTTTTGGCCAACGTAGTGATGCTCGCGCTCCCCGGATCGGTTGCGCGACGCGCCGGGGTTGGTGCACCAGATGGCATTTATGTCGCGCGCAGTCTCGGCTGGATTATGGGAAGCGCGATCGTATTCCTCGTCTTCGCGGCCGTCATGGGACGCGGCTTCCGCCCAAGCTGATTGCTGCGTCAGCGTGCGCCCGATCGCATCGGTTCTGCCACACAAATGTAACAAAACTCGCTTTGTCGAGACGAGGTCGTGCCTGCTATTTTTGCAGCGAAATGCAGACGCTCGATCCACCGGCCCGCATCAGAAACGTTCGCGTGGTCCGGGCGCCGACGCCGCGGCGGTTTCGCACGGCGTGGGTTTCGGACGTGCATCTTGGCACGCGCAGCAGCAATGCCGGCGCGTTCCTCGAATTCCTCCGCGATCATGAGTTCGAGACGCTCTACATCGTGGGCGATCTCATCGATGTCTGGCAGATGCGGCGCGGAATTTATTGGCCGCAACAGCACAACGACGTCATCCAAAAACTTCTCCGCAAAGCGCGCAAAGGCACGCGCATCGTTTACATCCCGGGCAATCACGATGAATTCGTCGGCGGCTTTTGCGGCTATTACGGCCACATCGCGATCGAAAAGCACGCGCTTCACATGACGGCGGGGGGCCGCCGCATTCTCGTCATTCACGGACATGAGCTGGATACAGTCGTGCAGAATGCGCGCTGGCTCGCGTTCGCCGGCGACGTTGGTTACCAATTTTTGCTCGCGCTCAATCCGTTGATCAATTTCGTGCGCCGCCGTTTCGGCCTGGGCTATTGGTCGCTCAGCGCTTACGCGAAGAAGCGCGTCAAAGACGCCGTGAATTTCATCGGCGAATTCGAGAAGGCGGTGGTGCGTTACGCGGAGCGCTACCAAGTGGACGCGGTGCTCTGCGGGCACATTCATAGCGCCGGCATCCGCAAGATCGGATCGGTCGACTATTACAATTGCGGCGACTGGGTCGAAACTTGTTCCGCCCTTGTCGAAAACCTCGACGGCGAGATCGAGCTGCTGAATTTCAATCCATTCCAATCACCGGCCACGCCGCTCGTGGAAACGCCGGAACTGACAGGAGCCGCATTATGACATCGATCAAATACAAGAGGACCCGCACCAAAGCCGGGAACACATCGCCGGTGAGAGTGCTGGAGACGGAGTTGGAAAAGCTTCGGCAAGATCTGCGCGCGACTGTGCGGGCCTACGCTGCGCGTTTGGAAATCAATCTGGCCGAAAGCCGCGCCGCGCTCGGCTCACTGAAGCCTGCGGAAGAATTGTCGCGGGAGCGTCTGAATCAGTTGCGCGATCTGATGATCCATGTGCGAAAACGGAAGCTGAAGCCGGAGAAAGGGCGGCGGAAAGATCTGCGCAAGATCGATTCGCTCATCGAGGATCTGCAAATGCTGGTTCCGGACAAGGGCCAGGGGTGATGGTGAGTTGGGCGCGCAAGGTTAGGCGCGGACGGCGCAGCGCGCCGTCCCTACCAGTGTGGGGTGTAGTGGCTCTGGTGTTGCTCTGCGCGCAGGCGGCAACGCGTGTTTACGCGGCCGGTTCCGCTCCTGAAATTGTCGTCAGCGTTGCGGATCAGGAGCTGGCGCTGATTGCGCGCGGCAAAGTCGTGAAGCGGTTTCCTGTTTCCACCTCAAAGTTCGGCACGGGTGACGCGGTGGGAAGTTATCGCACGCCGCTGGGCGAGACATTCGTGAGCGCAAAAATAGGTGACGGCTTGCCGGCTGGCGCGGTGATAAAAAATCGGAACGCGACCGGCGAAATCGTGAAGGCGAACGCGCCGGGCCGGGATGCAATCGTCGCGCGCGTGATCTGGCTGCGCGGGATGGACGGAACGACCGCGCACACGCGCGATCGCTGCATCTACATTCACGGCACGGCGGAAGAGCAGCGCATCGGTCGCCGGGCGAGCTTCGGTTGCATCCGGATGCGCTCGAAAGATGTCATCGCGCTCTACAGCCTGGTCCACATCGGAACTCACGTGCGGATCTCTGCGAAACCGCTCCAGGATTTTCTCCCGCCCGAAGAACCGAGCCTTCTCGCCCGCGCGGATTAATTCTGGAGCAGCGCCGCTGACGGCCGAATCAGCGGTCGTTATTCGACGCCCGATGAGGGGCACGACCGCGGTCGGGTTCCCTGACACAACGATTGGCGAGAACGCCAAGAGCTGCGCCGAGGATGGGCGCGATGAGATAAATCCACAGGCTGGTCAGCTTGAGCGAGACGAGGGCGGGGGCGAGCGAGCGGGCCGGATTCATGGACGCGCCGGTGATCGGACCGGCGAAGAGCGCTTCCAATCCGATGACGGCGCCGACCGCGATGCCGGCGGTAATTCCTTTTTCGGAGGCGCCGGTGGACACGCCCAGGATCACGAACATCAGAATCGCAGTCAGTATTATTTCCAAGGCAAAAGATTGAAGCGCCGGACCCGCCGGCGTGGTGCTGCCGAGCGTGGCGTGGGCCGGGAAAAGCAATCGCAACAACAAACTCGCGGCGATCGCCCCGCTGCATTGGCTCACAACGTACGGCAGCACCTCCACCGCAGGCATCCGCCGTGCGGCGAAAAATCCGAGCGTGACGGCGGGATTAAGATGCGCGCCGGAAATGTCGCCGAGAGTGTAGATCATCGCGAGAACGATGAGGCCAAACGTGAGCGCGACGCCGACGTGCGAGACGCCGCCGCCACTCACATCGTTGATGACAATCGCGCCCGTCCCGGCGAAGACCAGCGCGAACGTGCCGAGGAATTCGGCGACCAGTTTCTTCATCATCAAGCCGGAACGCCGGCGCTCCGTAGACAGACTTCTTCGCACCACACTTCGATCTTCGCGCGGATTTCGTCCCTGATCTTCCGCACGCCCGCCATTTTTTCCTCGTCGGTTCCCGTCAACGCTGATGGATCGGCGAAGCCCCAATGCAAACGTTTCGTAACCCCGCCGAAGATTGGGCATTTCTCCGCGCTCGTTTCGTCGCACACGGTCACGACATGCGAAAACAGTTTGCCGGACTTGAAGACATCGAAGACGGCTCGCGTTTCTTTTTCGGAAATATCGATCCCGGCTTCCTGCATGGCTCGGACGGCGAAAGGATTCAAAGTTCCGGGCTCGAGGCCCGCGCTCTCCGCCGCGAAAAATTCGCCGCAGACGTGATTGAGCCACGCCTCCGCCATCTGGCTGCGGGCGCTGTTATGAATGCAGATGAAGAGGACGTTCGACTTCACGCGAGGATCATAATGCACGATCCGCTTTAATGAATCGGAACGAAGCCAACATCGCCTACAATCTTCTGTCCAGCGGGACTGAGCGTGAAATCAACGAATGCCTTCACCAGGCCGGCCGGTTCGCCGTTGGTGTAATAGAAAGTCGGCCGCGCGTAGGGATAGCTTTTCTTCTGCACGCTCTCGACTGACGGAAACGCGCCGTCGATCGAGACCACTTTGATCCCTTTCGCCTTGACGTAAGCCAACCCGACGTAGCCGATGCCGTTCGCATTCTTCCCGACTTCCGCGGCGATTTGCTCGTTGCCCGCCATCTTTTGCGCGGAGGCCGCGTAATCGCGCTTCTTCATCGCGAGCTCCTTGAATTCCGAGTAGGTGCCGGAAGAGGTATTGCGCGTGTAGATCGAGATGGCGCCGCCGGAGCCACCGACCGCGCTCCAATCGGCCACTTCGCCGGTAAAGATTTGTTCCACCTGTTTCTTCGTCAGGTTTTTGATCGGGTTCGCCGCATTCACGATGACGGCCACGCCGTCATACGCGACGATTGTTTCTTTCAAGGTCACGCCCTTCGCGGCGGCGGCGGCGGCTTCCTCCGGCTTCGCGGGTCGGCTGGCCATGCCGATCTGCGCCGTAGAATCGATCAGCGCCGCGAAGCCGGTGGTGGAACCTTCCGCGGCGATATCGAAGGTGGCATCTGGTGTTTGCGTTTTGAATTGCTCGGCCAGTTGCGGGACCAGCTTCGCGCCGAGCGTGTCCGAACCTTTGATGACGAGACGCTCCGCCTGTGCTGCGGTGGAGGCGAGGCCGACGGCGGCGACAAGAGCGACGAGTGTTGTTTTCATAGGAGATGTATTTCGATTGGTTTCCTTTTGTCTCTCATCTCTCACATTTCGGCGGCGGCCAAGTAACAATCAGGTGACGAATTACGCACCGGTCGCACGCCGGCTGGCGCCGCCATCGAATTGTCACACAAAAGATTTTGACGGGTCCCGATGGTGAAACGAAACAGAAGAAGTCCCGGCAATGTTTTTTCCGTTCACGAAAATAAAGTTGGCGGATATGAGAACGACGAAGAAGCCGTCTCTACGTGAGATCGAAAGAAAATTTCTCCTGAAGCGGTTTCCGCCGGGCCTCCAGAAATTTCCGCACGATACCATCGAACAGGGCTATCTCGCGGTGGGGCGCGGCGGCTTGCAGGTTCGTCTGCGCAAGAAAGGTTCGGTCCGCTCGCTCACCTACAAGGAGGGCACGAAAGGCGAACGGGAAGAGCGCGAGATTCGGTTGAGCCTCGAGCAATTCAACGCGCTCTGGCCCGCCACAGTAGGCCGGAGATTGATGAAGGTGCGGTACGACGTGCCGTGGAAAACTTACACCATCGAGATCGATGTTTATCGCGGCCGGCACGACGGCCTCGTCGTGGCGGAGGTCGAATTCAAAAACCAAAGAAGCTGCAAGGCTTTCGAGGCGCCGGACTGGATCGGCCGCGATGTGACCGGGAACCCGAAGTACAGCAACGTCGCGCTCGCGCACAAGTAAGCGCCGGAGACAATGAGTTACAAGTTACGACAGGAAGAAACGCTCGGTGACGGTATTCGTCGCATCGTCTGCAAAGAGATCGAAGACGCGATCAGTGCCGGCAAGGCGGAACAGAACGGCAAAGGCTCGCCCGTTCATGAAACGCGGAAACATTTGAAGAAGGCGCGGGCCGCGTTGCGTCTTGTTTCGGGCGAGATCGACCGGGATGTTTGGAAACGCGAAGACCGCTGTCTGGCGAAAGTGGGTCAGCTCATTTCGGAAGTCCGCGATGCCGAAGTGCGACTCGAGACGGTGCGGCAACTGCGTGAATTTGCGCGCGGAAAAAAACGCAGCTTTCAAGAGACGGAAGAACTTCTCGCCTTCGAGCTCGACAGTTTTCTGGCGGCGTTTTCCGAATGGCCCCAGGAGGCGGAAGAAAGATTGAGCCAGACGCTCGATCGCTTCCGGGAGTGGCCTTTGGACGATCTCAGCTGCAAACGGCTGCGGGAAAACGTGCAGAAAACCTACAAGCGCGGACGCAGAGCCCTGAAGACGGCGATCAAGAAAACGAGAACGAAAAGACTGCACACGTTTCGCAAGCGGGCCAAAGAGCTGTGGTATCAATTGCGAATTTTGTGTCCGCTGGCGCCCGCGGTTTTCAGGGAACTGAATGACGAATTGCGAACGGTCGGAGACTACCTCGGCCAGGTCCACGATCTTGCTTTTGTCGCGCAGCGGCTCTCTTCGATCGGACCCGCGCGGAAGCAAGGCGATCGCATTCTCAAGGGTTTGATCGATTCCAGGGAAACGGAGCTCGAGGACACTGCGCTCGCGCTCGGCGAACGATTTTACGCCGAGCGCCCGCGGGAATTCGCCCGGCGCGTTTCCAAATATTTTTCCGAATGGGAAACGGCGAAGGTGCGTTGTGCGCCGGCCAGCCAGCCAGCGGTGCGCTCTTGAATTAATCGGAGCGGCGCTCGCTACTCGTTCGCCACGGGGACGAGATGCTGATGCCGGATGTCCTCGGCCGCCGCGGCGTAAACGGCGTCTTCCGCCATGTTCGTGGCGTGATCGCCGACGCGTTCGAGACAGCGAGAAACAAAAATTAAATTCAGATAGCCGCGCAGTTGTTCCGGATCTTCCGCCATCCGCTCGATCAGCCGGCGGCTGGCCGAGCTATTCATCTCGTCCAAAGCCTGGTCCCGGGGAACGACCGCGCGCGCGAGCTGGACGTCCTCGCGTACATAGGCATCGATGGCGTCCCGAAACATCGCCATCGCGTGCGTGTACATCGGCGTAATTAATTCCGTTTCGGGCAACGGCGGATGTTGATTCAATTTGCGGGCGCGCCGGGCGATGTTTGTTCCTTGATCGGCCATCCGCTCGAGGTTCGACGATAGTTTCATCGCGGAAACGACGCGGCGCAGATCGGACGCGACCGGTTGGAACCGCAGAAGCAGATCGATGCCGTCCTTGTCGACTTGCTTTTCCAATTGATCGATTTCCTCGTCGTCGGCGATCGCGATTGCGCAGAGCTCGTCGTCGCGTTGCCGCAAGCCCGTGATCGCGCGGTCGAGGCTGCGCTCTGTCAGGCTCGACATCATGAGGACGTTGTTGCGCAGAGAAGTGAGCGCCTCGTCGAAAGTTCCGAGGATATGTTTGGGTGCGATCATTAGGGACGTGAATCGTTAAATCGTTGAAGCGTTACAACGGGATCAACCGAACCGGCCGGTGATGTATTCCTCCGTTTGGCGTTGGGCGGGGTTGGAAAAGATTTTCGCGGTCTGATCGAACTCGATAAGGCGGCCGAGATAGAAAAAGGCGGTGTGGTCGGAGCAGCGGCCGGCTTGCTGCATGTTGTGCGTGACGATCACGATGGTGTATTGCTCTTTCAACTGGCGGATCAGTTCTTCCACTTTCGCGGTCGCGATGGGATCTAGGGCGGAGCACGGCTCGTCCATCAGAACAATCTCGGGTTCGACCGCGAGGGCGCGCGCGATGCACAGCCGCTGCTGCTGCCCGCCGGATAGTCCGTAGCCGCTGACGTGCAACCGGTCCTTCACTTCCTCCCAGAGCGCCGCGGAGCGCAGACTTTTTTCCACCGCTTCGTCGATGAGGGATCGCTTCGTGATTCCCGCGATGCGCAAACCGTAGGCGACGTTGTCGTAAATCGATTTCGGAAATGGATTCGATTTCTGGAAGACCATCCCGACGCGCCGCCGGAGATCGACGACGTCCACGCCGGGCGCATTGATATCGACGCCTTCGATGCGAATCGCGCCCTGCGTGATGCGCGCGCTGTCGATGAGATCGTTCATGCGATTGAGGCAACGGAGCAACGTGGTTTTGCCGCAGCCCGACGGTCCGATGAAGGCAGTCACCGCTCGCGCGGGAATGTTCAGGTTCACGCCGTGCAAAACCTGATGGGCGCCGTAAGCGAAATCGAGCTGCTCGATCTCGATCATGGCGCGCTCGATTTCCGCTTTCGGAACTTGCTCGGGCTGGTTGACGATGGTCGGTGAGGTTGTTTCCGGCATTTCGAGGGTGGCTACCATGAGAGGCGACTCCTGCTGCGTTCTCGCAAGACAATCGACGTTAACGCAATCAGCATCACGAGGAAAAGAAAGACGAACGCGCTGCCATATTGGACGCGCTCGGTGTATTCGTTCTGCGGGATTTTCGAGCTGACAACATAAATGTGATACGGCAGGGCCATGACGCCCTGGAAAAAAAAGTCGGTGAACTTCGCCACCTGCCACGGCATTTCATCTTTCATGGCGTAGGCCGCCGTGAACATGATCGGCGCCGTCTCGCCCGCGACGCGCGCGATGCCGAGGATCGATGAGGTCAGAATTCCGGGCAGCGCGTAGGGCAAAACGTTCTTGCGGATCGTCTGCCATTTGCTCGCGCCGAGCGCGAGTGAGCCCTCGCGCAAACCCTGCGGCACGGCGCGCAATGATTCCTCGCTCGCGGTGATAATCGCCGGCAACACCATCAAGCCGAGCGTGAACCAGCCGGCGATGAGCGAAACGTTCCAGCCGAAAAAGATCACGAACAATCCGAAACCGAAGAGCCCGAAAACTATCGAGGGCACGCCGGCGAGATTGAGAATGGCGATGCGCACGAGACGAATCCAGCGGCCGTTCCGGCTGTATTCGCTCAGGTAAATCGCGCTGCTGATTCCGATGCCGAGCGCGAGCGCCATCGATCCGATCACGAGCAGCGCAGTCCCGACGATGCAGGGCCAGATGCCGCCCGCGGAATACGCCACGCTCGTCGCTTCCACGTCCACGCCGGCATGCGCGCTTTTCCATTCGCGAAACTGGCGGTCGCTCAGTGTCATCTTTTTCCCGTCGTAATCGAAAACGTAAAGCGTCTGGGGTGGCTCAGTGAGGAACGGAAGGTTGATGAAGGGCGGGGTGGAAGTGAAAACGGTGCGGCTCCCTTTGATGCCAATGTCGAGAAAGATGTAGGTCGCGCAGGCGAGGATGAAGTAGGTCGCCAGACGGAGGAGCCAGAAAATGACGCGTTCGGTTCGGCGGGTCCGGCGGGATTTGAAAGCGATGGCGATCATATTATCCGATGCTCATCCGGTAACGAGCGACAAGCTTTTGTGCGAGGTAATTGATCGCGAGCGTGATCGTGAAAAGAACAAGACCCACCATGAAGAGCGCGCGGTAATGCGTGCTCCCGCGCACCACCTCGCCCATTTCCTGCGCGATGATTCCAGTCATCGTGTGGACGGGTTGAAAAACGGCGCCCAGTCCCTGTGTGAAATCCGGAATCGCGATCCGGTTTCCCGCGCAAAGCAGGACTACCATTGTTTCGCCGATGACACGACCGAGGCCGAGCAGCACCGCCGAGACAATGCCGGATAACGAAGCGGGCACCAGGACGCGGCCGATCGTTTGGAGCCGGTTTGCGCCGAGAGCGTAGGAGGCTTCCTTGAAACCGCGCGGGACATTGCGAAGCGCGTCTTCGGCGAGCGTGAAAATCGTCGGCACTGCCATGAAGCCGAGCAGACAGCCCGCGGTGAAGATATTCAGGCGCTCGCTGATCGGGAAGAAGGAGATCCACTTCAAGAGCGACGATTGCGAAGCGGCCCGCACCGCTTGTCCGACGACTGCGATCCCAAAGAATCCCAGGACCACCGACGGGATTGCGGAAATGAATTCGATGTAGGGTTTGATCAGCCGCTTCTCGTGAGCCGACGCGATTTCGCTGACATAGATTGCGGAAGCGATGCCGAGCGGGACGGCGAAAAACAACGCGACAATCGAAACGAGAATCGATCCGACCAGCAGAGGAATGATCCCGTACCAATCCTGCCAAAAACTCGCTGTGACCCATTCGCGGCCGAAGAGAAACGAGCTGATCGAGCGATACCACGGGATCGGCGCGTCCGGCGACCAGGTCCGTAGTTTTTCCGAAGCCGCGGGCAGGCCGGCGAGGTATTCGCGTGTCCGCGTTTTCCATTGTTCGAAAGCTTTTTGTCCGGCGGGATCCGGCAATGGCGGCGCTTCCGCGAGGAGATTGTAGAGCTTCGCGGTCATCTCCGCGCTGACAGATTCAAAATTCGCGGAGCCTTCGCGCAAGCGAGTCAGCGCCGCGGCGCGGTCGATTTCCGGGACGACGATTTTTTCTGCCGCAGTGGCGGCACCACTGCGTTCCAATTGCGAACGTTGAGCCAATAATTCGGCGCGCGCGAAGAGCTGCTCTTTCAGCTCGCTCGCCTGCTCGGTCAGGTCGGAGACAATGCCGTGCAGATTATCGGCGGTGTCGCTGAAAGCGCTGGCGAATCGATCGAAGGGCGCAAGCGCGGCGTTGATCTCTTCGAGGGGCGCGTTTCGCTTTTGCGCCGCGCGCACTTCGCTCAGCCGGATCTCGCTCAGGTTCCGTGAGAGAGCTTCATGCCGTGACGCAACGCCGCGGATGATGTCGACGTATTCGAGGCCGGCCTGGCGATAGAGGCGAAGGTTCGAGAGATTCTGACCGAAGAATCCGAAACCTTCGCGGAAAAGAAAAATGGTGATGAGCGCGAGGACGATGACGGCGACGAGCGCGTTGCCGCCAAAGAACGCTTTGATGCCTTGTTCGACGACCGCCTGCGCCCGGCGCGATTTTGTTCGCGGCGGAATGAGAATGCGGGAATCAGCGATGCCTTCCATACGAAGGGAATAATCGCGGAAGCGTCAGTCTTTCGGCAATTTGTTTAGTGTTACGTTTGTGTGACGCGCGTGGCGGCGATTCTTTTTCTGGGGAGCGCAGGCTGCCAGCCTGCCGCAGCCGGCAGCTTGCCGGCTGCACTTGGTGACGTGGATTAGATTTTCAACGCCGCGCGTCGTGCGGTGCGTCTCGGCAAGCTGCCCAGACGTGCAGGCTGGCAGCCTGCGCTCCCCAGAGCCGAGATCAGCTTTCCCGGTGCACCGGCAGAAAGACGCTGATCGTTGTTCCTTTGCCGGGCTCGCTCGCGGCTTCGACGGCGCCGCCATGCAGTTGCACGATGTGTTTGACGATCGACAACCCCAGCCCCGTCCCACCGAGCTCACGGCTGCGCGCCTTGTCGGCGCGATAGAACCTCTCGAAAATGCGCGGCAGATCGGCTTCACGAATACCGACGCCTTGATCCGCTACACTGATGCGCACACGGTCGGCGACAACTTCGGCTCGCAACGAGACCGTCCCGCCCGGTTGAGAATATTTCACCGCGTTATCGAGGAGATTATAAATGACCTCCTGAAGACGGTTCTCGTCGGCCTGCAAGTGTGGTAAATCGGCCGAAAAATTGAGATGCGACTTGAGCTGCTTGGCGGCGAAGCGTTTTTCCCAATCGCGCATGATCGCGTGGAGCAGCTCCGCCAGATTGACCTCGGACAAATCGAGTTCCGTTCCCGGAGATTCGAGCCGGGCCAGACTGAGCACGTCTTCGACGAGCGCGTTCAAGCGATCGGAATGCCGTTCCATGATCTCGAGGATGCGAAGCAGTTCGCCGGGCGGCTGGTGCGGATCGTCCAGCAATGTCTCGAGATATCCGCGGAAGATGGAGAGTGGCGTCCGCAGCTCGTGCGAAACGTTCGCGACGAAATCGCGCCGCATTTCCTCGACCTGGCGCAGTTGCGTGACATCGTGAAACAACACCACCGCTCCCTCCATCTGCGCGGAATTCTCCCCCAGCGGGACGGCGCTCACTTCCATTTCCCGGCCTTCGCTCGGTCCGCGCGACATCCGAATCGATTCCCGTTGCGGCTCTCTCGTGCGGATTGCTTCGATCACAAGACGGTCGATCGATGCATGGCGGATTAACTCGAGGAGCGGCGCGTCCGGCGCAGACTCCTCCAGTCCAAACACGCGCCGAAATTCGCGGTTCATCATGCGAACGCGGCGCCGATCGTCCACGACCACGAGACCATCGAGCATCGCGCCGAAGACCGCTTGAACGCTGAATTCGCCCTCGCGGAAACGCTCCTCCAGCTCGCGTTGACGATTGGTCAACCGCTCGAACGCAAGCCCAATGCTGCGTGATTGCGGATTGGCGCTGATCAAAAATTTCCGCGGAGGCCGCTTGTCGACGACGGCCTGCGACAACTCTTCCACATCCTTCCACGGAACAATCCATCGTCGCCAAACGGCGAGCATTGTCACCATCAAGACCGCGGCGAGCAGACAAAGCGCAAACCAGCCCATGGACGCTCAGCTTTCCCGAAGGCGATAGCCGAAGCCGCGCACCGTCTCGATGGCCGCGGAGGCTTTGCCGAGTTTCTTGCGGAGCCGGCGCACGTGCGTGTCCACGGTGCGCGTGTCGATTAAACTTTCGTAACCCCAGACTTCATTCAAGAGGCGGTCGCGCGCCTGGACCCGCCCTTTCCGCTTCATCAGCATGCTCAGCAATTTGAACTCGACGCTGGTCAGCCGCACTGCTTTCGCGCCAACGCTGACGTGGTGCCGCGCCGGGTCGAGCGTGATCGCGCCAATCGACATTTTCTCTTCCAGCGTTTCGCCTTTGCCACGACGCAGGATCGCGTTCACGCGAAGAATCAACTCGCGCGGACTGAACGGTTTCGTGACGTAATCGTCCGCGCCGAATTCCAAGCCGACGATCCGATCGATCTCCTCCGCCTTCGCGGTGAGCATGATGATCGGGATATGCCGCGTGGCCGAATCCATTTTCAGGACCTTGCAGATTTCGAGGCCCGGCATTTTCGGCAACATCAGATCGAGAATGATCAGAGCGGGTAGTTCTTCGCGCGCCTTGCGCAATCCGGAGGCGCCATCGGCCGCCGTGCTCACGTTGAACCCGCCCGCTTTTCGCAGCTGGAGCATGAGCAGATCGATCACGTCTTGCTCGTCCTCGATGATCAGGATTCTAGTCCTCGACATGGTGACCCGCGGCTTCGGGACGAGGAGCTTTGCAGACCGGAGCCCCGATTGTCAAAGAGCGTCGACTTATTCCACGGTCACGCTCTTGGCGAGATTGCGCGGTTTGTCGACGTCGCGGCCGAGCTCGACGGCAAGATGATAGGCGAGGAGCTGGAGCGGGATGACCGTCAGGATCGGGCTGACGTAATCGGGGACATTGGGAATGGTGACAATATCGTCGGCGATTTTTGCGAGATGCTTGGCGCCTTTGCCGGAAGTGATGGCGATGACGGGACCCTTGCGCGCGCGGACCTGCTCGATGTTGTTCACGTTTTTCGAAAAGACGGCGTCATCCGGCGCGATGAAGACCGAGGGAAGATCCGGCCTAACGAGTGCAATGATGCCGTGCTTGAGCTCGGCGCTCGGATGGCCTTCGGCGAAGAGGTAGGTGATCTCCTTCAGTTTCAACGCGGCCTCGAGCGCGACCGGGAAATTGAACTGGCGGCCGAAGAAGAGCATGCCGGGGACGGATGCGTATTTCTTGGCGATCGCTTTGATCTGGTCGCTTAGCTTCAAGACTTCCTCGATTTGGGCGGGGAGCGCCTCGAGCGCATCGATGATGCGCGTGCCTTCGGAAGTAGAGAGATGCCGCATGCGGCCGAGGAGCAGCCCGATGGTTGTGAGAATCGCTACCTGTGAGGTGAAGGATTTCGTGGCCGCGACCCCGATCTCGGGGCCGGCGTGCATGTAGACGCCGCCGTCGCTCTCCCGCGCGATCGTGCTCGCGACGTTGTTGCAAATTCCGAGCGTGCGATAACCCTTGCGCCGGCTTTCGCGCAGGGCGCCGAGCGTATCGGCCGTCTCGCCGCTTTGGCTGATCGCGAAGACGAGCGTGTCGCGCGTCATGGGTGTGTTGCGGTGGCGAAACTCGCTGGCGTATTCCACTTCAGTCGGAATCTGGGCGAGCTGTTCGATCAAATACTCGCCGATCATCCCGGCGTGCAGCGCGGTGCCGCAGCCCGTCAGGACAATGCGGCCGACGTCGCGCAACTGCGCCGGCGTCATGTTCAGTCCGCCGAGCTTGGCGGTGCATTCCTCGGGGCTGAGACGACCGCGCATCGCGTCGCGCACGGAACCGGGCTGCTCAAAGATTTCCTTGAGCATGTAGTGCGGGTAATCGCCCTTCTTAATGTCGGCGTCGGTGAATTCGACTTTGCTGAGCTGGTAATTGCCCGCTTCGCCGGCGACGGAGCTGATCTCAAATTTGTCGCGCTCAACGGCGACGACGTCGAAGTCGTTCAAGTAAACGGCATCGCGCGTGTGGGCGACGATGGCGCTCACGTCGCTCGCGAGGAAATTTTCATCCTTGCCGACGCCGAGGACGAGTGGACTGCCGCGGCGCGCGCCGACGATGAAATCGGGGATATCGCTATGGACGAGTGCGATTCCATATGTGCCGATGACTTGCCGCAAGGCAGCGCGGACCGCATCGACGAGCCGCCCTTTTTTATTCGGGAGCGTGGCGGCAGCGTTACCGTTCGAGGCGGCGGGAGCCTCACTGGCGGAGGCGTCGTAGAGTTTGCCGATTAGGTGGGCCAGGACTTCGGTGTCGGTTTCGGAGGAGAAATTGCGATCGCCATCGAGGATGAGTTGATCTTTCAGCGCCTGGTAATTCTCGATCACGCCGTTGTGCACGAGGGCGAGTTTTCCCGAGGCGTCGAAGTGGGGATGCGCGTTTTGATCGGTCGGCTTCCCATGAGTGGCCCAGCGGGTGTGACTGATGCCATAGGTGCCGGTGGGCGGTTTCGCGGCCATGAGCTTTCCGAGTTCGGCGATGCGCCCGGCGCATTTGCGCGTCTCGATGTGATCGCCATCCACGATCGCGACGCCCGCGGAGTCGTAGCCGCGATATTCCAGCCGGCGCAAACCATCGAGGAGGATGGGGGCCGCTTCAGAACGCCCGACGTATCCAACAATGCCACACATGAAGGAGAGAGCGTGGCATCAAGGCATGATCGACGCAACCAATCGGCGGTCAGAGACCGCCGCTACAGCGAAGATCTGTGCAAAAAGATTGATGGGAGGCGACGGAATTTGCGTTAATGGATTTGTGGAAACGAAAAACCGCTCGACCCGCGATTCCTTTGGAGCGAATCCAGTCGCCACGATGCCCGCACCCGCTCTTCCTCCTGGCACGACGCAACGGACCCTCGCCATCATCATGGGCGGGGGCGCGGGCACGCGCTTGTTTCCATTAACAAAGGACCGATCGAAACCCGCGGTGCCGCTGGGCGGCAAGTATCGGCTCGTCGATATCCCGATTAGCAACTGCCTGAACTCCGGGCTGCGTTCCATTTACGTGCTGACGCAATTCAACAGCATGTCGCTCCACCGCCATATCCAGGCGAGCTACAAGTTCGACAATTTTTCGCGCAGCTTTGTGGACATTCTCGCGGCCCAGCAAACGCCGGAAGGTTCGCAGTGGTATCAAGGCACGGCCGACGCCGTCCGCCAGAACATGCGCTACTTCCTGGAGAGACCGTTCGATTATTACATCATTCTGAGCGGCGATCAGCTTTACCGGATGGATTTTCGCGCTCTGCTTCACCAGCACATCCGCTCTGGAGCCGACATCACACTCGCCACGAAACCGATGGGCCGCGCGCTCGTCTCGGACTTCGGCATCATGCAAAGCGACGAGCACCGGCGGGTGACGCGTTTTGTGGAAAAGCCGACGGACGAAAGTGTGCTCGGCGAATTCAAGATGGGGCCGGAGCTTCTCGCTTCCATCGGCTCCGGAGCCGAGGAGGAGTTGTATCAGGCGTCGATGGGCATTTACGTTTTCAATCGGGACGTTCTGGTGCAATGCCTCGAAAACGATCTGGTCGATTTTGGGAAGCACATCATCCCGCAATCGATCCAGGAGCGATATGTCAGCGCTTTCATTTTCAACGGTTACTGGGAAGACATCGGAACCATCCGCGCCTTTTACGAAGCCAATCTCGATCTGACGGATCTCCTGCCGCAATACAGTTTCTTCGACGCTTCCGCTCCGATCTATACGCATCCGCGCTTTTTGCCGGGCAGCAAAATTAATGGCGCGACGCTGCGGCAGGCCATCATCGCGGATGGCTGCATTATTTCAGACGCACATATTGAGCGTTCGGTCATCGGCGTGCGCAGCACCATTCAGACGGGCGCCACGATTCGAAACAGCATCGTAATGGGAGCGGATTATTACGAAACCGAACCGGCCAATCTGGAGCGCGGGCTGCCGCCGATCGGGATCGGACGGAATTGTGTCATCGATCGCGCCATTATCGACAAGAACGCCAGGATCGCTGACGGAGTGGTGATCACGCCGGAAGGAAAACCGGCGGACTTGGATGCCGGTAATTATTTCATCCGCGACGGCATTGTCGTGGTGCCGAAAAACGCAGTGATTCCGGCCGGGTTCTGGATTTGAGGAAAGGCGGATGAGCCTACCGGCGTTGTTGCGTGATCTCCGCCGCTTGTCCTTCGCGCTCCCACTTCTGTTGCTCGTTCCAAGGCAGGGCCGTTTCGTGGTTGGCGCCTGAATCAGAGATCAGTGGAGGCGGCTCTTTCGTTGCGCACGAGGCCAATGCGGCTGCCGCGCAAGAAAGCAGCAGAACTTTCCAGACGTGCGCCCAAACAGAACTACGAACCAGTGCCAGCATAGACGACAGTATCTCCAGGTTGCACCTGGACCCCTCTGGCCAGGCTGCTGGTGATGATATCGCCGATGGCAGTCGCCGGTTCAACCGAGGAAATTCGAATTTTTCCGATGAACGAACCGCCGCGCAGAACAAGCATCTCGGTATTCGCCTCGACCCCCTGCCGGCCGCCCAGGCTAAGAACCACAAAATTGTAGGCCTGGTTGACCGCGAGGACGGTGCCGCGAATCCCGGGAACGCCTCCGGCCGCGGGGTGATGTTTCTTTTCTGCTTGCGGCGAGGAGGAACGCTCCTGGCTGGTTCGCATTTTGTCCGCGAGGAGAACCTTCTCGCGTTCCGCGGCGTCTAATTGCTTTTTCGCGTCTTCGAGCTGGGCTTGTAATTCGGACGGCGACGCCGTGGAAGGCACGGCCCCGGATTTTTTCTCAGCCTCCTCGATGCGCCGGCGAAGGTCCGCGATTTCGGTTTCGTTGGCGCGCACTTTCGCCTGCAGTTCGTTCTTTTCCGTCTGCGCCTTGAGCAGCTCCGCTTCGGTGCTGGCCGCTTTGGTTCTGGTATCGCCAAACTTCGCGGTGGCGGCGGCCACTGCCTCTTCGCGCGCTTTGAGCTCCTTCTCCCGGGACATTCGAGCCTGCTCGGTCGTCTTTCGCGCCGCCTCGCTCTGAATCACTTCCGTCCGCAATCCACGCGTCTTTTGCCCATTTAGAATTCCGAAGACAGCGGCGAGGGTGAGCAAAACCGCGGAAGAAATAATCAATGTTTTCGACGTGATCACGAAGAAAGGAGAAGGAAGTGCGACCGCTCGCATCGCTCACTTGTATGCGGCCGGGATGGTGGATTGCAATTGCATTCGCGCGCTGCATCCTGCGCCCGGCGTTTTATTTTTTCGCGTTGCGCCGCCAGTTTTTCCATCCTATTAGAACGCGATATGGGCCAGCAACATCGGGTGAGAGTCAAACGGCGGCGACGGAGCGCATATCTGGATAGGAAGAAAGCGGCGGCGAAAGCAGCCGCGCCCGCCCGGCGCGAACCGCCAAAGACCAAAGCCAAGGCGAAGAAACCGCCGGCGGCCGCGGCGGTGGAGTAGGCCCACCGCAGCGCCCTGGAGTCATGCAGTATTCCACGGCGGGAGAATGTTCGACCACGGAAGGTGCGCGCGCAGTATCTCATCGTTGACGGGCACAGCGTTATTTTCGCCTGGCCCGAATTGCGCCAATTACATGCCCGCCGGACTTCGCTCGCTCGCGACGCGCTCGTGAGAAAATTGCGGGATTACCAGGATTGGACTGGCGTGCGCGTGGCCGTGGTTTTTGACGGGAAGGGCTCGGCGGTCAGCGCGAGTGCCGATCCCGGGGAAATTCAGATCTTCTATTCGCGGGCGGGACAGACGGCGGATTCCGTCATTGAGCGGCTGGCGAGCAAGTATGCGCCGCGCTTCAAACTGCTGGTCGCAACCAGCGATGTCCTCGAGCAGGAAACGGCTAGCGCGAGCGGCGCCGAGTGCATCTCCGCGGAAGCGCTTCGATGGCTGCTGGACGAAGCGTCCCCGGCGTAGTCTTACGGATTGCGCTTAAGCGGCGCCGGCCAAAACAGGATGGGGACCTGCGAGGGCTTCGCGGCGCGCCCGCTGCTGGCAGGTGGCGAGGACGCGTGAGAGAACGCAGTAAAGTTGTTCGATCGGGAGATTCTTGCTCACGTAACCGTTCGCTCCGGCGCGTAACGCCGCATGCATTCGCTCCTCGTCGTATCCGACGCCGGTGAAAACAATGATCGGGAGGCTCTGGCTCATCTCGCGGATGAAAGCGATGAGGGAGATGCCATCGACTTTAGGCATATTGAGATCGACCACGACAACGTCGCACTTATGATGCTCGAGCCAGGCGGCTGTTTTGAAACCTTCCGTGAGGTATTCGCAGGTGTGGCCTTTTTGCTTGAGATAGGTGACGAGAAATTTCGTGATAGAGGGGTCATCATCGATGAGGAGGAATTCGACAGCGTCGCGAGGCAGGATTTTCATTAGGTAGCCGTGTTTATAATTACTAGGCTGAGTATAAGCACTAACCTTGCCAAGCTCTCTCCCGGCGCATTTTTCTCTTCAAATGCCTCGACTCACTGACGAGTTCAGCGGGAGGTGCGACGGATTAGGTGCATAATGCGCTTCCGAGACTGATCGCAAGCTGGAAGCTCGCGCTGCACTTAACCAAAACTGAGTTCGCGCCGGCAGTCCCTGGCAGCCGTGCTGCGCTTACGCACCGACGCTGGCGCGCACGGCATCAAGCTGGCCGGCAGAGCCCAACTTCTCGTTTTTGTGGGCGATGAATTTCGCGTACTCCTCGACAAAGATTTTGCCCGGCGGACGGAAATCAAATTCAGCCGGATGATCTCGAAAATACTCGCGGTGAACACGGGTCCAGACCAAACGGCCGTCGGTGTCGATGTTCACCTTGGTCACCCCGAGCTTGGCGGCGGGCAGGTATTCGTTTTCGTTTACCCCGCGCGCCGAAGGATCGAGCTGACCGCCAGCGGCATTGATACGCTGCACTTCTTCGACCGGCACGCTCGAACTGCCGTGCATCACGATCGGCATGCCGGGGATCAGCTTCTTGATCTCCTCGATCACTTCGAAATGGAGGCTTTGCTGGCCTTTGAACTTGTAGGCGCCGTGGCTCGTGCCGATCGCAGCCGCGAGCGAATCGCAGCCGGTCCGCTTCACAAATTCGACCGCTTCCTTCGGATTCGTGAGGGAAGCGTGACCTTCGTCGACCTTGATGTCCTCTTCGACCCCGCCGAGCTGTCCCAACTCTGCTTCCACGCTGATGCCTTTCGCATGCGCGCGATCCACCACGCGTTTTGTGATTGCGATATTCTCCTCGAAGGACTCGTGGCTGGCATCGATCATGACGGAGCTATAAAAGCCCGAAGCGATGCAATCGTAACAATTTTCCTCGTCGCCGTGATCCAGATGCACGGCAAAGATCGCTTCCGGAAACATCTCTTCCGCGGTGCGGACCATCGCCTCCAGCATCCTCTTGTCGGCGTATTTCCGGGCGCCTTTAGAGAGCTGGATGATGAAGGGCGCGCGGCTTTGCACGGTGCCGCGGAACAATCCGAGCAATTGTTCCATGTTGTTAATGTTATAGGCGCCGATGGCGAACTTTCCGTAGGCGACTTTGTACAGTTGAGCGGTGGTAACGATCATGGCGATATTTCAGATTGAAGATTGTCGATTTCAGATTGGCGCGGCAGACACGCCATCCAAGAGAAGTGCACCTTAAGTCTGAAATCTGAAATCTAAAATCTGAAATATTGCTCAGTGCCCGTTCGGGCTGGCCGGCAGCATGACGCTGACGGAGGTCCCGTGAGGGTTGGAGTCAATATCGACCCGTCCGTTGTGGTCGAATACCGTTCGTTTCACAATCGGCAACCCGAGGCCCATGCCTCGCGCCTTCGTGGTGCAAAAAGGCGAGAAGACCTTCTCCTGCAATTCCGGCGCGATTCCCTTGCCGTTGTCCTGCACGGTCACGACGACGCCGCTGGCGTGTTCCCCTTCGCGAATCGGTTTCACCGCCAGCGTGATGCGCGGTTTGTTCTGGCCGGAGGTCGCTTCGGCCGCATTGGCGACCAGATGCGCGAACGCTTCGGTAAGCGCCCTCTCGTCGCCGAGGACCTTCGGAAGGTCGTTAGGCATGGTCGCATCAATCGCGAGGCCATTTTTTGCCACGCGTTCTCGCGCCAGCTCGATCGCCTTCTTAACCGGCGAACGCACATCGAGGGGCTTCATGATCAATTCCAAGGGATGAGCGAAGTTGTTGATCTGCGTGATGATTTTGTCCAGCCGATCGATTTCCTGGACCACGATCTCATTGAAATCCTTCCGGAAATCCGCGTCGTCGAAACGTTCCGGAAGAAGTTGGGCAAACGTCTTGATCGCCACGAGCGGATTTCGGATTTCATGGGACATGCTCGCGGCCAGATCGCTCCAGAACGCAGCCCGATCCACCAGGTCCTGCTTCTGGCGCAACGTGACTTCGGCGGTCAAATCGTGCACGACGGCGACCGCGCCGAGAGGCATTTTCTTGTCGACCAGGCGTCGTGTTTCGACGGAGAGAGAGCGGCGCGTGGTTGGGTCGATCCATTGCCGGGGTGGAAGATTTTCTTTTGCTTCCAGCGTTTCCCTTAGAAACGCAGCCAGGCGAGAGCCGACCGCTTCGATGGGTTGATTCAAAGCTTCCGCGGCCGCCACGCCCAGGATCTTCTCGGCGGTCGGATTAAACCAGCGCACCGTGGCTTCTTCATCGGTCGCGATAATGCCGGGCGGGATCGCTTTGAGGAGAGTTTCCGCGAGGGTTTTTTGAAGCGCGACCTCCTCATAGAGAAGCGCGTTCTCGAGGACGGTGGAGACATGTTCGGCCAGGAGCATCAACCCTTCGAGATCGTGGTAGTCGAAGCGTTGGCCCGTGACGCGATGGCCGAAAAAGAGCCATCCGATGATGCGGCCCCGAGCGTGCAGCGGCACGATAACTTCGGCGCCGAAGGTATCGAGCGCACGCCGCATGACGTTGCGCTGAGCCTGGCTGATGGCCTGGGTGAGGTTGCTTCGGCAAATGAGATGCGCGTGCAGCTCGAACCAGCGGACGAGGGGATCGCGTTCGCCATATTCGATCTCATACGTTTCCGGCAGGCAGCGCAGCCCAGCCCGCAAACGATAGCGGTCGCTCTGCCTGATCTTCGAAAAAATGCCGACGCGCCCGACGCCGGTGGTGTCGGCTACGCCTTCGACGACGCTGGCGAGCAAAGCCTCGACGTTATCGAAACGCCGGAAGACGCGCGGAAAACGCAGGAGCGGCATCGATGATTCGCGCCGGTCGGACGCGGCTTCGATCTGCTGAAGCGGTTGGGACATCGCGGGCGCGATGGCTTGATCTCGCAATTCCCGATTCTCTTGTAACACCCGCAAATGCTCGAAGGCTCGCGCCACCAGCGCCTGCAAGCGGCGCCGATCGATTTGCAAATCCTCCGCGGCGTAAATGCCCGCTTGCTCGGCGTCGCGCAATGGCTCGGAGCGCGGTGTGCCGAAAGCCACCATCAGAATATCAGGCCATTCCTCCTGGATCTGATCGACCAGATCTCGTCCTTCTTTCGCGCGCAAATCCAGCAGAAGCAGCGCGGGGCTGGTTTGCTGAAGGACCGCATCGAGCCGATCGGGAATGCTCACATGGCGCACTTGGGCCAGCGCGCCCACAAACGCTTTCATGCGCCTGACGAAATCGGTGTCCTGCGAATAGAGCAGGCAGATCGGGGGCGAGATCATGCCGCGGCCACCTCCTGCTTGAAGCGGACGAGCGGCAGCAAAATATGGAACGAGGTTCCTTTCGCGAGCTCGCTCTCCACTTCAATCTGCCCGTCATGCTCCTGGATGATGCCGTGCACGACGGATAACCCGAGCCCTGTGCCGTAATCTTTCGTCGTGAAAAACGGATCGAAGACATGCGGAATATCCTCGCTCTTGATGCCTTCGCCGTTGTCGCGGATCGTGATGCGCAAGACCTCATGCACATCGCCATTTGTGCCGGTGATGGCGGCCACCCATTCGTCCGCCGGGCGGATTTCGGTGGAAACGGTCATCTCGCCGCCGCGTTTCATGGCGTCCATGGCGTTGAGGAAAAAGTTAAGAAAAACTTGCTCGAGCTGATCCGCATCGGCCCGGATTGTATCGACATCGGCCCGCCAGGAACGAGTTAATTTGATTTCTTTTTGGTAAAGCCGGTGCCCAAGAAGCTGGAGCGATTTCTCGAGCACGGAATGAACGTGCATTGGCTTCAGCACCGGCTTGGCCGGACGCGCAAAGCGCAGGAGCTGATTGACCAGTGAATCGATGCGATCGATTTCGTGCCCGATCAGGTTCGAGAACGTTTCCCGGAAATCGGAGTCTTGATAACGTTCCGGCAGGAGCTGCGCGAACGTCTTGATCGAGACGAGCGGGTTCTTGATCTCGTGCGCCATGCCCGCGGAAAGCGTGCCGAGGCTGGCGAGCCGGTCGCTGCGGCGAATCTGCAATTCGAGGCGCTTGAGTGCTGTGATGTCCGTGAGCACGACGAGCACGCCCAGCATCTCGCCCTGTTGGCCATGAAAAACTGAGCTGCTCGCCCGCACCACGACGCTGCCATTTTCTGCCTCCAGAATAAGCTCGCGATCTTCCTGGCGTTCCCCGGAACGAAGCGTCTCGCGCACCAGTTCACGAAGCGACTCGGGGAGATCGTCAACCGGCCGATCCAGAAGATCTTCGGATTTCGCGCCTGTGATCTGCCCGGCTTCGTTGTTAAAAACGGTGATGCGCCCGTCGGCGCCCGCGGCGATCACGCCGGTGGTAAGATTCTGCAAAAGTATCTCGTTATAAATCTTTGCGTTTTGCACTTCGGTAAAGAGCTGCGCGTTATCGACCGCGATGGCCAATTGCCCGCAGAGGACCTGGAGCGCGTTCTGTTCGACGGTGCCGTAGATCCGTCCCGAGAGGCGGGGGCCGAGGAGCATGACGCCGGCGAGATGTTCGCGCGCGAAGATGCCCATCGCCACCGCGATGTGCAGCGACGCCATCTGTTTCTCGACGCCTTCCAACTCTGGTGTCTGCCGCATCCGGTGCAGCTCGTCGAGGACGAGAGGCTGTTGGTAAGTTTCGAGGTAGCTGATGGTCGCGTCGTCTTTGCTTAGAGCCAGAAGCGAATCTCGGCGTTCTGGCGAAGGCCGCGGGTACTGCTGGGAGAATCCCTGCTGAACCGGCAGCAGGATGAACACATTATCGGTCGCGACCGCACCGGCGATTGTCCTGGCAAAGCGTTCGAGCAAATCCTCGAGCGTTGTGACCGACTTCAAGATCGCCGCCGCCTCATTCATGGTGGAACGAAAATCCAGCCGGCGCGCGCCAAGGAAAAGCTTATCCGCCAGCGATCGAGAAACGCCGCGCGCTGGAGCCATCGCAAAAGCGATGACGATCGCCGCTGCGACGTGCGCCACGGAACGTGCGTCGCCAAGCATAGGGATGAGTGCCGTCGAAACCAGCCACCAAACCAGACCGTAGAGAGCGAGAAGATATGCGGCCAGAACTGCGTAGGACGTAACGCGTCGGATAAAAAATCCGACCTCCATAATTTTCCGGGTCGAAATGCCGTAAGCGATGATGAGGCTGAAAACCACCACCCTGAAGGGAGCAAACGTGACGGCGACGGCACGCTCGACGAACGGGGTGAACGCGACCAGGGCGAATAAGGTCGCGCTGCCCGCGATCAGAAACTGCAGTTCCACCCTCTGCATTCCACTGGCGCGGCGAAGATCTCTCAAATAAAGAACGACCACAAGCGCCACGGAGATTGCAAAGAACCAAAAATAAAGTGGAAACAACGGGCCGTAGATCGCTCCCGGAATTTGTCCCGTCCGCAGTTCGACGGAGCGCAAGAAGAGCGGTGTGTAACACAACCCGATTACCAACAGACTGGGCGCCAGCAACAGGAAGGAACGCTTTCCGATCTCACGCCATCCCCTCTCCCGGTGGACGATCGCCAGTCTTAACAGATCAAATCCATTTACGATCAACAGTCCGATCGACGAGGCGTTCCGAATCCACAGCTCAGCCTCCTCCGCGCGAATGGCGTTATGAGCGAAATGGAGCGAGAGGAGCCAACCGCAAATTATGGCCGAAACCAGCAAGAAGCTTTGATTGGCATAATTCCTCGGATTCCCCCGAAACACTGCGAGCCCGAGCCCCAGCTGCATGAAAAGCGCCAACCACAGCGGGAGGCTCTGCGAATTCATTGCGGCAGGAGATCAGCGATCAGAGTAATGCCAGCGCTCCATTTTGGGCGACACGATTCTGCGTTCACCTTGGGCGGAATGACCTTATGGCTGGACATGGAGCAAAACCTCAGATGAACGTCGTGTGGTCCTAACATAGCAATCGTCGAACCATTCATGCGGCTTGGTCCATGACTGGCCGCTCCACTACGAGCGAACTGGTGCTCCCCCCCAAGCCTCGAACGTTCATCAATATACAATCGAGTCTCGCCTTTCGCGGTCGACCAGGGACAAAGTCCAGATCACAGGCCGGATCTTCCACTTCATAGTTCGCAGTGGGCACAACCATTTGATCGCGAAAGCTCAAGGCACACGCCGCGATCTGCAGCGGTCCACCCGCCGCCAAAGGATTCCCCGTTACGCCTTTGATCGAGCTGATCGGAATCGAGTACGCACGCTTACCGAAAACCTCTTTGATGTAGTGGACTTCAGCTGCGTCCAACACGGGATGTCCCGGGCCATAAGCGGAAATGTAGTCGACCTCGTCGATCGTGCGCGCGGCATTTGCCAGCGCAAGTCTCATCGTCTCCACGAGACCCGATCCCGGCGCTTCCGGAGCGTGGTCCCGCTGTCTCGCGTAACCAGAAATCTCCAGATAGATTTGCGCGCCGCGGGCTTGCGCTCGCTCCATGTTTTCCAGGACGAACATCCCGGCACCCTCGGAAATTACACCGGAGTCGCGCTCGAGGTCGAAAGGCCGGCTCGCTCTTTCGGGCTCGCCGTTGCGACAGGAACTGAGTCCGGTCGACGTAAACGCAGCGAAAGTGTGTTTCGTGATCGGGGCATCGGCTCCCCCTGCGATGGCGAGTTCGGCCTCGCCTGATTGAATCATTTTCGCGGCGAGCGCGACGGCATCCAGGCCCGATGGACACGCAGAAGAAACAGTCGTGGCATGCGCGTTGGCGCCAATTCGATCCGCGATAAAATTTGCCGCTGCTTGAGGTGTCAACGCCCCGACAGCGGTGGGAGATATGCCGCGCAGCCCGCGACGTTCAAACTCGCTGATGGAATTCTCGATAATATCCATCGCACTGGTGCTCACACCCACGACAACCGGCGTCGGACTTGGCAGATCGGTTTCGCAGATTGTCAAGCCCGCGTCCTGTATCGCCATCACGGCGGCGGCGTACGCGAGCTGCGTATGCCGGGCCAATCGGTTCGGCTTAAGTTCCGCTTCGATGTAATCTCGCGGATCGAAATTCTTTACTTCTCCGGCAATCCGGCTCCGAAGATCGCTCGCGTCAAAAAATGTAATCGGCCCGATGCCGCTGCGGCCGGCGAGGAGCGACGACCAAAAGGATTCGAGTCCGGTGCCGTTGGGCGCGAGCACTCCCATGCCGGTGATAACAACTCGATTGCGTCTGTTCATGGTCTAAGGGGAGAGTAAAATAATTGGTTAATCAGTAAGACCAACGGTGCATTCTAAGCATTACATTAAATGGAGTCATTATCTTTATCGCACACTTTCACCCAATGTTATTCACCAAATTTCCGACTTATTCACAAGTTAATCTTGTGTCCGGCAAAAAAAGTTTCATCTTTGAACTCGAAGTTGAAACCAAGCGCGGCGGGCTTTTTGCCAAAATACAATGCATCAGCGGCACGCGCTTAGCTTCTTTTCCCTGCCAAAATGACCGTCACCACCGAACTCCCTCAAGTCCTGGTCATTGATGACGAAATGGGTCCGCGCGAAAGTTTGCGGATGCTCTTGAAGCCCAATTACCGGGTCCACACGGCCGATAACGTGGAAGCCGGCCTTCGCATCCTGCGTGAGAAAAAGCCGGACGCCGTGATCAGCGATATCCGCATGCCCGGGACCAGCGGCATCGAAGGTCTGCGCAAAATTCGGGAGATCGATCCGCATGTTGCCGTGATCATGCTAACTGGTTTCGGCGCGCTCGAGACTGCGAAGGAAGCGTTGCGCCTGGGCGCGAACGATTACATCAGCAAGCCATTCGATGCGCGCGAAATGCGGGAAGTGATCAGCCGCAATGTTGAGCGCACCCGGCTTCATCGGACCGGCGTGAACGCGGCCACGGAGATCAAGGAATTGAATAATCGCTTGCTCAAGGAGCTGGCTCAAAAGGAACGGCTCGCCTCGTTAGGCCAGGCCTCCGCCGAATTCGTCCACGATCTCGGCAACCCGCTCACGATCGTTTGGGGTTACGTCCAGCTCCTGGCCAAGAAACTGGAGGAATCCGAGAAAGAAAACGGCGCGGCGAACCAGACGTCGAAAGAGCTCAACATTATCGAACAAAATGTGCGGCTCTGCCGCGAGCTGCTCACGATGTGGCAGAGCTACGGGAGCGTTGAAGCCTCGCCGCACAAACCAATCTCGGTCGCGCAAATTGTCAGCGAGGTGGTGAAAGGCGTGAGCCCGATGGCCGTGCAGAACGGGGTCCAGCTCGACTGCGAGATCTGCGACGATCCCTGTACTCTTCTGGGCGAGTCCGTGCAGATCACACGCGCCATTCAAAATGTGATCATCAACGCGCTCCAAGCGTCCGCGGAGAAAAAGGGCAAGGTCGCCGTCAGTTGCGAGCGCAAGGATTTTTATGTCGACGTGCGGGTGCAGGACACCGGCTACGGAATTACGCCGGCGCAAATGGCGAAAATCTTTGATCCTTATTTTACGACCAAGCAAGGCAAGAGCGGCACTGGCCTCGGTCTCTACATCACGAAGAAAGTCCTGGAAGATCACAACGGCTCGATCAAAGTGGACAGCACACCGCAAGTCGGCAGCACGTTTACGATCCGCCTGCCACTCCTGAATAATAATTAGCGGAGGACAGGATTGCCCTTCCTGGAGCGGCGGTCTCTGACCGCCCAAGATCGAGAGCGAAGAAAAGCTCTTTGGCCGCGCGGTCGGCGGTCAGAGACCGCCGCTCCAGAAGAAAGCTCGCACTACACTTTAACTTGTCACCGCCAGCGCGTTCCGTTCTGTTGCAGGAGTGGCTGGAAGTTATCGTGTTGCGCCGATTTTTTTGATTCGCATGGCCGGTGCGCCATTCGAGCCGCTCGAAAGGCTCGCCACCACCAGGACGGTCGCGCTCGCGCGTGAAGTAGTCGTTAGGCGAGGAGAATTTTCCCGCGCGAAAGCAGAGGTCGAACATCTCCTGCGGCGCCGCGGCCATGGGCTTTCCGAGGAATTGTTTCGCGCCTGGCGCAAGGCGATTCGCTCCGGCACGATGCCGCCCGCGGCGGATGCTCCCTCCAGTGCGTTCGCGGATTGCTGGCAGTGTGCGGCGGACTTGGCCAAAGCAGAAGAGCAGATGAAACAATCGCTCGAGCAGGAACTCGATCGCGCGCGCCGGGCCCTGCTCGACTCAGCGGGCCAATTATTGCCGCCGTATCTCGTGTTTGTCAGCGAGGGCTTGCGCGAACGTCTGGCGAAACAAAGCGCTTTCGATCTCGGGGCTCTTCCGCCGCGCAAGAAACAAGACCGCGCTCACGAGCGGCATTTGCTTTTGTATCTCCAGCGCATTTGCGCGAAGAACGATTCCCTGAGCGAGTTTGGACCGGAAGGCTGGGGGACCATCGCGGGCGCACCTCGCGCATTGGAACTCGCGCCGGATCCTGGCGTCGCGGCGCGAGAGACTTTTCTGGAACGCTGGGCCGCGCATGGCGCCGCCGCCGCGCTGAACTCCGACCCGGAGATCCGACTCGAACTTTCGCCTCGACTCCACCCCAACGGGCGCATCGAGGGCGACGAATTCATTTTCACCGATGCAGCGGCGACGGCGCCGCTCGATCCGAAGCGTGCTGAGATGATCCGCCGTTGCGATGGCGCAACGCCGGCGCATTTGTTCGGCGACGAAATCGCGGCGCTCGAGGAACTCGCCGCGCAAGGCATGATCCGTTGGGAAGTCGAAGTGCCCGCGCTCGCTCCTCACGCATTCGATGTTCTTTTATCCGATGTTACGCGCTGGCGCGACGGTCCGGTGCGCGCGCGCTGGCTCGAAGTCCTTCAGCCGATTGCGGCGTTGCCGACACGATTCGCGCGGACAAAGGAGGCCGCCTCCCGCGCCGAAATCATGGATGAAGCGCGGCGCCAGTTGGAAAATCTCGGCGCGGCCCGGACCGCTTCCGGCCGTTTCCTTTACTCGGCGACGAATCCCATCGGCGAAGAATGTTTTCGCGAGTGCCACTTTTCGATCGGCGAGGAACTGATTAATGAGGTCGCGACGGATGCCGAGCCGTGGCTCGATCTCTGGCGGGACAACTACGCGTTTGCCGCCAGCCGGGTCGCGGCGGGATTGCGCGCGCTTTTCGAAAAAGCTCCGCTGCAGAATGGCGCGCTCCCGTTGCCGGCATTTTTGCGGCACTGCGAAATGCTGAAGATGCCGCTCACGGGTCCCGCTCTCGTGGCTTTTGCCCACATGGCGTTTCAGGAAGTGAAGGCCGCTTTTCGGCAGCGAATGCAAAATCGTCCGGACGAAGAGGAATGGGAACTCACGGTCGATGATTGCCACTTCATTCGCCGAGACTTTCCGTACGAGAAGTTCGATGAGTTCACGTATCCCTCGGCCGATTTGCAACTCGAAGCCAGCTCCGTGGAAGCAGTCGCCCGTGGCGATTATCGATGGATCCTGGCGGAACTTCATCCGCCGGTCGCGCTGCTCCATCACGGTTTCTACTGGAGTTGTCCCGATAAAACGGCGCTCCGGGATGCGCTGGCGGCGACGGTGAAAGGTCGACCGAGTTTTCACTTTGGTTTTTTCGCAGCCGATTTTACCGCGGCCACAGCCGTGCGGCAGCTCGATGCCACTCCGGAGACGATGAGTTTTGTTGCACCGCAGCGGGGCGATCCGCGCTGGCGAGTTATCCCGCCTGCTGAAGTCGAAGTTTTCGTCGAAGAAAAAAACGGCGACGTCTGTCTGCGCGCGCGCGGCTCGCGCGAATACCTCGGCTCGTTCGCCCGCGCCTGGGTGATTCCGCTTGGCTTTCATCCGTTTCATTTCGGCCGCGCGCCGCACATGCCGCGGTTACGTTGCGGGCGGGTCATCGTGCAGCGCCGCTCCTGGACGGTCACGCTCGAAGAACTCGGAGCAGGGGACTACACGGGCATTTCGCGCGATCTTCTGCTCGCGGTCGAGCGGCTGCGCGCCGAGAAAGGATGGCCGCGCCACATTTACATTCGGCCAAGCGAGCAGGCCTTGCGCAGAAGCGGCGCCGAAGGCCGCGATAAAGACACCAAGCCAGTTTATGTCGATCTCGAAAGTTATTTGTTCCTCGAAATCTTCCACCGCTGGCTGAATAAAGCGGGCGAGTTGGAAGTGAGCGAGATGCTGCCCGATCCCGATCACTTGCTCTGGCGGGAACCGGACGGCCGTCGCAGTTTCGAGCTGCGCACCCAGATCGTGCCACGCGAATGAAAATCATCGCGATCGCAAATCAAAAAGGCGGCGTCGGCAAAACGACGACCGCGGTGAACCTCGGATTCGCCCTCGCGGAAGAAGGTGTGCGCGTCCTGCTCGTCGATCTCGATCCGCAGGGAAATGCCACCAGTTCGCTCGGTATGCAGGAACTCGAAGGCGAAAGTTTATATGAACCGCTTCTGGGTGGTGTTTCCGTCGCCGAGAGAATTCTGCCGACGCGACTGCCGCGCCTCTTCATCGTGCCGGCCGATCTCGATCTCGCCGGCGTCGAAGTGGAAATCGCGCGGATGAGCGATCATTTGACCCGGCTGAAGGAAACGCTTCTGCCCCTGCGTGCGGACGACACCTTCGATTACGTGCTGCTCGATTGCCCGCCCTCTCTCGGCATCCTGATGACGAACGCGCTCGCCGCGGCGGACGAACTGCTCACGCCGATTCAATGCGAATATTTCGCGCTCGAGGGACTGGTGAAAATCGTGCGCGTCATTGAACAGGTGCGCGGATCGGGCGCGAACGATAATTTGGAAATCGGCGGGATTGTCATGACGATGTTCGACAGCCGGACGAACCTGAGCGCGCAAGTCGTTGCCGATGTGCGCGAACATTTCGGCGAACGCGTCTATGAAACAGTGATTCCGCGGACAGTCCGCTTGAGCGAAGCGCCCAGTTTCGGCAAATCTGTTTTCGAACACGATTCGAGTGGCGCTGGAGCGCGGGCGTATCGCGCGCTCGCGAAGGAATTCATCCAACGCCACGGATCGGCTTAGCTGCTGCCCCAAGCGGGAAGCCTGCGTTACTTCTCGCTGACTGCGCCGCGGTAATGCAGTGCGCGAACTTTCTCCATCGTCACCAATCCTCCGGTGATCATTCCATCGAGCACGGGCAGGAAGCTCTGGATTTTTTCCTCGCTGTCGACGATCTCGATGATCATCGGTAAATCCATCGAGAGCCGCAGGATTTTCGACGTGTGCATCCGGCTCGACTTGCCGAAGCCAATCGGGCCGCGCAACGCGGTCGCACCGGCCAGATGCATCTCTCGCGCTTTCAAAATGATCGCTTCATAAAGCGGCCGATGCTCGTAGCGATCGCTTTCGCCGATGAAAATCCGCAGGAGCGTGGCTTCGTGCGGGATTTCCATCAGCGCCCGTTCCTTTCTTCGCGATTGATGGCGAAAACAATCGCCGGGAAACCTCGAAAGGTAGTTTGTTTCTCCGGTCTCATTCCATTCTTCTCCGCCACGCGACGCGACGCGATGTTATCCGGATGGATGAGTGAGATCACGCGTGAAAGCTCAAGGTCGTTGAAAGCGTGATCGCGGACCGCGCAGGCCGCCTCGGTCGCGAGGCCACGCCCCCAGTAAGAAGGATCGAGACGGTAACCGATCTCCAGCTCTTCCATATCGTCGACGTTTTGGAGGAAGAACCCGCAGTAACCAACCAGATGTTCGTCGCCGCGCACGATCACGGCGAATTGCGATGGCAACGCGGCCCGGTCGCGGGCCCGCACTTTCTCGAGAAAGCTCGCGGTCTGCTCGCGGGAAAAAACGCCGAGCGAAAAACGCATGAAATCGGCGTTGGCCATGAGCGCCGACATTTCATCGAGATCGCTTTCCGCAAACGGGCGCAGATCCAGGCGCTGGGTTTGGAGCGTAGTCATACGTATTCACCGGCTGATGGCGGCGGCACAAAGATGTCCGAGCCAGACCGCGCCGAGGCAAAGCGCCACCGAGAGGACCACGTTCGCCGCGGCGCGCAACCAATCGCCCTCCATCCCGAGGTTCAGCGTTTGTAGACTGAAGGAAGAAAAGGTTGTGTATCCGCCGCAGACGCCGGTCATGAACGCCAAGCGCCATTCCGGGCGAACCAGGATGCGGCCTTCGGTTCCCGTGTAAGTGGCGAAGAAGCCGATCACGAGACAGCCGCTCACGTTCACGAGCAAGGTGCCGAAAGGAAATGTTTCGCCGAAACGCCGGCCGACGACGCCGGAGAGCCAGTAACGCGCCACGCTCCCGAGCGCACCGCCGCCGGCGACAAGCAAGTAATCCAGGCGATTCATCATCGTTCATGTAGCAAAACCAAATGCGCGCGCCTAGTTTTAATCAAGGAATCGCGGCAGCGCGCGTCCGCGCATTTTGTGGCGGGCCTCCGCGCCGCGCTCAACGCTTCCAAAAAAAAATAAACTAAGGCGTGGCTGACGCGGCAGGCGAAGGAGCGGGTGAAGCTGAGGGCGACACGGAAGGAGAAGAGGACGCTTCCGGCTTGGGCGATTTCTTTTTCTCGGCCTTGGCCTTCTCAGCCTCAGTCATCGGCCCGAGCTTGACCTTCTTCGCTTCCAGCGTTCCATCGGCGGCTTTCCAATAGGAGCCGCGGGCCTCTTCGTTTACCAACACGTCCTTCATCGTCGCAGGCATGCCGGCCTTCGAGAGGAGGGTTCGTTCCGTAACCTTAAACACGCGCGATTTTTGCTTTCCCGCGATGGTAAAGGTCTTCGCCTTTTGATCGACCGCCGAGATCATTCCATGAAAGGAGATGGCCCGCGTCGTCGGAGCGAAAGGAGTAGGGGATGGCGTAGCTTTCGCGGCCGGCGATGGGCTCGCTGCCGGCGAGCTGCTTGGCTTGGCGGCTGGTGAAGGTGATTTCTTCGTGGCAGCGAACGCTGCGAGTGGCGCGGATAAGGCAAGGGCCGTGACGCACGCGAGGAGGAATTGCAGTTTGTTTTTCATGGGCAGTTTCTGGGTTGAGGAATTGAGTCTTATCGAGTTGGAGTCGAGAAAGCAATGGTGGATCGCGCGCTCCACAGCCTGCCCGCCGTGGAGGGCGCGATGCCGATAGATCCCGGCTTCGCCGGCATAGCTAACATCGAGCGACGGAGCGCTCGATCCACCTAGTCCTCCGGCTGGCCTTCCAGGAGTGGCTCACACGGAACTGTCGCCGGTCCTTTCTCGGTGCAGACAGCATAGCTCGCCGACGGATACATCGAGACTCCCGCGTACTCTCCCTTCGCATTCAACGCGTAGAAATTGATGTTGAAATTCGGGTTGCCCTTGTTGTTGAGGAGCCGCTTCTCCACGGTGTTCCCCTTGATCCGCCGGCAAGCCTCGAGTCCCGCGTCTTTCGGGTGCATTCCTTTGCGCATGTTCTCCACGATCAGGAACGAACAAAGATTGTAGAGGTTCGCTTCCCCGCGTCCGGTCGATCCCGCCGCGCCTACTTCGCCATCGACGTAGAGACCCGCGCCGAGAATAGGTGAATCACCCACGCGCCCCGGGATTTTCCAAGCCAGACCGCTCGTCGTCGTGACGCCGCAAATTTCACCTTTCGCATTGATCCCATCGCAATTGATCGTCCCGTAAATGTGCTGCCGATCGATCAATCCCTCCGCCACCATTTCCATCATGACACGCCGGCCGGCTTCCGCGCGCTTCTGCGGGTCGAGGTAATGCGACGGATCGGTCCGGCGTTTCCATTCCAGCCAAAGCTTCCGTGATTCCTCCGTGTTAAGGTCATCCTCAATCTTGAATCCAAGTCCGCGCGCGAAACTCTGCGCGCCGGCTCCGACGATGAGATGATGGTCTGTCTGTTCCATGACTGCCTTGGCCACGAGTGAAGGTGTGCGCACGCCTTCGAGCGCAGCGACACCGCCCGCGCGCTTCTTCGGCCCGTGCATGCAAGAGGAATCCAACTGCACGATCCCATCCGCGTTCGGCAACCCGCCGTAGCCGACGCTGGTATCGAGTGGATCAAGCTCCACGATGTTCACACCCGCGATCAACGCGTCGAGCACATCGGTTCCTTGCGTCATCATGCTGAAAGCCTTCTGCACACAAGTCATGTCACCGCCATTCTTAAACTTGTTGCCATTGGCGGAGGAGATCACGACCGGCTTGATGGATTTAGAATTCATAATGGTAGGAGCCTGGGCAAAGAGCGCGCGCGGAGTCACAGCCGCCGTGAGACCCACGGCCGCGCTCGAGTAAACAAAACGGCGTCTATTCATGCCCCATCAAAGCACGGTTTGGTGCTCCCTGGCAATGAGCAACGTGTGCGCAGAAGCGGCCAGCTGTAGCCGCGGTCCCGCGGCTGCGGGATCGCCGCGTTCGCGGGGAGGGGCGCCCCGACAGAGCGGGGCGGCTACAAGCGACAGCCGCTACTTCACGTTGTAGATCTCGATCAGGCCGATTCCGGTGCCCGGGGATTGCCCGGCCAGGATCGCGGTAAATGCGCCCGGTGGCAGCGTCGTGAAGATGCCGGCCTCTTTCACGTTCTGCGGCGCGAGTCCGTTCGTGGTCAGTTGCGCGGCGGAGACTGGGTCGTCCTGCCAGTTGTCGTTCGAGATCAGCAGGGCGCCGTTGGCGTTGTGCAGTTCGAGGGTGGGATCGGCCAGGACGTTGCTCGCACCGAAGAATTGAGCGAGCGATGGTCCGAGACCGCGCACGGCGATCCGGGTCGGGTTGTTGTTACCGCCCAGCATGAAGCCGCCAATCATGACGTTGTCCGCCGCCTGGACGAAGCCGCGCGTGCTGATGTTAGCCAGCTGTGAGTCGACGGCCTGGCCATTGTCGTATACTTCTACCAGACCTATGCCGGTGGTCTGGTTCTTTCCGGTCAGGATGGCGGTGTAATTCCCGGGTGGCAACGTCGCCACGATGACCGACTCGCGATCGTCGGTGGGCTGGAATGGTGTCCCTTCAATCAGCGGACGCTGGTCGTCTTTCCAGTTATCGTTGCGCATGATCAAGGCGCCGTTCGCCCCGCGCAACTCGAGCACGGGATCGGCCAGCACTAGATTGGCTGGAATGTTCGAGGCGGTGAGTGACGGTCCCATTCCGCGCAACACCACTGGCTTGTTCGCATTCCCGGTGATGATGAAGCCGCCAATCATGACCTTGTCGCCTACGTCTACCCGCAGGCGCGTGGAGATGTTCAGCGCCTGGGCCGGTGTCGGTGTCGGCGTCGGTGTCGGTGTCGGAGTAGCGGTAGGTGTCGCCGTCGGAGTCGCAGTAGGTGTAGGCGTCGGCGCTTCGTTGTCGACGATTGTTATAGTCGATATCTGCGGCGAGCCCACAGGCGCGCCGGCGACCGCAAACAGCGTCGCGGTGAATGTTTCGTTGCCTTCAGAAATTGTGTCATCGAGGATCGTAACCGGGACATTCTTGCTGGTCTCTCCCGGCGCGAAAATTATTTCACCTGAGCTGGCGACATAATCGGAGCCGGCTTTTGCCGTGCCATCAGCCGTTGAATAACGCACAAAGGCTTGCTGCGAGGCGTCCCCAGTTCGCGTTACCGTTAACGTCACACTTCCTGCGTTCTCATTCACGCTGTAAGCAGGCGAGCTCCATTGCAGCGAAGGTGGCGCAGCGACATTCAGCGTGAAGGTTGCATCCGTCGTCACATTACAGTTGTCGGTCGCACGAATTGTGATCGTGTGTGCTCCGCCAGGTGCCGCGTTGCTGATCGAAACGACACCCGCGCCGTTCACCGAAATCGCCCCGGTGTAGGTCCCCTGTGATTGAACAACGACACTCGCAACACTTCCGTTGTCACTTGGCCCGGTCGCCGGATTGATCGTCGTCGAGCCGCCGTTAGCCACCGAAGCAGTGTTATAAGTCAAGGTCGGCGCCGTGTTCGCGGTAACATTGAGGGTGTAGTTAGCCGTCGAGCTTCCACTGTTTGAATCCGTCACGGTCAATACAACCGTGTTCGCTCCCACAGTCACACTGCAAGCAGCCGCCACGGTTGCCGTGACTGTTCCGTTGTTATTTGTAATGCCCGTTACGGAAATGCCGGACGGAACTGTTGTTGCCGTGACGGTCAAGCTTCCCGCCGATTGATCCGGGTCGCTCACGGTCGCGATCGTAGCGGTTGTTCCAGCGCTTCCCTGTTGTCTTGTCACTGCAGCACCCGCCGTAATGACGGGCGCGTTGTTGGTGACATTGAGCGTGACTGTCGCATCTGTTGTTAAACCGCAGTTGTCGGTCGCACGGATCGTGATGGTGTGCGATCCGATCGGACTAGCATTGCTGATCGAAACAACACCGGTCACATTATCCACCGAGATCGTTCCAGTGTAGGTTCCCTGTGATTGAAGAACGATACTCGCAACGCTTCCGTTATCACTCGGCCCGGTCGCCGGATTGATCGACGTCGAGCCGCCGTTAGCCACCGAAGCAGTGCTATAAGTCAATGTCGGCGCAGTATTCGCGGTAACATTGACCGTGAAGTTTGCGGTTGCGGTTCCACTGTTTGAATCCGTTACGGTCAAGACAACCGTGTTTGCTCCAACAGTCGCACTGCAATTAGCCGCTACGGTTGCCGTTACCGTTCCGCTGGTGTTTGTAATGCCCGTTACTGAAATGCCGGACGGAACAGTTGTCGCCGTGACGGTCAAACTGCCCGCGGATTGATCCGGGTCGCTAACGGTAGCGATCGTAGCGGTCGTTCCCGCACTTCCCTGCTGTCTTGTCACCGGAGCACCTGCCGTAATGGCCGGTGCGTTGTTGGTTACATTCAGCGTGAAGGTCGCATCGGTCGTCGTGCCGCAGTTGTCGGTCGCACGGATCGTGATCGTATGCGATCCGATCGGCGCCGCGTTGCTGATCGAAACAACACCGGTTGAGTTATTCACCGAGATGGTTCCCGTGTAGGTTCCCTGTGATTGAACAACGATACTCGCAACACTTCCGTTATCACTCGGCCCGGTCGCCGGATTGATCGACGTCGAGCCGCCGTTTGCCACCGAAGCAGTGCTATAAGTCAATGTCGGCGCGGTATTCGGATTTACGGTTACGGTAAGTGTTGCCGTGTTGCTTAGGCCGCCGCTGTCGCTTACCTTCAAGGTGAAGTTCGCGCTGCTCGCGCCGCAGGCCGCTACGACATCGGCTGTTACCACGCCGGACGCATTGACGCTCAGGTTAGATACAGTTACACCCGTCACTGTAGCGCTGGAGCCATTGTTGACCGTAACACCCAGGGTATTCCTGGCATCCTCAGCGTCATCAACTTGAGCAATGGTAGAATTGACACTGGCGCTTCCAGCGGTGCGCGCAACGCCGGCGGTGGTGATCGTCGGAGCGCCGTTCACGTGAAAGATGGTCGGGTTGCCGGCGCCTGCCACACCCGGATCGTCGGTCACGGCCGATGCCTCATTGGTGCCGTTGCCGTCTGCGTCGTAGGCGATCGAGCCTTGATTCGAGATGTTGGTGCCGCCCGCATTGTTGTTGATTGTCGCAGAAATGGTGATGGTAACCGAACCGCCTCCGGGCACTATGCCATCCCAGCTGACGGTGTTCGATGACGCGATCGCGGTGCCGCTGGTCGCACTAGCCGAAACCAGCGTAAGACTGGATGGGAGGATGTCGTTGAATTCATGTCCCGGATTGTCGTGCTGGGCCAGGGCGCTCGCGTTCGACAGTACAACCGTATAGGTGATCGATCCCCCCGGCTGAAATGTGCCCGTTACTGTCTTTGTTCCCGACAAGGAGGATGGCGACCGGAAAAAGTCGTCGATGTTGTCAAAGCCGGCGCCGATGCCCGTAGCTGTTCCCTTTTGACCATCAAGCGTCCCCGGCCCTGTCGGCGTAATGGTCGCCCCGGAAATCGCGGAATTGTCGAGCTTGTCGGCGCCCAGGCCGCCGTCAATCTTCTGGGCGATACTGCCGGCGGCTCCAAAGACAAAGGAGTCCGCGGCCGTGCCGCCACTCAAAGACTCAACACTAGAAAACGAACTCGCGGCCCCCGGAATATTGCCGCTGCCCGCACCGGTTATGTTCCACGTTTGTGGGACGTTGGTGCCGATGAGGGTGTCATTGCCTGCGCCGCCGTCAAAGGTGGTCGGGATGCCGGTCTGGTCGAGCGTGAAGACGTCGTCGCTGTTGCCGAGCTGGATGGAGACATTGAGGAGCTGCGCGACGGGGACGAATCCGGTATCGCCATCCATCGTCAACGTCACCGGGCTCGTGTTGAGCATCGAGCCGGTATCGGCGGCCGCGGTGCCGGCGAGCGTGGTCAGGTTCGCGGCCGTCGTGGTCGTGGCGTAGATGAACGGCTGGAAGCCGGTGCTGGCGCTGATGTCGGTTCCGCTGGCGAGCCAGGGATCGAAGGTGGCCGGACCGCTCACCTTGGCGGCGACGTTCGCTGCGAGGTTGCTGCCCCAGTAGTTGGTCAAGGCGGTGACTGGATTCGCCGTCAGATTCTTCAACCCGAAGCCTGTGTTGTTGCTCAGATCATTGTCGATGATGATAATTGCGGGGAGGGTGGTCGCCGTAGCGTCGAACAGCACTCCATCGCCCGAGCCTCCGGAAACGAAGCTGTGGTCGATCCCGTTCGGATTCGCGCCGAATCCAGCCAGCTTGCCAGTGACAATATGAACGCCGCCGCCCGCGCCGCTGCCGGTGATGACATCGGTCTCGAGGTGGGCAACTCCGTTCGACTGCACGAGCACGCCGGTGTCGCAGTTCGTGATCGTGTCGTCAATCAATCGCACGGCCAGATTCCCGGAGAAGTTCGATCCGGCAAGCCACTGGTATCCGATGTTCGCGCCATTGACCGTATTGCCGCTGTAGGTGACGGTCGTGGTCGCCGACGAATGCGAGGTCACGCGGAAGGCACGCTCGAGGTTGAGCGACGGACTATTGCCCACGGCGTCGTTGATGAAGCTGTTGTTGGAGATCGTAATGTTGCTGGTGTGCGCGCTGCCGTTCTCCCAGATCCCGATGATCACTTCCGGGTTGGCCGACTGTGCATTGAGCACATGGATAACGTTGTTGGAGATGTTCAGGCCGTTGTAGACGTTTCCACCGCTGGGATTGGACTGCATGGCGACGCTGGTGGAGAAGTTCCCGGCGCCGGTGTCGCTGACGCCGTCGCCCGCGATTTGGAAACTGTTGTTGGAGATCGTCTGGTTCGTGCCAAAGCTGAAGTTGATTCCGATGTTCTGGCTGACGTCGGCTGGCGCCACGGTGGCGTTGAGATCGGTCGGAATGCGGATGAAATTGTTCGTGATGGTGGTGTTGTTGTAGTCGCTCACGCCGACCGCAAACATTCCGATGGAGAGGTCGAAGTCGAGAATGCGCAGATTCGAGATCGTCCAGCCCTGGCTGGCTCCGGAAAGGGAAGAGTCAAAGACCAGAAACGCCTCGAGGTTGACGGCCGCCAGATCGCCCGGTCCCTGAATCGTGGCGGCACCGAGCGAGTTGGCGGTGAGCGTAATATTGTTGAGGCCGGTGGTGACAAGGACCTCGTAGTCGTCGCCTGTGCCGGCGGTGTTGTCATTCCCGAGCGCCCACGCGGCCGCCGCGAACGGCTGGGTAAAATCAAACGTGCCGTTAAGGATGATCGTGTCACCGCTGACCGCTGCGTTGAGTGCATTTTGGATCCGCCGGTAGTCGTTATTGTTGGCATCAATATCCGGGCCGGCATTCACCGTCACCGTATTCGAGGTCTTCGCCGTGACCGAGAAATCGTCAATTGCCAGACGATGATCGACGCCCGCGGTTCCCGTCGTATTCGAGATGATGGTCGTATAATCGATGGTGTCGCCTTCCCGCGCGCGACCATCGGGATGGCTCGGGAACGCGCCCGTCTGCGTGGCCTTTACATCCGGCGCGACAGGAGTGATGGCCAATAGGTCTCCGCCGCTGAAGAGAAGCGCCGCGAAGAGGATCAACTGAAAGCTGCGAGCCGCCGCCTTAAATCGGGCGGCAGATAAGCACTGGACCAAGGTAGCTGGGTTGACTTGCAAAGGGCGGTTAGTCAATCGGCTTGGTTTTTACCGGGACTGCGGAAACCTGTCGAGACTTATTTTGTGACGTTCGCCGCTCCCTGTTTCGTTTCCTGCCGCGCTCTGATCAGATCCTCATTTTTTCCCGCGATCGCCTTTTCAAACTCCAGCAGCGTCCACCCCAGGGTGTGGGCGAGCGCGAACTTGGTCGTCTCGCTCAGCGGGCGGCGCATGCGCGAATAGAAGATGCGATCGAGCCGCATCTTCACGGCGGAGTGCGACTGCACAACGCCCGCCCCTTCTTTGAGCGCCTGTTTCAATCGCTCAAGAAATTGATCGCTCGTTAGACCGAGCTCTTTTTGTCGCCTCTGGATCCGCGCCACTTGCGCGTCCGAGAGGAGTTCCGGGGTTCCCCAACGCATAACGAATTTGTGAGAGGATGCGGAAGGGGACCGGCTCGCGACGTGCTTGCCTCCCAGAAATTGATGCGCAACGGCAGCCTGCAATGGACCGGCTGGAAAGACCTCGTCCGCGCAGGCGGCGATCTTCCGCCCAGCGTCGCGCCGGTCGCGCCGGTCTTTCCGACTGCCGTGCCTCCCGTCGCCCCCGGCATCGAAATCCGTTTCCGCGCCCTGGTGAAACAAATCAAAGGCAGCTCCGCTTACAATACCGCTATCGGCCAGGCCCTCGGCATCGAAGGCGCGCAACAAACCGGCCCCGATCTCACCACCATTCAGCCTGACATCACTGCCGACATCAGCGGCACCCACGTCAACGTCGGCTGGGGCTGGGGCTGGGGCGGCGAGGGCGCGTATCTCGACATCTGCGAAATCGAGGTCGACCGCGCCGACGGCAAAGGCTTCGTCCTGCTCACCTTCGACACCACGCCGAACTACACCGACACCACGCCCTTCCCGGCCACGCCCACGAAGTGGACCTACCGCGCCATCTACCGCGTCGGCGACTCCCGCGTCGGCCAGTGGAGCAAACCGGTGAGCGTGACGGTGGGGGGGTAGAGGAAGCCGGAAATCAGAGGACAAACATCAGCAATTAGAAATCGAAGCGGCCGGATGGAGAATATCCGACCATGTTTCTGGGTGAACGACGAGACCCTAACGACGTCCGCTGTGGGTCTTCAGCAACCGCACAATCGTATCGAATCGTAAATAGCAAAAACTCTGCGGAACAGAATTCTTAGGAAGAATATTACGCAGAGCTGCAGGTTTGCGAAGCTTCCAAACCGCGCCGACTACAATCGCGTAGCCGGTCGATCGAGTCCCGTAATACTTCGAGAACTCAGAGTACTCGATAGCTCCAACATTTCGGAATTCTCGCCATAGGCCAATCGGTGTACGCTCTTTGATGTAGGCCACTTCAAAGAATGCGACAATTTGCTGCACAGGTGTGCTCGCATAAAGGACGATGTACCGAGGCGGTTGACTAAATCGCGTCTTTCGAAACTCGACTTTCTTTTCGCCAGCGATTATCGCGTCTGCGAAACGCGGTTTGATGGCTAAGAGTGCTACTGAAGTTGAGTCTGAATCCATCTTCGCGCAGAAAGGTTAATTTTAGTGATTGATTGCGGAGCTGCAGCGATAATTCTGTTTCGCAACAAGATGTCGAGAACTATTGGGGTCCCGAGCACCCGAGCCTGCCTGAACAAAATCGCGAGCACCTCCTTTTCACACATGCGTTCAATCTCTCGGAAGGGATATACCGTTCGCTTGCCGACGTACCGGGCAATGTCAGTCGCGCTGTCGGAGATAAGCGTTTCCTCTGCGACTCCCACCACAGTTAGGGCTTTTACATCTTCCGAGCGGTAGAATGCGAGGATTGCTCCCGGCGTAATTTCCCGTGAGCCGGAATTGCACAGGTACGCTTTCCGAAGGGCGTTGCCACACGGGGTTTGGCCCTCGAAAAATTGGATCTGCGGGGTTGCTTCGGGGAAGAGCATGTCGTGGTATTTCGGCTTAATCGGGATAATAAATCCCGGAGTATTCGTCCATTTTATCGCTGACGGGCCAAACCGTTTGTTGAATTCCAGCGGATCTAATGTGGACAAGTCTTCATCTGTGAAAGTTAATTTCTTTCCTAAGCGTAGTTCGCCACGGTCGGTGTTAATTCCAATATCAAAAAATCCAAATTCTCCAAAGAGTGCGATCAGCGCTTGGTGACGTGGGAAAACCTCTACGAACAAAAACACGAACGCATTTTGCTCCGCGTGATGCAACACTTGGCGTAGTAGCAGTTCGCCATATCGGAAGCCGCTGTGAACATCAGAGACCTTGAACATGCAAATCTTTAATGTCTTCCCGCCTGGCCCAATATCCGTCCGATCTTCTCGATTTACGATCGAAGCAGCCGCGTAGGTATTGTCGGGTGCGCGTATCACCCATGCTTGGCGGTGTTCGCGTTTGCACTTGATCAGCCATTTATCGAAGCTTGGATACTCTGCTCGAACCGACAGAAAGATGGGATCTTCGTTATCAAGGCTGTGTGCTTTAAGGTCCTCGATGGCTGGCCGGTTGGCGGGCAGTGTATCGAATAGGGCATCCAGCGCTGCAATAGCATCAGCGACATAGGTAACACGGTGTTGCAGCCCTAACCGTTTGGCCTTTCGATGAATGCCAGCGTCCTCGGTAATCAAATAGTCGACCGCATCGGCGTGAAGGGCGGCGAGTAATTGGTGATCCACCCAATCGTTACTATCGATGGCTGGCGAGCCTAACACTCCCTCTATACGTTGAGTGGAAGGCGGTTCTGGTAAGACCGGGTATTTTCCAAGCAGCGTCTCCCGAAGTCGTCGCCTCTCATTATTCTCATCGTTTGATATATCCCTGGTCTGGGCGGGATGCACAAAAAGCGACGATCCCGCGCGATTCGCCCTTTGTGCGAAAGAAGTGGCCCTGGACGTCAAGGCACCGACATCGTTAGGTCCCGTCGGTTCGAGAGGAATGAAAACGTTGGTATCGATGAGATATTTCATCGATATGAATCCGAGTTTCGTGCAGTTTGGGTTAAGAACATTTGGGGAGAAACGGAGGCACGGTTCTTTTTACCATGATTGCTGTTTCGAGGCTATGAAATACCAAGAAAAAAAATCGGCGCTGGCACCGTGGACAACCGCCCAACGCTAAAGCTCATCCGGGTCGGGGAGACGATCTCACAGTAATCTTGCCGCTCGGGCCACATACACGGTGCTGGCGCAATCGCGAGCGCGTGAAAGAATTGTTCGTCGGGCGGATCGTCCGACCACATGGCAAAGACGCCGCCGGGGAGGAGGTGGCTCAGGGGTTTACCGGGAAGGAACGGGTGACATCGGCGCGGCGAACCGAGGTCAGGTGACACAATTTCGCCTGCGCTATTGCAGGTCGTAAACTTCCACCAACCCAATGCCGGTTGTGTTGTTCTTCCCGCGCACAATCGCGGTGTAGTTGCCGGGAGCCAGCGTGGCGATCAGGGCCGATTCCAAATCATTAGGTGGAGGAATTGTCGTGGCGCGGATAGCGGCTTCCTGGGATTGGCCGGTCTGATCATCGATCTTCCAGTTGTCGTTGGTCGCAATCGTCGCGCCATTTACGTCGTGCAATTCCAAGGTTGGATCGCCCAAAGGACCGGGGACGGGAACCGATGGTCCAAGCGCGCGCACAATCACTTTGGCAGTACCGTCGCCGCCCCCGACAATCAGGCCGCCGATCATGACGTTATCACCTGTGTCCACAAATCCACGAGTGCTAATGTTCGCCAGCTTGGAATTGGCGCCTTGCGCGAGATCGTACACTTCGACTAAACCCACGCCCGTTCCTCCATTCTTACCCGCTAGGATCGCGGTATACGACCCCGGACTAAGACTTATCACGATGGCTGATTCCAAATCGTTGGAAGGGGGGATTGTCGTGGCGCGAATGGCAGCTTCCTGCGATTGGCCGGTTTGATCGTCGATCTTCCAGTTGTCGTTGGTAGCTAGCGTCGTGTTGCCTTGATGGAGTTCCAGAGTCGGATCGGACAAAGTGACGCCAACGCCATTGAGGGAAGGACCCATCCCGCGAATGATTACTCTTTTGGGGTCGGATCCTGTGATGATAAAACCACCGATGAGCACCTGGTCGCCGGTCAGAACTCGCATTCGCGTGGAGATATTGAGGGGCATGCCACTCGGCGGCTCAAAAGCGAGAAAGGTGGGCACTCCAATCCCGCTGGCAAAAGTCGTTTTGGCGCCTTGAGGCGTAAACCTGAGAACCATTCCGCTTGTGCTATCAGCTTCAAAGAGATCGCCGGCCGAGTTGAACGCGAGGCCCCAAGAACCGCTCAGACCTGAAGCAAAAGTGGTCTTTGCGCCGCCGGGTCCGAATTTAAGAATTGAGCCTGTGTTGAACTCACCAACGAAAAGATTCCCGTCCGAGTCGAAAGCTATTTCCTCCGGATGTCCAAGCCCAGACGCGAACATCGTCTTCATGCCGGCAGGCGTGAACTTAAAAATCATGCCGCTCGCATAGTCCGACTCATACAGGTTTCCGGCGACATCGAATGCCAGCCCTGATGGATTGCTCAATCCCGAGGCAAACGTGACCTTGCTGCCGTCGGGAGCAAACTTGAGAATGGCGTTACCGCTGAAATTTGCGACAAAGAGGTTGCCCGCTGCGTCAAAGGCGAGCGCCGTTGGGACGTTTAAGTCAGAGGCGAACGTGCTCTTGGTGCCGGCAGGCGTGAACTTGAAAATTGAGTTGGTATCCTTATCCGCGACAAAGAGGTTGCCGCCGCGATCAAATGCCAAGCCGAACGGACCGGTTAGACCGGATGCAAACGTGGTCGGTGTCCCAGCGGCATCAAACTTCAAAACCAAACCATTGCCGAAGTCCGAGACGTAAAGATCCCCGGAGGAGGCGAGCGCACTACTAAGAGTCTCGGCCAGCATTAGAATGCCGGCGACGAGACCGAGGCGGCAAACGCGATCGACGGGAAAACGTTTTAGAACGGGTCGTTCTGTCGGTTCGATTTTGAGAGCCGGTCTCATGGCATCTGGTTTGTAGGATTCGTAGGGCGGCGCAGCTCAATCGCGCTCCCGATTTCGAGTATTAGCGTGGTAGCCCACCCTATTGGAGATTGTAGACCTCGACCAGCCCCACACCCGTCGTGTTGTTCTTGCCGCGGACGATCGCGGTGTAGTTGCCAGGAGCTAGAGTGGCGATCAAGGCCGATTCCAAATCATTAGGTGGCGGAATTGTGGTGGCGCGAATCGCGGCTTCCTGGGATTGGCCGGTCTGATCATCGAACTTCCAGTTGTCGTTGGTCGCAATCGTCGCGCCATTTACGTCGTGCAATTCCAAGGTTGGATCGCCCAAGGCGCCGGTTACCGGAACCGATGGCCCCAGTCCGCGCACAATCACTTTGGCAGGAGTGCTGCAGGTTCCTCCTCCGACGATCAACCCACCGATCATGACGTTGTCGGCTGTGTCCACAAATCCCCGCGTGCTGATGTTCGCCAGCTGGGAGTTCGCGCCTTGTCCCAAATCATACACCTCGACCAGGCCGACACCCGTTCCTCCATTCTTCCCCGCAAGAATTGCGGTATATGGCCCTGGAGTAAGAGTTGTCAGGATGGCCGATTCCAAATCATTAGCCGGAGGAATTGTCGTGGCGCGGATGTCAGCTTCCTGTGATTGGCCGGTCTGATCGTTGATCTTCCAATTGTCGTTGGTGGCTAGCGTCATGCTGCCTTGATGGAGTTCCAAAGTCGGATCAGACAAAGTAGCGCCAACCCCATTGAGCGAAGGGCCCATCCCGCGAATAATAACCTTCTTTGGGTCGTTTCCCGTGATGATAAAACCACCGATAAGCACTTGGTCGCCAGTCAGGACGCGCATTCGCGTGGAAATATTGAGCAAAGTGGCAGCTGGACTTGGCGCCGGCGTCGGGGTCGACAGAGTAAAAGCATAAACCTTGTTGTCATTGGCGATATAGACGCGCCCGCGAGCTGCGATGCCGGTATTGAATCTGCGGGTGCCGGTCATTAGCTCGTTAGCGCCGCCTCCGGCGTAAACGACCTTGCCGGTATCACCGTCGTAACCGTGCAAGCGCTGGTCGCCTTCGGACCCGACCACCCATACAGTCACGTCGTTGGCGCCATCGGTGGAGGTAACGAAGGGTGAGCCGCGCCCGCTCTGGCTTACACTCCACGCGCTCGTGATAGTGGGCGGATTGGTGGGATTGATATGAAAAGCAGTCAGATTGGTGTTGCTATCGCGAAAAGCTACATAGGTGCCCGAGCTAGTCCGGTAGGTGGCTGCCGCTTGAATGATCTGGTTGCTGGAAACGTGCGACTGCGCGACTGGGTTACTAACGCCACCGAGGTTGCTGCGATTGACCAAATACGCATTTCCATCTTTGCCGAGTGCAACCACAAGCTGAGAAGGCGTGGCGCCGGGAACGTCCACGAGCAATGCGCCGGACCCACCCAGGTCGATGTCACCGTTGTCGAGCGTTTTCCAGTTGTTGGGCGCCCAGTAATCATTGGTGACACCACTAAACACCGGACCGGATTGGAAGCGGATGATCGCTTCACCACCGCTCCATGCGGTCGCACCAAAAGTGTTCCCCGTAGCTATAAATGGAGTTGCTCCGTCGCTGGCAACGCCGCTGACTGCCCAGGCGCCACCGCCGGTCACGGGAGTGGCCCATGCGGTTACGCTCGCAGGGTTGTTTATTGGCACGCCGACGAGCCAGCCGTGGTAATTCCCGCAGTCGCCGAAATGTCCGCCATACGGGACATAAACAACGTTATTCACGATGGCCAACGCGCCACGCTCATTCTGGACCGAGGAGGTAAAGGTGGTGCTTCCCGACACGGCGGTGGCATCCACATCCACCGGCCAACCGGAATTGATGGCGTCGGTGTCGACGTTCAGGGAAAAAATGAGGTGTTTCTTGGTCGTGCCACCATCGGGTGTAGTCATGGCGTCGAAGAAGAGTGAGCGCGAAGCAAAATCCACGATGGGGGTGCCGGTAATGCCGAGCGGATTGATGTCGCCACACGGGAGATTGGCTACCGGCACGGGTATGCCGACGTTGCGTTGCCAGATGATGCTGCCGTTTGCCGCGTCGAGCGCATAAACATTGTTCGACTCTGTCACGGCGATGATCATTGCCCTGCAGCCAGGGCCGCCCTCGATGTAAAGTGGCTGCGCGTAAACGTTGCCAACGATCGTGCCGTTAAAGTTTGGATCGCGCGTCAGATTGGCGGCGGCGGCCTGGGTGAACGCGGGGTCAATGTAAAGACCGTCGCGCGAATCATGGTTGTGATGCTGGGTGACGTTGACTGCCGTGGCCGCGGCTGTTGCTTCGCCGGCGTATGGCACCAGCGGATCCGGCAATTTTCCTGCTGCATAAACTTCATGCACAGCAGGAGAGGTGGGCCCGCGGGTCCGGCCGGTCAGAGACCGCTCGAATGAGACGGCGAGAATCACGGCCGCGCCCGCGACCAGATATGCGCCCCGATTTGTCCATGCGATGACCCTCATAAGCAATCCTTTCTCGTTCTTGAACCCCTTCCGCATTTTCCCGGTGAAGAGAGCAGGTGCTTGGGACGCCTGACAAACTTAATGTCGCGTACTTTTTCTCAGAATCGACGCGGTGTGTCAAGCGTGGCCCTGAGGGTTCGCGCCACATACAAGGTGCTGGCGCACTCATGCTCCGCTAAAGGACTCGGGAACGTGACGATGTGCGCTCGTGTATCGGCGAAGGCGCGATCGACGGGAAACCGTTTTAGAACGGGTCGTTCTGTCGGTTCGATTTTGAGAGCCGGTCTCATGGCATCGGGTTTGTAGGATTCGTAGGGCG